>NZ_CAJGZK010000117.1 GCF_904846215.1 Psychrobacter glacincola | reverse complement strand
CACCAAGCTCAGCCATTTTATCATGTAGGCTGGCAGCCGTATCATCAGACTCAATACTAGCACTGACTTTATAAAGCATGTCTCCAGTATCAAGCCCTTTATTCATCTGCATAATAGTAACGCCAGTCTCACTATCACCAGCCAATAATGCGCGGTGAATAGGCGCTGCACCACGCCAGCGTGGTAATAATGAGGCGTGGATGTTTAAGCAACCATAAGTCGGCGTATTCAAGACACCAACAGGAAGAATCAACCCATAAGCAGCAACAATCATTACATCGGGTTGATAATCTTGCAAAGTTTGCCTTGCTATTACCCCTTCTATACTTGATTTTTTAAAGGTCTCTGGCTGTCCAACAGCGATATCATGTGCCAATGCTACTTGCTTGACCGCAGATGCCGCCAGCTTTTGTCCGCGGCCAGCTTTACGATCAGGCTGACTATAGACCGCTACAATACTGATATTCAATGCCTGTTGCTGCTTGATTAATGCCTCAAGAC
>NZ_CAJGZK010000116.1 GCF_904846215.1 Psychrobacter glacincola | reverse complement strand
AATTCATAGCGTTCTTTATTACGCTTAAACTCAATCTTTTCGTTAAGATCTATGGCATCTTCGCGGCCATAAGCATCGGCTTGTACTGAGTGATCGACGACCAATTCACTTGGGATAAACGGGTTAATTTGCTCAGCTTTGCCGCCAAGCTCAACGACGGCATCGCGCATCGCTGCCAAATCGACTACTGATGGCACACCAGTGAAATCTTGCAGGACAACACGGGCTGGCATAAAGGCTATTTCTTTTGACGCTTCTGCGCCTGCATCCCAATTGGCGACCGCTTCGATGTGGTTTTTGCCAACAGACTGCCCGTCATCTTCATTACGCAATAAGTTTTCTAAAACGACTTTCATGCAAAATGGTAACTTGCTGATGTTTTCGTAAGTCTCAGTTAGCTTGGGTAGACTATAATAGGTATGGTCCTTGCTATCGACCGTAATAGTGTCTTTTACATTAAAAATATCACTCATGGTAGCTTCCTTATCGTTGTTATAGATCCTGAACAT
>NZ_CAJGZK010000115.1 GCF_904846215.1 Psychrobacter glacincola | reverse complement strand
CCATAGACCTTTTTCTCAAAATGATCGGCAATCGCATCAAAGCTGCGGTCAGTACGCACATCTTCTTTTAACGCTTGTACTGCCACATTTTCTGTAGAGTTTACCGCATCGCTATTATTAATATATTGAGGATTGGTTGGCATAAAGATTTGTCTATATTGGAGGATGTATGGTGGCGTATCGTACAATAAAGCAGGGCGCTAATCTAGCGTTGACGTCTTTTTAGGATTGTTTTTAAATTGCGTCAACACCCAACTCTGATTATGCGCTATTTGAAAAAATGGGCGTTAAATGGTATTGGCTAAATAACGGTCTTCATATATATCAATGGCAAAATTAGCCAGTGATATCAATGCTGTCGGGAAAGGTTTTTAAATCATGGTAATTGATGCAAAAAGTAGCAACTAATGAACTGTTTTGCTTGATTTTAATAGCACCTAGAACCCCCTAAATCAACAAATTTGTGCTAAAGTAGCTTCTTTTATTCAACATTAAAACTATCGCTAATTCTCTAT
>NZ_CAJGZK010000114.1 GCF_904846215.1 Psychrobacter glacincola | reverse complement strand
CGGTGACCTTGCTCTTTGTGATAATGCTTACGACGGTTGTGCTTAACGACACGGATTTTTTCGCCGCGACCATGTTCAACCACTTCAACTTCAACGCTAGCACCTTCAACGATAGGCTGACCGATTTTGACAGTTTCGCCGTCAACAATCATCAATACATCTTCGAATTTAATTGTTGCGCCAGTTTCTGCTTTTAGTAGTTCAACTTTAAGCAACTCATCGACAACTACACGGTGCTGTTTACCACCAGTTTTGATTACTGCGTACATTGTATGACTCCGTTTAACCCGTGTGCCGTGGCTGATGTTATACCAACGCTTTTACGACGAACACGACAGGGAAAAATTAAAGGCAAGATTTTACGGCTTTTTGCTCATAAAAGCAAGCCGTCTATCTCACTTGTTTAACTGGTTTTTGTAAGGCAGTTACACGAATAACCACCTCACTTTTTATTATATCTACTGCTGATTAGGAGCGCATCCAAGATGCTATTCCAACAAAAAAACACTATATAAT
>NZ_CAJGZK010000113.1 GCF_904846215.1 Psychrobacter glacincola | reverse complement strand
ATTATCTACCGTTCGTTTTCTTAAAAGATGGTGATGCTTATAGCTCGATGTTAAATCCGTCACTATGGCTACTCGGTGAAAAAACCTCAAATAGTCGTCATCATTTGGGTATGCTACAGCCATTAATGCAGCATGCGCGTGCTACTCATTATGCCAATATCGCGACTATCGAATTTGCTCGTAGTAGCATCATGGCGATGCTCGCAACGCGGGTCAGTTTCATGAATGAGATGTCGCGCTTGGCGGATAGTCAACAAGTCGATATCCAGCAAGTCAGCCATATCATGGGGCTTGATGAGCGCGTGGGCAGTAGCTACTTGCAGGCGGGCTGGGGATTTGGTGGTAATACGCTACCGACAGAATTGCTTCAGCTACAGCAATCAAGTCAAGCACAGAGCTTGGCCATGCCGCTATTACAATCGGTTATCCATATTAATGAAGACCAAAAAGAGCTAATATTCCGCAAGTTTTGGCAATATTTTGATGGTTTTATCGATAATAAAACGGTCATGATTTGGGGC
>NZ_CAJGZK010000112.1 GCF_904846215.1 Psychrobacter glacincola | reverse complement strand
TCAACTATATCATTAAATATAAGTCTGTCAACCAGTATATCATTAAATATAAGTCTGTCAACCCTTTGTTCTAATTCGTTTCAACGGGTTATCTGGGTTATAAGTTTGTTAACTTATTTGCCAGCTTCCCTTTGCTGAGGTGCGTATTATAGACGCTTTTAATAGAGTGTCAAGAACTTATTTTTAATTGGTTTTAAAGTAAATGTGAACTTCAATTGCCAATCTGGCTAGCACCCGGTTTTAAGTAA
This sequence comes from Psychrobacter glacincola, assembly GCF_904846215.1. GTDB lineage: Bacteria > Pseudomonadota > Gammaproteobacteria > Pseudomonadales > Moraxellaceae > Psychrobacter > Psychrobacter glacincola. The sequence continues at coordinate 331 of NZ_CAJGZK010000112.1, read as the reverse complement.
CGAATTACTTATCATAAGTAGTAGCTTCGTTCCGATAGGGGCGTATTATACGCAGTTTTAGTTGACGGTCAAGGAGTTTGTGAGATTTTTTAATTAATAGCTTTGTGGTTTAATATTATGTTAGTTGTCAATAGGTTGGGTTTATCACCTGCTTATGATTAACTGTATTTAGACTATTAATGAATAATACTCTTCTCTATATAGCTTGGATTCAACATCGAAGTGCAACGCACCCGAAGCTAGATTTTACCTCAAGAGGCGTTCTAAACCCTAGCACCTTTCTAGGTCGATTATTTAAATTATCCTCAATCGACTGAACTAAGCGCGTGCA
>NZ_CAJGZK010000111.1 GCF_904846215.1 Psychrobacter glacincola | reverse complement strand
GCATAAAGGTGCGAAGCAATTGGTCGCTGTGATTGACGAGACTGGCGACTTTCCGCAAACCTTGGCAGGTTGGGAAGCGATATCAGGTGTTGGTCCTTCGACCGCTGGGGCGATTATGTCAATGGGCTTGCATCGTTATGGCGTCATTTGCGATGGTAATGTTAAACGGGTACTGACACGCTGGGCAGCAATTGATGGCGATATCACTAAGTCCGCGACGACTAAAGATTTATGGGCATTGGCAGAGCGTCTAACGCCTAGAGAACAATCAGGATTGTTTGCGCAAGCAATGATGGATATGGGTGCAACTTTATGCACGCGTAGCAAGCCTGCTTGTCTACTATGTCCACTACAAGATGATTGCTTAGCGCATGCGCAAGGTCGTGAAACGGAATATCCAGTGAAGGCTAAGAAACAGCCTAAACCGAGTAAATTTAGTAATGCACTGCTTATTGAGAACGAAAATGGCGAAATACTTTGGCTACAGCGCCCTGACAATGGCATTTGGGGCGGGCTGTGGAGT
>NZ_CAJGZK010000110.1 GCF_904846215.1 Psychrobacter glacincola | reverse complement strand
AGAATAGGGCGACAAAACTTTTGCCAATCCACGCAATGCTGCCGCTGGATGATTAGGACAACTTGATCCCGCCATTGCCGCTAGCCGTCCGCTCGCGTTTTATTGCTATTCTGTCAATCAAGGGTTACCTGAGCATATCAAAACCCAATCAGCAGCGCTTGCTTGGCTAAAAACCATTGGCTTTACCGTCAGTGCAGTTGAGGTAGTACAAAATCCACGCGAGGCTCAAGCCTATTATGAATCGGTAAAGGAGACACGTGGCGATCTGCCGTTCGAGATTGATGGTATGGTCATCAAGGTCAATAGCTTGGCGTTGCAGCAACAGCTTGGTTTTTTATCGCGTGAGCCGCGCTGGGCAACCGCTTATAAATTCCCTGCCGAAACCGTCATGACACGCTTGCATGCTATCGAGTGGCAAGTCGGACGCACTGGCGCGATTACTCCAGTCGGTAAATTAGAACCCGTGAAAGTCGGTGGCGTCACGGTCAGCAATGTCACGCTGCATAACTTTGGTGAGATTCAGCGATGGGA
>NZ_CAJGZK010000109.1 GCF_904846215.1 Psychrobacter glacincola | reverse complement strand
CAGGTAGCACCGTTGCTAACTGGCTTTACTGATATTGAACTGGAGATTAAAACGCATGACCGTACTGATTATGCTAAATTGGTACAAGCATTGGCACGCAACCTCATCGATAGCCCACTTGCCAAACTACCCATTGTGCTGACCCGTTTCGATGTAGAGCTACATGTTCGCTTACAACGTCATCCATTACTAAAGCCTATCTCTCGCGGCTTGCTCATTCGCACACCTGAAGTCTTAATGACTGCGCCGAATACCGCCTTGCAACTTGGCTGTATTCAGCTAGGTATCCACTATCCGCTTATTAGTCGAGCAGTCATTGAACATAGCCACCGTTATGGCTTGCCAGTGAGTGCGTGGACGGTCAATGATATTGACACGATTAAACAGCTGATCGCGTGGCAAGCTGACGTCATCATCACTGATTTTCCGAGTTATTTACTGCTGGGTTAATAAGCATCGCCTTTATTTGATTTATTTAAAATCATCTACATATCTACGGTGTTACTTACACTTCTCCTCAATGCCTGATAAG
>NZ_CAJGZK010000108.1 GCF_904846215.1 Psychrobacter glacincola | reverse complement strand
AAAATAATGATGGCGCACAAAGTAAAAACCCCTTACTTGCCGGTATAAAAAATGGGCAAATAAGGGGCTTAGTTTCGGGTCAAGGGCTAAAATGAACGATTAGCTCATTCTAAGCTTATCAAATGTCAGCTTATCATCCACACCGACATCGACTTTGATGATATCACCAGCAACAAAGTCACCTGCCAGCAGCTTCAATGACAATGGGTTTTCAATCTCTTGCTGAATGGCACGCTTGAGTGGACGCGCGCCATAAACAGGATCATAACCAACCGCAACCAGCTTATTCATCGCTTCTGCTGATAACTCGATATCTAACTCACGCTCATATAAACGCTGACGCAAGCGGTTTAACTGAATCGCAGCAATACCTGCCATCTGCGACATACCTAGTGGATGGAATACCACGATCTCATCGATACGGTTGACAAACTCTGGACGGAAATGCTGCCCAACTGAATCCATCACTTCAGCTTTGATATCCTCATAGCTCTCGCCGACCATTTCTTGGATTTTATGCGAACCCAAGTTACTGGTCATAAT
>NZ_CAJGZK010000107.1 GCF_904846215.1 Psychrobacter glacincola | reverse complement strand
CTTCATCACTCAACTTGCTCGCTGGAATTTTGGATTTTCGCTTCCATTTTAAGCTAAATAAGTCATCACGGCGATCAAGCAAATTGTGGACCGAACCTTCGTTACGGACGTGAGTGAGCTTGTCTAAATTCACATCTGAAAAGAAAACCATCTCAGTGTTGGCCGTCGTTTCTGCCATAATCGCGTCATGCGGGAATGCAAAATCTGACGGTGAAAAAATAGACGACTGCGCGTACTGAATGTCTAAGCTCTCAACTTGCGGTAAGTTACCCACTGATCCACAAATCATCACATAACATTCGTTTTCAATGGCTCGCGCTTGAGCACAGGGGCGCACACGTAAGTAGCCGTTTTTGGTATCTGTCCAAAAAGGCACGAACAAAATATCCATATCGTCGAGCGCCAACAAGCGGGCAAGCTCAGGGAATTCAACATCATAACAGACCAAGATACCAATACGACCAGCATCCGTATCAAATACTTTGACCTCATCACCGCCTTCGATGACCCAAGCGCTACGCTCATGAGGGGTAATATGGATTTTGCG
>NZ_CAJGZK010000106.1 GCF_904846215.1 Psychrobacter glacincola | reverse complement strand
CAGTTGCCAATGGTGATAGATATGCTACAAGATTTAGGACGGGTCTAAACAGACGACATTATATGACGTAAGCGATGGACTGTTAACGTTAATGTCGCTATTTTTCGTTATAATGGTTTAATAGAATTAAACGCACGCGAACAGTTAAGGATGCATTTGTGAGTCAATATAATGCGCAATCGTTAGAAGTTTTAGAAGGTCTTGAGCCAGTCCGTCGTCGTCCAGGTATGTACACCGATACCACGCGCCCGAACCATTTGGCGCAAGAGGTCATTGATAACTCGGTTGATGAGGCGTTAGCGGGTTATGCTAAAACCATCAAAGTGCAACTGCATAGTGATGGCTCGTTGTCTGTCGAAGATGATGGACGCGGTATGCCAACAGATATTCATCCTGAATTTAACCAATCAGGGATTGAGCTGATTTTAACTCGTTTGCATGCAGGTGGGAAATTTTCGACTTCCAATTATGAGGTGTCAGGTGGCTTGCATGGCGTGGGTATCTCTGTCGTCAATGCGCTATCAACGCGTGTTGAGGTTACGGTATGG
>NZ_CAJGZK010000105.1 GCF_904846215.1 Psychrobacter glacincola | reverse complement strand
CTGTCAAGCTTGCGGTGCTAATTTTGGCAAGTGGGCAGGGCAATGCAGTGATTGCGGCGAATGGAATACCTTGACTGAAGCGCCTAACGTCAGTATGCCACATCATAATAAAAACGTAGCAAAGCCCAATGCTGGTCGCGCCATACCTCGTAATGCAAGTGGTGCTGGTACACCGGCGGGCAATTATGCAGGAACGCATAGTGCTGTGATGCCGCTCAATGCGGTGAGCGTAGGTTTAGATACTAGGTTGCCGACGGGTATTAGTGAATTTGATCGTGTGTTGGGCGGTGGATTGGTTGCAGGTTCTGTGGTACTGATTGGTGGTGATCCCGGTATCGGAAAATCGACCATTCTATTGCAAACCGCGACCAATATGGCAAAAGCGGATTCACTGGCAGGAAGCGCTTTGTATGTGACTGGTGAGGAATCATTGGCACAGGTTGCTATGCGGGCAAAGCGCTTGGATTTGCCTGCGGACAGACTTCGTGTGCTTGCTGAAACCAATGTCGAGACTATTTGTGCTGCCTTGACTCAAGAGCAGCCACCAAT
>NZ_CAJGZK010000104.1 GCF_904846215.1 Psychrobacter glacincola | reverse complement strand
TTATTAGTTAGTGTTATAAAAAGCCGTTTTAAACTTGCGCATTACTGGCGCTTAGTTAACGCTTCATTTGTAATCAGTTATTGATACCTAATTACTGATATTTAGTTGCCGATCATTAATTCCAAGGCAACTTGTCAAGATCAACGTTACCACCAGTGATGATGACGCCAACCTTTTTACCGGCAAAAACGTCTTTGTTCTTCAGGATGACAGCAAGCGGCACGGCACAGCTTGGTTCGATGATGATTTTCATATGCGTCCAAGTCAGTTTCATCGCTTCAACGATTTCTTCTTCAGTCGCGGTCAAAATATCAGTCACATAATTGCTAACAAAATGCCAAGTCAAATCCTTCAGCGGTACTTTTAAACCATCGGCAACCGTGTTTGGTGCATCATCAGCGATAATATGACCGGCTTTAAATGAGCGTGCAGCGTCATCAGCGTTTAATGGCTCTGCTGCATAGATTTTGACATCTGGTGCTAGGTTCGACAACGTCAAACAAGTACCTGAAATCATACCGCCACCACCAATGGGTGCCACAACCATATC
>NZ_CAJGZK010000103.1 GCF_904846215.1 Psychrobacter glacincola | reverse complement strand
CCCTTTAAGCGAGGTCAGTGACTGCCAATAAAAGAGGTAAGTACCTGTCAAGTTTTAGCACTTTTAATTGCCAAAATTTTTAGCGTTTCTGATTTCCTTTGTAATTCTCACCCTTATTCGTTTTAAACGAGTAGGGGTGTTTTTTGTCAAAATTTTCTTTAAGGTAAAACCTTATACAGAGGGTGGGTTTGAAAGTTTTTCCCAACTGAAGCTTCAAAAAAATGTTGCAAATTATGTCAAAGTTGTTATGCTTGTAGCTGAAGTATGAGTTTGGTAACGGATGTTACGCAACAGAGCGATAAAGACCAAAGTTTACATGGCAGTTACTTTTTTAATCCCAGTTATGTAAGTCATGGTTTTTTTCATCTTACGGTAATAGAACTTCGCCACACTTGTTTCTGACTAATCTCGGTAGCCAGTTACACATTATATCTTTGAGGATTTGTGACGATACCATTTGGGCAACGGCTAATAATAGCTCGCTCATTACTAAAATTGTAAAGTGGAGATACCCCCATGAAAAAACTACTTTTAGCTACAGCAATCGCTGCCCTATC
>NZ_CAJGZK010000102.1 GCF_904846215.1 Psychrobacter glacincola | reverse complement strand
GTACGGCCGCCTTCACGAATAGCAAAGCGAAGACCTTTGTCCATAGCGATTGGGTGGATAAGCTCTACGCCCATCTCAACGTTATCGCCAGGCATGACCATCTCTGTTCCGTCTTGTAATTGGATTGCGCCAGTTACGTCAGTGGTACGGAAGTAGAACTGTGGACGATAGCCGTTTAGGAATGGTGTGTGACGACCACCCTCTTCTTTTGACAATACATATACTTCTGCGTCAAATTTGGTATGCGGGGTGATAGAACCAGGCTTCGCTAGTACTTGACCACGTTGTACGTCTTCGCGCTTAGTACCACGTAGTAGCACGCCACAGTTTTCGCCTGCACGACCTTCGTCAAGCAGTTTACGGAACATCTCTACACCGGTACAGGTGGTTTTTTGCGTGTCACGGATACCGACGATTTCGATTTCGTCGCCAACTTTCACGATACCAGATTCAACACGGCCAGTCACAACGGTACCACGACCTGAGATTGAGAATACGTCTTCGATTGGCATTAGGAATGCTTTGTCGATGTCACGCTCAGGCTCTGGGATGTAGGTGTC
>NZ_CAJGZK010000101.1 GCF_904846215.1 Psychrobacter glacincola | reverse complement strand
GAGCGACAATTTGTCTGCGCAGGTAGATTGAAATTGCTGATATTTAACCTCATCTATTTGTTATCAAAGACATTTATGCTCGATTAAAGATACGCATAATGAATAAAAATAAATAGGATAATAATATGGCAGGTGGCTGGTCAAGAGATGGTGCTGAGCATGAGCAAATGGATGCGACCGTTAACGATGCGCTAGAGCGCGCACGCCGTGCATTACCGACAGGTAAAAGTGCAGAGTTTTGTGATGAATGTGGTAAGGCGATTCCAGAAGCTCGCCGTATCGCAGTACCGGGTGTGCAGCATTGTGTTGGCTGTCAATCTGAGCTTGAGCAAGAAGCAAAAGCTGCGGAATTGTTTAATCGCCGTGGCAGTAAAGACAGTCAGTTACGCTAATAAAACCAATGCTGCTTAATAAAAGAGCCCCCACTATCTAAATAGTGTGGGCTTTTTTATTGGTTCTATTTTTATCAACAATTTTTCTATCACTGCAATAGATGGCTATGCAATCATTAGCTATAGTATCAACAGCTATAGTACCAACGCCATGAGTACATGGTCATAGGC
>NZ_CAJGZK010000100.1 GCF_904846215.1 Psychrobacter glacincola | reverse complement strand
TATTTTTTGACGAACTGTAGTTTGATGCCGCAGAAATATTGGTTATATTATTACTTGTTTGAAAGGTCGTTACAGCAGCAGTACTCGTTTGTGCTATGCCCATACCCAGTACTGACAAAATCAATAAAGCCTGTTTCATAAATCTAATACCTACGGTTAATTCAAAATGGTCTGTTATCAACAACAGCGCAGTCAATTAAATTTCAACAACTCAAGTATATATACGTCATAGTGACTGATACTTCTGCTGCATATTATTCATATAAAAAATGATTATTGGCGATCACAGCATCATTGAAGTCTTACGAAGCTGTTGCAAATCAAGCTGCTGGCCAAAACACAAAGCCGACTTTAGCATAGGCTGTTTAGCCTGTCATCACCCTTAAAAACCCCAAAAATACTTTTTTGATGTTGAAAAAATTGCTAATATTCCACATTTTATAATGTAAGTTTGTGTAACATATACAGAATATAGCTGACTAAATTGACAACAATTTCTACTGTTTTATAAGCAAAAAAACGTCTGAGGGTTAAATCTAAATTACAGATTTAACCCTCAGACGTTTTTT
>NZ_CAJGZK010000099.1 GCF_904846215.1 Psychrobacter glacincola | reverse complement strand
AGCTCATACAGCGCCTGCATTGCCTTCAAACAAGATTTGACCTGTAGCTGCGGATGCCGTCCGCCATAAATCAACTGGAAAGCTTGAACGATAAACTCGATATCTCGAATACCACCAGCACCGAGTTTGATATTATCCAAATCTTCACGCTGGGCGACTTGATTTTGGATCAGAGACTTCATCTCTCGTAATGCCGAAAAAGCACTATAATCGACGTAATATCGAAAGACAAACGGCTTAATAAGTGCTTGAATGTCGTCATAGAATGGTCGCTCTATGTGTCCAACCACACGGGCTTTTAACCAAGCAAATCGTTCCCATGCCCGCCCATGCTGAGAAAAGTACTTTTGCAACGCCGATAGATGAATCGCTAAATCACTACCATCGCCCCATGGGCGCAGGCGCATATCTACCCGAAACACAAAACCATCTGCTGTATTATTATCAAGCAGCTTAATAATACCTTGACCAAGGCGCGTCATAAAACGTTTATTGTCGATACTGCGTGTGCCTTTGGTTTTATCCCCATCAGTTTCACCGCGCGCTTGATGGATAAAAATCAGGTCAATAT
>NZ_CAJGZK010000098.1 GCF_904846215.1 Psychrobacter glacincola | reverse complement strand
AAATTATTCAAGATCGTGGCTCATAAATATCGCAACCGTCGTCAGCGCTATGATCTTAGAATGAAGCTGTTTGCTGGTATCGTTAATTTCGAGCTTAATCTATGACTTTTGCAAGAGGTCTAATGAATAAAAAGCTATTATTTACGCTATTTTTAATTAAAAGTATTTTGATTACCATCCTAAGCTTACTTAAAAAATATCACTCAAAATACATTATTTATTTCTAATGTAAAGTGACTGATTATGATGAATGGTTATTTATTATTTATGAATGGTAAAATAAGCTTATGAATTTTTCAAAAACAAGCTGTTAGTAAGTTTTGATCAGTTTTTTGGCAGTAGTATAGGAGCAAGATTAGGGCGTGTTGAACATTCATAACTTCAGCCAGATATAAGCGCAAGCGAGCGCTACCGTATTCTCATAACTCTGCTTGAGCTTATCAAATCTGGTGGCAATCGCCCTATACTGTTTTAGCTTAGCAAAGGCATTTTCCACTAAGTGGCGTACTTTATACAAGTCCCAGTCCATATGATCGTTAGAGGACTTCGTGTTTCGCTTCCGAGGGATGTTATCACGCGTCCCT
>NZ_CAJGZK010000097.1 GCF_904846215.1 Psychrobacter glacincola | reverse complement strand
CTGTTGAACAGAGTATATTTAAACCACTTATTTATATCGGTATTTTTTGCAAATCTGAATAATGGTTAATACAACCTAAAATATTTTTTATTTTGCATATTAGAAACACGATATAAACAATTGCTTTAAAGGGAATTAAAGGCACGCTCATTATATTTTTAGTTCAAAAACGATCTTATAAATATATTGGCGACTATTTATCATTACATAGGATGTAATAATGCAAAAATCACTCTTCAAACTGACGATGTTGGCGACAGTTATTCTAGGCATCAGTGCCTGTAGCGGCGACAACAAAACCACCGATGACTCTGCTGCCAGCTCAGATGCTAAAGCAGCCAAAACCTTACTTTATTGCTCAGAAGGTAGTCCGGCTGGATTCGATCCAGCACAATACACTGCAGGTACCGATTTTGATGCGAGCGCCTTTCCCATCTACAACGGCTTAGTAGAATTCAAAAGAGATGGTACTGAGATTCAGCCAGCCTTAGCCGAAAGCTGGGATATTAGTGAAGACGGCAAGACTTATACCTTTAACCTACGTAAAGGGGTTAAATATGGTAAGACCGATTACTTTACCCCAACC
>NZ_CAJGZK010000096.1 GCF_904846215.1 Psychrobacter glacincola | reverse complement strand
GACAACAACGGCGTCTTGACTTGCAAGGCGCCGTTGTACCAACACTGCTTAGGATTTGACTATAAACACAGCCTAACCTTTAGCACTTGTTATCCTTTAAGCTATCAAATACTTAGGCAGTCAAAATACCTTTGATGATATCAAGACCTTCTTGTAGCACTTCATCTTCAACCGTCAATGGCACCATCACACGAATGGCATTGCCATGCATACCGCAAGATGCTAGTAACAAACCTTGCTCAAATGATTTCGCTTTTAGGTTAGTCGTCGCTTCAACGTCAGGCTTACCATCACTATCGATTAATTCAAACGCGAGCATGGCGCCTTTATGGCGAATATGTCCGATACTACTTAAGTTTAAGCCCTTTAAAAATGACTCAATTTTGTCGCCAATTTCAATACTACGCTCAAGTAGGTTTTCCTCTTCGATGACTTCGATGACTGCTAAAGCGGCTACACAAGCAAGTGGGTTGCCAGCATAAGTACCACCCAAGCCACCTACTTGCGGGGCATCCATAATATCGGCACGACCAATAACGGCAGAAATAGGATAACCACCTGCCAAGCTCTTAGCACTGGTCATAAGA
>NZ_CAJGZK010000095.1 GCF_904846215.1 Psychrobacter glacincola | reverse complement strand
AAATGAACCGCCCCGACTATATCGGAGAGTGTTTTACTTGAGTCAGGCAGCAATGCCTGACAGGGTTAAATTATCATAATACCGCTTTTCAAATTCAAAAGGTGACACATATCCAATCGTGCTATGCAGTCGTGTTTTGTTAAACCAGTCCACCCATTCAAGGGTTGCTAATTCAACATCGTTCACGCCATGCCATTGTTCTTTTAGATATTCAATCACCTCAGACTTATAAAGCCCGTTAACTGTCTCAGCCAATGCGTTGTCATAAGAGTCGCCTGTTGTACCAACAGAGGCGATCACGCCAGAGTCAGCCATCTTATCAGTGTAGCGAATGGATAAGTACTGAACCCCTCGATCACTGTGATGAATCACATCTTTGGGATGGTTTCTATCTGCTATTGCTTGATTTAAAGCCGCCATCACCATATCCGTGTTCATACGATTAGATACCTTCCAACCAACGATAGCACGGGCAAACACATCAATAATAAAAGCGGTATAGACCCAGCCGCTTGTCGTCTTGATATAGGTAAAATCTGCAACCCACAGCTGGTTAGGACGATAAGCGCTAAAGTTACGATTGACTA
>NZ_CAJGZK010000094.1 GCF_904846215.1 Psychrobacter glacincola | reverse complement strand
ACCCTATCCTAAGCATATCTTTACCAAGGACACCTCCATGGCAGCATCTCGCTCGACGACTCGCACCGCGAGTCAATCCTATCGCCGTCAAGCGCTGATTTGGCTGATAGCGACTCTGATGTTGGGTGTGACCACCGCTTTGGTATGGATGTTTAGCCAAACGCCAGCGATGGGCGCCAAGATAGAAAACGCGCCCATAGCAGCGCCCAAAACACTGAGTGCGGAGCTTGAGCAGCCATTGAAAATTGAATCGCTGCATGAGCTTGATACTGACGTACAACCGATCAGTTTTGATGAAACGGTTCGTGATTTGCGCAGCTATCCTGATGAGTTTAAAGATAAGCGTTATCTGCTTGCCAACAAAGGCAAGTGGACAGTACAGGTCATGAATGTCGCTGAAAATGAGGTGATTGTCAGTTATCTAGAAGGACGTGAAGACCGTAGCAAATTTACATATTTCCGCTACCTTGATGAAAACGAGCAAGTCCGTTATATGCTGACTTATGGCTTGATGGGCAGTCCACAAGAAGCAGTTGGGGCGGCTAAGCTGATAGATTTTTAGCTGCCTGCCAATGTGCGAGTACTGCC
>NZ_CAJGZK010000093.1 GCF_904846215.1 Psychrobacter glacincola | reverse complement strand
GGGTCTTGGTTGCGACGCGCATTAGAATGGTGTTTTTGCTGTTAGCATTTTTAGAGGCTTGCTGATTGTTTTGCTTAGAGTCAGCTGCCGTTAAAGTTTCACCGCGCTCAAGCTTGCCACGTGATCCACGTTGACTGTTCGATTTGCGCTTAGTACGAGTTTGCTCTTCTACTACATTATCAGAGCTGTCAGAACGACTGCTGTCGCTGACACTGGTTGCATTAACACTGGTCGGATTAGCGTTGTCTTCATTTGTATTACGATTATTGTCTTGGCGATTGTTGCGATTACGATCGTTATGACGTCTATTATCCTGCTGACGTTTATCTTGATTGTTAGCTTTGTCATCAGTGCTAGCGCTGCTGTCAGTCGTATTGCTAGTGGCACTATTCTCAGTTTCATCTGCCTGCTCTTTTCTTTGACGCGGCTTAGATGGTCTTGATTTGCGTGGTTTACGTCTTCTTCTTTCTTCAGCGTCGCTGCTATCATCAGTACTACTCTCAGCAGAACGTGTCAGTTGACGATTCTGCTCATTACTACTTTGCTGATTAGTTGCTGGCTGAGGCGTTGCAGTATTTTGACTATTATTATTG
>NZ_CAJGZK010000092.1 GCF_904846215.1 Psychrobacter glacincola | reverse complement strand
ATCCAGATGAATGCGATAATTTCCATCAGCTGTCTCACTAATCTCTTTGACGCTGACGTGCTCTTTAAGCGTAATATTATATTCGCGCAAATGCTTTTCAAAGTTCACCGAGAGCTCGCCACCTGTGGTTAAAGGTACTGAGATTAAGTTTTCAATATCTTGCGTATCTTTTACTTGCCCACCGATACGGTCAGCCACCATGGTAACTTTTAAGCCTTTACGCGCGGTATAAATCGCAGCAGCAACCCCAGCTGGACCCGCACCAATAATCGTCACATCTTGTTGCTCTAACTGTTCAGCATCATCTTCAGCTTCTGCTAACAAATCAGGAAATTGCTCTTGTAACTTCTCAATCAATTTAGCCGTGTCAATCAGACCATTAGCAAACGGCTTGCCGTTTAAGAATACTGCTGGTACGCCTTGGATATTATTCGCTTCTACTTGCTCTTGGAATAGTGCCCCATCGATCATCTCATTGCTGATGTCATCGTTTAGCAGCGCGAATTGGTTTAGCGCTTGCACAACTTCTGGGCGGCTGTGGCAAGAAAGCGACACGTAAGTTTGAAACTGTAGTGGCTTATTAAAGCGTTTAATC
>NZ_CAJGZK010000091.1 GCF_904846215.1 Psychrobacter glacincola | reverse complement strand
AAAAGTGCTGTTAAAGTCAAACTACAGACCGAACCTAAATTTATTTTTAAAAATATCATCGGTCGCCAAGATTACTTTGATGTGGTGGTCTGTAATCCGCCGTTTCATGCCTCATTAGAAGAAGCGATGGAAGCCAATAGTCGTAAGCAACATAACTTGCAACGACATCGCGGTAAGAATGAAAACGAACAAATTAGCCGCAGCTCAACAAAGCCTGGCAATGCCGCGCAAAACCTAAACTTTGGTGGTCAGCATAAAGAGCTGTGGTCTGAGGGCGGTGAGATTGCCTTTTTAACCAAAATGGCAAAAGAGAGTCAAGATTTCGCTGAGCATGTTGGCTGGTTTACGACACTGGTATCTAAGTCAGAAAACGTAAAACCTCTGCAATTACTGTTGAAACAACTTGGTGTCGCCCAAATGCGTATCATCGAGATGAGTCAAGGTCAAAAAAGTACTCGTATACTTGCATGGCGTTTTAATACTGATGAAGAGTAAATAATAATTAAGATTATAAATAACTATAGTTTCACGTGAAACAAAAAAGCACCCCTTTAATGATCAAAGGGGTGCTTTTTATTGTAGAGAATTAATCCAAATAATGG
>NZ_CAJGZK010000090.1 GCF_904846215.1 Psychrobacter glacincola | reverse complement strand
TTCAAACTCTAATAGCGTATAAAATTTGGTACACGACTCAAATGGCTCTTGCACTCGACCGTGTGCCATCAGCTTATCAATTGCCACATCATCAAAGAATTCGAAGGCTGTTAAATCAATCTGTGCTTGAAAGGCAGATAGCACATTCATTACATCATTAAAACTGTCCATGCCAAGCACCATGACGTTTAAGTCTTGCGGCTGACGCTCAAGCTTGATTTGTGCCTGAGTGACAAAGCCAAGTGTGCCTTCGCTACCGATAAACAATTGACGTAAGTCATAGCCAGTAGCATTTTTGACCATACCGCGGTTCAATTGCAAGATATCACCTTTACCAGTTACTACTGTCAGCCCCATAATCCATTGACGGGTCATGCCATAGCGGATAACTTTGATGCCGCCAGCATTGGTGCCAATATTGCCACCGATTTGACTGGAGCCTGCTGAGGCAAAGTCGACAGGGTAGTAGAGGTCTTTCGATTCAGCAAACTGTTGCAACTGCTGCGTGACCACACCGGATTCAATCTCAACCATACGATCGGCAGGATAAAATTGTCCGATATGGTTCATCTTATCCATACTGGCCACAATCTCACCATTGGCAGCGACTGC
>NZ_CAJGZK010000089.1 GCF_904846215.1 Psychrobacter glacincola | reverse complement strand
GCTACAGATATCCTGCACTGGTAAAATAACTGCACGCATATGCACCAATTGTGATTTTAATTCATATAGATTTCTAAGCGTTTCTTTATTAAATTCATAAGTAAAAATATTGCGCTCTTGCTCACGTAAATAGCTGCCTAAGCGGTCGGTCACTGGCATATAGTTATCGACGATAAAATCAATTACAGCGTGCAAGACAAATATAGGTCCCATACGCAGTTTTTCAGGGCGTCGATTGCAGTGCTCACGTACCGGCGCATAGGAGTTAGAAGGACCATTACGAATCGTAATCAGATAGTTCTTGCCCATAAATATCGCCGTAGTACCGTAGCGGATGACATTGCCTTCAAGCTTAGCGGTACGTAATACCACAAATATCGTATCGTTATCATAACTTTCAACTTTGGCGCGTTGATGGTCAGCAAAGGCATCTTCGATTGAAAGCTCGTGCAGATCAAAGGCTTCTTTTACCTCGGATATTGTCTGCAGGCTAGGCTCATAAAGACCTAACCAGATAAACTGACCACTATTGCTCAAGGCGCGACTGACATCCCTGAGCGCTATTTTGTTCAGCTGTTCACCCGTTTTACGGGAATAAGCATAACAATTGACC
>NZ_CAJGZK010000088.1 GCF_904846215.1 Psychrobacter glacincola | reverse complement strand
GCTTTCAATTGTTCAAAAAATGCTGGTGCATCATCACCATGCATAATGACTTCGACGCCATCTTCACCGGTATAGCCGGTACGAGCAACGAACCAATCTTTGCCTTCGATGTCTGTTAAATCAGCACCAACGAAAGGCTTAAGACCAGCTAAAGTATCTGCCCAGCTAGGTTTGGTTTGCGCGAGTTTTTCAACAGCGTTTGGTCCTTGCACGGCAATCATCGCAAGCTCTGGACGCTCAGTGATGCTGATGTCAAAACCTTCGGCGACTTTATCAAATTGTGCCATGTCTTTATCACGAGTAGCAGCGTTTGAGACGATGCGGTATTCAGTAGCGTCTTCGTTCATCAGGTAAACGATTAAGTCATCGATGACGCCACCTTGCTCGTTGAGCATGCCAGAATATAACGCTTTACCGACGGTTTTGAGTTTATCGACATCATTGGCCAGTAGCTTTTGTAGCCATGCTTTGGTATCGCTACCTGTGACATCAGCGACGACCATATGTGGGACATCAAACATACCAGCATCAGTACGCACCGCTTCGTGCTCTTCGATTTGCGAACCATAATGGATTGGTAATTCCCAACCAGAAAAATCCACCAGCTTGCCGTCAC
>NZ_CAJGZK010000087.1 GCF_904846215.1 Psychrobacter glacincola | reverse complement strand
ATAAATACTCACCAAAAAAAGAGGGAATACCCATGGCAAAGGCCAAGTTTGAACGTCTAAAACCACATGTTAACGTCGGTACCATCGGACACGTTGACCACGGTAAAACCACCCTTACCGCTGCAGTCGCAACCGTAGCTGCAATCACCTCTGGTGGCGAAGCCAAAGACTACGCGTCTATTGACTCAGCACCAGAAGAAAAAGCACGTGGCATCACCATCAACACCTCACACGTAGAATATGACACCCCATCACGTCATTACGCTCACGTTGATTGCCCAGGTCACGCCGATTATGTTAAAAACATGATCACCGGTGCAGCCCAGATGGACGGCGCAATCCTAGTAGTATCAGCAACTGACGGCCCTATGCCACAAACCCGTGAGCACATCCTGCTTTCACGTCAGGTTGGCGTACCGTACATCGTCGTATTCATGAACAAGTGCGACGTTGTTGATGACGAAGAATTGCTTGAACTCGTAGAAATGGAAGTTCGTGAATTATTAAGCGACTATGACTTCCCAGGTGATGACACCCCAATCATCCATGGTTCTGCCACTGAAGCCCTAAAAGGCTCACAAGAAAAATATGGTCAACCAGCCGTTGTAGAACTATTAAA
>NZ_CAJGZK010000086.1 GCF_904846215.1 Psychrobacter glacincola | reverse complement strand
CGTGTTGTACCGTATCCGTGTTGGCTGTCCATGGCGCGACCTACCGCCCTGCTTTGGCAAGTGGTCTACCGTATACCATCAATATCGCTATTGGCGTAAAACCGGTAAATGGCAGCAACTGATGTCAATAGTAACAGCGGACTACGATAGTGAATGGTTATTTATAGATGGTAGCGTAGTAAAAGCGCATCAACACAGTACAGGCGCTGCCAGTTGTCGTGATGAAGCCATCGGCATCAGCGTTGCTGGCAATAGCAGCAAGTTACATCTCATAGTTGATGCTTGTGGTAACCCTGTTCATGTGGAGCTGACAGGAGGCCAAGTACACGATTCTAAAATGGCCAACGCTTTAATTAAAAGTACCATCAAAAAAGAGACTAAGGCGGTTGTAGCAGACAGAGGCTATGACAGTAGCGACATAAGAGAGTGTATCTTTGAGCATTGTGCTGAGTCAGTAATACCCGTTAAGTCAAATTCAAAAAGCAACAACAATGCGCTGAATTGGTACTTATATCGCTGTCGCCACTTGGTAGAAAACGCCTTTGCTAGGTTAAAACACTTCAGAGGTGTTGCTACACGCTATGATAAACTTAAAGCCAGCTATGAGGCTGCCGTGATTCTAGCCTGTGTCTTTAT
>NZ_CAJGZK010000085.1 GCF_904846215.1 Psychrobacter glacincola | reverse complement strand
CTAAATATCACGCGTGGATGCTCACCAAGAGCCAGTAAAGGATCATTGGCAGCTATGGGTTCTTGCTCAAAAACGTCGCTGCCATACCCTAAAATCTGCTCATTGTTAATGGCATCAGCAAGCGCTTGGCTATCCACAATACCACCACGAGCGACGTTGACAAGTAGAGGTTTTTTAGTCATTTTGGCCAAGGTGTCTGCATTAATAAGGTGCTGAGTTTTCTCATTTAACGGGCAATGCAAGCTCAGTACATCGGACTGCGCCAGTACGTCTTCAAACGCTGTATAGTCATCATTACGCGGCATACGCCCTTGGTGCTCCGCCCACAATACCGTCATGCCAAAAGCACGCGCAATATCAGTGACACGTTTGCCAATGGTACCAATGCCAATAATACCCAGCGTTTTATTTTCCAAATCTATAAGCGGGATATCAAGTAGGCAAAAATTACCATTATCTGCCCACGTGCCATCGGTGACTTTATTATGATAATGCAGACCGGCACGCATGGCATTTAGCATCAGCATAAAGGTATGCTCAGGCACGCTTTTCACCGCGTAACCGGCGACGTTATAGAGCGCGATATTATGCTCAGCACAAGCATCTTGGTCAACGTTATTC
>NZ_CAJGZK010000084.1 GCF_904846215.1 Psychrobacter glacincola | reverse complement strand
ATACACGTATTGGCTTTTTGTTGAATTCAATAAAGTCAGACTTTTGAGACAGCATTTATTGTAATAACAACTACTTTAAGCTTTGTACCCATTGCACGATTTGATGGCTTGGTAACGCTCCCGACTGCCGTGCTATCTCTTTACCATTTTTAAATGCTACCATCGTTGGTAAACTGCGAATATTATAAGGCGCCGCTGCTTGCTCATATTTATCGGTTTGTATTTTAGCAAACACGATTTGTGGCAACTGGCTGGCAGCTATCTTGAACTCCGGTGCCATCATAAGACAAGGTTGACACCAACTGGCCCAGAAGTCTACGATGGTCAGCACTTCATTTTTTTGAATGACTTTACTCACCGTTTGGGCATTTAACTCATGCGGCGTTGCAGTCAGTAAAGGCTTCGCACATTTACCGCAGTTTGGTGCAGCACTGAGTTTGGAATCTGGTACACGATTCGTTGCTTGGCAATGTGGGCATACTACATGAGCATTTTTTTCACTCATAATAAGACTCCGTTAAATTATCATAAATATGAAATTATCATAAAAAGACATGGATGAGTTGGATGAAACAGCACTGTACTAACACGGTGTTTATTCCCCAAGGACATTGATAGGTAC
>NZ_CAJGZK010000083.1 GCF_904846215.1 Psychrobacter glacincola | reverse complement strand
CGATATGATGGCGCTGCTTAAGCAAATCCGTTTACATTATCAAGGTAAACTGGCCGTCTTTGGTTATCAAGTTGCCGCCGATCAAGCACTACTCAATCGTTACCATGCCAATATCTTGTATGAGCCATTAGACAAGAGACAGTTATATGCCATGCTAGATACGCAAAAGCGTAGTGTACCTACTGGTATTGCAGAACCACGTTGGAAAGGCGTTACCGTATTGGCAGTTGACGATCATTTGCCAAACTTACTGGTGCTTGATGCGCTGCTGAGCGAGCTTGGTATTCATGTTATTACGGCCAGTAATGGATTTGATGCGATAGAGCTAATCAGTAAACAACAAGCGAAAAATATCAAAGCTACCAAAACTGAAAAACAAAGCCTGTCGAAAAAAACTCAAATCTCAAAAGCGGTCACGCGAGATGATGTCAGTAAATCAGTGGTTAGCACGTTACATATCGAAGACGTAACGACAGAAGAAAAGGGTAACGCACAACCTAAAGATAGGATCGATCTTATCTTTATGGATATTCAAATGCCACGTATGTCAGGGCATGAGGCGGCGAGACAAATCCGTAAGATTGAAGCCGCAGATAGTCATATTCCCATTATTGCACTGACTGC
>NZ_CAJGZK010000082.1 GCF_904846215.1 Psychrobacter glacincola | reverse complement strand
TTTGTTAGTATCGCCATTGCATTGTGGTGGTTTTTTGAACGAATAACGTGATTAAAACGTTAAAATACATATAGGTTGTTCAACATAACATCGATACGTTATTGAATAATTTCGACTAGTTTTACAATGATTCCACTATGTTTGCTTTTATCATAAACACGGTTTAAGACATTAAAGAAGGGGCTAAGATTAATAATCTTAACCCCTTCTTTAATATTTGCAGCAGGAAATTTTATATTCTATAAATGGCTATTTATTCAGTGACAAAAGCAACCTTAGTCAAACCCGCAGTACTGGCGGCAGCCAGCACTTGCGCCACCATATCATAACGGGTGTCTTGATCTGCCCGCAGATGAATATTCGGATTAGCACCGTCTTTTGACGCTTCTTCAAGCCGCAATCGCAATTGCGCTAACGTCAGCGCTTCCTCATCCAAAAATAGACCATTGTCTTTATCAATGCTTATTTGCAATATCTCATCAGGCAAGCCGCTTACTGTGGCATTGGTATCGGGCAGATCTAGTGGTACGGTTGGATTCATCACTGTGGCTGTGACCAAAAAGATAATCATCAGCACCAGCATAATATCAATGAGCGGAATGGGATTCATCTCGCTCATACCTTGGGTCT
>NZ_CAJGZK010000081.1 GCF_904846215.1 Psychrobacter glacincola | reverse complement strand
CAACTGTATCAACCAACGATTTTGACCAGCAGCACCTTTGGCACCCGTATGCCAGCCTACCACCGACTTATCCCAATATCGTGATTGACCGTGCCGAAGGTATTTATATCGTTACTGAAGATGGTACGCGCCTGATTGATGGTATGTCGTCATGGTGGGCAAGCGTGCACGGTTATAATCATCCTAAGTTAAATGCGGCGATGATTGAACAATTGGGCAAAATGGCGCACGTCATGTTTGGTGGTTTAACCCATCAGCCAGCGATAGACTTGGGCAAAAAACTACTCTCAATCGTGCCCGCTGGACTAGACGCAATATTTTATGCTGATAGTGGCAGCATTGCCGTAGAAGTCGCATTAAAAATGGCGCTGCAATATCAGATTGCCGCCAAGCGTCCTAGTAAATGTCAATTTGCCTCGACTCATTCTGGCTATTATGGCGATACGTGGCATGCGATGAGTGTCTGCGATCCTATTAACGGCATGCATAGCCTTTATGGCAAGCAGTTGCCGATGCAGCATTTTGTCGCAGCACCACCAATCGGATTTGAGCGTGATTTAACCCAAAGTGAGCGTGAGGCATTAACTGAGTTTTTTGTCAAAAATAGCGATAAGCTTGCTGGATTTATCAT
>NZ_CAJGZK010000080.1 GCF_904846215.1 Psychrobacter glacincola | reverse complement strand
CTGCTGCTGCGCCACTACCTGCAACCCATAATCTAAACTTAAGGTGATGTCGTTGCCGGCGATTGGTGGCTTAGTATCAAGTTGACGTAGCACATTGCCGTGCGCGTTGGTTTCTACTGACTGATAACCGGGTTGTCCAATTAAAATATCTTCGTAATAATCTTCGATCCCAATCTTACCGATAAGGTCGGTACCGGCATAGCGATCTTTATTGATTCTCTTCGATTCTTTGTCGTTAATACGTCCGACATAGCCAATAACATGGGCAAAAAGTTCATCATAAGGGTATGAGCGTGTGAGCTTACTTTGGATGCTAACACCGCGAAAAAAAGGTTTGCGTTCACTAAACTGCGCCAATTGCGCCTCGGTTAAGTCAATCTTGATGGTTACCGGATCATTTTTACTTTTACTCACACGCGCCAAAATATCGGTGATATTTTCATCCGTCAAATCAAAGATGGGCGCGAGTAATTGTAAGGTACGCTCAGGGTTTTCGACTTCATCAGGGCTGAGCATAGCGGTAAAAACCGGCTGATTGTCAGCGAGGATAACGCCGTTGCGATCATAAATATAACCACGACTTGGTGGGGCAGAAATCAATTTGATGCGATTGTTGTCTGCTTGGGTCGTATA
>NZ_CAJGZK010000079.1 GCF_904846215.1 Psychrobacter glacincola | reverse complement strand
ATGAGATGGTGGCTGATTCGAAATATAATCGCCGTCTCACGAGTAGTAGTACGGCGCAGTTGACAGGACCCGTTGCGGGTTCTGATTTGGTCAAGACTAAGTTTGATCCGACAGGCTTTCAGACTCGCGGTATCAATAATAACTGCGGTGCAGGTTTGTCACCTTGGGGCACCTATCTGACCACCGAAGAGAACTTTTTAGGGGTATTTGCCCGTGGGCAAGACGCTAGCCAATTAAGTGCTGGGCATAACTATGGTCGCGAACGCTACGGCGCAACGGAAAACTTCCCTGGTTGGGAATACTTATGGCATACCCCTGATGCTAAAGATGCCAAGATAAGCGACGAGTTTTCACGCTGGGATATGACCGCCGCTAGTGCTAGCGCTGCTGACGATTATAGAAATGGCTTTAATACCTTTGGCTATATCACCGAAATTGATCCTTTTGATCAAAATTCCATACCGCAAAAGCGCACAGCACTAGGACGTTTTGCTCATGAAAATTGTGCCTATGCCCCTGTTGAACAAGGCAAACCGGTGGTCTTTTATATGGGTGATGATGCTCGAGGGGAATATATCTATAAGTTCGTCTCCAAAGCCACATGGTCAAATGCTGATATCGGCGGTGGATTAAAAGC
>NZ_CAJGZK010000078.1 GCF_904846215.1 Psychrobacter glacincola | reverse complement strand
GACCTGAGAAAAAAAATGCCATGAGCTTTAAAGTGGTCGAAGAGTTGATTGCGGTAGCCGGTCGCATCAGTAAAGACAAAACAATACGTGCGGTGATTTTAAATGGCGCTGAAGGAACCTTCTGCGCAGGGATTGACTTGGGCGACTTAAATCACCCCAAAAACCAAGTTTTTGCGCTATGGGAGTTGATCAAACCTTGGCAAAGCTCATTTCAGCGCGTGTGCTTAGTATGGCGTGATGTCCCAGTACCTGTCATTGCAGTACTGGAAGGATATTGTATCGGTGCAGGCTTACAGCTAGCGCTAGCATGTGATATTCGTATCAGCCATCCTGATTGTAAATTGGCTATTATGGAGGCCAAATGGGGACTAGTACCAGATATGGGCTTGACGCAATCTGGTTTTGGCGTGGTACGCGCTGATATCCTAAAAGAGCTGGCAATGACAGCCCGTATCGTTAGTGCAGAGCAGGGCAAAGAGCTAGGATTGGTCAGTCATTGCAGTGAGACGCCACTTGAGCAAGCGCAGCAACTTGCTGCTGAATTTGCTGAACGGTCACCAGATGCCGTGCTGGCAAGTAAACGCGTTATCAATGCCATGTTTGAACAATCTGCAACTACTTTATATATAGAAAAAGTCTGGCA
>NZ_CAJGZK010000077.1 GCF_904846215.1 Psychrobacter glacincola | reverse complement strand
ATTATATGCAGGATCGTTATGGCGATTTTATCAGCTACAAGCCGCCTGTACGTCCATCGACATGGATTTTATGGTTTTTTCCGCCATTGCTACTGATCGTATTATTGATAGGGTGGTTTTGGCAAAGCCGTCGCCGCCAGCTGGTAGCGAGCGGTCAGAGTAGAGTGACGGTAGATAATACCGCCTCGGAGCTGACTGCCGCCGAAAAAGCCGAACTTGATCGTCTGCTATCGCGTGCCAATAGCACCGATAATGACGCTCATGACACCACAAGCCCCGAGGACAAAAAATGACCATATTCTCTACTGCTGGCTTATTTATTGCTCTAAGCTTACTGATTGCCTTACTCCTTGCTGTTATTACCATCATGCCATGGCTGCGCGCCACGCGTACATCAGGCACTTCTGTGGACAACCAGCTACTAGATATCAACGTGGCGGTGTTTCGCGAGCGTCTGGCAGAGCTAAAAACAGACAAAGACAGTGGCACCATCGATGATGCTCACTACCAAAACCAAAAGCTTGAGCTTGAGCGGCAACTATTGGATGCCCAGCGTGAAGTCACGCCGATGGTCACCCCTGGTATCAAAAGCCGCTTGATCCTCATGGTTTGGGTGCCTGTATTGGCTGCGCTGGCGTATCTGATGGTGGGTGACCGAACGCCTG
>NZ_CAJGZK010000076.1 GCF_904846215.1 Psychrobacter glacincola | reverse complement strand
ATGTAGCTAACCTGTACTAATTGCTCGTTTGGCTTGACCATACAACACCCAAGTGGTTTGTATGAAAGCTCTAATTAATCTATCTTGTATAAGCGAAAGCTTATAGAATAAAAGAAAGAATATTTCGATATCACCTTTAACCTTGATTCAGTTAGGTTACTGTTGGTCGACCATAAACTAAACACTTATAGTCAAACAATAAAAATAACAGACTCATATCTAACCCCCTTTGCTGACGACAATAGCATGATGGCACCACCTGATCCCTTCCCGAACTCAGAAGTGAAACATCATTGCGCCAATGGTAGTGTGGATTCGTCCATGTGAGAGTAGGTCATCGTCAGCTCTCTATTCAAAGTAAAACCCCCTTCTGCTTATGCAGAAGGGGGTTTTCTTTTGCGTGTAATTATTTTAGAAATACCTTAATTTATAAATTAGCTTGAAGAGTTAAAAGCTAGAAACTATGGATTAAATACTCTGTTGCTTTTACTTTTTTAAAGAGCGTTGCCTATTTAGTGGATCAAATAATATCTATAACACCACGTTCCAAGCAATATTTGGCTTTATAAGTGTATTAAAGTAGCTCAAATCCATCTCAGTAAAAGACTTATAGAAACATTTAGCATTTAGGAGTAAATCTATCAAAACAAACACTTCCTCCAACCCATTGAAGACTATGCATTATTAAAAGTC
>NZ_CAJGZK010000075.1 GCF_904846215.1 Psychrobacter glacincola | reverse complement strand
GGTAATTAACAGCCCAATCGAATAACTGCCAACAAAAGAGGCAACTGCATCAATCGCTGATGCACCCGGCGTTTTCCAGATAGGTTTCATAATCGGCTGCATCAGCACGCCAACCATCTCAAGCAAACCAAAACCCACTAAAAACGCCAGAATCAAAGCCCCAAGCGGCACAATCATACCAACGGGTAGCGCCAGTTTTTCAAATAAAAATGGCAGCATATCCTTTTCCATCATAAAGGCTGGAGCGTTACCAGTGATATACATCACAGCTAATACCAGTCCCAGTACTTTAAAGACAGTTAGGATTTTATGGGTGATGTTTTTGCGCCATGAACCATCAATAAACGGTTTACTTACTCCAAATATCATCAGCATAAATAACAAAGTTACAGATAAAGTATGTTGCTGATTGACCAGATAAGTTGCACCATGGTCGAACAAAATTGTACTTTTTTCACCAATGGTAAATGGCACAAAAAACATCACCAAACCGATCATACTGAAGACAGTCAATTGCAGTAGTGCAATGGGTTTTGACAGTAATGTCTCTGGCGTTGTCGTATCGGACACGGTGTTAACAACTTGCTCAGTTTTCTCTAGTTGTAGGGTATCTTGCTTGGTCATATTATCTTCCTTGATAAAATCATGTAATCAATGTGTCTATAGAGAAATACTTAATCATAGGAAGATTTAGAC
>NZ_CAJGZK010000074.1 GCF_904846215.1 Psychrobacter glacincola | reverse complement strand
GCTCTGATGATGACACTGGAAATCGCAGCGCCTCCTTCTCCTTTTAGCTTACTACCAATATAAGCATCTCTACTTGATATGTCTATCTCCCCTTGATAGGTAGCATGACCTACCTCATGACTGAGCGCATGCAGAGCCATAGCGGGCTTATCTCTATAATATTCAGAAACTACTATTTCTCTATCTTCATAATTAGTATATGTTCCTCCAGAATCAGGACCATACATTATGTTCCAATCTGCTTCTTGCAAATCTTTGATATTTTCCTGCAAAGTAGGTGAGTCAGCTGCAATTTTATCAACGTCATCACCTAAATTAGTAATGACATAGTCATCTTCAATAGGCTCCTCATCATCCTCTACAAAGCTATTCCCAAATAAAGCATCAGGCTCCGACTTCGCAAACACCAAAGGCGCTGCCTGTGCAATACTGCCAACATCAAAGTCAGACTCTGCAAACGCTTGCTGAATCACAATCAGCTTAGCGTCGCAGCTAGTGACATCGCCGTCGCGAGCAATAGGTGCGCCATCGACAATAAAGGATGCATCACCACTAAGAATAGTGGTCACCTTTTTGCATTTCTTACAGATGACTTTATCGCCTTTACGCGCGACTGGGATACCGTTATGAGTGGTGTGCGGTGAGCCGGAGATGACCGTCCCACCGTGAGAGGTCTTTGCGCCGACGGTGATATAGGC
>NZ_CAJGZK010000073.1 GCF_904846215.1 Psychrobacter glacincola | reverse complement strand
CTCTTTTGATACTTGCTTGATACCAATGCCACAATCTTCTGAAAAGCGAATCTGTGTCACGCCCATCTCTTCTTTTAAAAACTTAATGACTTTTTTGGCATCCTCACTGCCTGCTTTCCACTCGATACCGGCATAGATATCTTCTGAGTTTTCGCGGAAAATAATCATATCAGTCAACTCAGGATGTTGGACAGGACTTGGAACGCCTTCGAACCAACGTACAGGACGCTGACAAACGTACAAATCAAGCTCTTGTCGCATTGCCACGTTCAGCGAGCGCATACCACCGCCAACTGGCGTGGTCAGCGGACCTTTTATACTGATGACATAATCACACAACACATCAAGCGTCTCTTCTGGCATAAATTCGCCGTCATAAATTTTAGAGGCTTTTTCACCGCAATAGGTCTCCATCCAAACGATGGACTTTTTGCCTTTATAAGCTTTTTCAACTGCCGCATCAATCACTTCAATCATGACAGGTGTGATATCAACGCCGATGCCATCGCCTTCGATAAAGGGAATGATCGGATGATTTGGAATATTGAAGGATAAATCAGCATTTACGGTTATTTTTTCGCCGTTTATTGGTACGATAACCTTGTTATATGACATGAGGTGATACTCCTTGATATGTATTATGTGTTTTAAGCGTACTTGGCATTCTGTTATGCTAGCTGTTTTATCATGGTGATGACAGCATTATAAATG
>NZ_CAJGZK010000072.1 GCF_904846215.1 Psychrobacter glacincola | reverse complement strand
CATATCGATTTACTCGGAAAATTGACGTTAGAATGGTTAGCATAATCCTAACTGGCTTTATAGTAAGTCTAAAATCATTAAACTGAAGAAGATTATATTGAAATGGCAGATATAGACGACCCTAAAGACCACCTACTATCTATTGAAGACATAAGTAAACAGATTGAAGTTTTACTTCATGCTTCAGAAGCACCCTTAACTACTAATCACTTAAAAAAACACTTATTCTTAACGACTAATAAGTTAGAGCAGGCACTAGAACTGCTAAAGCAACGCTTAAATCTTGGCGTATTAAGTTTGCATCATACTGCCAGTGGTTATCGTTTGCAAATCGCTGATAGCCATAGCGCCTTAATACAGAATGTCTTTCCCCAGCGTCAAGAACGTCTCAGCCAAGCCTTGCTAGAGACTTTGAGCGTGATTGCTTACAAGCAACCGGTGACACGTAGCGATATAGAACATGTGCGCGGCGTGACGCTATCGAGCAATATATTGCGTCAATTGTTTGATAAAGGCTGGATTGAAGAAAATGGTTACAAAGATACTTTAGGGCGTCCGGCATTACTGCATACTACGTCTCAATTCTTAGATGCTTTTGGACTGAGCCATTTAGATGAGCTACCGCCCATGCCAGAGATAGACAGTATCAGAGCATCCTCTTAAATAAATCCGATGAAATACTCTTGCTCAATAAAAAAGGCCACGCCTATTA
>NZ_CAJGZK010000071.1 GCF_904846215.1 Psychrobacter glacincola | reverse complement strand
TTTTGAACCGCCCCGTGATTGTCGGAGACCTAATATTCTGAGAGAATACGACAATGAAAACACGAAATTACACTCCTGAGATTAAAGAACGCGCAGTTCGCATGCTGATTGAAGCAGCAGGCGACTATCCCTCCACCTGGTCAGCTATTCAAGCCATTGCGCCTAAGATTGGCTGCACGCCTGAAACCCTGCGATCGTGGCATAAAAAGCACATCGATAAAACTATACCAGCTAATATTCAAGCTCAAGATCAAGCTGCACGTATTAAAGAGCTTGAACGCGAGAACAAAGAGCTCAAGCAAGCCAACGAGATTATCAGGAAGGCAGCCGCTTTTTTCGCCCAGGCGGAGCTCGACCGCTGACTAAAATCATGATTCACTTCATCGACGACAATAAACACCTTTATGGGGTCGAGCTGATCTGTAGAGTCCTACCGATTGCCCCGTCAACTTATTATCGTGCTCAAGACTTAAGCGACAACCCACACAAGCGTTCACTGCGCAGTCAGCATGACGACTATTACATCGGTGAGATTAAACGTATTTGGCAGGATAGCAAATGCCGTTACGGTGCGCGTAAAGTCTGGCAGCAGATGAAAGCAGAAGGATTATGTATTGCTCGGTGTACCGTAGAGCGATTAATGAAGCAGTATGGCCTACAAGGCGTCTGGCGTGGCAAAGGCAAGATTACCACCAACAGCCGTGACGACCAAAAGCGCGCTGATGAC
>NZ_CAJGZK010000070.1 GCF_904846215.1 Psychrobacter glacincola | reverse complement strand
TTAGCTAGTATTTATTATTAGCGCTTTGCCTTTACAGGCAGACACAGGCCTGTAGCTCAGCTGGTTAGAGCACCGTGTTGATAACGCGGGGGTCGGCAGTTCAAGTCTGCCCAGGCCTACCATTATTAAGCGGTAAAGCGACCCATTAGCAATTTGCCTTTAAGCAAATTACTCTTGCGAAGCTAACAAAGCAGTGCTTTGTTTAAACGCTTCTCAGGGGCCATAGCTCAGTTGGTAGAGCACCTGCCTTGCACGCAGGAGGTCAACGGTTCGACTCCGTTTGGCTCCACCATAATAAATACGACAATAGAATATTTAAAGAGTATAAATAGAAACGAATGATTCAGATATAGATAACTATATCATACGATTATTTCTTTCTGTTTTATACAGAACTTATGACTCGACGAGAGCGTAAGAACTATTTAAAAACATAGATATGAGTCTGGGTTAGGAAGCGCGTGTTCACGCGCACTTCTTAACCTTAGTAATTAGCTCCTTAACGACATCAGTTGTTATCCCAGGGGTTGATTACTAAAAAGTAATAAGAGAACTGAATCAAGCGTATAAAATTAGGTGATATCGTTATCATAATTAGGCTTTATGACACTTTGAAGTCAAGACTTATTTAAAGTCGAGACTACTTGGGGTTGTATGGTCAAGTAATGAAGCGCACATGGTGGATGCCTTGGCAGTCAGAGGCGATGAAAGACGTGACAGCCTGCGATAAGCTTCGGGGAGGCGGCAAT
>NZ_CAJGZK010000069.1 GCF_904846215.1 Psychrobacter glacincola | reverse complement strand
GCCACTGGCTATGCTGATGCGTTATACGGCTTTAAATCAGGTTTTGACAGTGCAGGAAAATCACTAGGTCTAAAATCAGGTGGCTACTGGCCAGGTAATGCGGCTAAAGGCTTGACCAATCATCAATCCACGATTTTCTTATTTAATCCAGATAATGGTAAATTGCGTGCACTGGTCGGCGGCAATTATTTAACTGCTGTACGTACCGCCGCCGCATCGGCAGTATCAATCGCCCATCTAGCACGTAAAGACAGCAAAGTACTTGGTATGGTCGGCGCCGGTCATCAGTCTACTTTTCAGCTGCGTGCCGCTCTTGAGCAACGCAATTTCGAAAAAGTAGTCGCTTGGAATAAGAATAAAGATCGTCTCAAAAACCTACAAGCCGTCGCTGAAGAATTAGGCGTACCGTTTGAAGCCGTTGAGCGTGAGCAGTTATGTAGCGAGGCGGATGTAATCATTACTATTACTTCAGCGTTTGAGCCATTACTGATGAAAGAGTGGATCAAACCCGGTACACATATCGCCTGTATGGGTACCGATACCGTTGGTAAGCAAGAAGTTGATGTCAATTTAATAGCTGCTGCTACTGTATTTACAGATGAGATCACGCAATCAATCAGTCTTGGTGAAACCCAGCATGCGATTAAGTCTGGTGCTATCAAAGAGAGTGATATTACCACGCTTGGCGATGTCATTAATGGTGAGCATCCGGGTCGCAGCTCAGACGATGAGATTACCTTGTTCGATGGTACGGG
>NZ_CAJGZK010000068.1 GCF_904846215.1 Psychrobacter glacincola | reverse complement strand
CTACAATGGCAGGTGAAGGTTTAAGTCAATCGCAAGCCGCCTTGAGGTTTAACATTAGCTCACCTGTGCTGATTAGTGTATGGCGCACAGCCTATGCCCGTCATGGTATGCTAGGCTTAACTGCCAAAGCTAAAGGACGACCCACTGTGAAGCACCCTTATCTCACTGACAAACCTGATCATGAAAAGAGTATAGAAGAGATCAAACGCGAGAATGAGTATCTACGCGCGGAGAACGCCTATTTAAAAAAGCTCGATGCCTTGCTCAAAGAGAGGAAAGCCAATCAGACAAAGCAAGGCTCGTCAAAGGACTAAGAGATCAGCATCCGCTAGCTTTACTATTACTCATTGCAGATATAGCAAGAAGCAGCTTTTACTATCATGTGCATGCATTAAAAGCTGATGATAAGTATGCCGATCTTAAACAGCGTATCAGTGACATCTATCATTACCATAAAGGTCGATATGGCTATCGTAGAATCACTCAAACGCTTAAGAACGAAGGAATAAGATACAACCACAAGCTCATCGCACGGCTTATGAACGAGCTTAAACTTACCGCGAGAATCAGACGACAGAAGTATCGATCCTATAAAGGTCAGTGTGGCGTCATTGCCAAGAATAGAGTCAAACGCAGGTTCAGAGCGAAAGCGCCCAATCGCAGGTGGTTTACTGACATCACAGAGTTTAAAGTCGGTGATGAGAAGTTGTATCTGCCTCCTATACTAGACTGCTTCAACAATGAGATCATCAGTTATACG
>NZ_CAJGZK010000067.1 GCF_904846215.1 Psychrobacter glacincola | reverse complement strand
GTGGTATCATTTTTGGCAGCAAACAAGTCACGTAATGGATGGAAACCATGGACGCGAACGGTGCTAATACCTTGGCTCACATCGCCTTTAACCAAAGCTAAATGGGTTTCAGTCGCACCGAACTCACGGAAACGATGTAAGGTAAAAGTGCCATACTCGGTCTCAAACGGATGCGAGGCAATCTCTTCGACGGTTTGCTCATTAGCAATACGGTAGTTAATCAAATCAGCAATCGTACCAATTTTTAAATCATGTTCCTTTGCAAATACTTCAAGATCATCACGGCGTGCCATGGTGCCATCCGCATTGATAATCTCTACAATCACCGCTGCTGGCTCAAGTCCGGCAAGACGTGCCAAATCACAACCTGCTTCGGTATGTCCGGCACGATGTAAGACGCCACCATTCTGTGCCATGATTGGGAAAATATGCCCAGGCTGAACGATGTCTTCTGGTTTTGCAGAAGAGGAGACCGCTGCTTGAATGGTACGCGCGCGGTCAGCGGCTGAAATACCCGTAGTCACGCCTTCAGCCGCTTCAATAGAAACGGTAAAATTGGTACTAAATTTTGCTTCATTACGGTCAGACATGAGTGGCAGTGCCAACTGCTGGCAACGTGCTTGTGACAAGGTCAAACAGACCAAGCCACGTGCATGAGTAATCATAAAGTTGATATCTTCAGGGCGCACGTGGGTCGCTGCCATGATAATATCGCCTTCGTTTTCGCGGTCTTCATCATCCATCAAGATGACCATTTTACC
>NZ_CAJGZK010000066.1 GCF_904846215.1 Psychrobacter glacincola | reverse complement strand
TGATAACCGTGTCTCAGTCAATCATAACTTAGAAAAAGGCAGTTATGAGCAGTGTTTTGCCTGTCGTATGCCGATTACGCAAGCTGAGATGCAAAGTCCTGCCTATATAAAGGGTGAGTCATGTCCGCACTGTATCGATAAAGCGACCGATGAGCAAAAAGCACGCTTTCGTGAGCGTGAGCATCAAATGCAATTGGCACAAAAACGTGGTGAAGCCCATATCGGTAGTGACGTCATTGATGTCATTGAGAAGCGCAAAGCAGCTAAGATCGAAGCTCGCCGTCAAGCAGACGCAGCCAATAAAACTAAAGCTGGCTAAATTTATGCCTTAGGGACATGGAAAATGCGATAAAAAAAGAGAGGCTCTTATGAATAGAGCCTCTCTTTTTTGTTATTCGCTATTTATAGCGCTAACTATAAATTTAAACTGTTATTACAAAACTTAAAACAAAATACGCACACGAATTGTCTCTTGAACGTCTTTTAGCTGATCTAAAGCCGCGGTTGAGTCGTTATAATCGACATCCATAACGAGATAGCCGACATCGCCTTCCGTCATCAAGCTCTGCGCCAAGATATTGATATTTGCTTCAGCAAACAGACGGTTAATCTGTGACAGGACGCCTGGTACGTTTTTGTGGATATGTAGCAGGCGATGCGTGCCTTCTTTAAACGGAATCGATACTTCTGGGAAGTTGACCGCCGTTGCTGTATCGCCTTGGTCAGAATATCGCACAAATTTATCTGCAACTTCCAGCCCAATATCTGCC
>NZ_CAJGZK010000065.1 GCF_904846215.1 Psychrobacter glacincola | reverse complement strand
ATTTTATGCTTACGTGCTGTCATCGGTTTAGTAAAGCCACGCATTTGTACGACTTGTGTCTCTTCATCGACTTGGTCAGTATTCAAGATTTTATTGGTCACTGGTTCAGACACAAATCCTGGATATTGCCCTGACATTGATTGTCTAACAGGAGAGGCGCTAGGCTTATCTTGTTCGATTGAGCATTGGTCAAGATCTTCGGTCATCACATATGGGTTGATAATCGGATCAACACGACCAACGGTATCGACATCATTACTGGCAACTTCGGTCATGCCTGCTTGCCAATGACGGCGCGTCGGCGTGAGCAAGTACGCTGTACCGCGCAAATTGCTCATTTGCTCAAAGCTATAGCCTTTTGATAGACCATGTACCACATCGACGATGGCGCGCTCAGCATTACCATATAATAAGACATCAGCACGGGCATCAAGCAAAATACTACGGCGTACTTTATCTGACCAATAATCATAATGCGCGATACGGCGTAGACTGCCTTCGATACCGCCTAAAATAATCGGCACATCAGGATAGGCTTCACGGCAACGCTGACTATAGACGATAGCCGCGCGGTCAGGACGTTTGTCCGCGACGTTGCCAGGAGAGTAGGCGTCATCACTACGGATCTTACGATCAGCCGTATAACGGTTAATCATGCTGTCCATGTTGCCCGCCGTCACGCCATAAGCGTAGACAGGTTTGCCAAGTTCCATAAAGGCATCTTTACTCTTCCAATCTGGCTGAGCAATGATACCGACACGGATACCTTGTGATTCTAGCAAGCGCCCGATAATCGCC
>NZ_CAJGZK010000064.1 GCF_904846215.1 Psychrobacter glacincola | reverse complement strand
TTAAGGGTTAAGCCATCAAGCTATTACGACTGGCTAAGTCGTGATCTCAGCGACCAACAGATACATCGCAACCAGTCTGAATTACTGGTTAAAGCGGCTCACAATGAAACGAAAGAACGTTATGGCGTAGATCGACTGCATGCTCATCTAAGCGAGCAAGGCCATAACATTAGCCTGTATATGGTAAGAAGCATCAAAGAGGAACACGGCATCAAATGCCGTAGTCATAAGCGCTTTAAAGTCACCACTGACTCTAATCATCACAAACTGGTCTATCCAAACGTGCTGGATCAGAAGTTTGATGCTAAGCGCCCTAACGAGTCGTGGGTCAGCGACATCACCTATATCTGGACGAATGAGGGTTGGCTGTACTTAGCAGGGGTCAAAGACTTATACACCAAAGAGCTTGTCGGTTACGCTATCAACAAACGCATGACCGCAGATTTAGTTTGCAAAGCACTAAATATGGCCATCAAGAATAAACGTCCAAACAAAGGGCTAATCGTTCATTCAGACAGAGGCAGTCAGTATTGCAGTCACGCCTACCACAAGACCATTAAGCAGCATCAATTTACAGGCTCAATGAGCGCTAAAGGTAATTGCTTCGACAATGCTCCGATAGAAAGCTTCTGGGGCACTTTAAAGAATGAGCTGGTATATCATCAGGATTATAAGACTAGATTTGCAGCGATCAACGATATTATTAGATACATCGAGCTGTACTACAATCAGACGAGGATTCAAAAGGGTTTGGGCTATAAATCGCCAAGACAGATGTGGTTTGATTATTATCGTCAGGCTGCGTAACTAAAATCTCCCAAGTTTATGTGTACGGATTTGACGGCAGGGGTCA
>NZ_CAJGZK010000063.1 GCF_904846215.1 Psychrobacter glacincola | reverse complement strand
GTCTATAAAGATGCCAATTGCGGCTGCTGTAAAGAATGGATAAGTCATGCAGAAGATAATGGTCTAAGTGCAACCGCGCAAGATGTTGCGGACTTAGCCGTATTTAAAGAGCGCTACAGCGTTCCAACTGAGATGCGTTCTTGCCATACTGTAGTCACTACTGATGATTACGTCTTTGAAGGTCATGTACCTGCTAAGTATATGGCGCAGTTCTTAGAAAATCCGCCAGTACAAGCTATGGGTCTTGCCGTACCTGGCATGCCTGTTGGTAGCCCAGGTATGGAGTATCAAAATAAATTCATGCCCTATCAGGTTATGCAGCTCAATAAAGACGGGACGACCCAAGTTTATGCTGATATTGAATCGGTAGAGCAGCAATTATAGTGTGTTAGCAGTTAAGAATACTTTGATTATAGTGTTAGCGTTAAAAGTAAATGAGGCAGGTATAAGACTGTTCTATGGCTTATAAAATGATTCTTCATCAAAAAATCATTAGCTATTGCGACTTTAAAAGCAAAAACAACTTTGAATTTGTAACTTTTGATGACAATGTAAGCGGATTTATCGGTTATTAACCCTTAAAATAGATAAATAATTAAGGGTTAATACAAGAATATACAGGATGTATCGAAACAATTACGTAATATTACATAAGCCAGTAGGGAATTAACATCTATATTAATATTATAAATTATTATATTATCTTAATAATTAGTTAGACCCTATATAGGGTAATTACTTCATCCAATAAAAAAACGTCTGAGGGTTAAATCTGTAATTTAGATTTAACCCTCAGACGTTTTTTTGCTTATAAAACAGTAGAAATTGTTGTCAATTTAGTCAGCTATATTCTGTATATGTTACACAAACTTACATT
>NZ_CAJGZK010000062.1 GCF_904846215.1 Psychrobacter glacincola | reverse complement strand
GTTCAAGGTCAGGATTCTCTGGATCAGGGTTCTCAAGGTAAAGATAAGGTATTGGCGCTCTTTGCCAGTGTGGAGACAGGTTCTAGTCACCCGCTTGCTGAAGCCATTGTCAGTCATGCCAAAGCCGCCAAAGTTGTCATACCTGTGGCTTCTAAAGCTTCTGCTACTGCGGGTAAAGCGGTACACGCAACTATCGCTGGGCGCGCGCTAGCTATCGGTTCGCCTGTTTATGCCGCAGATGAGGCATCAATTTCAGCCGAGCAACAGGCACAAATCGAGGCGCTGCAAAATGAGGGCAAGACCGTCTCAGTTCTTTTCGATGAGCAAAGTCGAGAAGTGCTTGGATTGGTCGCACTAAGAGACGAGTTACGAGACGACGCTCATGAAGGTGTGGCTCAACTTAAAGCGATGGGTGTGCGCTCTGTTATGCTAACAGGCGACAACCGCTTAACCGCTCAAGCACTTGCCAGTAATTTAGACGTGGAATGGGAAGCTGAGCTGTTGCCTGAGGACAAACTGCGCTTGCTTAACGAGATGAAGAATAACAGCAAAATAGCGATGGTGGGTGATGGTATTAACGATGCGCCAGCACTAGCAACCGCTGATGTTGGCATCGCGATGGGTGGTGGTACCGATGTGGCCATTGAGACGGCCGATATCGCATTATTAAAAAGTCGTGTTACAGACATGGCCCATCTGATTGCACTTTCGCGTGCCACCATGCGCAACATTCATCAGAACGTCATTTTCGCTTTAGGTCTCAAAGGCGTCTTTCTGATCACGACCGTATTCGGCATTACTGGACTATGGATTGCGGTTCTAGCTGATGCTGGAGCAACAGTGCTCGTTACTCTCAATGCGTTACGTTTACTGCGCTTTAAAGGCGCGCCTCCTC
>NZ_CAJGZK010000061.1 GCF_904846215.1 Psychrobacter glacincola | reverse complement strand
GGGGAAAAAAAGACCTAGATGCGCTAGCATCAAAGTCTTTATCCACCGACCAAAGTGAGATTGCAACCATGAACTATACACATCTAAGCCTAGGGGAACGATACCAGATTTATGCCCTTATAGGGGCAGAACATAGTATTAAATTTATAGCTGAAACATTAGGAAGAAGTCCTAGCACCATATCAAGAGAGATCAGACGCAATAAAAGCCTTCGAGGTTATCGGGTTAATCATGCTCATAACAAGGCTTGTGCAAGACGATCAA
The DNA here is from genome assembly GCF_904846215.1 of Psychrobacter glacincola. Classification (GTDB taxonomy): domain Bacteria; phylum Pseudomonadota; class Gammaproteobacteria; order Pseudomonadales; family Moraxellaceae; genus Psychrobacter; species Psychrobacter glacincola. The sequence goes on along the minus strand of NZ_CAJGZK010000061.1, from coordinate 757 downwards.
ACAACGCCGTAACTATTGTTACTGACATCTGGTTATGGGTTACAGACAAGCTGAAAGACAGCTGGAGTCCTGAACAAATAGCCGGAGTTCATGGTGGTATTAGTCACATGAGCATCTATCGCTATATCTGGAGGGACAAGAGACAAGGCGGCACGTTATGGCAGTGTCTCAGACGCAAAGCCAAACCTTACCGTAAGCGACTAACAGCTGAGACCCGAGGCCGTATCAACGACAGAGTCTCGATTCATGAGCGCCCTTGTATTGTGGAAGAACGATCACGTATTGGTGACTGGGAAGCGGATACCGTTATCGGTCAGCATCACAAGCAAGCGATTGTAACGCTCGTTGAACGTAAAACAGGACTGCTTAAAATGAAGCGTGTGGGTCATAAAACGGCACAGCAAGTATCAGAGGCAATGATAGGTATCCTAAAGCCAGTGAGGTTACAGGTTAAGACCATTACCTCTGACAATGGTAAAGAGTTTGCTCAGCATAAGAAGGTGAAACAAAAGCTCTTTAGTCTGTTCTTCTTTGCCGATGCTTATGCATCATGGCAGCGGGGAACCAACGAGAATACCAACGGCTTAATCAGAGAGTTCTTGCCTAAGGGTTGTGACTTTAGACAAGTCTCTGATAATGAGATACAGGACATTGAGAATAAACTAAACAACAGACCAAGAAAACGCTTAGGGTTTAAAACGCCCAATCAGGTGTTCTATAATATAATTTAGCGTTGCACTTGGTATGTTAATCTAAG
>NZ_CAJGZK010000060.1 GCF_904846215.1 Psychrobacter glacincola | reverse complement strand
CTTAGATTAACACACCAAGTGCAACGCTAATTGATATTATAGAACACCTGATTGGGCGTCTTGAATCCCAGCCGTTTTCTCGGTCTGTTGTTTAGTTTGTTCTCAATGTGCTGTATCTCATCATCACAGACTTGTCTAAAGTCACATCCTTTAGGCAAGTACTCTCTGATGAGGCCATTGGTATTCTCATTAGTCCCTCGTTGCCATGACGCATAAGCATCAGCAAAGAAGAACCCACTATAGAGTTTTTGCTTAATATCTTTGTGATTCGCAAACTCTTTGCCATTGTCAGAAGTAATAGTCTTAACTTGTAACCTGATGGGCGTTAAGAGCTCTATCATTGCCTCTGACACCTGCTGAGCACTCTTTTTGACCACACGCTTCATCTTAAGCAGTCCCGTTCTGCGTTCAACGAGTGTCACAATCGCTTGCTTGTGATGCTGACCGATGATGGTATCCGCTTCCCAGTCGCCAATCCGCGTGCGCCCCTCTACCACACAAGGGCGCTCATGGATTGAGACTCTGTCATTGATACGACCACGAGTCTCAGCGGTGAGTCGCGTACGGTAAGGTTTGGCTTTACGGCGAAGATACTGCCATAACGTGCCGCCTTGCTTCTTGTCACTCCAGATATAGCGATAGATACTCATGTGGCTGATACCACCATGAAACCCAGCTATTTGTTCAGGACTCCAGCTCTCTTTGAGCTTGTCTGTAATCCAATTCCATACGTCAGCGATGATAGTGAAAGCGTTGTTTGATCGTCTTGCACGGGCTTTGTTGTCGGCATAATTAGCTCGGTAACCGCGCAGACTTTCATTGCGCTTAAGCTCTCTTGATATGGTGCTGGGACTTCTGTTTAATGCATCAGCTATAAATTTAATACTATGTTTCGCCCCTTTTAGGGCATAAATCTGATATCGTTCACCTAGGCTTAGATGTGTATAGTTCATGGTTGCAATCTCACTTTGGCGGTGGATATAAACTTTGATGCTAGCGCATCTAGGTCTTTTTTTCACCTCGCATTTGGTATTGCACTTCATGTGTTAATCTAAG
>NZ_CAJGZK010000059.1 GCF_904846215.1 Psychrobacter glacincola | reverse complement strand
TTATCATTAGTTGATGATATAAGCGAATAAAACTAGGGCGTGTCATCAATTAGCACAGTTGTTTTAGAATAAGCTATAGTAACTCTATATTTACTCATATGAGCTTAATCATCATGACAAGACGACATGCCCTGCGAGATGACCAATGGGAGAGAATTAAAGACATCCTTCCAGGTCAACCAAAGGACGTTGGTGTTACGGCAAAGGATAACCGCTTATTCGTAGAAGCCGTCTTGTACCGCTATAAGACAGGCGTACCTTGGCGTGATCTACCTGAACGTTTTGGCGACTTTAGAGTGATTCATACTCGTTTTAGCCGTTGGTCAAAAAAAGGCGTATGGGAGCAGGTGTTTAATCAACTCTCTGAACAATCAGATGATGAATATGCCATGCTAGATGCCACGATTGTTAAGGCTCATCAGCACAGTGCTGGAAAAAAAGGGATCAAGCCATTGGACGCAGTAAAGGTGGACTGACGACTAAGATACATACTCGTACAGATGCGCTAGGCAATCCTAATGGCTTTTATCTAACCGGTGGCGCAGCTCATGACTTACGTGGCTCAGATGAACTGCTCGATGTCAGTATTAGTCAAACTTGGCTTGCTGATAGAGCTTATGATGCTGATGCCCGTGTCATTGTACCGATTAAATCGGTACAAGGTAATGCAGTCATACCATCTAAGTGTCATAGGCTACAGCCAAGAGACTTCGATAAAGAGCTCTATAAAGCGAGGCATCTGATCGAGAACTTTTTTGCCAAGATTAAGCAGTACCGTGCGATTGCTACTCGCTATGACAAGTTAGCCTGTCATTTCCTCAGTGCGATTCATTTAGTTTCTTGTGTCATTTGGCTTAATTGATGACACGCCCTAGGTGTTATACAACTAAATAGTCGCAGCGAATTGTTTTGACCATTTATTAGCTTTAGTGATGAACAGTTCAGCAGCTATCAGTCTTCTTTGTTCCCTGTCTTGTCATTAGAGACAGGCGTTTTTTCTGTATCGGCGGCCATGGTTGTATCGCCAGCAACCTTGGAAAGCAGAGGAATACGCACACCC
>NZ_CAJGZK010000058.1 GCF_904846215.1 Psychrobacter glacincola | reverse complement strand
TACGTGACCAGCTTACCGATGAAGAGCGTATGGTAACGGACAGTGCCCGTCAGTTTTTTCAAAAAGAGCTGATGCCGGGCATCGTTGAAGCAAATCGCAACGAGAATTTTGACCGTAATATCATGCGCCAAATGGGCGAGATGGGTCTTCTTGGTGTAACAATTGATGGCTATGGTTGTGCTGGCATGTCGAGCGTGGCTTATGGCTTGATTGCCAAAGAAGTTGAAGCAGTGGATTCAGGTTATCGCTCAGCGATGAGTGTGCAGTCAAGCTTGGTCATGCATCCTATTTGGGCGTACGGCACCGAAGAGCAAAAAGAAAAATATCTGCCGAAGCTGGCGACTGGCGAATATGTTGGCTGCTTTGGTTTGACTGAGCCGGATTCGGGTTCAGATCCCTCATCAATGTCAACGCGTGCACGCGCAGTGGCAGGCGGTTATGAGATAACCGGTAATAAAATGTGGATTACCAACAGTCCGATTTCTGATGTGTTTGTCGTTTGGGCAAAAGATGATGCTGGCGAGATTCGTGGTTTTATCTTAGATAAAGGTATGAAAGGGCTGTCTGCACCGAAGATTGAAGGCAAATTCTCACTGCGTGCGTCTGTCACGGGTGAGATTGTCATGGACAAAGTATTCGTTCCTGAAGCCAATGCTTTTCCAGATATTCGTGGCTTAAAAGGTCCGTTTGGTTGTCTAAATAAAGCCCGTTATGGTATCGCTTGGGGTTCAATGGGTGCGGCTGAATTCTGCTGGAAAGCGGCTCGTCAGTATACCCTTGACCGTAAGCAGTTTGGTCGTCCGCTAGCCGCGACGCAGCTTGTGCAGTTGAAGCTTGCCAATATGCAGACAGAAATCACGCTAGGTCTGCAAGCAGCATTGCGTGTTGGTCGTCTGATGGATGAGCATAATGCCGCTCCTGAGATGATCTCACTGATTAAGCGCAATAACTGCGGCAAGGCGTTAGAGATTGCACGTATTGCCCGTGATATGCATGGCGGTAATGGTATCTCTGATGAGTTCCATATCATTCGTCATGTGATGAATTTAGAAGCGGTCAATACTTATGAAGGCACTCATGATATTCATGCGCTTATCTTAGGTCG
>NZ_CAJGZK010000057.1 GCF_904846215.1 Psychrobacter glacincola | reverse complement strand
CTCGAACGTGCTTGCGCTCAGTGCCTTCTTTATCGACCATGACTATGCCGTCGGGTAATGCTGTTTCTACACCTTTTAACACCCGCTCTAGCGCGTCAAATGGCGCCGTGTTTTCTTTGGCAGTGGCGACTAGCCCGTGCGGCGTTAAACAGTTATCGTCAGTCAATAGCGGCTGCAATACCGCCATACTATCGACATCCCAGCAGGCATGAACAAAACAAGCGTCGTCTGTTTCAATCCATAAAGGCAGCTCATATAACCGATTAAGCCAATATTGATGACGCTCTGAGCCAAAAGCTATTTCGGCTAAAAATGCCGCATGTTGGCGTATATGTATGTCATTGTGCGAGCGCAGATATTGGCTGGAGTTATCAGGGTCAAGTGTGGCAAAGGCGAGGGCATTATATTCATGATTACCCATTATCGCATCTGCCACGTTAGCATCTAACATGGCAAAAACAATCTCTAAGGTAGCCAATTGCTGTGGTCCTCGGTCAATCAAGTCGCCGATAAATAACGCCCGATGCCCTGCTGGCGGTACAAAGTACGTGCCATTATGAACGTAACCTAGCTGCTCTAATAAGCCAATTAACTTGTCTGCGTAGCCATGAATATCACCGATAACATCTATCATCATAATAATTATCAAATTCTTAAATAGTTTGTTGAGTATAAGTTTGTGCAAAACATAACGCGACGTTAATCATCGCTTAATTACTTAAACTGTCATCATAACCCAAGTGCTCATTTCAATTTTTATCATTGAGCTTCATTAATAAACTTCATTACTAAATTTAAAGCCCAGGTGATAATAGCGCATTGATAAAATGCGGTAGGACTTGCGGTTCTAAAATAACCGTGGCAATAACCCCAAACGCGCCGCCCCACATATGCGCCATATGATTGATATTAGAGCCGCCCCGTTTGTCTGCATAGATACTATAAGCGATATAAGCGACGGCGAATAATATCGCAGGTATAGGAACAATCGCGAATAGGTAAATTTTCTCCCACGGTGCCAGCAAAATAAAAGCAAACAATACGGCTGATACACCGCCTGACGCGCCAAGGCTTAAATAGCTCGCATTGTTTTTATTCTTGAGGTAGCTTGGAATCATCGCAATGATAATGGCCAATACGTAAAAGACCACAAAACCATAGCCAAATAAGAACGGCTGATACAGCCCTTCAATAGCACGACCGAAAAAGTATAAAGTAAACATATTAAAGAGCAGGTGCATGCTATCGGCATGAATAAAGCCATGCGTGACAAAAC
>NZ_CAJGZK010000056.1 GCF_904846215.1 Psychrobacter glacincola | reverse complement strand
GAGCCTATTACTAAAATGAGGATACGCCGAGCCTTTCCTAAAAAGTGTGTAACTGCTTATAATCCACTAACAGGAGAATAAGCAATGACTACTCAATCTGACATTAAAAAACTGGCCGAGCAAATGGCTGGTAGCATGAACAGCTTTGATGACATCAAAGACTTCCAAAAGCAGCTCATGCAATCGTTTATCGACACTGCCCTAGAAGCTGAGATGGAAGACCATCTAGGTTACCCCAAGCATGAAAAGGCTGATAAGCCAAACAAGCGCAATGGTCATACTAAAAAGACAGTCCGCAGTGACACAGGCGATCTTGAGATCTCTACTCCAAGAGACCGCGGTGGCAGCTTTGAGCCTGTGCTCGTAAGCAAGCATCAAACTCGTATCTCAGGTCTTGATGACAAGATCATATTCTTTTACGCCAAAGGTCAAACCACAACTGAGATTGTCGAAACGATTAAAGAGCTTTACGATGTTGATATCTCAAGCTCTCTTGTTTCAAGAGTCACTGACAATATCTTAGATGACATCACCGCTTGGCAGAACTGGCCTCTTAGCAGTGTCTATCCTATCGTCTATCTAGACTGCATTGTCGTCAAGGTACGCCAAGATAAGCAGATCATCAACAAGGCTATTTATCTGGCTCTAGGTGTCGCTCTTAACGGTAAAAAGGAGCTGCTTGGCATGTGGTTATCAGAGAATGAGGGCGCTAAGTTCTGGCTGGGTGTTCTCACTGAATTGCAAAACCGCGGGGTACAAGACATACTCATTGCCTGTGTCGATGGCTTAAAGGGCTTCCCTGATGCCATCAATACGGTTTACCCCAAAGCCAAGATTCAGCTGTGTATCGTGCACATGGTGCGTTACTCAATGAAGTTCGTACCATGGACGGACAAAAAGGCAGTAGCGGCTGATTTAAAGGCCATCTACGGTGCTGATACGCTTGAGATAGCAGAGGCCAATCTTGAGCACTTTGATGAAGTGTGGGGCGAGAAATACCCACACGTGGTCAAGTCTTGGCGCCATAACTGGGAAGGCTTAACGGTGTTCTTTGGTTACCCTAAAGACATCAGAAAAGTCATATATACCACCAATGCTATTGAGTCGCTAAACAGTGTGATTCGTACGGCAGTGAATAAGCGTAAGGTGTTCCCGTCTGATCAGGCAGCGTTTAAGGTAGTCTATCTAGCAACCCAGCAGGCGTCTAAAAAGTGGTCGATGCCGATTCGTAACTGGACGTCTGCCCTTAATCGCTTTATGATTATGTTTGATGATCGTATTAGCAGGCATTTAATCTAAAGGGCAGTTACACAGAATCTGGGATGGGCTC
>NZ_CAJGZK010000055.1 GCF_904846215.1 Psychrobacter glacincola | reverse complement strand
CGAGACCATCCCACATTCTGTGTAACTGCCCTTTAGATTAAATGCTTACTAATACGGTCATCAAACATAATCATAAAGCGATTAAGAGCAGACGTCCAGTTACGAATGGGCATCGACCACTTTTTAGACGCCTGCTGGGTGGCTAAGTACACCACTTTAAATGCAGCTTGATCAGATGGGAACACCTTACGCTTATTCACCGCTGTCCGAATCACACTGTTTAATGATTCAATAGCATTGGTGGTATAAATGGCTTTTCTGATGTCTTTAGGATACTCGAAGAACACCGTTAAGCCCTCCCAGTTATGGCGCCAAGACTTGACCACATGCGGGTACTTATCGCCCCAAGTCTCATCAAAGTGCTCAAGATTGGCCTCTGCTATCTCGATGGTATCAGCACCATAGATGGCCTTTAGATCAGCCGCTACTGCCTTTTTATCTATCCAAGGCACAAACTTCATCGAATAGCGCACCATATGTACGATACACAGCTGAACCTGAGCATTGGGATAAACCGTATTGATGGCATCAGGGAAGCCCTTTAAACCATCGACACAAGCGATTAGGATATCTTGCACCCCGCGGTTTTGCAATTCAGTGAGAACACTCAGCCAGAACTTAGCGCCCTCATTCTCTGATAACCACATGCCAAGCAGCTCTTTTTTACCATCAAGTCCCACGCCTAAGGCTAAGTAAATAGCCTTGTTGATGATCTGCTTGTCTTGACGTATCTTCACGACGATGCAGTCCAAATAGACGATAGGATAAACACTGCTCAGCGGCCTGTTCTGCCAAGCAGTGATGTCGTCTAAGATATTATCGGTGACTCTTGAAACTAAGCTACTTGAGATATCTACATCGTAGAGCTCTTTAATGGTTTCGACGATCTCAGTGGTGGTTTGGCCTTTGGCGTAAAAGAATATGATTTTGTCATCAAGACCTGAAATACGGCTTTGATGCTTAGCAACCAATACAGGCTCAAAGCTGCTATCACGGTCTCTGGGGGTGGCGATGTCAAGATCGCCGCTATCACTGCGGACAGTCTTTTTAGTATGCCCGTTGCGTTTGTTAGGTTTATCGGCTTTCTCATGCTTAGCATAGCCTAAATGCTCTTCCATCTCAGCCTCAAGGGCAGTGTCGATAAACGACTGCATGAGCTGCTTCTGAAAGTCTTTGATGTCATCAAAGCTGTTCATGCTGCCAGCCATTTGCTCGGCTAGTTTTTTAATGTCAGATTGAGTAGTCATTGCTTATTCTCCAGTTAGTGGATTATAAGCAGTTACACAGTTTTTAGGAAAGGCTC
>NZ_CAJGZK010000054.1 GCF_904846215.1 Psychrobacter glacincola | reverse complement strand
AGGGTCTATTTGTCAAATAGGCTTGGCTAAATATTTGAACGGTAAGTTAATCGATACATACAGCACTTTAATTTTACCGCAGACGTCTTTTAGTCGTCAAAATATAGAAGTGCATGGTATTACCAGTAGTATGGTAAAAGATGCGCCGTCTATGTATGACATTTACTGGCAAATATTAAAATTGGGGCTGTCCTAGATAAGTAAAATAATCTAGGATAGTCATATGAGAAAGAGCAGATTAAGTTGGTACAAACAAACCAGACTCATTGAACTATTTATTGCCGGTTCTACCGCAAGAACAGCAGCAAGCTTAGTGGGTGTTAATAAAACAACAGCTAGCTATTACTTTCACAGGCTAAGACTACTGATTTATGAAAATAGTCAGGAACCTGGTCTTCTAGAAGGCGAAATAGAAGTTGATGAGAGCTACTTTGGCGGTAGACGCAAAGGCAAACGTGGTCGCGGTGCTGGTAATAAAGTGCCTGTGTTTGGACTGCTTAAGCGCAATGGCAGCGTCTATGCTTGTCTCATCCCTAATGCCAGAGCCGATACCTTAATCCCTATTATAAGAGAAAAAGTAAAGCCTGATAGCATCGTTTATACTGACTCATTCAGAAGTTACAATGCCCTTGATGTCAGTGAGTTTACCCATTACCGTATCAATCATTCAAAAGAGTTTGCACAAGACAGAAACCATATCAACGGAATAGAGAACTTTTGGAGCCAAGCCAAGCGTCATATGCGCAAATATAATGGCATCCCAAAAGAGCATTTCCATCTGTTTTTGAAGGAATGTGAGTGGCGTTTTAACTACAGTGATCCAAAACGTCAATTACACCAGCTAAAACAATGGGTTAAACAGGAACTGAACTAGTTATCTAGGACAGCCCCTACTTTTATTTAGCCAACAAAAATATATAAGCAGTGGGGTAATGATTAGTAACGCAAAATTTATCAATCATTATTTAAACCGCTGTCAAAATAGTTCAAAAATACAAAACGTCATTGCTTATCATTCTATACTTTGGGCATCCTCTCGTTTGACAATTTTATGCTGGTCTTCTGTACTATCGACTTTCCAATAGCTAGATATGCACAAATGCGTTTTTGGTATTGGGCGATCTACCTTAAAGTAATGGCGTAAGGTGCGCATACTATGGAACTCGCAAGCTGCCCAAACAGCAGGTTGTCCTGCTAGCCACGTAAGCGTTGTAACGCGATCAAGTATTGGGCTAGTTTCTGCATTTGGATGCGTGTTTATCACCCAATGAATGTCAAGGTTGTCTGGCTTCTTGAGTAGTTGCTTATCTGCTTCATTGGTAATCTCAAGGACTGCATAGC
>NZ_CAJGZK010000053.1 GCF_904846215.1 Psychrobacter glacincola | reverse complement strand
TAGCCAGCATAATGGTCCATGCTTTAAAGACACCGCGCTTCTCAGTCACTGCCAACGAATGCAGCAAGGCTAAACCGGCAAGCCAAGGCATCAGTGAGGCGTTTTCTACAGGATCCCAAAACCACCAACCGCCCCAGCCAAGCTCGTAGTAGGCCCACCACGAGCCCAGTGCAATACCAATGGTCAAAAATCCCCAAGCCGCGAGCGCCCATGGACGTGACCAGCGTGTCCAAGCAGCATCTAAACGCCCTTCCCACAATGCCGCCATACAAAAAGCAAATGGCACCGCTAAGCCCACATAACCCATATATAACATGGGCGGATGAATAATCAGACCGAAATCTTGTAGGACAGGATTTAAATCAGCGCCATCGACCGCTAGATTGGGTAAGGTACGCTCAAACGGTGACGAGGTAAATATCAGCATCGTTAGCATCATTAACTGTACACCGGCCAAAATAACTAATACCCGCGCACGCATTGATAACGGCAAGCCGCGACTAAAGTATGATACCAGTGCACACCATGTGGCCATGATGGTCATCCATAGCAGCAAAGAGCCCTCGTGTCCGCCCCATGTCGCCGATAACTTATAGTACCAAGGCAACAGCGTATTAGAATGCTGCGCGACGTAACTGAGGCTAAAATCATTATAATAAAAACCTGCTATCAAAGCGCCAAATGACGTTATCATGGCGGCAAACTGTGCCCAAGCTAGGCTAGGGGCTAGTCGTTGCCAAGCAACTTGGTTACGAATAACACCAATAGTTGGCAGAATTACCTGCAATAACGCCAGTACAAAAGCGGTAAGCAAGGCAAAATAGCCCAATTCTGTAATCAACATACGGTCTAACCTTATTTACTCTAATGCGGTTGCAGTTTACTGTGGCGGTGGAATTTTTATTATTAGAACCCACCTTTGAATAATGATATTATGAACCCTATAGTGGCTTTAGAGTCAAGGTTATTTATCTACAGTTTCGTAATTTTAATTTCTCTAGCGCTAGTCTTTACAGCCACTTTAATTATTTAAATCATAGAGGTTGTTATGACAATCAAAATTGGTGAGCTCGCTAAACGCACAGGTGCCACAGTAGAAACCATTCGCTATTATGAAAAAGAGCGTTTATTACCCGAGCCTTTTCGTAGCAAAGGGAATTATCGTTTATATAATGAAGAGCACATTGAGCGTCTACAATTTATCCTACATTGCCGTACGCTCGATATGGCTTTAGATGATGTGCGAATCTTACTTGAATACTGGGAGTCGCCTGACAAGGACTGCGGCGATGTGAATAACTTGCTAGATGAGCACATTCATGCTGTGGAAATACGAATGGAAGAACTGATGCACTTAAAGCATCACTTGACCGTTTTGCGCCAGAAATGTGCAGGTAGTGCACAAGCGGTATCATGTGGCATCTTAAACGCGCTTGCCGATAATTCTTGTAATGAGTAATGATATCAGTAGTGTTCATTTCTGACGGATCAAATCATGAAAGGTTAAATACACCCTGATGTTAAGCACAAAAAAACCCAGCAATGATAGTAAGATCACTACTGGGTTGGAGAAAAGCAATAAATATGTTGTGCTGACTTCTCAGGTCTTATTT
>NZ_CAJGZK010000052.1 GCF_904846215.1 Psychrobacter glacincola | reverse complement strand
GAAACATCGTCGCGCCAATGGTAGTGTGGTTCGCCCATGTGAGAGTAGGTCATCGTCAGCTCTCTATTCCTGAAAACCCCCTTTGACTTATGTCAAAGGGGGTTTTCTTTCGTGTGCGGTTTTGGATGGGGTGGGGTTTAGCATTTTAAGGTGTAATGGACATTATTCATGCTGGTGTAGGGCTTAAAGTTATATACTGTCTATATTTGCAAGGAATCAACGCCATGAATCAAAAAACTGCCCTTTTTGTCGTGACAAATACACCAAGAAGAACGGGCGCAAACTAGGCAAACAGCAGTATCAATGTATAGCTTGCAAACGGCAGTTTTTATGTGGCACCAGACTCAACAACCAAACCCTTTGGATTGAATAGACCCAAGGGAAACAGACATACAAACAACTGGCTGATAAATACCACTGTAGTCTTAAAACCAGCCAAAGACGCTTAGACAAAATCAGTATTAAGTATCAGATCAAACGGCCAAAGACTGCTAATATCATCATGGACACCACCTACTTTGGTCGCAAATTTGGTTTAATGGTCTTTATGGACAACACCACTAGAACCGTTCTTTATTACGCGATAGTGAGTCATGAAACCAACACGGTGTATCCGCTAGTCGCTGATGTCACGACTTAGCCAATCATATAGTTTGATGGCTTAACGCTCAATACATGGCATATAGTGGTGATGCTTAAGATCTGCTAGTGATCTTTAATGAAGCTGTACTTTATGAGCTGTCACTACAGGCATAGCCCTTCGACTTGTGTCACTAAAACAGTCTTCCAGTTTGTTTCTTAGCGTTCCTCATTGGCAAAGTACGCGGCGGCCTCATTTGAGCATAGCTTTCATCTTGCGTCGGGGCGAAGCAGTGCTTTGCTTTACCCCTCCTCATTTAATATCTCTCATTCCTCTTCAGTTATTTTTAATTGCCGTTTGAGTTGTTTGAGTTCTCCAATAGCTGCCATAATTTCAGGATCATGTTGTTCTGTGCTGCCAAGCTTGCCCTGATCGGCTTTGTTATGTCAGTTAGATAAGGTTTGCATCGCTATGCTAGCTGCTTTTCAGTGGATGAGATATCGAAGTCATTTTTGAGCTTTTTAATGACTATTGTGCTACTACGATATTTTTGAGGTTATCAATATCCGTTAGATTCTAGGTAAGTCCTGAACGATTTAACTTACCCTTTCTCATCAATTTATCCTAGATTACTCTGTTTATATAAGACAGCTGCTAATATTTTATATTTTGTAAAACCACAAGTTATTGATAGTGATACTATTAATAATTCATATGTTCAGCATTCACAACCACCCAAAAATAACCCCACAAACCCCTTGACCGCCAACTAAAACTGCGTATAATACGCCCCTATCGGGACGGAGCTACGACAAAAGATAAGTGATACATCACTTAAAACTAAGTACTAGCTAGGTTATTGGAATTGAGGTTTAAATCAATTTTAAAACCAATTAAAAATAAGTTCTTGACTTACCAATTAAAGCGTCTATAATACGCACCTCAGCAAAGGGAAGCTGGCAAATAAGTTAACAAACTTATAACCCAGATAACCCGTTGAAACGAATTAGAACAAAGGGTTGACAGACTTATATTTAATGATATACTA
>NZ_CAJGZK010000051.1 GCF_904846215.1 Psychrobacter glacincola | reverse complement strand
CGATGGTCACCCCTGGTATCAAAAGCCGCTTGATCCTCATGGTTTGGGTGCCTGTATTGGCTGCGCTGGCGTATCTGATGGTGGGTGACCGAACGCCTGTGTTTGATCTGTGGACGGCCGAAGACAAGGTCGGAAAAGTCGCTGATGACTTGTTGACTGGCAAAATCGATCAGCCACCTGTATGGGCAATCGAAAACGGCCAGCAGCTTATCAGCGCGATGCAGACCAATGTCTATCGTCATGCTGATGACCCCAATCGCTGGATGCGTTTATCTGAGCTGTTTTTGTCATTAGAAGCGACAGACTCGGCGCTAGAGGCATTGTCACGTGCTTATCGCTTATCGCCTGATAACGAGGAGATTGCGACGACCTATGCACAGATCAGCTTCTTTGCCAATAAAGGCCAACTAGACGCCACCAGTCGCCGCGTCTTGCAGGACGTGCTGGCCAAAAACCCACGCCACGAAGGCGCGCAAATGCTGATGGCCATGGGCGAGGCGCGTAGTAATAACTTTGAGGAGGCACAAGGCTGGATTAAACGTCTGCGAAGCAGTATCGCGGCCAAACCTGGCGACCATACAAAAGCCTTAGCCAGCCTAGATGAGCTCAGCGCCAATGTCAGCGCGCAGCAGCAGCAAGCCTCAGAAGGGGTAGAGGTAAGCATTAGAATCAGCGCCAGCCTGTTGCCACTTGTCAAGGCAGACGATGTACTTTTTGTGGCGATACGTGATGTCAACGGTGGACCGCCATTTGCCGCCAAGCGCTTACCGATCAGCGTGATCAAACAAGGCGAGGCCACTATCAGTCTAAGCGATCTCGATGCGATGATGCCTGAACGCACCTTACAATCGGCCCGTAGCGACAAAACTCAGTTAGCAGTCGTTGCTCGTGTTAGCCATAGTGGGACTGCGTCCGCAGAGTCGGGTGATCTATCAGGTAACCCAGTAGTGATTAGCGCTGAACAGACTCAAGTTAATATTGAAATCAATCAACAGATCCCTTAACAAATGATTATTACAGTAAGTTTCATAATACTAGAACCGTATGTAGGACAGCTTTTGAAAGTGGTGCTATCAATAGCTGTATAACCTATTAGTAAAGAAGTAAAAAACGGCTATGGTGTTTTGCTAGTGAAATAATTGGACGGATGACTATAGAAAGTCTTGATTAAACATAACAGACAGCTCATTTTCAGCTTCCCGCAGAAGAGGTATATGGCTTAATAACTCTACTAAAGACTTTTTAACAGTGGGACCATGAGTAAATACGGTGGCAAAGGTTTGCTTGCTGCTCACTATTTAGAATTAGTACCGCACAGGCAACCATGCCTCGAATGAATTCTTAGTTATCTATCCCTATCTGAGTATCCCGCGTTTCAGCTATGGTCCGCGTAGCTTGTTTTTACATCAGTATTGTTAGCTCTAGCAGTGATAATGAATATATTCACTGTCAGATAACTTTGGTTTAATTTAAAACAGAATCATGACGTTTTGGACAATCATCACTACGCCACTAATGACCATTAATAGGATCAGCATCACTCTAAACTGCTTGATATTCATACCTGCTAAAAAGCGCTTATCCCGAACTGGGGTTATCATAACTAAAGAAGCGAAGTAATACTCAAATACTCAAATACTCAAATACTCAAATACTCAAATACTCAAATACTCAAATACTCAAATACTCAAATACTCAAATACTCAAATACTCAAATACTCAAATACTCAAATACTCAAATACTC
>NZ_CAJGZK010000050.1 GCF_904846215.1 Psychrobacter glacincola | reverse complement strand
GGCTAAATGAGCGCCGTAAGTTACGGTTTATTAAAGACTTTTTAGCATCAAAGTCACTCAAATAGCATGAATTATGTCCATTAGCGACTACCTTCTACTTTTTAGCATGAATTTTGTCCATTACACCGAAGTTTACTTATAAGCAACTTTATAAAGCCTTAATGTGTAAGGGCTCAAGATTAATAAGCGCAAACAAAAAACCCCTGATACTCCATATTGAACCGACCCCCATAAGTTGGACACAACTTATGGGGGTATTTTTATGCGTTACGATCTAGACTTTAAGATGCAAGTCATCGCATACTATCTGCAAGGACATACCGGACTTGCCACAAGTGAGAAGTTTAAAGTAGATTCGAAACTTGTACAAAAATGGGTTAAGCAATATCAAAGCGGTGGTATAGACGCGATCAAGCCAAAGACAAGTAAGGCTAAATACAGCAGTGGGTTTAAATACAAAGTGATTACGACCATGCTGACGCAAGGATTAAGTCAATCCGAGGTCGCTTTAACATTTAATATCAGCTCACCTGCTTTAATTAGCCACTGGCACAAAGCATATCGACAACAAGGCATGTCTGGACTAATAACCAAGCCTAAAGGTAGAGCCGCCATGACCAAGCCATTTATCACAAGCAAACCAGATGATGAGAAAACCTTAGCAGAGCTTAAGCGTGAGAATGAATACCTACGTGCAGAGGTTGCGTACCTAAAAAAGCTCGATGCCTTGCTCAAAGCGGAGGAACAAGCAGGCAAAAAGCAAGGCTCATCGAAGCACTAAGACAAGAGCACCCTTTATCTGCTTTGCTAAACATCGCTAAGATGGCTAAAAGTGTCTTTTACTACCATAGGTGTCAGTTTGACGTTAAAGACAAATATGGAGACTTAAAACAGCGTATTACTGAGCTTTACCATCAGCATAAAGGCAGGTATGGTTATCGTAGAGTCACGGCTGCATTAAAGCAGCTAGATTGTCATCATAACCATAAGCTCATCGCTAAGCTTATGCATGACATGAAGCTTAGCGCAAAGATAAGACGTCAGAAGTATCGCTCCTATAAAGGACAACAAGGTAAGATTGCGAAGAACTATTTAAAACGCCAGTTTCATGCAGATAAACCAAATAAGCGCTGGCTGACCGATATTACTGAGTTTAAGGTGGGTGATGATAAGCTGTATTTGTCACCCATACTTGATTGTTATAACAATGAGATTGTCAGTTATACACTCTCAAAGAGACCCACTTATGACTTAGTTGGCAAGATGCTAGAGGATGCTTTGGCAAAGACGAAAGCGTGCCGTGATAACAAGTTAATGCTGCACTCTGATCAAGGATGGCATTATCAAATGAGACTGTTTGGACAGGTGCTGAAACAGCATGGTATTAAGCAAAGTATGAGCAGAAAAGGCAACTGTTTGGATAATGCGCTCATGGAGGGGTTCTTTGGTACCCTAAAGTGTGAGACGATTTATATTGAAAAGCCTAATTCGATTGAAGGTTTAGAGAAACAGATTCATGAGTATATTCACTACTATAATCATGAAAGAATTCAACTCAAACTAAAAGGACTGAGTCCTGTTAAGTACAGAACTCAGTCCTTGATATAAACTAAACCGTCCAACATTTGGGGGTCAGTTCATATCAGGGGTTTTTTATAAATATAATCTGCTACTGCTTAAAAAACTACTCCGCTGATTTATTAACGTCCTGTCGCGGCTGCGATAAGCGCTCAGGATGTCTTGGAA
>NZ_CAJGZK010000049.1 GCF_904846215.1 Psychrobacter glacincola | reverse complement strand
TTTGGTCTTAGATACTTCATGCTCTTGCATAGCATCCAGCATTTCATGAAAAGTGGCTTTATGGATGCCAGTATAGCGTTTAAAACCAGCGTCACTTTGTTTGAGTAGCTTATCTATGTTTGGCATGATTCCTAGCCAGTTGTGAGTGTATTAGTTATTTTAAAACACTCTGCTACTTTTGCAAGAGGTCTAATATAATGAATAGTTTATGGATGTCGACCAGAAACCCAGCTAAGTTTTAACAAGGAAAGGAATGTTCAATGTTTTTTGCTAGTACAGCGCCTATTATCAGTGCGAAAGTATGGAGGGCATATAGATGATTCCCTATGGACGTCAAGATATAAACCAGCAAGATATAGATGCAGTAACAAGGGTTTTAAAATCGGATTTCTTGACACAAGGACCACAAGGCCCACTATTTGAGCAAGCCGTTCTAGATGCTTGTGGCGCCCAGTACGCAGTGGCAGCTAATAGTGCGACATCAGCATTGCACATTGCTTGTCTCGCTTTGGGTTTGGGAGAAGGTGACTGGCTTTGGACTACGCCTAATACTTTTGTCGCTTCAGCAAACTGTGGGCTTTATTGTGGTGCTCAAGTTGATCTAATTGATATTGACCCCCACACCTACAATATGTCTGCAAAAGAGTTAGAGAAGAAACTCATTTTAGCAGAGAAAGAGGATAAACTGCCTAAAGTGGTGGTTCCGGTACATTTTGCTGGTCAGCCTCCTGATATGCAAGCTATACATATTCTCTCACAAAAATATGGCTTCAAAATCATTGAAGATGCTTCACATGCTATTGGTGGTAGATATCAAGGTGAGCCTATTGGTAATTGCCGCTATAGCGATATTACCGTATTTAGTTTTCACCCAGTGAAGATAGTCACTGCTGCTGAGGGTGGCATGGCAGTTACTAACAATCCAAAATTAGCAGAGAAGTTAGATTTATTTCGTAGTCATGGTGTTACTCGTGATGAAAATCTAATGACTAAGCCTATGGATGGTCCTTGGTATTACCAACAAGTTGAGTTAGGTTATAACTACCGTATGACAGACTTACAAGCGGCTTTAGGGGTGTCGCAGATGCAACGTTTGGATATCTTTGTTAGTCGACGCCATGAGTTAGCGCAGCGCTATAATGAGTTGCTAAAAGACTTACCAATAACGCTACCTTGGCAACACTCAGATAGCTACTCTGGTTTCCATCTATATGTGATTCGCCTGCACCTAGATGAAATTGAGAAAACTCATCTTGAAGTTTTTGAAGGGATGCGAGAGGCTGATATTTTAGTTAATCTGCATTATATTCCTGTCCATCTGCATCCTTTTTATCAAAAAATGGGCTTTAAAGAAGGTCAGTTCCCGCAGTCAGAGCATTATTATAAAGAAGCTATTAGTATTCCTATGTTTCCATCTATGACTGAGGAACAACAAGATAAAGTGGTTTCCGTATTAAAGGAACAATTGGGTAATGAGAAAGTAGCTAAAAGCTAAGTCGTAATTACATCCGCAGCTTATATTTTTTTAAAGACTGATTAATTATATCAAACCAATCGAATTTTTTGATTAAGTATTTGTTAGAAGGGTTACCATCTTGCGAGTTATTTAATACGCTATTTTATATATCGTTATACTAGGGGCTGTATAGAATTCAAATCAGCGGCAGCCAGATAAAGACACAGGCTAGAATCACGGCAGCCTCATAGCTGGCTTTAAGTTTATCATAGCGTGTAGCAACACCTCTGAAGTGTTTTAAC
>NZ_CAJGZK010000048.1 GCF_904846215.1 Psychrobacter glacincola | reverse complement strand
ACTTTGCTCAGCCTTATCATTCTTGGGAGCGTGGAACGAATGAGAATACCAATGGTTTAATTCGTCAGTTTCTACCTAAGTCGATGCGTCTTGATAACCTATGCACGCGCTTAGTTCAGTCGATTGAGGATAATTTAAATAATCGACCTAGAAAGGTGCTAGGGTTTAGAACGCCTCTTGAGGTAAAATCTAGCTTCGGGTGCGTTGCACTTCGATGTTGAATCCAAGTTTATTTGAATCATAAAGCTGCGCACTTATAAAACTTGTAATCGATTGGCTTTAAGGCATTAGCCTCATGCTAAGATAAATACTGCACCGTTTTGCTTAATAATTTTAGAGCAAGTGAGCAAAATTAATATAGTCGATTCATTTTAAAAACAATACAGTGCTATTGACTATAAATTTTTTGCAGCCTCTGTCACGCCTGTGAACAGCAAGCAAGAAAAATTATAGCAAATAGCACGTTATTACAATCGTAGCGCTTTTATTTTGAACGGACGGACTATACCTACCAGCAGTACATAATGTGTCGATATTACTTTTCACTGACTATAATTATTGAGTATTTTGAGTGATATACAACCCATTCAAAAGAGTTTGGCAGTTAGGTATTCAGCTGAAAGATAAGTCGTTGCAATAACGGTGATAGAACAAGCTTTTTGTCTGGAATAAAAATCCTTTTATAATCAACTGTTTGAGATTTTTTATTAAAATAAAGTTAAAAATACTAAAAAAGGGCTTGCGTCTGCCAAGATATTTGATAGAATAGCCACCACTTTGAGAGAACAAGCCGACTTAGCTCAGTTGGTAGAGCAACTGACTTGTAATCAGTAGGTCGCCAGTTCGATCCCGGCAGTCGGCACCATCTCTCTCAAAGCCGCTTTTTATGAATTTGCTTTAAATTAAAAGTATTTTTGTACAAAGCAATCTAGGTGGGATTGGGGAGCGGTCAAACCCAACAGACTGTAAATCTGTCGCGAAAGCTTCGAAGGTTCGAATCCTTCTCCCACCACCATATTTTTTCTAAGTTTGTCTTAGCGCCAAGCATACTCTATATCAATCAATATTCTTTATTAGAATCCATCCAGATTAGAGTAAATGCGGGTGTGGTATAATGGTAACACCTTAGCCTTCCAAGCTAATGACGCGGGTTCGATTCCCGCCACCCGCTCCATATATGTACCATCGCACAAACCATCAATATTTATCACGACAGTCAGTTATTATTGCTGTATCGTGATATTTTTTTAGTGCAACTTACTGGTTGGCTACTGTAGTTGTTAAAAGTACGCTCATATAGCTCAGCGGTAGAGCACTCCCTTGGTAAGGGAGAGGTCTTGAGTTCAATTCTCAATATGAGCTCCATTTATTGTTCCATTCTTTATATTTGCTTTGCTAATTTTACCTATAGCTTAGTATTGGTATCGAAATTATAAAATATCGAAAATTATACAGACAGTGTGGCAGATAATAATTCATAGGTGACACTGAGGTGTTGCCTTTTTGCGCTGTCAGTTTATTAGTAAGTACTGCATTGGCAGGTTAGGTCAGCTGTATAAAGGATTAAATGAATAATAGTGAGATAAAGTAGTGCAACAGCGGTGCTGTACATTAACTTCTCATGTTCAATAGAGTGAAAAGCACGTATAATGCCCCTATTTATACGCTTAACCGTTAAAATATCGAACACACTGATAGTATGGCGCTACAACTATTGTTCTAATAGATATTGTTTGGATAGAAAAAGCACAGTGTCAACGGTTTGATGGTCATACATCATAAGCCGTCAAACCGTTATTTACCGATCTTTGATTGATAAATATTCACCAAAAAAAGAGGAAATACCCATGGCAAAGGCCAAGTTTGAACGTCTAAAACCCCATGTTAACGTCGGCACCATCGGACACGTTGACCACGGTAAAACCACCCTTACTGCTGCTATCGCAACCGTAGCTGCCAAAACTTCAGGTGGCGAAGCCAAAGACTACGCGTCTATTGACTCAGCACCAGAAGAAAAAGCACGTGGCATCACCATCAACACCTCAC
>NZ_CAJGZK010000047.1 GCF_904846215.1 Psychrobacter glacincola | reverse complement strand
TTGAAGATACCCACTTAACCCATCTTGATCGGGTCAGTAAATTAGTCGCAGTGAACGCCTTAGCATTTTGTTGGGCTTATCATGTCGGTATTTATAAAGACAAAGATAAGCCGTTAAAGCGCAAGTTAAAGTCAAACGCTCGACCTCAAGCCAGTTTGTTTGCGCTTGGCCTGGATGTGTTGATTGAGGGCCTTCACTTGGTGTTCTTTAACAATGATAAGACTGTATTTCGACAGTTAGTTAGCTTTTTAACCCCTAAACCTATGAAAATCGGGTGGGGATGATTTTTTTGTCGTGTGCAGAGAATAAGTTAAACAGCTGTCGTCTATTCGATCTAAAACCGATACAAAGTGCTAATGGGGTGAGTTTTTTGCAGCCTCTGTTACGCCTGCGAACAGCAAGCAAGAAAAATCTATCCCATTAGCACGGGAATACTAACGTATCGATTTTATTTTGCAATTACTATATAAAAATATCTTCATCAAAAAAAAGCGCGTAAATATTTTCATATTTACGCGCTTTTAGTAAAAACAGTATGCCTTGCTATTTAGAACGTTCACCATCTGTTGGCATCATTTGTCGCTTTAGTGTTCTTTTTCAATTTAAAAACACTTTACGTATTTGTATTTGATACAATTATGTTACTAGCAAATTACAGATTAATTACTGGTCGAGTTTTGATAGGCAGAATCAAGCGGATTAATAGCTAATATTAGGCAGTAGCGATAAGCTGAATGATATGACGCCAACTATGTTGGCATTGATCAATACTGGAATCCGAGCCATTTATTTAGCTAAAATCTTAAAATAAGTTTTGCCATCATGACGACCAAGCTATCATATAAATATAGATTTACATATTATTTTCTAACATAAGGATATTCCAATGATAAACTTTCCACGTGCTAAGCCCTCCTCCCTGTTAGTAGCCACTATCTTTGCCATCAGCGCCGTCAGTATGGCCGGCTGTAGTAATAGCAATGAGACCAAAGCCGTTGACCGTTTGGAAGAAGCAGAAGCCTTGGCTCGCGTTAAAGCCCTCGAAGCCCGTGCCGAAACGCTAAAAGGTAATATGCCAGCTGCCAGTGATATGAGCGCTAGCGCAGGCGGCGGTGATGCGGCAGGCGCAGCAAGCGGTAAGCCGTCCATTAAGATGCCAGACGAATCGACCATTCCAGATGATGAGTATGGCGCTGCCGTACGCCGCGGTCTACAGCTTGCCAACCATACTTATAAAGAGCTGCCGAATAACGTTGGTAACCAGCTTAACTGTACCAGCTGTCACCTAGGCAATGGCTCAGAAGCGTATGCTGCACCTTGGAACAATATGCCAAGTATTTACCCGATTTATCGCTCACGCGCAGGTCGCGTCAATACCATTCAAGAGCGTATTAACGGTTGTTTTGAGCGTTCGATGAATGGTAAAGCACTCGATCTTGATTCAGATGATATGAATGCGATGGTGTCTTATATGAGCTGGTTGTCGCAAGATATGCCATTTGGGGTATCACCTGAAGGTCGCGGTTTTGTAAAAGTGAATAAAGAGTTAGAGCCAAACCCTGAAACGGGTGAAAAGCTATTTGCAGAAAAATGTAGCGTTTGTCACGGTGATAATGGCGAAGGTCAATATAATGACGATGGTACTTATATCTATCCTGCGGTAGCTGGCGATAAATCCTTTAATGATGGCGCAGGCATGGCGCGTACATATACCGCCGCGGCCTTTATTAAAGGTAAAATGCCGTTCGGTCAGGGCAATACACTAAGCGATCAAGAAGCGGTCGATATTGCCGCCTACTTTACCCATTTGCCGCGCCCTGTCAAAGCCAATAAAGACAAAGATTGGCCAAATGGCGATGCACCAAAAGATGTGCGTCGTTAATTGAAAAGCTTATAAGTCAGACCATAAAAAAGCCCAGCTATTCAATAACTTGGCTTTTTTATCATAGATAGTTAAGACAAATAGCTCTGCACACGACAAAAAAACAAAAAGTCTGTTAAAGCAAAGGCATAATAGTAATTTTTAAGACGAATCAGACCATGCCAAACTTTAACAGACTTAGTGAGACTTTAACCCAAAACCTGAGCATGAACAAGGCAAGAATCAATTGTTTGAGCCTAATGATAATAGCCCTGATTACTGCTCAAAGCAGTAATCTTAAAAAAAATAGCAAGACACCTTCCTAAGGGTGGCAAGACCGACAGTCACTATCGCAGACTACAGCGATTTTTTGCCGAAGCGAGGATAGACTACGATCAACTGGCTTTAATGATATATCGACTATTTGGGCTAGGCAAAGTCACCTTAA
>NZ_CAJGZK010000046.1 GCF_904846215.1 Psychrobacter glacincola | reverse complement strand
TGGTGGTTTTGGGATCCTGTAGAAAACGCCTCACTGATGCCTTGGCTTGCCGGTTTAGCCTTGCTGCATTCGTTGGCAGTGACTGAGAAGCGCGGTGTCTTTAAAGCATGGACCATTATGCTGGCTATCTTTGCTTTTGCCTTAAGTCTCTTGGGTACTTTCCTTGTACGTTCAGGGGTTATTACCTCAGTGCATTCGTTTGCCGCTGACCCCACTCGTGGTCTGGTAATTTTAGTGATTCTTGGCATCATCGTCGGTGGTGGTTTGCTGATGTTTGCGCTGCGTGGCTGGCGTTTGACGATTGAAAGTCAGTATCAACTGGTTTCGCGTGAGTCATTTTTAGTCATTAACAACGTCATCATTTTGATTGCAACGTTAGTGGTATTGCTTGGTACCCTCTATCCTATCATTGCCGACGCCTTTAGCTTGGGTCAGGTATCGGTAGGTCCTCCGTACTTTAATGCGCTATTTGTGCCTTTAACATGGCTATTGCTGGTTGCCATGGGTATGGGCTCCAATATCCGCTGGAAACAAGATAAGCGTCCATTGTTAGGCGTTGGTATGGTCATTGCGGCGAGCAGTCTAGTATTAGCTGCAGTCATCACTTACTTTGTCAGTCCATCTGCCATGCTTAATATTGGTGTAACACTAGCAGTAAGTTTTTGGGTACTGTTCTGGATGGTGGTTGATTTCAAAGACAAAACCAAAAATGCACCAAGCTTTTTGCAAGGCTTAAATAAGCTGCGTTTAAGCTACTGGGGTCAGCAAACGGCACATATTGGTGTGATTGTAGCGGTCATCGGTGTTGCCTTTACCAGTACCTTGAGTATCGAGCGCGATGTGGCATTGAGTGTTGGCGAAACGGTCCATGTCCAAGGTTACGACTTCACCGTTAAAGGCTTCCGCGAAGTCAAAGGCAGTAACTATGATGCGACCCAAGCTGAGGTCGAAGTGAGTAAAGATAGCCGTGCTGTGACTACGTTATACCCTGAAAAACGCAATTACATTATTAGCATGATGCCAATGACCGAAGCAGCGATTGATGACAGTCTGATGCGTGATGTGTACGTCGCACTTGGTGAACCTATAGCTGAAGGCAGTAATAAATGGGCCGTACGTATTTATGTGAAGCCATTGATTCGTTGGATATGGCTCGGCGCTATTATTATGGCATTGGGTGGTCTGCTGAGTATGCTTGATAGGCGCTATCGTCTCAAAACATCCAAGACCCCTGCACAAATTGCAGCGAGTAAGTCAGGCTTTACGACGGTTACTGATTTAGATGTTAAAAGCACTACTAATAACACGACACTAATAGGGGAGAAGCAAAATGACTAAGTCTAATCATTTTTCCGAGCAACCCCCTGAAACAAAAGGTAATCGAACAATGAAAAAAAGCCAAATTAGAATATGGTTTTTGATCCCGCTGATCATCTTTGCTGCTGTTATGGTTATGCTTTATTTTCGTTTGGGGCAGCCGACTGAAATCGTAACCAATACCGCGCTTGAACGCCCAGTACCAGCGTTTGAGCTGCCATTGTTGTCCGATACCAGTCGGATCATGACCAATGACAACTTACCTGATGAGCCCTTTTTGATGAATATTTGGGGCTCTTGGTGCCCAACTTGCGTTATTGAGCATCCTTTTTTAATGCAATTAGAAGAGCGCGGAGTCAATTTGGTTGGTGTTAATTACAAAGATGACATCGGTGATGCGCTAGGATATTTAAATCGTGGCGGCGACCCATTCTCCATGTCTATTCAAGATTTATCTGGTCAATTTGCCTTGGACTTAGGGTTGACGGGTGCGCCTGAGACTTTCACTGTCGATGGTGAAGGCGTTATTCGCCAGCACATTGTTGGTGAGATTAACGAGAGTAACTGGCAAGATCGTATTGAGCCTTGCTTAACGGTACTCAATGATGCCAATGATAATAACGTCAGTCCAGATGCGATTCAGGTTGAAGAGGTGTGCAAATGATAGCCCTTTCAATAAAGGCCGTTACGATAAAAGTAGCGAGCTTAATACTTGCCTGTCTCCTAAGTGTGACCAGCTATGCGGCGATTGACGTCTATGATTTTGATTCTGTCCAACAAGAAGCACAATACCGAGGATTGATCGAAGAGTTTCGTTGCCCGAAATGCCAAAACCAAAACTTGGCAGGTTCTGATGCGCCGATTGCCCAAGACTTAAAGCAAAAAGTCTATGATTTGATTAAAGACAGACGTAGTGATGCGGAAATCCGGGATTATATGCA
Source organism: Psychrobacter glacincola (assembly GCF_904846215.1). GTDB lineage: Bacteria > Pseudomonadota > Gammaproteobacteria > Pseudomonadales > Moraxellaceae > Psychrobacter > Psychrobacter glacincola. The sequence continues at coordinate 117 of NZ_CAJGZK010000046.1, read as the reverse complement.
GGATCGTTATGGCGATTTTATCAGCTACAAGCCGCCTGTACGTCCATCGACATGGATTTTATGGTTTTTTCCGCCATTGCTACTGATCGTATTATTGATAGGGTGGTTTTGGCAAAG
>NZ_CAJGZK010000045.1 GCF_904846215.1 Psychrobacter glacincola | reverse complement strand
GTAAGCATCCGACCATCCCCTATTGCGGTGGCACCCAGCGATGAGGCAACAACTCATCCAGATCATCTTGAATAGGCAGGCGTCTTAGCACGTCTGTCAAATAGGCAGACACATCCAAGCCGTTTAAGCGAGCGGATTGAATGATTGACATAATATTTGCAGCACGCTGCCCACTTCGCAGCGAACCGGCAAACAACCAGTTTTTACGCCCAAGCGCCCACGGGCGCATCTGATTCTCCGCCCAATTATTATCAATCGGCAACCTCCCATCATCCAAATAACAAGTCAGCGCTTGCCAACGTTTTAGGCAATAATCAATCGCCTTAGTAATACTGGCATTCTTAGTGGTTAACTGTCTTTTTTCTTGTAACCATTGGTGCAGCTTATCGGCAATTGGTTTGGCTTTCTCTTGCCTGATTTGCCGAACTACTTGGGGATCTCTTGGTATTGGGGGTGTATTTTTTTCAAATCGCTCATCAATCTCACGTTCAACCGCATACAACTGCCTAAATAACGTTAATGCCTCAATGCTCACGATACTTTGCCCAGTGATATGCAGTTCATGAAATTTACGCCGTGCATGGGCCATACAACCGATTTCGCTCACGCCTTGATGAAATAAAAACTTATATCCACTGTAATCATCGCAAATCAGCTTACCGTGCCATTTGTCTAAAAAGGCTTTAGGGTGCTCATTACGACGGCTCTGGGCAAAGTCATACACCACCGCTTTTAATGCACCGTGCTGTGGCGTAAGATACGCCCAGACATAGCCTTTTTTTAATGATTTACTGCCGGCTTTCACAGGGTTTTTCATGATAGACACCGGTGTTTCATCGGCATGTAAGATAGGCTCAGACAGTAACCGCGCATGCAAGCGACTGACTAAAGGCTCAAGGGCAACGCCGCAGCGTCCTACCCAGTCTGCCATAGTAGCATCGGGGATATTTACCCCACTTCGCTGATAGATAATATTCTGCCGATATAGGGGCTGATGGTCTGCATATTTGCTAATAAGGATGTGTGCAAGCAGCTCTGGGGTGGCGATGCTTTTGTTAATAATCTGCTTGGGGGCAGCCGCTTGATGAATGATGTCACACTCACGGCATACCCATTTTGGATAGAGGTGTCGCTCAATATAAAACTGCTTGGGGATGAGTCCAAGTTTGTCCTGTTTATCCTCCCCAATGCGCTTCATTTGACAGCCGCAGTCACAAACGGTGGTGAGTGGTTCATGAACCAGGGTTTTAACCTCAAGGTTGTCAGGAATAACCGTGTATTTAGCACGCTTTGCTTTTTTAGGCTGATCAGTGGCTGAGGGTAGCGATCCGTCAGTGATCTGTGGGCTTGGTTCAAGGTCGCTCTCACCGATGAGCATTTCTGTCTGGATAGGATCGATAGCAGGTAGCTTGGCAAGCTGATCTTGGGTTAAGTCGTGGCGGTAGTCATCTCGGATTTGTTCTAGTGCAGATAAATCTTCTTGCGCAGCTTCCTGATTTAAGTGGGTTTGTTTGGCACTTAAGCCTTCGCTCTTTTGTCCATAGAGCCGGTGGATGAGCCGCTTTTGTTTTTCGATGAGTTCCAGTACTTTTAGATACAGCTTGTGGTTTTCCTCAAAGGTTTTATTGACGAGCTGCTGTAGTTGATCGTGACGCGTGTTTGTTTGAACAAGCTGTTGCTGCAGGTGCTCATTACGCTGTTCAAGCAGGTGGATTTTCACCAGGAGCTCGGCGTAAATGGGGTCTTTTGATAAGTCGGATAGAGTGGCAACAGTCATGGTGCTATGTTGCCAGAGTTTTATTTGCCTGTCATCGGGTATTTATAGGATGGGGCTCAATGTATCTTTGCCCATGTTACGCCAAGGCAGTCCACTGATTAAGGCATTAAATTGCTCACGGTTGATGCTGATGCCGGTTTGAGTGGGGGTGAGTGGTTTGGTTAAGCCATGAAACTTGCTGTCGTCTAGCTGACGGCTGCAAAGCCAAACCCCAAGTCCGTCATGAATGAATACTTTGAGCCGTGTGCCTGTTTTGTTGTAAAACAGGTAGGCACAGTGAGGGCGGATGCCTTGGTGCTGGGTGATGATGTGGGCCAGTAGTTTGCCGCTGCCACATCGCATGTCCATGGGCGCGGTGGATAGCCAGATGTGAGTGATGGGTATCATTGTAGGCCTCGTAGTAGGTCAATCAAGCTTTGGGTGTCTATTTGGGCAATAGTGAGGCTTATGGACCCAGGTCCTGGGGCTCTGATTTGCAGTTTGATGTTTTGTATGACGGAGGATGAGGACAGATGAGTTGCTTGAGGTTCAAGGCGGATTGGGATAAAGCAGGGGTTTGGATCAGCAGGACTGTTTATGGCAGCAGGTAATATGCCAGTTTGAGTCTTTTTGCGGTGATGCTGACGTTTCCAGTTATGTAGAAGGTTTTGGTTGATGCCATGGTCTCGAGCGATACTGGCAATTGATCGCCCTGAGTCTATCGCTTCTTTTACTAAAAGTTCTTTAAACTCAGCACTGTAAGTTCTACGTTTGGGTTTGTTAGGTGGTTGTGTTGTCATGTTAGTGTCCACGATTATTAATCGTGGACACTATCTCGCATTTTTTAAGTGAGGGAAAGATGGGATGGTCGGATGCTTAC
>NZ_CAJGZK010000044.1 GCF_904846215.1 Psychrobacter glacincola | reverse complement strand
AAATTATTCAAGATCGTGGCTCATAAATATCGCAACCGTCGTCAGCGCTATGATCTTAGAATGAAGCTGTTTGCTGGTATCGTTAATTTCGAGCTTAATCTATGACTTTTGCAAGAGGTCTAATGAAGCTGTTTGCTGGTATCGTTAATTTCGAGCTTAATCTATGACTTTTGCAAGAGGTCTATTAAGTACGCATTTACCCTTAATAATATGATTCTTCATAGATTTTTATTGAGATACAATTTTCAGATTTATCGATTAAGAAATCAACAAATCTTAATTAAGTTAGTAGCGATTAATGAGGTTTTATTTTCAACACTAATAAACGATCTATAGATTATTTATTAAAAGATAATAGCCGTTCCATTTTCAAATGGTTTTATGTTCTTCGCTTTAATTTTATGTATTGGGAGAATGAGTCGCACCGATATTATCGGAGATTCAACATATTAACAAACTCGACACTAATACAACAAAGGAAGCTGCTACTTACTTTTTTTAAACCATATTTTCCCTATTCACGTATGCTTCAAAAACTCCAAATATTAACTTTTCATCATACAATTTGTCGGGTAACGTTGCCTTTTCCGCTATCATTTCAAAATCTAAATTTTTGACTTCTTCCATCGTGACCTTAAGATGTGAAGCTTGTGATTCATTTATAGTAGAAAAGAAATCTTTAAATTTAAACTCATTCCCTCTCAAATTGTTATCAATAACCTCTAACCATACCCAAGGTACGCCGTAGGCCTGAGCAACTATAAGTCCATGTAATGATGTAGAGATACATACAGATGATGAGCTAATTGAATCTACAACTGTTTCCATATCCCTCTGCACATCTATAACTTTTAAGTTTTCTTTGTCCATAATATTTTCTAAAAAATGCAGTTTGTGTATGTAATGGGGGCAAATACCAATTTTTTTAGAACCACTTATTACAGGTTTATAGATTAAGGGTAAGATGAGAGCGGGGTCACCATAGACACTTTTATCAGGAATATTTATACCAGCTTCTGATAAACATTTAGCAGTCTCATGCCCTCTAATTGATAAAATCTCTGGACTATACTTTTTAATATTTTCTATCTGCGCTTCTGTCGGTCTATCTATTAAACCACTACCCCATATCACCATATTATTTCTATCTATCATATGTATGATACTGCCAACAGCCATAATACCAGAATGCCTCAAACCCCTGATATTTAAAACGGGTTTACCAACTATCTTAGAGGTTAAATATGGACCGATAAAGTCACCAAAATTGGGCTTAGTATCCCAATAAAATACTGGAATCAACCCTTCTATATTATTCAAATCAATTAAAACACTATTGTTTTCAAAATATAACTTTATTGGAGTATCTGTATACAAATAATCCTTAATACTTATACGCGTTTTTTCTGAAATTATTGTTCTAGCTAAGCCACTACGTTTTAAAGTACTTAAAAAATATTGTATATACTTCATTTTATTTTATCCAAAATTAATATTAGGGTCTGTTGAACATTCAAAGTTTTAGCCAGATGTAAGCACCAGCGAGAGCGACCGTATTTCCATAAATTTTCTTGAGCTTATCAAATCTTGTTGCAACTTCTCTATAGCTTTTTAGCTTAGCAAAGGCATTTCCTACTAAGTGTCTTATTTTTCATAAATGCCAGTCCATATGGTTATTGGTGGACTTAGTGTTCTGTTTACAGGGATATTATCATAGCTTACCCTGCTTGCTCAATATGTTCTCGTAGCATCTCAGAATCATAATCTTATGGTCACTACCAATCAAATTTTAGGTGGTGTTCTAAAAAGTATGCTAGCGATAAAAGTAGATAAGAAATCTATACTAAGTTCTCTGATTCTACAGGGTTTTTAAGGTTTTAAGCATTGTTCAAATTTTAATCAGCATACTTTTTGACACACCACTAAATTTTATTCAATTACATTGTAACAGGAAAGTATTATTGCAATCATAGTAACTGCACTAAAACTGCCAACACAATCAGACCGTTAATATACTTTCTAAACTTAATACCAGTCAACCCCAAAACTAGTGGCTAATAGCTATTAATGCTCAAATAATTCATCATAGATAGGTGAAATAACTTTTGAGCCATAGCTGCTTAGATGATCATCATCATAATAGACTGGAATACCATCAATATCCCCGTAGCAGTACTCACTATCACATAGATAAGGGAGAGGGTTCAAAACCTTAGCCCCACATCGTTCTGCTGCTATATCTTGCATTTCAAACTCTCGAGCTTGGCGCTGCTTGTATTCATCAATCGTTATTCGAACATGTTCTTGACTGTCATCAAAATCTAAAGTTGAATCTCTAAACATTGTTAAAGGTACATCCTCTTTCATTTCAGGCGTTGGTCTCACTAAGTAGACAGGATTGTTTTGAGAGAATTCACAAATAGTGTCTACCATATGCGCTGTTAAATTGTCTTTATATTCGTCATTTCTTTCAGTGAACACATAGTCTACAAAGTAAGTTGGAGGTGTTAATTCAGAGTTATCATCTTCATTTTTCCCATCTAAATATAAGGAAGTTCTATTGATAATAATTACAGGAACATTCGGATATTTTTGCGCTGCAACATCAATAGCAGTTGACGCTACTTTCGTACATCTATCAATATGTTTTTTACTGATAGCATCAATCTTGTATACGTCCTCTATCGTAGGGCATGCTGATAGTGCTAAGCTTAAAATGCTACCATCTTGTAGCGCAGCTCTATTACCAATGGCAACCATTTGAGCTTCTGCATGACTATCTCCAACAACTATTGCTTTTACGGGACCAGCACCATAAATACACTCTGGAAATGCACTATTCTCAAACTTATCACACTCTGGCTGTCTAGGATTTGTTTGTTCCTGTTCTACTATAGCTATCTCGTCTGCTGGTAAACGATAAGGTATAAAAGATGGGTATCCCATAGCTAGTGCGCTTCCTAATAGCCCTACACTTCCTGCAATATATATTGGTTTACTTCCAAAATAACTAAGCAAGCTAGAAAAGTCGTTTTTAAACTTGATTTTCTCAACATATTTATAGCTCAAGAAGCCTAGGATTACAGAGAATATCATACCCAAATAAATGTAGTATTCAGGCAATGAGAATACGTAAATAGCGACCACAAAAGGCCAGTGCCAAAGGTAGATAGAATAAGACCAACTACCTAGCTTTTGTAAGACTATATTGCTAGTAACGATACTATTATTGCACTGGGCTTGTAGAATAAAAAATGAGCCTAGGACTGGGAACAAAGCTAAATAACCAGGCCATGGATTATCGGCTGATATAAAAAAGTAGGAGCCGATGACTAAAGATAAGCCTGTCCACTCTACAAGCTTTTTCCTATTCTCTTGCAAGGTAAAAGGATAAAGATAAGCTACACCGCCAAGCATCATCTCCCACGCTCTAGTAGGTAGTAGAAAATAAGAAGCACTAGGCCATCTATAACTAGCGAACACACAGAAAATAAAGCCTAGCCCTGTTCCTATTAGCAACATTACTTTCATAATCTTGAGCGACATAAACTTGCGCATAGCAACTAGTATTAATGGGTAAATAATATAAAATTGCCATTCAACAGATAATGACCAGCTATGTAATAGCCATTTCTCATGAGAGGCAGCATCAAAATAACCTGCTTCTTTCCAATAAACGAAGTTAGAAACAAAACTTACACTGCTTGCAGCATGTTTACCTAATGCTTTATATTCCAGTGGCGTTAGATAAAACCAGCCAAAAATAAGCAACACCAGACATAATAATGCCAGTGCGGGAATAATCCTATTTGCACGCGCAAAGTAAAACTTAATAATAGAGAAGTTACTTTGTTCAATTCCTGTAAATATTATTCCCGTCATTAAGAACCCTGAAATGACAAAGAAAACATCAACGCCAGCAAAGCCACCTGGCATCCAAGAAGCGTTAAAGTGAAATAGCACTACTGAAATGACGGCGACTGCTCTAAGACCGTTAATATCTTTTCTAAACTTCATACAAACATAATCCAAATAATAGACCTCTTGCAAAAGTAGCAGAGTGTTTTAAAATAACTAATACACTCACAACTGGCTAGGAATCATGCCAAACATAGATAAGCTACTCAAACAAAGTGACGCTGGTTTTAAACGCTATACCACAT
>NZ_CAJGZK010000043.1 GCF_904846215.1 Psychrobacter glacincola | reverse complement strand
TACAAGACAAATTACGAAACGACGCTCATGAAGATGTGGCTTAGCTCAAAGCGTATGGGTAAACCACCCCGAGTTCGTCGTACTCTCTAAGACTGTTTAGTCTCCGAAAACCTGAGGCGGTTCAGATGGTTTTTTGAGAGATTATGACACTCTCAAAGCGATTTGAAGTACTTGAGAAAGTTGATTATGATAGCACCTAAAGATTTACCAGAGTCATATCGAAAGACTAAACAAAAAAATGCCTCTAGGAGTCAACTCCCAGAGGCATTTTTTTGTTTGACATATAGACTAGGTTTTTAATATCTAGTTCTGCATTAAATTGCTTAGGCTTTTTTTATCATCATTTAGCGTAAGTATTTCAATTATTTTGAAGTTAGCATTTAGTACATACTCACAAGACGTTAAATTTCCAACCATACTAGGGTGGTTTAAGTAGGAGTATAACTTGAAAATTATCTTTACCATTCCTCCACTATCCACTGTACTGATAGCTGGCTGTGCCACAAACTCTGTTTAGACTATATCCTCTGAACAAAGGAATGTAGTCACAACCGTATTAAAACTTAATAGCTCTGCCTAACCACGCTACCAACTCACGGGCAGGAGCCTGACTCAAACACTGTGGACAATTAATATAGGTCATTATACAGTCATTTAAATCAGTCAACATATGCAGTAATAACCCTAAACCAATTATCTTATAGGGCTTTGGTAAAAACAACATGCCCGCATATACTGCCATCGCATAATAAGTATGTAGCGGATGGAAATTAATACTACAACGATTGGGCGAAAAGATAGGTGTCGCTAGAAGATGATCTAAATCAACTAGCATGGTTGCTATTAGGATCAAATAAACTCGCTTATAGTCACTACGAAAAAACATATAGGCGATAATCAACGGCATGCCAAAATGTAGAAAATAATGGATAACGGTTTGACTCATCGATTTTTCCGATTCAAGATAGTTTGTAGTGGCACATCAATCTCAGATAAAACATAAGATATTTTTGTCTTTCGACTGCATGTGAAATATATACATCATACACTCACCTTCTCATTATTATACCTGTCCAAAAAATCACTGGTTGAGATGAGATATAGACTTATTACCATAATAGCTATTTAATAGACTTTATATATTTTTCTTCAAATTAAAATGCAGCAATCTAAATACGGATGAATCATGAGTAATCCAGATAACCACAGTCATCAAGCTCCAAACCCTAAAAATATGAATAAGGCTTTTTATATTGGAATTGGTCTAAATTCTGCATTTACGCTGATTGAGTTCATAGTGGGCTACTCAATCAATTCATTAGCTTTAATCGCAGACGCTAGCCACAACTTAAGTGATGTTGCCAGTTTAATAATCTCGTTAATTGGAATGAAATTAGCACAGAAAGCATCTACTACGCTTTATACCTATGGCTACAAAAAAGCTTCTATAATGGCGTCTCTTATTAACGCCATATTGTTAGTTACAATCGTTATAGGTATTGCGTATGAGGCCTTGGGTCGATTTGATACCATACCGGAAGTTGCAGGAAAAGTTATTATTATTACAGCTCTAATAGGTGTATTTATAAATACTGTTTCTGCTTTTGCATTCTACAAAGGTCAAAAAGACGATATTAATGTCAAAGGTGCTTTCTTGCATCTAATGGTAGATGCATTGGTCTCTGTAGGTGTCGTTATCTCGGGCATTATTATTTACTATACAAGTTGGAATATCGTTGATCCTCTAGTTAGCTTGATTATTTCAGTCGTTATACTGTTATCGACTTGGGGTCTACTAAAAGAGAGTATCAAGCTTGCTATCGACGGAGTACCTCAAAATGTTGATCTCAGTAAAATAACTGCTATCTTAGAGAGCTATAATTTTATTCAAAACTTTCATCATTTACATATCTGGGCTTTGAGTACCACTGAGAATGCTCTTACAGTTCATATTGTACCGAAGACCGATATAACGTTTGAAGAGACTATTACTATGAAAGAAAACATCAAGGAAGATTTGGCGCATCAGAATATACAACATGCAACTATTGAATTTGGTACTAAGGCAGATGACAATCAAAAATCGCGTGCATTAAATGAAAGTATCAACTAAAAGATGATAGACCGTATATAGCTATCTCTTTTTAAGTATGAGGCGCGTGCCTTATGTCGACATAATTTTTTCAATCAGTTCTTATGTGATCAATAGTTTAAAACTTTTATATTTACGTGCGTTAGGACGTTACCTAGAAAAAATAAAAAACTTACGCTGATTAAATTATTATGATTAAGTTTACTATTACCCTCGTCTTCTAAGTGTGGTTAGACCTTGGCCAAAATAGCTTAGTAGTAATAACAGGGTTATTATTATCAAGATAGGATAATTTCCCATAAGCATAAAGGGAGTGTTACCAACCCGTGCCTGTATCTCACCACGTAGTACAGTACGCTCAAACTGCGGTGCGCGTTTTACAATACGACCTTTATGGTTAATGATAGCGGTAACACCAGTATTGGTCGCTCGAATAAACCAGCGCCCGTTCTCAAGAGCGCGCATTTGTACCATTTGCAAATGTTGCAATGGTCCTGCTGAAGTGCCAAACCAGGCATCGTTAGAGACGGTCAACAAAAAGTCAGTATCGATTGCATTTTTACGCGTGGTATCTGGATAAGCTACCTCATAACAGATAGCCGTCCCTATATTGTGTCCACGCACCTGTAGCGGTGACTGCTGATCACTACCACGACTATAGCTCTTAATATCCTGACTACCGGCCAAACTTGGGAAAATATCGAGCACGCCTTCAAATGGAATATACTCTCCAAAAGGCACCAGACGCTGCTTCTTGTATAGGCCTTCCGCTTCTACACCTCGAGCAATCACGCTATTGTAAAATGGGGGATACTTATCCGTATTGGCATTGAATGCCACTTTATCCTTATAAGGGATACCAGTTATCCATGTCGTATTGGTCGCATTAGCCATTTCTATCATTTCACTAATAAAGCCCGCAGCCTCATCCTGAAACATCGGAATAGATGATTCAGGCCACACCACAACATCACGTCCCCACTCAGTGCGCGTTAACTTCGCATAAATCTTTAGCGTTTCTACTTGATATTGAGTCAGCCACTTTATATCTTGTGAAATATTACCTTGAATCAATGACACTGACAGATCAGGTGTGCCCTTAGGTTTTGTCCATTGCGGATTGACCAGCCATAATGATGTGCTAATGGCTAATAACAGTACAGAAACGACGGCATAACTACTGCGCCGAAGCAGTAGCTCTACTAAACTTGCAGCCAATAGTATGGCAACAAAAGAGACGGCAAAAACACCAGCAACGGGTGCTAAGGACGATAACCAATACTCTTCAGTAAACGCATAACCAACAAACAGCCACGGAAAGCCTGTGAATAACCAAGTTTTTAACCATTCTTGTAGCACCCAAAGAGCAGCAAATGAAAAGGGTTGTTTGCCTACCATACGGTTAAAGGCTAGTGCTAAAAATCCATGAAACAGTCCCATACCGAGACCCATCAATCCAATCATAATCAATGCGAGCCACGTTGGAGTATCGCTATAATCATGGATAGCTGTATAGAGCCAAAAGCCGCCGACGCACCATAGCCCCATACCGTAAGCTTCACCGATAATAAAAGCGCGACGACCACTCATATTTGGCACCAACAGCGCATATAAAATCGCTGGTGACACTATTGCTAGCGGCCAGAACCCATAAGGCGATAATGCAAATAAAAAAATAGCCCCTGCAAGCCATGCTGCTACTAGCGTAAGCCATAGCGGTAATTGATTTAAGTGAGTACTCAAACGCTTTTGTAGACTAATAGTAGACAGGTGCATCGCAAATTATCCAAAATTATGAGCCTTGAATTTTTAATCAAAATCCAAAACTCAGATAGACCCGTTAATACTACAGGCAGCATTTCAAAATAAAAACTGCTTATGATACCAGTCCGCACTGCTCAATGTATAAATTTACGTACCCCGTTTGATGGGTTATTATGCTACATTACCAAACGATATGAAGTGTTACTTGACCTTCTATAGCTCACAATATTTACAGTACATGAGAGAGCACTATGACCCCCTTAAAAATAAAATCCAGTCTTATATTCAATCGTCATCTGTCTAAGGGGTTGCGTAGTACGCTGGTGTTACTTGCCGCCTCATCACTATTTGCTTGTAGCCAACCGAGTAGTGGCGTATCTGATGCAAACACAACATCAGTAACAACCGAAAATGCAACAGCTATCACTTTAAAGGAAGATGAACCAAACGCTAAAAGTGCTCACATGATGACAAGGTCAGTAAGTAAACCAGACCTACTAAAAAACGTCTCAGCTACGGTCTATAAAGATGCCAATTGCGGCTGCTGTAAAGAATGGATAAGTCATGCAGAAGATAATGGTCTAAGTGCAACCGCGCAAGATGTTGCGGACTTAGCCGTATTTAAAGAGCGCTACAGCGTTCCAA
>NZ_CAJGZK010000042.1 GCF_904846215.1 Psychrobacter glacincola | reverse complement strand
CTAGTAAGATAGGTTTCAGTCTTGTCCAGTGTTCATCTTTGAGCATGGTGCGAGGCATAGCGAACGATATCTTTTTTGTGTGAGAACTTAAAGATTAACCGTTCGCTATTTTTTTTGCCATAAATTTGTCGCCAATGTTCAACACGCCCTATATCTTAGTAGTTTCTTACTATATGAGCGAAAAAATATAAAAGTGTAAACTATAGACACAAGTTCATCTAATAATTAAACCAATTTGAACTATTATTAATAGTTAATTTTATCTAGATAAATCTCAAAAAATAGGATTTGTTAAAAACTTAACAAGTCCTAATATAAGTACAATAATTAGAATCAATAAATCTTATTCTTATACTTTAATCTCTCTAACCAACATAAATGCTTCGGCAGCATGGATACCTACGCTATAGCCTCGATGCTTAGCGAGCAGTTCTATATGTTGCAAGTTACGCGTATGAGGCACCTCACGCATCTCCTCATGATAAGCTCCTGCTGCACGCATTTTGATAGCTAAGTAATCGGTAATATCTATAAATACGTTAGGTAAAAAAGGCGCTACACTGAGTGTTTGCCATTCTGTACTCGAAATCACTTCAAAAGCATAGATAGATTTTACAGAAAACCCCGGCTGTGGCCGACAAGCAGTCATTACAGCTTTATGAGTGACTTGATGATCAACATTCAAGTCGCCTATATGATGAGTATATATAATCTCTGGCGCTATTTTTGATATTACAACTTCCACCTCTTTTACGATATATAATAGCGCTATACTATCCATGCAGTTATCGGGAAAGCTTAGGTTAGTAAAAGAGCTAACTCCTAAAATTTCAGCAGCTTGTTGAGCAGCGCTTGAGCGCTCAGCAACTTCTTCTGCCACTACCTCACGCGAACCCACACCATCAGTCATAAATAACAAATGTACTTGATCACCCTCTGCTACGTGCCGAGCAATAGTGCCGCCACAACCCATAGCTTCATCGTCGGTATGCGCCGCGACTACCAGAATTATTTTACTCATCAAACAAATTCCAGTTGGTTGGCGTACCACGGGTAACGGCTATTTTTAAGCGCTTGCCAATGATCTCACGCTCATGCTTCGGCGCCAAACCAAAACCTGGTCTAATACGGCGAATACTATCTGGGGTAACTAGACTCCCTGCTGGCATGTCTTTGACAAAATAAACCGAACGTCTAAATCGTAGATTGGCTTCTTCAGCGGGTTTTCTCTCATAACCAGCTTGACCGAGAGATAGCCAAGCGTCTTTTGTTTGCTCAACTAAAGCTGTTAATTCATTAGGCTCTATCGAAAACTCCGAATCAGGACCTTTATCATTTCTATCTAAGATGAAATGTTTTTCAATAAGTGTGGCACCCAAGCCTGTAGCAACCACAGAAGCGATATTTGAGATAGTATGATCAGACAAACCAATTTGTATCCCTAGCTTTTTTCTCATGTCAGGAAGGGTTAACAAGTTAGACTGCTCTATTGGTGCCGGATAACTACTCAGACAATGCAGCAATATTAAGTCCTTGCAGCCCGCATCTTGTGCTGCAGCCACCATTTCAGAAATCTCTTCGAAATTGGCCATACCTGTTGACATGATCATTGGCTTTTTAGTAGCCGCTACATATCTTATCAGTGGCAGATCTGTGGCTTCAAATGAAGCTATTTTATAGGCAGGGACATTCATGTCTTCTAATAAATCAACCGCCGTTTCATCAAAAGGCGTAGAAAAACAAGTAACGCCTATATTGCGCGCATGCTCAAACATCTCTTTATGCCATGCGAACGGGGTTTGCGCTTGCTTATACAAATCATACAGCTTATACCCATCCCATAAACCACCGTTAATCATAAAGTCTTCAGTATCACAATCGATTGTCATCGTATCTGCAGAGTAAGTTTGCAGTTTGATAGCATCCGCACCACAATTTTTGGCTGCGGTGATAGTATCAAGCGCTTTTTGCAGCACCCCGTTATGGTTGGCTGAAAGCTCTGCCAAGATGTACGGTGGAAAATCTTGACCTATTTTTCGTCCAGCAATATCTATGTAAGACATCTATAAATCCTTTAGTTTAATTTTTACTCGAGCGATGACAGTATTTGCAGTTAACTCAGCTTGGTCAAATTCTAGCTGGTATAAGCCTTTATCTATAAAAGCTTTAGGATAACCTGGCGCATCCAACATGCGTATATAGTCATATAACTGTTTTGGCACTAAGTCGCTAGGTATTTCACTTTGTTTAGGGGTTCGGCGCTGAAATACTACCGTATCACCTCGCTGCGGTATAGGTTGTATTTGATCAGCAATAATTTTTGCTATCATCTCCCATGCGCTTTGGCTAGCACGGTTGTAAATAGCTTCTGCACTGCCAGCTAAACTAAGCGCTTGCTTTAAATAGACCGGTCCCGTATCCAGGTCTTTTTCCATCTGTAATGCGGTTAGTACAGTGTCTTTATGACCACGAACTATAAGGTTTTGCAGTGGCGAGCCACCTCGGCCATAAGGCACATCAGTCATATGAAAACAGACGCATTCATAGTTGTTGAGTATCTCGGCAGGTACAATCCAGCGCCAATGTGGGAAAAATATATACTTTGGGTCAAAGCCTGCTGCTAACTTAGCTTTTAATTCAGTTGGAGTAGAGACGTAAGCCCAACTGCCAGAGAGCTTAGCAACATATTCATCGAATAGCGTTTTGTTCCAGTCCCCTACTGCGGCAACGATATAATTCATAAGTCGTTCTTAGTTGATGGCTTAGTCAATTGCATAGTCATTACTTTCTCACCATTTTGATCAAAAGAGTCTACTACAGAAAAGCCAAATTTTATATATAGATTCACGGCTATAGTATTTGACTCATAGACTTCTAGACTTATTACTTTAAGCTCCATACAGCTGTCAAAGAATGCTAAAGCAGACTCCATCAGAATAGAACCTGCCTTATCTACTTTTTCATATAGATTGGCATAGACCCCAAACACTGCACTTTGCTTAGTCTGGTCAATATCAGTGAAATAGATAACCCCAACAATACTTTGTCGATACTCAACCATAAAATATTGCTTTTCAGCATTGTTTTGTAGCGATTCGATAAACTTTAAGTGGCTGTGCTCATCAATAATATCTTGACTGTGCATCTGCGCTCTCACCTTTGGGTGATTGCGCATCTCAAGGATTTGCATCTCGCTCTCATAGGACAAAGTGGTAAAATTTAATAACTTTACTTTACCAAAGCTTTGAGTATCTACTATCATAACTAAATACCTTTTTAACTAGGTGATTCTTATTATATGGCTAACCACTCTTTTACTTCCTAATCCGTCGACAATAGATTGCGCACGAGTAGCTATAGGCAATATCCACTGATCTACAGTCGACATTAGAAAGGTGAGTTCACTAGTATCTTTAAGCAACTTGATAGCGGTGTCAGTTGCTAAGGCTTCTGCTATTTGTCGTTGGTTTTCGGCAATCACTAACTGAATAGTTGGCAAACCTAAGCAGCAACGCTCCCAAGTAGTAGCGCCCGCTGCACCGATAGCTAAGTCAGCATTACTCATTAACTCTGCCATATTAATAACATTGACTTTTACTGTAGTTTTTACTGACATGTTTGCTGCTTGATGTTGCACTAATTGTAAATGCGGTGCTGTTGCACCCATAACTACTACAATTTTTACTTGAGGACTTATCTCTATGCTAGCTAATTGCTGCAGTATTTTGCCTGTATAGTTGTCAGGATCAGCGCCACCCAAAGTGACTAAGATAGAATTTATAGAGGTGGCACCCTTACGGCGTGCAAGGCTATAGTCACGCCATAAAGCAAATTCTGCTCTTAACAACGCAAAATTAGTACCTAACAAAACTTTGCAACTTTTAGGTATTAAGCCATCATATTTTTTGACAGTTGCACCATAGTTTTGATCTAGCAATAAATCAGCTACATGTCCTCTATCACCCAAATCATCAATGACCATTAGCTTTTTGTAATGGGATTTTAATGCTTGCTGCCAGTTTTGATCTAATGCATAGTGGTCAACTACTAACCAATCTGGCTGTAGTTTTTCTAAAATAGTTAAACACTCTTTAGCATCTTGCTTTTGCGTAGTACCAAGCCAATTAGCATGAAAAAGTGGCTTCTGTTCACTGGTTAATAAGCTATAATCAGCATTGTCATAACTACAAGACTCAATGATATAAACTAAAAAACCGGATTGCTGGATTTTATCTATTAAGTTACCTATATGATTACGACAGATAAAATAGCACCTATAACCTTGCTCATGTAATGCGCTGGCTAAAGTTAAACAGCGCATTACATGACCTGTGCCCATTTGTACAGAAGCGTCAACACGAAATACAACTGTCATAGCTTTGGTACTTTCAATGCTCATTGTCAGATCTTTTTTTATAAATAGCTAGGGGCTGTATAGAATTGGGGATTAGTTGAAAAAAATAAGCAACGCCTTACACTCTTGTTTACCACAACAAAGAGAAAAGGCGTCACTTATGGCTCGTACCATGCTCACTGATGAACAATGGCAA
>NZ_CAJGZK010000041.1 GCF_904846215.1 Psychrobacter glacincola | reverse complement strand
CTAACTATAAAAATTATCATTTAAGACAGCAGAAAAACTCAAAGTTAATTCATTACGAACATAATTTTTAGCGATTTTGCCAGATTAGATGAGCCAAGTTTAGAAGCTTCTTTAAAGAGCTTCATAGCAAGATTAAACTGAAGAGTTTGATCATGGCTCAGATTGAACGCTGGCGGCAGGCTTAACACATGCAAGTCGAGCGGTAACATTTCTAGCTTGCTAGAAGATGACGAGCGGCGGACGGGTGAGTAATACTTAGGAATCTACCTAGTAGTGGGGGATAGCACGGGGAAACTCGTATTAATACCGCATACGACCTACGGGAGAAAGGGGGCAGTTTACTGCTCTCGCTATTAGATGAGCCTAAGTCGGATTAGCTAGATGGTGGGGTAAAGGCCTACCATGGCGACGATCTGTAGCTGGTCTGAGAGGATGATCAGCCACACCGGGACTGAGACACGGCCCGGACTCCTACGGGAGGCAGCAGTGGGGAATATTGGACAATGGGGGAAACCCTGATCCAGCCATGCCGCGTGTGTGAAGAAGGCCTTTTGGTTGTAAAGCACTTTAAGCAGTGAAGAAGACTCCATGGTTAATACCCATGGACGATGACATTAGCTGCAGAATAAGCACCGGCTAACTCTGTGCCAGCAGCCGCGGTAATACAGAGGGTGCAAGCGTTAATCGGAATTACTGGGCGTAAAGGGAGCGTAGGTGGCTCGATAAGTCAGATGTGAAATCCCCGGGCTCAACCTGGGAACTGCATCTGATACTGTTGAGCTAGAGTATGTGAGAGGAAGGTAGAATTCCAGGTGTAGCGGTGAAATGCGTAGAGATCTGGAGGAATACCGATGGCGAAGGCAGCCTTCTGGCATAATACTGACACTGAGGCTCGAAAGCGTGGGTAGCAAACAGGATTAGATACCCTGGTAGTCCACGCCGTAAACGATGTCTACTAGTCGTTGGGTCCCTTGAGGACTTAGTGACGCAGCTAACGCAATAAGTAGACCGCCTGGGGAGTACGGCCGCAAGGTTAAAACTCAAATGAATTGACGGGGGCCCGCACAAGCGGTGGAGCATGTGGTTTAATTCGATGCAACGCGAAGAACCTTACCTGGTCTTGACATATCTAGAATCCTGCAGAGATGCGGGAGTGCCTTCGGGAATTAGAATACAGGTGCTGCATGGCTGTCGTCAGCTCGTGTCGTGAGATGTTGGGTTAAGTCCCGCAACGAGCGCAACCCTTGTCCTTAGTTACCAGCGGGTTAAGCCGGGAACTCTAAGGATACTGCCAGTGACAAACTGGAGGAAGGCGGGGACGACGTCAAGTCATCATGGCCCTTACGACCAGGGCTACACACGTGCTACAATGGTAGGTACAGAGGGCAGCTACACAGCGATGTGATGCGAATCTCAAAAAGCCTATCGTAGTCCAGATTGGAGTCTGCAACTCGACTCCATGAAGTAGGAATCGCTAGTAATCGCGGATCAGAATGCCGCGGTGAATACGTTCCCGGGCCTTGTACACACCGCCCGTCACACCATGGGAGTTGATTGCACCAGAAGTGGATAGCTTAACCTTCGGGGGAGCGTTCACCACGGTGTGGTTGATGACTGGGGTGAAGTCGTAACAAGGTAGCCGTAGGGGAACCTGCGGCTGGATCACCTCCTTATAGATGGCATTCGGTCAGCAAGAATTCACAACAAGTTGTTCTTTAGTTTAGCTAGTATTTATTATTAGCGCTTTGCCTTTACAGGCAGACACAGGCCTGTAGCTCAGCTGGTTAGAGCACCGTGTTGATAACGCGGGGGTCGGCAGTTCAAGTCTGCCCAGGCCTACCATTATTTCAGGGGCCATAGCTCAGTTGGTAGAGCGCCTGCCTTGCACGCAGGAGGTCAACGGTTCGACTCCGTTTGGCTCCACCATAATAAATACGAAATAGAATATATAAAACAAGCATAAACAGAAATAAATAATTTAGATAGACCATTATAATAGATGAGACATCATACGATTATTTACTTCTGTTTTATACAGAACTTATGACTCGACGAGAGCGTAAGAACTATTTAAAAACATAGATATGAGTCTGGGTTAGGGATGCGTGTTCACGCGTTATCCTTAACCTTAATAATCGGCCTCTTAACGACATCAGTTGTTATCCCAGGGGTTGATTATTAAAAAGTAATAAGAGAACTGAATCAAGCGTATAAAATTAGGTGATATCGTTATCATAATTAGGCTTTATGACACTTTGAAGTCAAAACTTATTTAAAGTCGAGACTACTTGGGGTTGTATGGTCAAGTAATGAAGCGCACATGGTGGATGCCTTGGCAGTCAGAGGCGATGAAAGACGTGACAGCCTGCGATAAGCTTCGGGGAGGCGGCAATATCCTGTGATCCGGAGATTTCTGAATGGGGAAACCCACCTACCATAAGGTAGGTATCTTGTACTTGTACAAGAGGCAAACGAGGGGAAGTGAAACATCTCAGTACCCTTAGGAAAAGACATCAAATGAGATTCCCCAAGTAGCGGCGAGCGAACGGGGAGAAGCCGATTAATGCTAATGTAGAAGAACAGCGTGGGAAAGCTGACCGTAGTAGGTGATAGTCCTGTATTCGAAACATTAGCGTTAACATATTAAGTAGGGCGGGACACGAGAAATCCTGTTTGAAGATGGGGGGACCATCCTCCAAGGCTAAATACTCCTGACTGACCGATAGTGAACCAGTACCGTGAGGGAAAGGCGAAAAGAACCCCTGTGAGGGGAGTGAAATAGAACCTGAAACCGTGTGCGTACAAGCAGTAGGAGCCTCAATTTATTGGGGTGACTGCGTACCTTTTGTATAATGGGTCAGCGACTTATGTTCTGTAGCAAGGTTAACCGTTTAGGGGAGCCGTAGGGAAACCGAGTCTTAATAGGGCGTTTAGTTGCAGGGCATAGACCCGAAACCGAGTGATCTATCCATGAGCAGGTTGAAAGTGCCGTAACAGGCACCGGAGGACCGAACCCACTATCGTTGAAAAGCTAGGGGATGACTTGTGGATAGGGGTGAAAGGCTAATCAAACTCGGTGATAGCTGGTTCTCCCCGAAAGCTATTTAGGTAGCGCCTCGGACGAACACCATTGGGGGTAGAGCACTGTTTCGGCTAGGGGGTCATACCGACTTACCAAACCGATGCAAACTCCGAATACCGATGAGTGATATCCGGGAGACACACAGTGGGTGCTAACGTCCATTGTGGAGAGGGAAACAACCCAGACCGCCAGCTAAGGCCCCAAATTCCTAGTTAAGTGGGAAACGAGGTGGGAAGGCATAGACAGCTAGGAGGTTGGCTTAGAAGCAGCCATCCTTTAAAGAAAGCGTAATAGCTCACTAGTCGAGTCGGCCTGCGCGGAAGATGTAACGGGGCTCAAACTAGGAGCCGAAGCTGCGGATTTGAATTTGTTTTCAAGTGGTAGGGGAGCGTTGTGTAAGCCTGTGAAGGTGTGTCGTAAGGCATGCTGGAGGTATCACAAGAGCGAATGCTGACGTGAGTAACGATAATGCGAGTGAAAAGCTCGCACGCCGGAAGATCAAGGGTTCCAGTCCAACGTTAATCGGGGCTGGGTGAGTCGACCCCTAAGGCGAGGCCGAAAGGCGTAGTCGATGGGAAATCGGTTAATATTCCGATACTTGTTTATAATGCGATGGAGGGACGGAGTAGGTTATGTCAGCCTGGCGTTGGTTGTCCAGGTGAAAGGATGTAGGCAGACAGTTTAGGCAAATCCGGACTGTCATTATGCTGAGATCTGATAGCAAGCTGTACTTGTACAGCGAAGTGGCAAATACCATGCTTCCAGGAAAAGCTTCTAAGCAATAGTTATAAACGAATCGTACCCTAAACCGACACAGGTGATCAGGTAGAGAATACCAAGGCGCTTGAGAGAACTCTGCTGAAGGAACTAGGCAAAATGGTACCGTAACTTCGGGAGAAGGTACGCTGCCGATGGTGATAGGACTTGCTCCTTGAGCTGTTGGCAGTCGCAGATACCAGGCTGCTGCAACTGTTTATTAAAAACACAGCACTCTGCAAACACGAAAGTGGACGTATAGGGTGTGATGTCTGCCCGGTGCTGGAAGGTTAATTGATGGGGTTAGCGTAAGCGAAGCTCTTGATCGAAGCCCCAGTAAACGGCGGCCGTAACTATAACGGTCCTAAGGTAGCGAAATTCCTTGTCGGGTAAGTTCCGACCTGCACGAATGACATAATGATGGCAGCGCTGTCTCCAGCAGAGACTCAGTGAAATCGAAATCGCAGTGAAGATGCTGTGTACCCGCGGCTAGACGGAAAGACCCCGTGAACCTTTACTACAGCTTTACATTGAACTTTGACCTGACTTGTGCAGGATAGGTGGGAGGCTTTGAAGCAGACACGCTAGTGTTTGTGGAGCCAATCTTGAAATACCACCCTGGTCATGTTGGGGTTCTAACTCAGGTATAACAATACCGAGGACAATGTATGGTGGGTAGTTTGACTGGGGCGGTCTCCTCCTAAAGAGTAACGGAGGAGTACGAAGGTGCGCTCAGACCGGTCGGAAATCGGTCGTAGAGTATAAAGGCAAAAGCGCGCTTAACTGCGAGACCCACAAGTCGAGCAGGTACGAAAGTAGGTCTTAGTGATCCGGTGGTTCTGTATGGAAGGGCCATCGCTCAACGGATAAAAGGTACTCTGGGGATAACAGGCTGATACCGCCCAAGAGTTCATATCGACGGCGGTGTTTGGCACCTCGATGTCGGCTCATCTCATCCTAGGGCTGAAGCAGGTCCTAAGGGTATGGCTGTTCGCCATTTAAAGAGGTACGCGAGCTGGGTTTAGAACGTCGTGAGACAGTTCGGTCCCTATCTACCGTGGGCGTTGGAAATTTGAGAGGATCTGCTCCTAGTACGAGAGGACCAGAGTGGACGAACCTCTGGTGTTCGGGTTGTCACGCCAGTGGCATTGCCCGGTAGCTACGTTCGGATGGGATAATCGCTGAAAGCATCTAAGCGAGAAGCCCACCTCAAGATTAGATTTCCCTAAAGAGCCGTTGAAGACTACGACGTTGATAGGCAGGGTGTGGAAGTGCAGCGATGCATGTAGCTAACCTGTACTAATTGCTCGTTTGGCTTGACCATACAACACCCAAGTGGTTTGTAT
>NZ_CAJGZK010000040.1 GCF_904846215.1 Psychrobacter glacincola | reverse complement strand
CTTTTAGACAGTCTGTAAGCTTTGCTATTAAAGGGTTACGCACTCTATTATGCTACTTTTATCCCGCATTATGCTACTTTTATCCCGCATTATGCTACTTTTATCCCGTTTAAATGCTACTTTTATCCCGCATTATGCTAGTATCTTAAAGTAACTAGCATAATGAGGTTGTCATAATGAATGATGTCGAGCTATACGAAAAAAAATATCCTGAAAAATGGATTGTTATGCAGAATAAAATTACTCAAGCTTTTAGAGAGATGTCTATTGATGAGAAGCGCATCATTATTCTAGCGAGCCCATTGGTTAGGGTTAATAATGCTACTGAAAAAACACCGATAGAGGTTGCGTCTTCTGAATTTGCTAAGCTTAGCGGAATAGATAGAAACTCGGCTTATAAGCAAATGAAATCAGCTAGCAAAAAATTAATGAAGCGTACATTCATTTATGAGGATAAGGATGGTGATGATACAGAGGTTCAATGGCTAATCAGGTCGAAATATGCAGATGGCTATATATCGATGCATTTTACAGATGAGGTAATATACTTACTTCAGGTTTTTGATAAGCTCAACCCTTACACTAAATATTTAAAAGAAGATATCTTAAACCTCAAATTGACTTACTCGTTAGACCTTTACCATCTAGCAAAAAAGTCTGAGGGGAAGGGTGGTTTTTCTATGACTTTAGATCAATATAGGCAAGAACTTGGCACGCCTAAGTCGTATGAGCGCATCAACAATTTGAAAGAGAATGCAGTTGATGGACCCATAAAAGAAATTAATCAGAAAACCGACATCAAAATCACCTATGAAAACATCAAACGTGGACGCACAGTTACAGGTTTGACATTCACCGTCAAGGCCAAGCCAACTAAGAAAAAAGGACAGGAGGGCCTAAATCAGAATAATGAGGATAGAGATATCCCACCTCTAACCGTTAAGCAAATTGATCGTTTTGCCCCTTTGTTGGCTAACTACTCACCGTTTGGTAGTTACGCACCATCAGGTAAAAGCACTCAAGAAGTTATTAGTTGGTTACACACTCAATTAAGAGATGAGGCTTTTTTAAAGACCCACAAAAAGCACTTACTGGCGATAGGCTATACGTTCCCTAAGCAGAAATCATAATATGAAAAAAGCATGCTTAGTAGTTTTGGCATTACAAATGGTTTATATTGTACGTACATATATATATAAGCCATTTGTAATGCCATGACGACAACCAATTATAATATCAGGCTCGATCAAGAGCTCAAGGATAGCGCCTTTGCCGTGTTTGAAAGCTATGGATTAACGCCGTCTCAAGCAATCAAATTGTTCTTAACTCAAGTGGCGCAAACCAATACCGTGCCGTTATCCTTTGATTATCAAAAACCCTCTAATCTTAATACGCCGCCACAAACTTCTGCGGGTGATTACGGATTGAGCGGCCAGCGCCATAAATAAATCAGTGTAAAAATAACTGTACAGATATAAGTACAGCTATGGTATATAATATCAGTCATACAAATAAATATGACCAAACACGGAGTAATCGTTATGGATGTTGTGAACTACACTGATTTTAGAAAGGGCCTAGCCAAATATATCGATAAGGTAGATACCGACAAATCGCCGATCGTGATTACTAGACAAAACGCCAAACCTGCGGTACTCATGAGTTTAGAAGAGTTTAATTCATATGAGGAAACGCTTCATCTGCTAAAAAGCCCCACTAATGCCAAGCGCCTCAGACGCTCTATAGCCGATGCTAAGGCGGGTTGTTTAATCGAGCATGACATCAATACGGATGACGCATTATTGACTTGTGATGATGAGGTGGACGCTTGATCTTATCTTGGACACAGGATGCGTGGGAGGACTACGAATACTGGCAAAAAACCAGCAAAGAGAAGGTCAAGCAAATAAGTAAGCTGATTAAAGCCATCAAACGTGATCCATTTGAGGGTATTGGTAAACCTGAACCACTCAAACACGATCTGGCAGGCTATTGGTCGCGTCGCATTGATCAAGAGCATAGACTGGTTTATGAGGTTCAAGATGATGCCATTATCATCGTTCAGTGCCGATATCATTATTAAGTAAACAGTGTTAGTTCACAAAAGTGCTTGATCCTAAGAATCAGGCACTTTTTTATTTTCCATTCTGGCTATGTGTCCTAAAACGAACGAGAAAGCTCTGTAGAGACGTCTAAATATATTGGTTAGTATTTCGACCTAAACATTCGATAACAAACCTTATGTGGTCATACGACGCCATATAATTGCTAATAATGACTATACCTCTGATCACGTTACCACAGATTGACTTCCTCCCCGACCTAAAGGAACGGGGATTCCTACTAAAGACGGCCAAGCCCGACCGCGAGAATGTTTTTTGCTCCATTAACATCTCTGTTATGGGTCGTTTTACAAGAACGACAAAACCATGCTCTTATACCAAGACCTTCTCTACCTTTCGGACTGTCTTGGCGAGAGCCGCAACACGAGCAGGTTTGGGTGGTGTACGCTTCATTGACTTCGATATAGTGGCAACCTGCGTTCGCGCATTTATAATCCAGTTGCCGCTTAATCTCAAACCAACCAGCATCATAGACGGATTTGGCCAGTTTGGATGAAGTGAATGAGTTTGATTTGATTTTACCAACAACGATTAAGCTGTTGGCTTTGACAAGCTTTGATGTGAATTTATGAATCAGATCTTGGCGGGTGTTTTTAATCTTGGCATGAATGACCTTAACCCGTTTTTTGTTTTTGGCACGTTGAGCGATGGCCAGTTTTTCTGCGTATTGATGGGTGACTTTGATTTGTAGCTGATCACCCTCACTACTGACTGCGGCATCTTTACAGCCTAAATCAATACCGACTTGGCCCGTACCACAAACTGTTTTTGGAAATTCTTTGACGGTGATACAGGCGTACCAGTGACCTCGTGCATCTTGTACCAGCTCACAAGTATTGATGGTATAGAGCGAGAGGTTATAGCTATCCCACAAATCAATGATCAGCTTTTTGCCTTTAGCGAGGCTTAGCTGAATAGTAGATTTAAGGCTTTTCTTGCCTGACTGACGGGTTGTTAGGTGCTTAATGGCGGTCTTTTTAAACGGAATCCAGCCCAAGCTTCTTCTCTTGGCTTTTGGGTTATTGGTACGCCAGTTGAGTTTGGCTTTTTTAAACTGTTTACGGGATTTAGCGTGAACCTCACTGATCGCTTGCAAGGTTTGACTGTGCAGATTCAGGTATTCACCCGCCCCTTTAGTATAAGCGGCCAAGTCATAGGCTGAAAAGAATTTGCCCGTGCGCTGTAAATGTTTAAAACTTAGCTCATTGACGTAGTTCCAGACAAAGTTGACTGCCCCAGCTAAGATATTGAGCTGAGTGGCGTGTTTGTCTTTGATGCGTAGTTTGAGCGTTTTCATGGAGTAATTATGATCTCAATGCAGTTGGGTATCAAGGGGTTCGCCATACTGGGCGACAACGACTGACGCCTGATATCCACGCCCTAGAAGGACGTGGTTTTACGGCGTTAGATGATAAAATAGACGAATTACCGCCACTAACTGCTAAGCAGCAAGCAGACTCAGAGCATCTAGCCACGCTTAGCGATGACGACATTGATTTATCGGACATTCCAGAAGTCACCGACTGGTCAGGCGCGATCCGTGGCAGTATCAAATCTCAAGCGTTGTCTACGGAAACCAGTGTCATTAGCCCAAGTATCCTTACCAAATTCAAGGACAGAGCTAAGCAAACAGGCGGTAACTATCAAGACATGATCAACGATGCCCTAGAAGAATACCTAACCGATCACTAGGCATTAAATAACAAGCACATGACCTCAAGATTACTTGGGGTTTTTTTACATTCTATATTGTAGTATGTTGTATATTGTAGTATATTATATACAACATACTACAATATACTATTAAGGGATACAAAATCATGGCACTCACGATACAAGATATTCATGCAGCAGCAGACCAATTACAAGAGCAAGGGGTTAAGCCGACACTGGCAGAGGTGCGTAAGGCGCTAGGCGGTGGATCATTCACGACTATCAGTGATGCTATGCAAAGCTGGAAGCGAGAACAGCAAGAAGAGCAAGAGCTACAGCAAGTAGACTTACCTAGTGGTATCACAGAACGCTTGCACACGCTTGGGGCTGATATGTGGCAGACGGCTATTGATATGGCTAATGATAGATTGTCTAAAGAGCGTGAAGCTTTAGAGGTGGTTAAGATCAAGGCACAAGCAGAGATGGACGAAGCGCAAGAAGCGGTTAAGACCTTGGAGGGGGAACAAGCGGATTTACTACAGCAACTGGACGAGGTGACCGGCACTGCGGAAACAGCAACTAAAAGCGCACAGCAAGCCACAGCTGACCATGACGCTACCAAACAGACGCTATTAGATACTAGGCATGAATTAGAGCTTGAACGCACTAAGGCTAAGACCGCGCAATCACAGCTTGCAGAGGTGAGTAATGCATTAGATAAGCAATCTATAGAGCTGACTAGCAGTCTTGGTGAGGTAGCCACGCTTAAAGCCACAGCTGATAGTGATAAGGCAGAGATTGCACGTTTAAAGATTGAACTTAAAAATACTAAGTCAGAGCTAAAGGCAGTCACCACTGAGCGGAATGATATACAAACGGCTACCGCAGAGATCAAAGGAGAGTTAAAGGCAGTCACCGCTGAACGTGACAAGCTATCAGGACTTAATAATCAGCTGACTCAAACTCAGGCTAAGCTTGAAGCCGAGCATAGCGTATTGAATAAACAATATAGCGAGCTATCAAGCCGTCATTTATCAAAGCAGGAACAAGTGACTCTGTTACAAGATCAACTTAAGAAAGCACAAGATGCTCTAATACTTATTCAAAACAAAGATAATACTTTGGATGCTGACTAAATAAAAGTATTCGAGGTTTCAGTTTAATTAGGATTTCAAGATAAAGAACAGTTATAAGTTTGGGAGGTAGTTTACCCAAGGCATAGATCCCGTTCTATTCACACTAAGCTTATGAATCAACCATGACAATATCGACTCACTGAATAAATGATGGTTGTATAATAAATATTCTAAATTTTTCTCTAGATTCTTATAGTATATAGCCTAGTGGGCTATATACTACTTAAATTAGCCTAAGTGAATTTATGCTGATTTTGGAGCCTTGAGCAGATTTCAAGGAACACTCACCCTAAAGCAGTTATGAGTATAATAAAAACACTCACAAACACTTTAGTGCATTCCTTGAATTTGATGTGATTAGTCATGCCGACTTCATCGCCCATCGCGTCATCAAGACCGTATCACTGTATCAAGCTACGGCTGTTATGATTACGGCTGATAGCACCGCCTAGACACGCTCATAACCGCTACTGTGCTGTCATACGCTAGCAAGGGCGTTCGCCCAATATACCGCTACGATATGCACAAGTAACCACTCATTGCGTTGCTCTGATCCTTTGTCTAGTCACCCCTGTAGGGAGCTCACCCTTATGTCAAACGCAGTCGTCACCGAGGCCTGCCACCCATTTGACGGGTAACGGGTACAGAGAGAGCAGCACGAAAATGTAACGAGCGAACAAGCAGTTTTTAAAATGTATAGCAAATAGAGTTGATATGAAAGCAGATTTTGGATAAAATGACCCTAAACGGGCATTTAATGCTGTTCAAATAACGCAGTCTGTGTGCTTATTTGTTCGTTACAGCGTGTTGTCGCACACTGTAACCGTTATCTACATTTAAAACTAAATGCCTCTGGGAGTCAACTCCCAGAGGCATTTTTTTGTCTAGTCCTTTGATAAGATTTTCGTAAAATTTTTAGGCACTGATACAATCAATTGGTTTAAGTAATTCAGATCGCTTTGGCAGTGTCATACTCTCTCAAAAAAAACTATCTGAACCGCCTCAGGTTTTCGGAGACTAAACAGTCTTAGAGAGTACGACGAACTCGGGGTGGTTTACCCATACGCTTTGAGCTAAGCCACATCTTCATGAGCGTCGTTTCGTAATTTGTCTTGTAATGCTAGCAATCCAAAAATTTCTCAGTTTTGCGCCAGAAATGTGCAGGTAGTGCACAAGCGGTATCATGTGGCATCTTAAACGCGCTTGCCGATAATTCTTGTAATGAGTAATGATATCAGTAGTGTTCATTTCTGACGGATCAAATCATGAAAGGTTAAATACACCCTGATGTTAAGCACAAAAAAACCCAGCAATGATAGTAAGATCACTACTGGGTTGGAGAAAAGCAATAAATATGTTGTGCTGACTTCTCAGGTCTTATTTATCATTCATAGCAAGGTAGATATTACGATCTGACGCGGATGCGTCATCCACATATTTTGAATCACGCCATGTCGTATAAGCATAGACACCACTGTATGGGCTGATACTGTTCTGACGGAAGTCAGAAATCCAATCTGTACCATCGAAAATTTGAATATGGCCATGTGGACGCTTTGATGAGCGATCATAGACAATAACATCACCTACTTGGGTTGGCATATCATTGCTGATTTTGCTGAAACCTGCTTTCTCAAGTGTGCCA
>NZ_CAJGZK010000039.1 GCF_904846215.1 Psychrobacter glacincola | reverse complement strand
TAGTCGCCTGCTGCTTCAATCAGCATGCGAACTGCGCGTTCTTTAATCTCAGGAGTGTAATTTCGTGTTTTCATTGTCGTATTCTCTCAGAATATTAGGTCTCCGACAATCACGGGGCGGTTCAAAACTCACAAATTCTCAATTTAATTAAAATTAATTTTTTCAAGTCTTGAATCATTGAGGTGTTGTTTAATGTCAGATCAGAAAGTTAATAATGAAGGTTACCAAATTTTATCAATTGCTAGTTTTTTATCCTTAGCAACGTATCCATCAGATAAGAGACTTGCAATACCTGTCTATCAACGACCCTATCGTTGGACAGAAAAGAACATCGCTGACTTGCTAACAGACTTGTACTACCAATGCAGTAGGCTAAATCATAATGTTGACAACTCCTATAAGGCAGACAATGCGTATCGTCTAGGAACAGTGGTTTTGCATCAAGATAATGAAAAGGTTGATAGTGACGGGCAGACTCCAATTGCTTTAGTTGATGGTCAGCAGCGTACTTTGACATTGCTATTGATTATTAAAGCTGCAGCTGAATCTGAAAAGTTCAAGCAAACGCTAGAAGGTTTTACTTCTAT
Organism: Psychrobacter glacincola; assembly: GCF_904846215.1. Taxonomy (GTDB): domain Bacteria; phylum Pseudomonadota; class Gammaproteobacteria; order Pseudomonadales; family Moraxellaceae; genus Psychrobacter; species Psychrobacter glacincola. The sequence continues at coordinate 5,979 of NZ_CAJGZK010000039.1, read as the reverse complement.
AGATATTCAGCTTCCTGACTGTAATGAAACTCAAGAAAATTTAAGTATCAATTATGAACTCATAAAGCGTCACGTAAATAGCCCTGCATTTACCCTTGAAGTTTTAGATTTCTTAATGAATCATTGTGAAATTGTGCAAGTGACCTTGCATGAGCTGTCAGAAGCTTTCCAGTTTTTTGATTCGCAAAACGCACGTGGTCTTGATTTGAGCCCTCATGACTTGCTAAAAGCATTTCATTTGCGCGAATTTCCTGAAACAGAAAAGGATCTAAAGGAGTCCATCGTTGAATATTGGGAGCAAAAAAATACCAAAGATTTAAAGGTAACATTCTCAGATTATCTATATCCAATACGCCAATGGAGTCTTGGTAAATCCAGCCTATACTTTTCAAAGTCTGATATACAGGTATTTAAGGGCGTCAATTTAACTAATGCTAACTATCCGTTTCAACAGGGATTAAAAGTGCTTAATAATACTGTTGATTCCTATAATCAGCATACACATCGATTAATCGATCAGCAAACCATGACCTATCCGTTTCAGCTTACCCAAACATTGATTAATGGGCGGCGGTTTTTTGATTGGGTTACCTACTATCAAGCGTTAATAATGCCATTTCTGGAAGACGCTACAAGACAAGATGATAATTGGCTCAAAGCCATACTAAGTCATAAAGATAGACAAATAGCATTGACCATCATTCAAGTATTAGACAATCAGAAACAAGGTGAGGACTATAAATATAGCCACTGGTGGCGTCAAGGGGATAGATACGTTCGCCGTATGTTTAATGCTCTCGTACTCTGCTATTACGATAGATATGGTGAACAAGATTTAGCTCGAGCGATTGAGTATATATTCATTTGGGCTTATTCATTGCGCTTACAAAACGCTAGTGTATATCGACAAAGCATAGAAAAATATATCGATAGTGATAACGTATTTATGCGCTTACAGCATTCGCTGACGCCCGTTGAATTTCTAAATAAACCACTTCAACAGCTTCAACAAGTCAATACTACAGGTAAAGATAGAGATAAAAAATTAAAGCAAGTAGCAGGTCTCACAACTATTTTTACAGAGATGGGTTACTTATCAGAGCAAGCGGTATTAGAGATAAAAAGGGATAAAAGATGACCAATAGCATTCAAGAAAGCATTAGTATCAGGCAACTACTTAGCGAGAACCAATATAAAATACCTGTGTATCAGCGTAACTTTGATTGGGGCGAGCCGCAAATACAGCAGCTGATTGATGACATACAAGATTATACGCAAAAAGAAAATAATGCATCGGTTTACTATATTGGTAGTTTGGTGATACACCAAAAAACAGGCTACTTTGAAATTCTCGATGGTCAGCAGCGCTTTACTACTTTGTGTCTGCTGGCTATTTATTTAAAATATCGTTTAGCTAATAACTTTGATTGGTTCAAAGAGCCAAATCTTAGTTTTGAAAGCCGTAGCAAGTCAGAGTTTACAATTAACAAGCTCTTCGACATTTTTTGTAGGAAAGGAGATTCTGAATATAGTTATTCAACAAGGCTACCTGAGCTAATCGGTACAATTGATACTAAAAAAGCTAACCCATCAATAGTAGAAGGCTTTAAGGCTATTGATCGAGTCATAACTAAAAAGTTTGGTGATGATGATAATTTACTACTTAAATTCGCTAGCTACTTGACGGATCAAGTTAAAATTTTGCCAGTTCTAGTACCCAAAAATACTGATGTTACGCATTATTTTGAAGTTATGAACAATAGAGGCGAACAGCTAGAGAAGCATGAAGTTGTCAAAGCTAATTTGCTGTCCGTTGTTCAAAAAGATGAGCAAGCCATGGCAACTATTCATAAAGTTTGGCTGGCGTGTGCAGACATGAGTCGTTATGTGCAACTGGGATTCTCGGTAGAAGAGCGTAAAGCTATATTTGGAGAAACAGCTGAGGGCTTCAAATTAATAATACCTGATGGTCTGTTAGAAAAAGAAGATTTTGGATTTATTAAATCGGATTTAGATTCTAAAAATCAGCTACCCAAGTTTACTCTCAATGACTCAATCTCAAAAGGCAAAACCTCACGACTAGAAAAAACTAAAGATACTAGTAATAAAAATAAAGCTGGTAATAGTGACGAAGGAAAATTGGAGCGTTTTACTAGCGTTATAGATTTTCCAAATTTTCTTATACAAGTGTTGCGTATCTATATGCTGCGAGAGTCTGAAAATAATATTACCGATGAAGTCAAAATAGATTTGCCAGCTTTAGATGATAAAGAACTAATTAATGCTTTCAAGACGAATGTAGGAAAGGATATAAATAAGGTAAAGAATTTTGTTTCTTTATTACTCAAACTAAGATATTTATTCGATCATTACATCGTTAAGCGTGATCGTGGAGGTGTTAAAGAAGATTGGTCGCTAAAGCGCTACAAGTTTGAAGACAACAGTTCAAGCTATGTGAATAGCTTTGGAGTAGATGGCGGTGATACGTTTAGTGAAAATTGGCGTTGTATGACTCTGCTCTCAGCATTTCATGTTTCTTATCCTACAAACTCTCGTAAAAACTGGCTTTCTGCAGTGCTGTACTGGCTTGATAAACAAGAAGATAAATTTAGTGCAATAGATTATTTACAGTTCTTAGAAAGCCTGGCCAAGTACTTTATGATTAATCGTTATCTTGTATCGCCTTCTAAAGAATATGTAAATTTTATGTACAACTTAGACAATAGCGAAAAGCCTAACTTAGTAGCAAGTGATCTTGGTGAATTATTAAAATACGGCAAGGTTGCTGCATTTGTTTTTAACTACTTAGATTATTTATTATTAAAAGATGATTCATTTATTATAGATGATAAAGACAAATTTAGATTTAGCTTTAAAAGTTCCGTTGAACATTTTTCTCCTCAGACTTCTAAAATTGATAATATATTGCAAGCAGATGATTTGCATAGATTTGGGAACTTGTGTTTGATGAGCAGTAGTGAAAACTCATCATTGAGCAATGATAGCCCACGAGAAAAAGTAAGGACGCTATTAGGAAAACGTGCAAGTATGGCACCTCTGAGTCTGAAATTAGAGCTAATGATGAAGTTAGTTCCCAAAGAGGGTGAATGGCTTGATGATCATGTAAAGGTACATGAACAAGAGATGATTAATATTTTGAAGGCAGACATAGAATAACCGTTGTGAATTTTGAAAATCTATTAAACTTTTAAAATGATTTAAAATCTAAAAAATCTCTTTAGCTATTAAAAGTATATGTATTTTTAACTTCTACAATTTTAAAGTTTATACAGCGATAATGATCAAAAAGATTCATAGAATTTACTCTATTAGTGATATGTTGTTTTTTAAAGTGAACTCACTATAGTTATAGCAACCCATAAGCAAATCTTTAAGCTTATCTATACTAGATCTCTTGCATAAGTCATCACTAGTGACCCCTGCCGTCAAATCCGTACACATAAACTTGGGAGATTTTAATTACGCAGCCTGACGATAATAATCAAACCACACCTGTCTTGGCGATTTATAGCTCAATGAGCAACATGAGCATTAAAAAGTAATAGTTTTTATCAGAGTATTTCCTTATACATTGTCGTCACCTCTTCTAATGTCATATCCTTAGGATTGGTCGCAATTAGCCGTGCATAGGTGCTGATTACTATATCCGCTAGCGCTGGTATATCTTTTTCTGTGATGTCTAATTCGCTTAAGCGATATTTAAGGCCGCTCATTTCTAAAAAATTTTTCAATTGAAGTATGAACTGATTTGCTGCTTCTAAGTCCGTCATAGTAGAGGTTTGGGTAGGCATAACGGCCCTGGCTAGTTCTGCGTACATCGATGCCGCTTCAGGCAAGTTGAAACTAAATACTGGGCACATTACGAGTGCATTAGCGTGCCCATGAGGGATATGGAAGTTGATACTGAGCGGATAAGACAAGCCATGAACGGCTGCGACTGAACCATTAACAAACGCGATACCCGCAAGTGTGGAAGCTAACAACATATCGGCTCTAGCATTTATATCATCGCCTTGTTGTAGTACTTTTTCAAAATTATTCCATAGCATTTGCAATCCTTTGATAGCGAGTGCATCTGAAATGGGATTCTTTTTAGTACGGCTGGTATAGGCTTCAATACAATGCACCATCGCATCGAGCGCTGTTGCAGCGGTAATATGGCGAGGTAGTTTCAGTGTTAGCGTGGCATCTAAAATTGCGACATCAGGCAGTATTTTGGGCGTATAGATGGCTTTTTTACTACCGTCTTTCGCGGTTATTACCGATACAAAAGTTGCCTCTGCGCCGGTACCTGCTGTGGTGGGTATCGCAAAAAGGGGCAGTTTCTTAAAGCTGCTTAAGTCGATATCTAAAATATCAGTAATGGACTGAAAATCATTCGGATATAGAGCGACGATTTTAGCTGTATCAATAGAGCTACCACCACCCAGGCCAATAATTAAATCACATTGATTGGTTCTTGCAAGATCAATAGCGTTATTCACTATTTCAATAGGCGGGTCAGCGACGACGCCATCAAAAACAACGACTTGAACGCCAGCTTCTTGTAATGACTGCTGTGCAATATCGACATAACCTAGCTGCGATATGCCAGCATCAGTGATGATAATGGCTGATGTGGCGGAGTACTGCTTAGCTAAAACCCCTAGCTTTTGGCGCATACTGTCCACTTCACTGACAATATGTCTATTAGTATAAAACTCAATCCCTGACATAGCACTCTTCCTTATGTAAAAAAATTATTTCGTAAAGCATCAAAAACTTCGATATGGGTTGGTAGCTACCCGATAGCTATTTATATGTCTTATCTTATCGACTGATTCAGTAACTGTACAGATCTAAGCGCCGCGCCCAATCCTTTCAGCCAACGCTTGCAGTTTCGGCACAATCATCGCTGCATAGTCATCCGCTTCCCAGTTGGCACTTGGTACGCTGGCATTAAGCGAATACGCATATTGCCCAGTCGCTACATCAAAAACACCAACCGCTACTGCCAATATATCCGTAGAAAACTCCCCATCCGATACCGTATAACCATGCGCTCTATAATGCTCTGTTGCGTCACAAAGAGCAGACTGCGCATGGTTATAATCCTCTGTAGATAACTGCTCTTGCAAATTACTACGAATCACCGCCTGCCTTGCTTGCGAGCTGACCGCATAAAAAGCGCGTCCAATGGCTGTACGGGCGACGGGTACTGCTGAGCCAACTTGCAAATTGACCGATAGGCGTGCCGGGCTACGACAGCAAGACAAGTAGCGCATTTCGCCTTCGATCTCTGTTGCGAACTGGCGCAGTAATGGTTCTGCGCATACCAACATATCATGACGGCTCCATGCCGTTGCACTCAGCCGCACCGCGCTGCTGCCTAATCGATACTGCCCTTCTATCGTTGTGCGTAAAAATCCAAGGGTGGTTAAGGTATAAATCAATCGCGTCACCGTCGCTTTAGGCAATGCGGTCAGCTGGCATAATTCCTGATGACTGAGTTGTTCATGATGCTCAAACCCAGACAGTAAGCTCAGTCCGCGTCCAAGAGCGGTGACGAATTGTCTATCATCATCGGCTTTACTTTGGGCGAGCGTATCGTTCATTCGAGCTAAAAGCGGTTTGGTTGCCGGTAATTTTTTTATCATTTTATAACCGTATTGTGGGATAAAGGTTTACAAAGAACAATAATCCTGCTTAAATGAATTGTAATATGAAACTAAGTTTTGCATAGCAGAACATATAAGTCAAACATTAATCGTCGGTCAGGATGACTGGCAACAAGGAGCACCACATGGCAACTTCTAGCAGCCCCCGTTTTGATTGGGAAGATCCATTTTTACTACGTGACCAGCTTACCGATGAAGAGCGTATGGTAACGGACAGTGCCCGTCAGTTTTTTCAAAAAGAGCTGATGCCGGGCATCGTTGAAGCAAATCGCAACGAGAATTTTGACCGTAATATCATGCG
>NZ_CAJGZK010000038.1 GCF_904846215.1 Psychrobacter glacincola | reverse complement strand
CAATAGAACCCCCTTTGCTGACGACAATACCACGATGGAACCACCTGATCCCTTCTCGAACTCAGAAGTGAAACATCGTCGCGCCAATGGTAGTGTGGTTCGCCCATGTGAGAGTAGGTCATCGTCAGCTCTCTATTCCTGAAAATCCCCCGCCTAGTTATCTAGGCGGGGGATTTTCTTTGTTCTGGAAAAGATGTTTTGACTTTTCCATTTTGCATAAAGTAATCGATTGATGTTGCTGTTGCATATAAATATCGCTACTATGAATATAAGCCGTATAGCCTATACGGTTTGAGAATAATTCATAATCAAAGGAATGATATAACTATGACTATTGCAAAAAATATTGAAGTGAGCAGCACCTCTGAAACCAGTTTTGAAGATGCTATCCAAAAAGGAATTGCTCGGATAGCCAAGACCGTCAGCAACGTTCAAGGAGCATGGGTAAAAGAGCAAAAAGTTGGCATCACTAATGGCAAAATTAGTAAGTATCATGTCATTATGATAGTCAGTTTCGTGATCAATGATGACTCCGATTTAGGCTAGTTGCTAACATTGGAACCAGTTTCTGATATTCAAACCAGTTTCTGACATGTAAGTTGGCTATTCAAAGTTAGATTGATTATCAACCACACAACCTATAAAAAAGACTGCATTGGCAGTCTTTTTTTGGTGCTTATTTCCTTGGTTAATTGTTTCTTTAAATACTGTTTTTAAATAGTGATTAGTATTTAAATATACTCTAGACAATGTGCTTAAAAAACCTCTTATTAGTAGCTGTGGAGATTATAATCTTCCTGACTTCTCATCGTATTATTGCTCTAACAATATGGTTTTTTATTAGATTAAGATTATGACAGCACAATGACATTATCATAACTCTTCTCCTCATTATAAAAGAGGGTAGATGTAGTAAAATCAATGAACCTCAGTCTTCAAATATTTTCATATAAAAATTTATAAGTAGATAAAATTATGGCAGTCGATTTTAGCAATACTCTGATAGTCGCAATTTCTGCAACCGCCCTGTTTGATTTATCAGAATCTGAAAACTATCTGCTACAGTTGTTGCAGCAACGACCTAGCGAGGCTATCAAAGAATTTCGTGATTATATGGTAGAGCGTGAAAATGATCCTCTGAGTATTGGCGCAGGCTACCCTCTTATCAAAGCCTTGCTTAATTTAAATAAGCAGAGTAACCAATCTACGGCATTAGATCCGAATATTGAAACGCCATTAGTTGAAGTGGTTATCGTCTCTAAAAGTAGTCCTGATACTGGTATTCAGGTGCTCAATGCTATCCGTGAGCATAAGCTCAATATCTCACGTTCAGCATTTATATCAGGTAGTTCAGTAGCGCCTTATATTGACGATTTTAATGTTGATTTGTTTTTGACGACAAATCTTGAGGATGCACAGCAGGTTGCTGATGCTGATATCTGTGCCTGTGCGATATTGGATGCAACGCCAGTCAATACCCGCGAGCTTGATACCAAGCAGCTGCGTATTGCTTTTGATGGTGATGCGGTATTATTTGATGATTCAGGCGAGCTGCTTTACAAACAAAAAGGGTTGCAAGCTTTTCATGACCGCGAAGCCACAATGCGCGATTTACCAATAGAAAAAGGTCCTTATGCAGAGTTATTGATTAAACTGTCCAAAATGCAAGAGCGTCTGCCTGCCAGTCTTCACTCTTGTCCGATGAAGATAGCCTTGGTAACGGCTCGCAATGCCCCAGCGGATTTGCGAGCTATCAAGACCTTACGTGAATGGGGAGTCAATGTAGATATGGCATTTTTTTTAGGTGGGCTTGAAAAAACAGCGGTGCTAAAAACCTTTGCACCACACATTTTCTTTGATGATTCGGTTAAACATATCGACGCGGCTCGCAGCTTTGTACCAACGGCGCTAGTGCCTTATCATTCAACCTCGCTATTACACGCCAATAGTATGTTAACTTCTGATAAAGATGCGTCATCACTATCGTTTAAACCTGTAGAAAATACAATTTTGGCTGCCAGTCAATAACGTACATTTAATCAGATAAAAAGGATATAACAGCAAATGAAATGGCAGCAAGTGATGACGCTCTTGATTACTCGCATTAAGCAAGTATTTGGTTTATATGCTTTTGTACTGATACCAATGTGGGTGATGTTTTTTCTTAATGACACCGTATTTTTTGGTCTATGGAATATTTTTGGTATTGTGCCACGTACATTGGATGTAGGCAGTATGATAGGGGTATTTGCGTCATGGACGATGCATGGTAATTTCTCACATCTAGTGGGAAATTCGCTGACACTCATGCAGATTTTATTTTTGTTTGGCTTATTTGAAAATAATGCTTATCGTACTACTCTTAAGCTCATTGTCGCCTCAGGTATCATGACTTGGTTGATAGCTTCGCCACTCACCATTCATATCGGTGCCTCAGGGCTTTGTTTTGCGATGCTTGGGTTTATGATAGGCGGCGCAGTATTTGCGAGGCGCTGGGGCTATTTGCTTGCTTGTATAGTCATGGGTACGGGTTATTGGCTGACCATTAAGCAAGGCTTGATACCGCAGCAGGGTATCTCATTTGCGGCGCACTTTGGTGGTCTATGCGCCGGATTGTTGTTGGGGGCCAATTCAAAGCATAGTTATACAGAAATAAGTAATCGTTATTAGCCTTATTTTTTGGCAAATATATTTAGACATTCTGTTCAATAAGTCATCAAGATAACTGTAAGTCAGCTAACAATGGCTGCAATGAGTTATTTTTTGTTGATACAAACATTGATATATAACGGGTCACTCTTTTCTAAAGGTCGCCAAGCAGTAGTGTGTTTCACATGCTCATCGATACTTAACTTACTGTCTTTTTCTTGTAGCACATAATCTGCACGGGCAGGGACCGCGCAGTCAATCACTTGCGGGACTTGCTGCACACTTCTACGTCTCTCAAACAAATACAGATTGACCAAATAAACATCTGGGTTATCGGCATTAGCACGAGCGTGTCCGCTATCAGCCGCTATAAATCGTAACGTTTGTGGTTTAACGTAAGACCAAGGGCGAAACCACGTACCTTCTTCAACTTTTTTGACAACATGTACACCTTCAGGTAGCTGTGCAAGCTGTTGACTGAACCAGCTGTATTCTTGGCTTATTTGAAAGCCAAAGATACCAATAGCCCCAAACAAGGGAATGAGCCATCTCGGCGCTTTCTTACCTGCAAGTTTGCTGAGGTGAGTGATGACCAGTGCTATCCCGGCTAAACCAAATCCAGCTGCTATGGTAGCGATAAACTCAAAAAGCATAGGACTTTTCCTTAACGCAATCAGCGCATTTCATACCAATTATTAAAAATAAAACCACGTTTTCAACTTTTTAAGCGTATTCATTATGGCGCTTCTTATATAGTCAAAACACCTTAAAATCGCTACGATGCTGCTGGTATCAATTTTTTGCAGCCTCTGCTAGCGTAGCTACAGCAAGCAAGAAAAATTGATATCAGCGGCACGTGATGTATCGATATTACTTTTCTATGACTATAGTTGTCTTTCCCATTAATTTTTACTCCAAAATGGCTCGAGTAAAAAAATCATTTTCTATTAATCAATTTATAACCATACGATTTGTAACAAGCAGAGGATAAAAAAATCACTCACGAGCAGCTGCTGCCTGTGAGTGATATATTATCGTAAAAAACCATACGTCATTTGCTAGCTTATATCGAAGTTTAGTGGTCGATTGCGCCGCCAGCGCCACGTGGAGAACGTACACTTTCAACCAATTCTTGAATGTGTGCTGGTGGTGGCGCAGTCGCATAAGAAACTGCGAATGCTACGATAAAGTTAAGCAAGGCACCAATCACACCAAATGATAATGGTGAGATACCAAACAACCAGTACTCTTCAGTATCAGGGAAGTTTGCTGTACCTGTGATGAAGAACCAGCCTTTATAGATGAAGATATAAACTAAGATACTAATCAAACCTGTGAGCATACCAGCGATGGCGCCCAAGTTGTTAATACGTTTAGAGAAAATACCCATCATCAAAGCAGGGAACAGTGAGGCACCGGCAATACCAAAGGCCAATGCAACGACCTGTGCAGCAAATCCTGGTGGATTAATACCTAAGTAGGTAGCAACCACGAGCGCAATAGCCATCGTGATACGTGCGACTTTTAGCTCGCCTGCATCAGTGATATTTGGATTAAGGTTACGTTTAATCAAATCATGACTGATCGCTGATGAGATGGCAAGTAGTAGACCAGCTGCTGTAGATAGCGCTGCTGCCAAACCACCTGCGGCGATAAGACCAATAACCCAGCCTGGTAGCTGTGCGATTTCTGGATTCGCCAATACTAAGATGTCAGCGTTGACGTCAAGCTCGTTACCTGCCCAACCTCTGTCAACAAAGATACCATCACGCTCTAAAGCATGTTCAGCTTTTGCTTTTTCAACGGTAGTCGTTGCAGTAGCAACATCGCCGCCATCAGTAGTAGCGGCAGCCAATGCTAGCTCTGCTGCACCAAGTCCACTATCATTATATAACTGGATGCGACCGTCGTTATTTAGATCTTTATACTTAATAAGACCGGTTTCTTCCCATGTTCTCATCCAATCTGGACGTTGATCATATTCGATAGCAGGAGCGTCAACACCTTGTGGATAAACAGTATCGATTAGATTTAGACGCGCCATTGCACCTACTGCTGGCGCAGTGAAGTATAGGAGCGCGATAAATACCAACGTCCAACCAGCTGTCCAACGCGCATCCGCAACTTTAGGAACCGTGAAAAAGCGAATAATAACGTGCGGTAGACCCGCGGTACCAATCATCAGTGATAACGTAAATAGCACCATATTTAGCTTGTTCGGTACGTCAGCGGTATAAGCGGTAAAGCCTAAGTCGACGACGATTTGGTCAAGCTTGGTTAGGATAGGAATGCCTGATTCAACATGGTTTGAGAACAAACCAAGACCTGGAATTGGATTACCCGTCAACTCAAGTGAGATAAAGACGGCAGGAATCGTATAGGCAATCATAAGAACCACATACTGCGCAACCTGGGTGTAGGTAATCCCTTTCATACCACCAAGTACGGCGTAGAAGAATACAACAACAGCCGCAATAATCAAGCCAGTGGTACTGTCAACTTCTAAGAAGCGTGAGAATGCGACACCAGCACCTGTCATCTGACCGATAACATAAGTGGTCGATGCGATAATCAAACAAACCACGGCAATCATAGCAGCGGTCTTAGAATAAAAACGGTCACCGATAAAATCAGGAACTGTGAACTTACCGAATTTACGTAGATAAGGCGCTAGGAGCATGGCGAGTAGAACATAACCACCCGTCCAACCCATTAAGTAAGTTGATGCCGCATAACCGCCAGTGGCGATAATACCAGCCATTGAGATAAATGATGCAGCACTCATCCAGTCAGCTGCCGTTGCCATACCGTTAACAACAGGATGTACACCGCCGCCAGCAACATAGAATTCACTGGTCGAACCTGCACGTGCCCACCAAGCGATACCGAAGTATAAAGCGAAGGACAGACCTACAAAAATGATATTAATCGTAAATTGACTCATAGGGCTATTCCTCGTCTACACCATATTGTTTATCGAGTTTATTCATGCGCCATGCATAGAAGAAAATTAAGGCGATAAAGACGATAAGAGCACCTTGTTGTGCAAACCAAAAGCTGATATCAGTACCACCTATTCTAATACCTGACAATAATGGACGTAGCAAGATACCAAAACCATAAGAGACTAACGCCCAAATGACGAGGCTAACTTTAATGAGACGGAGATTGGCGCGCCAATAACCTGATGAATCGTTGTGGTTCTCCATAGGACAACTCCTTTTGCCTAACATAAAAACAAGGTCACTGATTTGAGTCTGACAAGTCCTTGTGCTTTAGCGTCTATGCTACTGTGCGCTACAGCTTGATACGCTGTCTATATTACAATCATAAAATCTGCATATAGCTTGCTAAAGCAAAATGACCAATCAGGATAAGTAACCCAAAATTATCAAACACATAAGCAAATTCTTTTAATGCTAGCGATACTTACACCCTACACCGATATTAAGTTACTCGGCATGATCAGCATAAAATTTGCAGTATAAAAATAATATCAATCTTTCAAATTCAACCCAATCATTATCTAGTAACAAAAATGAGAAAAGGTTTTATCAAATTTAGCAGATATAAATAATGATATTTAAGGAGGAGGGTTGGTATGGGCTGACAATCCTCTGTCTTATTATTCATATCTTCTTCCCGACGATATGGCTTCGATACTTAAAAATTATTCATGCCAACAAGTATTGCAAGAACTTTTTATAAACTTATTAGGAATATATACAATATTGACTTAATTAACAATAAATAAATTTTATTTACTTTATGTAACTAACTATTCGTTTCATAGAAACTTTCACTAACTTATGTTAGCGAAAGCCAGTAAATACCACATGTCTGAGACAATAGCATACAATACCTTGTTTATATTAAGGATTTACTATAGCAACTAGATTAATGGCTAAAATCAAAGTATGGCATTTATTTTAAAAATAACGGTTATATAGATAAATTTTTTATAATAAATAAGGACGACATAAATATAATTGCAATATCACAATTATTAATCAGTCCTAAAAGTTTCTCATAGAGTATAAGTTATAATAATAAATTTATTAATTTTAATATTTTACTCATCAAAAGTTCATAAACAAACAAAGTCGAAATAATGGATTGAAATATAGTCTAGTCCAAATAAAACCGATACAATCTTATTAACAATTGCATTTGATGAAATAAACGATGACTTATTCAATAGACTATCGCAAACAGGTACTTTCTAGCATCGCTGATGGTATGACCATACGAGAAGCGTCCCTGTTTTATGGACTTAGTACCAGCACCATTCACAGCTGGCAGCAGAATTTAGTCCCTAAAATAACCAGAAATAAAGAACCGACTAAAATACCTGATGATGCGTTGATTGAAGACGTAAAAAGATACCCCGATGACTATAACTATGAAAGAGCTCGTCGGTTAAGTTGTAGTAAAACGGGCATCTTCAATGCTCTAAAGCGTCTTGGCATCAGCCAAAAAAAAGACCTTAGAACACCCAAAAGCGTGTCCGATAAAAAGAGCGATATTCCAGAATAGGCTTGATCGCTTTACTCAGCAATGCTATCCCATTGTCTATATGGATGAAAGCGGCTTTGAGGCTGAAACCATTCGTTCCCATGGCTATGCACCGATTGGCAAACCCTGTATCGATAGCTACAACTGGCAAGCAAAGAAGCGTACGAATGTCATCGGAGCTCTCTATGAAAAAATGCTATTTGCGCTTGAGTACGTTGAGCAGAATATCAATAGCAATATATTTTATGATTGGTGTAAGTTCACACTTATTCCAAGTCTTAAAACCAAGAGCGTGATTGTCATGGATAACGCTCGGTTTCATAAAAGTAGACGCATTCAAAAACTACTCAACAGGCATGATCATCGTATTTTATGGCTGCCGCCGTACAGCCCTGATCTGAACCCTATCGAGAAAAAATGGGCACAGGCTAAGTTTCTACGCCAAGGATGGATGGAGAATAATCTACCTAAACTGTTTCATGATATGGGCTGTATCGATTTTATAAAGACTTAACTATAGTTAAATAAGCACCAGTCGGTTAAAATACCTCATCATGATATGGGTGATTTTATTGCTATAGTCAACGAACAATAAAGCCGATACAATAACCATTATGGCATATTCAAAAGATTACCGACAAATGATATTAAGGAAACTAGAAGACGATCACACCTATCGTCAACTTGCTCTGGAGTATCAAATAAGCACCAGCACCATACAAAGCTGGTGTAAAAACAT
>NZ_CAJGZK010000037.1 GCF_904846215.1 Psychrobacter glacincola | reverse complement strand
ATATTATAATTATAACTTACCCAGTAGACTTTTGGACCAAAGTCATTAAAAGCATTAAATATAAAGAAATGAGCATTCGTGAAGCTTATGATTTCTGAATTAATAATACATTTTAGATGGTTTAATTAAATTTGGTTTACCTTTAATTATCTTACTAATTTTTTAAATCTATAGTTAAAAATTAATAGAATAATTTAAGTCTAAGTGAGAAATATATTTTATTTAAAGGCTCTTTGAATAAAATAATTATTTTTCTGCTAATATACTGCTTTCGATTTTATGACTACTGAGCAACTACTAATGCCTCCATCAACATTATCTGCTGTCCCATATTTATTAATATCCATATACCTGTTATCAGTGAGTAACACTACATATGCAGTAAATACGGACAGATCGAAGACTGATAAAGTAGATATTGATAATCAAAGATTCGCAATCTGTTTAAACAACCTAGTTAAAACTGGTCCTTTTGTAAGCGTCAAAGAAACTTTTACCCAGTATCGTCCTTCTCTGTTAGATCCTAGCGTATTAGAGTCACTAAATTATCAGCCAGAGTTTGCTAAAGAACCTTGGGATTATTTAGCTAGCTTAGTGGATGAAGAAAGAGTTGTTGATGGTATTGCTGCTGATGAGGATTATGCCAATGTATTGGCAAAAATAGAGACTCACTATGGGGTAAATCGCTATGATGTGCTTGGTGTTTGGGGCGTAGAGTCGGATTTTGGGACTAAGTTAGGCAAAAAAGATGTAATTAATTCCTTGGCTACTTTATCTTGCTTTGGGCGTCGCAAAAGTTACTTCCGTAGGGAGTATGTTAGTGCTTTAAAAATATTGAAAAAAGGCGATATTGCTAAATCAGACTTTAAAGGCTCATGGGCAGGCGCTTTCGGACAGACTCAGTTCATGCCTTCTACATTTCTACAATTAGCACAAGATTTTGATGGTGATAATCGTAAAGATTTGGTGAATAGCCAAGCAGATGCATTAGCATCAACCGCTAACTTCCTAAAGAACAGTGGTTACCAAAGTAATAAACCTTGGGGTTATGAAGTACGCCTACCTTCAGGCACTAATTTTTCGAATGATCGTAAAAACAAAAAGCCTATATCTCATTGGCAAGGTCTAGGCATTACTTTGCCAGATAATAAACCATTACCAGAGACTTTATCTTCAGCAGGTTTGTTTTTACCATCTGGTAAACAAGGCCCAGCATTTTTAGTAGGACGCAATTTTGATGCCTTCTATGCTTATAATGCGTCAGAAAATTATGCACTAGCTATTGCCCACTTATCACAGCGTATTAAACAACAAGATACCAACGTTGACTTTGCAACCCCTTGGCCTACTGATGATCCAGGCTTGAACCGCAAAGAGTCTCGCGAGGTTCAAGAGTCGTTAAACCTTCTAGGTTATAGTATGGACGAAGTAGATGGCATTATTGGAGATAAAACACGCAAAGCGATTCAAAAATATCAAGCAGATATAAACATCAAAACCGATGGTAAAGCTGGACAAAAGATACACCGACATCTAATAGCTAGCTCTAAGGAACTAAGAGAAGCAGCTAAAATAGAGGCAAAGATAAATGCTAATCGAGAAGCTATAGATACTAACAGTTCACAAAGCGAAAATAAGGAAGGATCTAAAACCAAGTCTACGCATAGTTTATCTGATTTAGTAAGGAGTAAATCTTTACTCTTTATTATTATTTCTATATTATTTTTGCTTAGCATTGCTATCGTAATTTTAAGTAAGAGAAAATTGTAATTAAATAAAATATTAACGTTGGGGCAGTCAAGAGGTGAGAAACTGCGAGCCTGTGGGTCCGACGACATTGAATCCTGTAAAAGAGTCAGAAAAGATGAGATTACAAGCTGCTTAATTGGGCTTGATGGTGACAACTACCTTGAAAAACTCCGCAAATGATTTTAGAGGGAAAAAGTCATCGGGTCGAACACTCTAAAATAGTTCTGCTATCATGGCAAAAATGCACAAATGTAAATCCCAAAAACAAAACAAAACAAAACAACAGAGCTATGCCATGACCCTTTTGATTACCTCCTTAATACGTAAAACAACCCTTTTCTTAGCTGCAGCAACGTTGTCTGTGTCAGCGATGGCTTCAGATTTTAATCAAGTTCAACGAGAGGCTAATCAAGGCAATGCTATTGCTCAAGCTATGTTTGGTGTGATGTATGACCTAAGCAAAGGCGTGCCTCAGGACTATACCAAAGCAGCCGTGTGGTATGAAAAAGCTGCCAATCAAGGACTTGCTAAGTCTCAGTACAATCTTGGTGTGATGTATGCTAATGGCGAAGGCGTGCGTCAAAATACGGCGACTGCCAAAGAATGGTTTGGTAAAGCTTGCGATAACGGAAATCAAGGTGGTTGTGATACCTATCGAAAGTTAAATCAAAGGTAAGCTGCTACATATGCGGATTGCGGTCTATCTGTTGGTCTATTTTAATAGTGATGATCAAAGAACACGGCAACCGCAAGCGTTACGGCTAGCAGAGGGACTTCTCTAGTAACCGCCAAACTTAAAAGCACACACTAGGGCGGTAGTAGAGCTTGGCACTTCTCGACCCATGACCGTTGATTCCATTACAAACTTACGAGTGCGAAATTGGAAGATTGCGGTAATTGCTAATTAGCCTCAAAACACCTCGAATTATCCACTTCAAGTACACTGGCAGCACCTACCTATAGATAAAATTATAAATATAAGTAACTTAGCTACCGTGTTCGAGTGTCAAGTGGGATGTAAAGAGTTCTTTAAATTAGGATAAGAATATTAGTCTAGTTAGCTTTTACGAGTTTTCCGTTTTTTATTTTATAAGATCTTAAACTTTCTTTCGAAGGGCAACATCCTGGGTCTGTATCACCAAAGCTGTAAGAAACAACCTTGATGATTCCTTTATTAATACTTTTAATTTTAGCGTTTGACTCGAGTGAGGCTGAACCTAATTTAGCAAATTGATTTTTACCAAGACCTTTGAAAACAGCCAAATCCACACTTTTTGTTGTTGCATGGCAATTAGTCTCTTCGCAGTAGTAAAGGAGTGCAATAGCATCTTGAATGCCATCAGAATTAACATCTTTCATTATAACTTCTTTATTATCAAGATCAAATTTCATAGCTTCGTCTTCTAGATAGTCAGCATCTCTAACAAAATATTTCTTGCTTTCTAAGTTTAGAAGCTTGACGCCGCTAGCTGCTTCCTTGTTTATGGCTGCATTAAGAGATTGAGCATAAGATGTTACAGATAGAGTAGTAAGTAGGCATGCAGCTGTAATTTTGATTAAATAACTCATATAAATATTTCCAAAAAAATATGGTTAAAAGTATTTTAAGACCGGTAAAATTAAAAATATCATATGCTTATCAGTAGATGGGTTGCTTTCTTTAATTATTTATATTCTATTTTAAAAAAATGTCTATGCTGGAGTTTAATTTAAACAATAGTTATAAGGTATATAAGCTACATAATTCACAAAAGAATATTCTTAATCAAGCACAAATTATACTTTTACGTTTTTTATCAAACTTTAGAATGGTTTCCCACATACCGTCATCTACTTTGTAACCTTCGCTATTATTTTCAATGACATGAAAACCCTCATTTTCAGTTTCGTCAGGTTTCGGTATTTTGAATTTTGGACGTAAAGCTGTGAATTTTGTATCTTTAAAATAGAGCTCTAAGCTGCCCCATTCGTACCCTTGCAAATACTCAATTTTAAGTAGAGGTTGACCAAACGCCGTAGCATTTTTTAAAGTGTAAGTCGTGATAGTTTCGCCATAACCATCAATTGCGTTGTCTAGATCTACCTTTACCTTTTTGCTTGCGATTGAATCCTTATAAACTTTTGGCAATTTATCAGTGGGATTAGGGTAATTACAGCCTGCCATCATTGGTTTTAAATACGGTGTCCAATCGGTCGCAGCATTAGCCATTGAGCCTAACAGAGCAAAGCCCAAAATAAAAACTGTTTTTTTCATACATTACTGCTCCTATGTTTTCAAGAATAAACTAATTCTTTGCCATCAACAATTGTCCCAGTTAGTAACTTGATATTTTAGCAAATGATTAAACATATCTGAAAATAGAGGCAAGCATTGATCATAATTTAAGACTAAGTCTTATGTTACTTATAATATATAATCTCGATTACTATCGAATTATTAAGATTGAATATATCCTATAATTAATTGTAATTGTAATTGTAATTGTAATTGTAATTGTAATTGTAATTGCAATAAGATTAGACTTGTTAGCTGCAATTTATTTAAAACCTACTTTTTGGAAACGGTTTATTAAATATAATGAGTCTTTAGTTATCCAAAACCCATACAAACCCTCACGAAAGCCATTGTCGTCTGCAGTTTTCTACCCCTTGAAATTTAGAACACTATATCTCTACAATCGAAGGCATATCCAACCACGTAAATAGTCGTGATTGGATATGCCTTTTCTTTTACGCCGTTCACCTACTGAGTAAGCCATGTATGCGCTTGTTGATTGTAATAGCTTTTATGCCAACTGTGAGAAGCTCTTTCGCCCTGATCTAAAGGATAAGGCGGTGGTGGTGCTATCTAACAATGATGGCTGCATCGTTGCTCGCTCAAGCGAGGCTAAGCTACTCGGTATTAAGATGGGTGTGCCGTACTTTCAAGTGAAAGAATTCTGCGAGAAGAATGATAGGGTAATAGCGGTACATCCATGACTTGGTTTCAGTAGAACGTACCATTAAGAAGAGTTTAGGATGGTTTTTAACAGGAACGAAGTATTTCTTATCTTCAGGCTTATGACTGCTGATGCTTCGGTCTGAACTGATCACTTTTCTTTCCATAGCCTAGATCTCCATGAGTAGACTCAAAACTCGGTATACTCAAAGTGCATGGATTAGGATAGATAAAGCAGGACAGCATGGAACGCTAGATACAGTCAAAGCCCCTGATATAAGGGGCTTTGACTGTTCTATAAGATAGTATGGAACTATGTAATGGTACCCGTCACAGGACCGAATAAGATAGTCTCCACAATAGATAAGAGCACATAGAGATATAGGATTCACAAAGTTTATCCTAGCAGCGCAGAATCTTTTTAAAGTTGATCAATAATATGAAGCTCCGAGCAAAATAATTTAAAACCTAGAAAATAAATCACTAGGCTGTCAGATATACTTATCCTTGTAATTAATAGACATAGGAAAGCTAGCATGACGTTTCCCCCAAATAGCAGCATGCCAAATACTGTCAAAGTAGTAGCTCAAGCCTGTGCGATTACCTTTCAAGGCAACGCTAGCAATCAACTGCAACAGGACGCTTTTTTCTTCTTAGATCACTGGTATCAAGAAGATTCAGGAGTGATGTCAATCACATCAGTTGCATTACCATTTTGCCTAGCAGTATCGGATGGCGTTGCCAGCTCTAACTACTCTCAACACTGCTCAAAGGCAGTTGTCAAAGCTGTCAAATCGTTATGGGACGACAAGGAAAAGCCGACTTCAGATAAGATTCATCATTTGCTTAATCAAGCTAATCACTCAGTGAAACGTCATGGTGCAGCGGCTACCATTGCAATGGTTGTTGGCGAGTTGAGTAGTGATGGCATCATTAAGGCAACGATTACCCATGTGGGCGATAGCCGAGTTTATCTGCTATCCAAAGGAGCTGCCCTATGGCAATGTCTCACCCGCGATCATAACTTGTTAAATGAGTTGATTGACGAGCAGGCAAGAGCGAAAGGTCAGCAAGCAGATTTTGCTGACTACAATCGTGAAGGTATGGCGGGAAGTTTGTACAGTATTACTGAGTGCTTTGCCATAAGTGCTGATGAAAGTGGCTTGAGTAGTGAAGCGCCTGAGAGTACGGTGCGAACTATCGAAATGAAATCTGGTGATTGTTTAGTTATTTGCACTGACGGTATCCATGATTTAGTACCGAGTGATGAATGGCAACTTGTCAGTGAAGAAACTCATTTACAGGATTGGTTAATCGCTCTCAAAGATCAAGTCTATGACTCAGAGGGTAATGCTTATGATAATGGTACGGCTATTTTAGTTCGGTTTGATTAAGTAAAAATAGCGCTTTAGCTATCTATATATTCTTTAATCGAGTGAGTCTACTATGTCAAATGATCCAATCGCTAGCTATAACAAGTCAATACGCCTATTTGCGCTTTATCAGTGTCTGCCACGTGATAAAGATAAAGCTATCTCGCTTACAGAGCTGATGGAAGCCTATGGTGATGATGCTGATAAACTTAATAATGAGCGCAAGAATTTAGAGAATGACTTAACCAGTCTCAATCAAATATTTAACGATATTTTCTTTAGCGATGCCTTGATAAGGATACCAGCATGGGTTCAAAACATTAGTGGACAGACCGCAAGATTTTATATAGAACCCGACTTCACTATCGACGCTATCAATGAGCAAACGGTTTTCTTTTGGGATATGCTAGCTAAATATACAGCAAACTACTTACCAGCCTCCTTTAAGCAAAGTATCAGCGATAAACTAACCCAATTGGGTCGACACCAAAAACACGGCTTTATTCAAAGTCAACTTGGTCAGTGGCAAAGTTATCTTATTACTTTGCCTAGTGTGCTACTTGCACCAGCACTTGATAACGAAGTGCTTGCTCATATTCATAAGGCTCTGCTAGAGAATAAAAAATTACAGATCAGTTATCAAAACAAATGGGATAGCGAGCCTATTGAGCGTCTCATTTATGCTAAAGGCTTAGTATTTATCGATAATATGATTTATCTCACAGGCTTTGATCCTACGGATGATCATATCAATGATAAGGTGTTGTTAAAAGCACATCGTAACTTTGCAGTTAATCGTATTAAAAAGGCAAAGGTATTAGAAGAACCTATACCGGACTGGGTAAGGCATGATGCTTTTACTTTAGAGAATCTGAATAAGCTAGGAAAGCTTGAATTGAATGAAGGTTTGGAAATCAGATTGGTTTTAAAAGTACAAAAATACGCCTGTCAGCATCTTTATGAGCGTCCATTATCGCAAGATCAGAAGATTGCTATTACCGATGATACGTGGAATCAAGTCAGTGCCACCGTTGCTAATACTATGCGCTTGCAAGATTGGCTAGTGAGTATGTCGCAGCTGGCAGTAGTGATTGAACCATTGGAGTTGAAAACTATTATTCTAGAGCGTTTACATAGCGCAATAGAGCTTTATCAGGATTGATTATTAGGAGTATTACCATGGATGAAGCCTTGTTTAATGATTTTATCAAAGCTCAGGATGCTGTCTATTCTCAGGTCATTAGTGAGCTAACACAAGGGCACAAACGAACGCATTGGATGTGGTTCATTTTTCCACAAGTTAAGGGATTAGGGCATAGTACAATGTCCCAACGATATGTAATAGAGAGTTTAGAGCAAGCAAAAGAGTATTTGCAGCATGACATACTTAGTGCACGATTAGTGCAATGTGCTGAGTTATTGGAATTGCATCCTGATAAGAGTGCTTTAGATATTTTCGGAGCAATTGATACTCTAAAATTACACTCTTCGCTAACATTGTTTACTTTAGCCTCTTCATCTAAAAAGAACTGTGTTTTTGACCAGCTTTTGGATCAGTATTTCGCAGGCAATTACGATATAAACACCCTAAAAATGTTGATTCAGTTAAGTGACTGGAAACAAAATCTGTTAAAGCCATAATTGGCTGTATGAGGTTAAATAATATTGAGATAATATATCGTTGAGTAGTTTATTATCATTAAGTTTAATCAAACGTTTCATAATAGCAAAATGAACCGCCCCGACTATATCGGAGAGTGTTTTACTTGAGTCAGGCAGCAATGCCTGACAGGGTTAAATTATCATAATACCGCTTTTCAAATTCAAAAGGTGACACATATCCAATCGTGCTATGC
>NZ_CAJGZK010000036.1 GCF_904846215.1 Psychrobacter glacincola | reverse complement strand
CAGGTATGGCCATCGTATTCTATGGCTGCCACCCTACAGCCCTAATCTAAACCCCATTGAAAAAAAGTGAGCATAAGCGAAGTTTCTATGCCAAGGTTAGATGGAGAATAATTTGGATAAGTTATTTTAGAACAGGGGTGGTATCGATTTTTTACTTTTAAAAAGAACGAGTTAGTTTTCGATAATATCTGCTCGAGAGTTTTTGACTTTACTCAATTTAGATAAATATAAAACTAATATCGGTAAGCTATAGTAAAATTTACTTTAGTCGAGTAGAATTACGCGATATGTATGTACGAATTGCGTAAATTTAGGTCTCATAATTATTTCGAATATTGCAAATATAGAATTCAATCAAAAAAATAGAATTTTCTTGTCCTAGAAAATGTAGGTATTCAAGCATATTTTCTAACACAAAATTGTTTTATTAAATCATCATTTGCATTTTAAGCTAGTCATGTCTTATAACATTAATTTTAAAAATTAGTATGTAGCAAGTATATAAGTTTCAATAACCTATACTCGATAACTGCATAGTTTGATATCTAACGACATATGTCGTATTGAGGGTTTTATGAATAATGCAATAATAAAAGCAATTATTATTACTGGTGTAATTGTCAGTGTATTAAGTGGTTTGATGGTTTTAGAGATGAATGAATTGGCACCTGCTTTTAAACAGACGGGACAATTGACCTTTTATGTCGCAATTACTTTTGTTTCTATTTTTTCTAGTGTTGTAGTTGCTGCCATATTATTCCATCGTAATCGTAAGAACCCACGCATAATGGTCAAACGAGCAAGAATTATTTACGCTACATATGCTGCTGGTATATCTGCGTTATTGTTCATTCTACCGAACTTTTTACTTAATAAGTCTGCGGCTTCTTGTATCAAGCCTAATATATATGCAGTAATTTCAGACCCTTTAAATATCAAGGTTTGCATGAATATTAAGTCTATTTTGTTCGCCAAATTTTTACCATTTACAACACCACTGTTTTTGGGAAGTTTAATAGTGAGCGCAATCGTAATTATGATGATTAGTGCGCTCATCTATCTGCTAGTCACTGCTAAATTCTTATATGGTAATAATAGGTAGCCTATACAAAGGTCTTATCTATCTAAAATATATAAATCAATCAGCATTAGTATAATTATTTTATCTAATAAAAAGATTTTATTGTCTAAATTTAGCAGGAGTTTGTCGTGTCAAATGTACTTATTGGGGTTGGTGGTTCAGGTCAGCATATCATTCACGCATATTTACGTGTATTAGCATTAGGTAACGCCGGATCTATAGATGTTCCACACGTCTATATTATTGACGCGGATGCTCAGTCTCAACAAATTGCCAATAGAAGAAGCCAGTTGGTACCAGACATTCAAAGTCTTCATGAGTATCTGCGTCATAGAGGCATTGGTAATAAGACCAAAGAGGCTAATTTTGATATTATTCGGCCCTATAGCCAGAACTTATCTTCTAGCAGTGATTTGACCGTCAAAAACGTTCTATTAGCACAAAAGAGTAAAACCAATGAAGAGATAAAAGCCTTTTTCTATGAAAAAGACTTGAACATAAAAGTCTCAGAAGGAATGCATGCCAATCCAAAAGTAGGATCAACCATATTTGGTGAGAAGCTTGGACGTGTGCTTGATGGCAGCGGAAAAATTAATACAGCTAATAAATTGCTATTACAGCAAGAATTCTTGTCATTATTTGATGATGATGTGACGGGTATTAATACCTCAGATTGTAATATCGTCATCGTAGGATCAGTATTCGGCGGTACAGGTAGTGGTATTATTCCGACATTAGCTCGTACATTTAACGAGATCATCAACAGCTCAAGCTCAGGACGTGCGATTAATTTAGCAACGGTAGCAACGTTACCATGGTTCCAGCTTAAACCTGGTGAAGATGGCTCAACAGGCAGCGCCTTTGATGTTGGGAAGTTAAAGCGCAATACCGCCTTTGCGCTCAGAAACTTCCAGTATGAATTGCAGTCTAATAGTAATAATGCTGTCAGCTCTATTTTTATTCAATCAGGTAGTATGTGGCAAGATATTCAAAGACCAAGCGCAGGCGACTTTGACCAACCGGAACATACACACGTGGTTAACTTGCTGGCAGCAAATGCTGTTCAGAATAGCTTTGCTAGACATTTTACCTCAAACGAATTGTATATGCCTATGAGTCAGCTGTCTCATGAGGTACGTAAAGGGCATTTTCATCCACATACTTCGGCTGCTTTACAATTCGAAGATTTTTCAAAGAATAAAACGTTTGTTAGTCTTTGGATGTTGCTGGTAAAAAACGCATTAACTATCTTAATTCTGCAAGCCTTTATTGAGGTGTTAAATGGATATGCTGAAGGCGAGATTAACCATGCTGTATTAGGGGATTCTGCTGCTCAGTACGACACTGTCAAAAAGCTATTAGACGAAATTAGTGAGCGGTTTGGTGTCAGCCTAGAGAGTAAGAAAGCTTGGTTCGGCTTAAAGTCAGTGACCTTTGTACCGAAAGTTGTAGCGACAAACCTAAAGGACGCTCTGGTCTTTGAACAGAAACAATATCAAGACAGCTTAAAATGGCTTTCAAAGCATGATTATGATAATGAAAACGCCTCAGGTATTATCCCAGCGTTTAGAGCCTACCATAATATCAATAGTGCAGATAATGCCAATTCTTTATGGTCGCAATTGGTTGGTGCAAATGACCAAACGGGTTTTGAAAAAGATGAGTTGTGGCAATCATGTGCACTTAAAGTATTAGAGAAAACCGTTGTAAATGATCAAGGTGCTATTGATACTACGCTACAGGCAAAAATCAATAGCATCATAGAGCAAGGTGTCACTGATACGAGTAAGTATTCTCAATTGGCAAGTAATATTGCTAGCTCAGTCTTTAAAAACCTCAACGATTATGTGAAACCAGCAGAGGAGTTTGGGGAGAAATTCTCTGAGTTCCGCACTCTGTCTGATACTGCACAATCTATTAGCCACGTTCAGCTACAGATGCAGCAACAAAGAGATAAAATTGCCCATTACGGCGCGATGGATTGGAACTTGCAGTTAGCAGGCGATGTAGCAGCGTTAGATATTATGGATATAGATCATCCTAAGACACTTCGTTGGTTAGATGCATTGTCCCCCACATCAACCACTTCCAATCTTATTAACACGATTCAATTAGATGAGAGTATCGCGCAAGGTGTTCCTAATATCTTAGCGTCGTTTTTATTACAGAAATGGCGACTACAGATTCAAAATGATATTACTGTCTCACAGTTAATAGAAAGTAACCATACTGAATATTACAAAATCGTTGCCAATAAATTCCAAAGTACAGAGATGGGCTTATATCTGTATGCACAGCGTGTCATTGAAGCAGCGTTCTGGTTACTGATAAGTGGTTCGACAGAGGTGGTTTATACTGCGATATCATTAGATGAGAACAATGCTTATCATCGTTGGCTCAAGCGTGAGCTATTGACCCAAAACTGGTCAGATAGTGAACTTGGTATGATCGTAACTAATGACTCAGAGCGCACACCATTATTTTTATGGAATGGCTATTATTGGTGCTTAGCAGCAAATAGTACGGCTCAAGATTACTTCGCAGGTTTACTACAAAACATGCAACTTCCGAGTCTGCGTTATAGATATGCTGATTTGTTCTCACGAAAAGAAAGTGGGGATAAAAACAATATTAGCTCACTAGATAAATTCTTTGCTGGGCAGTTGAATGCCTTAAGAATCAGACTAAAGAACAGTCCTAGTGCGAATAAGAATCATAATGAAAACATATTATTAACCGCCTTAACCGGTATATTGACTGATCTACCACCGCCCGCGCCTCCTAGTGTCGTGGCGCCGATTTACCCTGCGCTAACCTTGGGTTGCCGTAATGTCGTGACGCTTAGTGAAATTGGCACTTCAAGCTCTGTAGTCAAAACGAGTGGTTATTTAGTTAGACACCCGCAGGTAGTCATGTTGGATAAACTACCTGATAACAATGGTAACGTGGTTAATATCCAACAATTTTTACCTGTTAAAAAAGAGTACTGGCTTGAACCTGAAGTAATAGAGCAATTGTCTAAACCCAATGGTGAAGCGGTTCATACCAAAGTAAAATTTAATGGTGAGAGTAATAATGAGTGTTCAATACAATATACCAAATTGTATGTACCAGAATTAGGCTGGATGGAGTTCCCACATGGCGGCGATGCCAATCAAACTACTATTGCGATCACACCTTATGACTTAGCCTTTGGCGTTGGCGTCTGGCCAAACTTTAAAGTAGAAGGCTGGAACTACTACTTTATAACTGTAGATATTGAAAAGCGTAACGT
Source organism: Psychrobacter glacincola (assembly GCF_904846215.1). Classification (GTDB taxonomy): domain Bacteria; phylum Pseudomonadota; class Gammaproteobacteria; order Pseudomonadales; family Moraxellaceae; genus Psychrobacter; species Psychrobacter glacincola. The sequence goes on along the minus strand of NZ_CAJGZK010000036.1, from coordinate 7,909 downwards.
GTACGAAGATTTAGCCAGTAAGTTAAATACCACGCTAGGCTCAGACAAGATTACAGTCACGGTATATTCTCAAGATTTAACACAATCTAAAGTATTTGGCTTTGATGCCATTCCCTTAAAAATTGAGTTTGTACCTGCCATCATAGAGCTGTCTTGTGGCGATACAGTGATTGCTACGCAGCCAATTATATTAAATGAAAATCTAAAATCAGGAAACAGCCATATAAAGTGTATTGGCTTAGATTTTGGTACTTCTAATACTTGCATGGCTAAGGCATACAATGAGCAGGGTCAGATTAAACGCGAAAATCTCAATCTTGCCAATACTGCTAATGAATCAAGAATGGAATGGTTAGTCTATTCCGAAACTGATGATATTAAAGGTCAAGAAGAGTGGTTAAAAAATCGTAGCGCTTATTATTTACAGCGTCAGGCAGATGTAGAGCAGGGTGCTAGCTATACCATTCCTAGTGAGATTTTACTCGGTTTGAGTAATCGTACCAATCCAGACGGCAGTAATCAGACCGATGTTCAGCTAAAAACCATGAAAGAGAATGCAGATAAAGGTCAGGTACTTATCAATGGCCTGAATTTAAATGCACCTATTTTTACTCCTTTATGTAGTGATTTTTTAGGTGTGTCAAATTCAGATAATGAGCGCATTAAGTTCTTTAACAGTTTGCTTGAAAGTAATGATATACAGCGTATTTATGGAAATATTAAGTGGCCTCAAGAGACAGGAGGGAGTGATTATCCCTTGTCTAGCAGACTGCGCTCTATCTATATTGAGCAGATGCTGATCGGAGTGTTAGCGCGCTTAAGATATTCTGGTGTGACAGATATAGACTATGTTTATGTTACTCGTCCTGACGCCTTCATGTTTGAAAATACGACCTTTGCTAATACTTATGCACGTGATATGAAAACTGTATTGAGCAAGCTGGCTGAGAAAACAGGTATCACGGTCAAAAAGCCAGATGTCATAGAGGTTTCTGAGACCGAAGCTGCATTGCAGATGTCTATGATCAATCCTAACGAATCTTATGTAATCATCGATATGGGCGGCGGAACAACGGACATCGACATTGAGCTAGCATATACGGATTATGATGACGCAATCCAGCGCTTAAAATACTCTAGTAGTATTAAATGGGCAGGTAATGATTTATTAAGTGCGATGCTAAAGCCTGAAGATAGCCCGATTCGTAAATTCTTAGAGCATAAAGTAAACATACAATCGAAAGATACTAATGAGAAATATTACGAGACTTTGTTAACTTCAGTTATGAAGCTGCAAATCCGAAACGGTATCCGTATCGTTGATGAGTTACCTACTGATCCAGGTGCAGTTTCAAAGGTTGCTGAGATGTTCTTTGAGAGTATTTATGAATACATCTTTGTAAAAATAAAATTGCTACTACAGCAAGCTGGTTTCAAGTCTATTGATCATCTAAAGAACCAAAAGCTAAATATCGTACTACAAGGTAACGGCTTTAAGCTGAGCGATTACTTTAGCCATGATACGCATCCGCATCCTGCTATCAACGAAGGTCATTATGCTCACGCAGTTTGGGATACCGTATTTGCGGATTATTTTGGTAGTGATGAGATAACACTGAATGTTAGCTATAGTGAGAACAGCAAAGAGCATATGATTCGTGATGGCGCTGGTGGTATTGCTGACCAGATGTATAGTAATAAGATTAGTAGCGTTTTGGAACATCCGAAAATGTTATATCCACCTAACATGTTTGATAAAAATATGACAGATATTCCAATATTGGTTGATTACGATAAGGATGGCGCTATCCCACGTCTTAACGATAGTCTGTCAGATAAAGAAAATCTACTGCCTCTATTAGAGAGTCTATTCCCTTACACTAAAAAATATTGGAATAATGATATCGAGAAGGTTGCATATTTATTTATCAACAACAGAATTGGCAATCTTAATTTTTATGACGTAAATGCTATGTATCTGACGGGTTCAGGAAATGGTAACGATCATTGGAACTTTAACTCAGCGATGCATCAGAAGTTACAGGGTAACTAGGAATATAATAATGATAAAAAACATCTGTAACAGTGAGCTATTTGTGCCGCAAAAATCAAAAACAACTAAGCTCGTTTTAGCAATAGTGGTAGGGGCAGCACTGTTGCCCTTATCGGCTATAGCAACGCCAATGAATGATAAAGAGGTAGATCAGTTATCAAAAGAAACAATTATTGATGAGTCTAAAGAAAAAGTAACTACTATTACTAACAGTAGTGAGAAGAAAGATTCAGGAAAATTAGATAATGACATATTTGATTCTTCAGTGCCTAGTGCCAATACGTCAAATAGCTCTACCAATCAGCCGAATGCAGGAAATATTGAAAATAACGATAGTAGTGATGGCACTAATACAGGAATTAATAATGGTACTCTTTCTGCCTTAGCAGAGGTAGAAGCGCGTGCTTCTGATAATACCAAAGAAATGCCTGTTGAAAAGCAACCAGAAATAGCCAAAAAAACTCCATTTTGGAAGAACACTAATTATCTATTAAGTGGCGGCTTAATATTTTTGATTTTAGGTGGAGCCTTGCTATCATTCTTAAAAATCAGCAGGTTAAGCGATGAGAATGAAAAGTTAGAGCAACAAAATCAGCGTTTAAGAAAAGAAGCTGGTAATACTCTTAGCAAGTTAAAGCAATCCAATGTTAAGAATGCAGAGCTTGAATCCACCCTTAAGCAACAACTTAATATAAACAACGATTATAAAAATAGTGCTATTGACACTTTTGGCGCAGTATTACCCCTCATGGACATGGAAGAGCCTTTAGTGATTGAGGATCTAGACGCATCAGACCGTAAGCAACTATCTGATAGTATCACCACATGGTTTCAAAAAAATCGGGGCAACATGAATATTAGTGATTTAGTAGCTGTAGAGATCCAGCGCAAACTAGATCATTGGCAGTATTCGATTGAGCTATGGACGCAGAGTGATGGTGTTGACTCTATTGAATTGGCACAGAATACGATGCGTGCTTCCGTTATTAGTCTAACCAAACCTGATAGACAGGGCTTTGCCTATTGCTATAAAAAACCAAATGCACTATCGACAGTTTGGGTAAATAAAGGGTGGTACAAAGTACAGCGAACAAATAGCACGCTAGAAGTGTCGGGCGAACCGTTGGAGATAAACTAATGCAAATATACCTATCCAAGTATGCTGGTGCATTAAGCGCGGCATTATTATTTAGTTTAGTTGCAGGTTGTAGTGATGAGCCCGAAGCGATTGCCACTGAGGCGCCTGCGGTAAAAGTCAATGCTACACCTAATTTTATGCCGCCATTGAACTTGGATATATTACCCAAAAATAACAGCCCCTCAGCGATCGATTATATTATCGATGGTTCAGCGAGTATGTGTGGCTATTTTAATGCAGAATTAGATACTACTGAACAAGCCATTCCTATTACCAAGTTGGTTCAGGCTATTCAATCTGTACTCAGAACGAATGATCGTATATTGATATTTATGCAGGATAAGGCATCAGACAAAGCAACTTACATCCCCTTTGAGAAGTTTGAAAACCAATTGATGCAAGGTAAGTGTGATTTAGGCGGGCAGTACACTGAGCTTGGTCTGATTCTTCAGGATTACAGAGAACAACCTGAACTTCAACAACGCTCAGTAGCGATTGTTTCAGATATGCACTTATTGCCTGCTGAGAGAACAACCTTTGAGACGCAGTACGATGCCTTTCTTGGTGCCTATGTGAGTGCAGAAAATACCGCTTCTTCGCTATCTAATGGTATCTTATCGCTTCGTTCGCCATTTGTCGGAACTTATTATACGGTGAATAATGCACCTAAGACATTAGAGCAGACACAAAAACATCTACATTTCTTTTGGTTGGCAAAACAAGCGCCAGATGCTGCCCAGATCGAAAAAATACAACAAAATTTAATTGATGCTCAGACCCAGTTTCCAAACAGCGTTATTGCTCAGGCTGAGTTTTTACCACAGCTTCGGCTCTTAACGGATGATGCAAAAAGTTATGAATCATTTAGCTCGCCTGCACCAGTTATTAGTCCAAAAAATATTATTGATTTGTCTATGGGTGAAGATAAACCCTATATTAGTGCGTTTGAAGCCAATAGTTCGCTTAGTGAAGAGCAAAAGAATTGTTATGATATTAGCTGGGATGAGAAGAATGGCATTGCTTTTTATCCTTATTCCAATCCAAAAACCAATCGTGACAAGATTTGTCCGGATGGTCCACTATTTCGCTCCAAAACAGGCAGTACATTAAGACTCAACTTGCCATTGCAAAATGGCTACAGTGTCACGCCCAAAGCACCATTAGAGGTAATAGATAATTACCTCTCGATTCCTATCATAAAAGCACAAAAATCTTGTATTGGCGTAAGCTCGGGAATGGCAGATACGCAAAAAAGCGCTCAAGGTTTTGCGCTACAATATGCTGCTGATAGCACCGCTATAAATACAAATTATTATGCTCAGTACTCTATTGAGCGTGATGGTTGCAGCTCTGATTCGGACTGCAGCAACCTTGTAGATAAGACTTTTCAGTATAATCAGTTGATATCTAGTCTTGCTAATAAGTCGAAACAACATATTGAAAGCCTGTATCCAAGGACTATCAATATTAATCTAACTTGTGACCCAAGCTAATGATAGATGATGATATGTGGGTATTATGGCGGTTGTCGACTCAACAAAATTTAGAGAATAATAGCTTTGAATGTAGTTTAGTCTTAGAGAGTTCAGATGGTTCGCCTCTTGAAGTTATAGATATTAATATCGCAGAGGTTCATGCCAAATCTTGGCTGCGTTTGGTGCGTCAAGAAGCACCATTCGATATTATTAGCGACATCGATATTCCAATAAAAAATAATCTATCGTTGTTTTTATCTGGTTTTATCGATGTTGAGGCACTTATAAAACTCAAACTAGATTTAGCATATATCTATTTATGGGCATCAGCAAAACACGAAAAGATATATCTTGAAACGTTATACCCATTAAGTAAACTAAATGAAAAAGCAGAAAGTCGAGACTTTAGTAAAAACTGTATACAGATATACCCCGAAACTCCCTCGCAAAAGTATGTTGATCTAGAAGATCAAATACTAGAAGCAAAGGATTTATCACACTTATTAACAATCATTCAGCATCAAGTTGAAGAGGTTACAGTAGTAAAAGAGCTCGAAATAACTGAAGAGATTATAACAGAATCTGAAGTTGACCAGAACAGCTTTGATATTGAAATGCTAGATAGCAACGATGTGGATTCAGTGTGGGGAATATTTGCTAAGCAAGATTTAGATGATTTGGTAGAAGGCTTTAATGACTGGCAAAGAGTACACGGTAAAAATACGCTGATTGCGAGATTGCCAAAAAGACTATCAAATAAATTAGATGACGAGTTTAACGTTGTATTTTGGACCAGTGGACAAGGAATCAGCAATATGATTGTAGATGATAAACCGCCTAGACATACTATGGTGTTGGGTATCACGAATCGCTCTGGTGATCAAAGTATCGGCTATTGTATACAAAGACCAACAAGCTTGGATAAAATGTGGACGCATCAGAAATGGCATAGCCTTGAATGCAGTAACAGTGAGATTTTAAGGGTAGAGCCAGTAAATTTTTAAAACTCAACTCTATACATGTCCATTGATATGATAGTGACGCGATAGGTATGCTGTCTAGCAGATTGCATAAAATAATACACAATGTAATATGGCTTAATTCTAATGAATAAAAACCTTCAGTATACGTTAATGAGTTTTACAGGCATTCTGTTGATGGTGATTGCTTCAGGTGTTTTCGAATCCAATAATGATACTTATTATGATGATACAGAGTCTGCTGGATCATATGAGATTGGTGAACCAGGTGAGCAACAAGTAGATGAGTCTGACATAGCAGCAGTAGAAGATGTCGAGGTTGCTGTAAATACAGCAACTGATGAGCAGAATATTGAATGGGTTGACCAACTAGCTGTAATAGATGCGCAGTATCCTAACGATATGGAACGACTAGAGAAGTATCAAAGTTTACTTGATGATAATAAAAACCCTTTTGCACCAATCTTGCTGGCCAGCACTATCGTCAACGTTAAGAACCAATCTAGAGATGTAGATATATTTGAAGAGTGGTTAGCTAGTTTTGGATTTGATGTTAGCTCAATTGATAGTCTTGAAACCTTGGCAAATAACCAAAATGTTAATGCAATGTTTTTACTGGGCGTTTATTACTATCAGGTACAACTTTATGATCAATCTAGATCTTGGCTTGAGCAAGCTTCAAACCAAGAGCACGCAGGGGCAATGAACCAATTGGCGTGGGTATATCGAGAAGGACTTGGTGTTAATACAGATCTAGATTACGCAGTAACATGGCATCGTCATTCTGCTGAGGCTAATTACCCGCGTGCGATGACCAACTTAGCTTATCTTTATAGTATCGGTGAAGGCGTTGAAAAAGATTTAGACACTTCCGCTATGTGGTATAAAAGGGCAGCTGAGCTCAATAGTGCTTCAGCGATTTATGCAATAGCGACTTATAGTCTAAACGGTACAGGTGGTATGGAAAAAGATGAACAACAGGGCGTTAGTTTATTAATGGAGTCCGCAAAGCTTGGGCATAAGAGAGCAATGTATGCCATAGGAAAGCGCTATGAAAATGGCGACGGATTAGAGGTAAATATGGAAGAGGCAATTAATTGGTATAGTGAATCTGCTAAGCTGGGCGAATCTGATGCTATTCAAGCTATGAATCGATTAAATTATTAATATTTTTGAGGCTTTAGAAATTAGTGATGTCTTATATTCATCATAGCTGTATTAGTAAATATTTGGATATTAAAGGCTGTAGCGGAAAGTTTAATAGTAGTAAATTATATTGCAGCAGTTAAAGTTAATTAGGGACTAAGAATTAATGAGATTTAATTTATTGTTGTACGTGCCAGCATTGGTCGATAATCTTGATATGGAATACGGAATTTTTATCCAGCATCATTTGATGGATGACGCTGATGTTGAATTGAATTACTTTGACTTCAGCAGGATTAATTCAGAAAACTATGCCTTAGATATAGTAGATAGAAATGAAGTCACTAAAAAAGTAAGAAAAGATTGTCTGGTAGATGGTTATACGCTTAATAGTCATTATTCGATAGATTTAGATAAAGGTTTTAACAGAAACATAAGTAGGGACGAAGTTAGGCAGATATTTATATGTTTTAAAAATAATTCAAAAGAACCTATCGATGCTTTTATTCGTATGACTCACGATGGGGAAACCAACAACTATCGTATTAAAGATAATTTGGTATTCTTTCAACTTTGGGTGGCTCCAGAGATGGCAGGTAGTTCTGATATTGCCTTAAATATAGGAAAAGTTAATTATACGAACTTTGATTACTTTTCTGAGAGTATAAAGAAAGAGGTGAATAATCAATGGCGCTTGATGTTAAATAAGAAAAGAGACATCAGTAAAGAGAAGCTTGTTACGCACAATGAAGTTACTCATGAGCAATCAGAACTCCTTCAAGAACCAAAAATACAAGCTAAGCTTGAAAGAATATTTGCACAGCCAGATGAAGTTCCTGATCATGTACGCGTTATAAATACAGATTCGCAAGAAATTCTAATTCCACAAAATGGCAACGTACTAGCTGATAGTAGAAATGGATCGAATAGTTTTAAGATAATCGCTTATATTTTACTAATTTTAGGAGTTTTATCAATTTTAGGAAAAATATTTAGTGGTAATTAATTGACTTGATGTAATTTTTAAAAATTAAGAACTGAAGTTTTGATGCAATTAATCGATTACTTGTTTAATTATTTGCTAAGCAACATAAATACATCGTTAGAAGTCAATGAA
>NZ_CAJGZK010000035.1 GCF_904846215.1 Psychrobacter glacincola | reverse complement strand
TTGGATGGCAAGAACGTATCTCAGTTCGAACATGGCAAGAACGCATCTCAGTTGGAACGCTGTAGCGCTCTTTAAATACGGCTAAGTCCGCAACATCTTGCGCGGTTGCACTTAGACCATTATCTTCTGCATGACTTATCCATTCTTTACAGCAGCCGCAATTGGCATCTTTATAGACAGTGGCTGATACGTTTTTTAGTAAGTCTGGTTTACTTACTGATGTCATCATAGAATTATTTATAACGTTTGGTTCAGCTGTCTTTGGAACAGCCAAAACATCTTCAGTTGATGCCGATGTTGTGCTTGCATCAGATACGCCACTACTCGGTTGGCTACAAGCAAATAGTGATGAGGCAGCCAGTAATAATAACGTACTACGCAACCCCTTAGACAGATAACGATTGCATATAAGACTGGATTTTATTTTTAAGGGGGGCATAGTGCTTTCTCATGTACTGTAGGTATTGTGAGCTATAGAAGATCAAGTAACACTTCATATCGTTTGGTAATGTAGCATAATAACCCATTAAACGGAGTACGTAAATTCATCCATTGAGCAGTGCAGGCTGGTATCATAAGCAGTTTTTATTTTAAAATACTGCCTGTAGTATTAACGGCTCTATCTAAGTTTTGGATTTTGATTAAAAATTCAAGGCTCATAATTTTGGATAATTTGCGATGCGTTTGTCTACTATTAATCTACAAAAGCGTTTGAGTACTCACTTAAATCAATTACCGCTATCGCTTACGCTAGTAGCAGCATGGCTTGCAGGAGCTATTTTTTTATTTTCGCTAGCGCCTTATGGGTTTTGGCCGCTAGCAATAGTATCACCAGCGATTTTATATGCGCTGTTGGTGACAAGTATGAGTGGTCGTCGCGCTTTTATTATCGGTGAAGCTTACGGTATGGGGCTATGGTGCGTCGGCGGCTTTTGGCTCTATACTGCTATCCATGATTATAGCGATACACCAACGTGGCTCGCATTGATTATGATTGCATTGATGGGTCTCGGTATGGGACTATTTCATGGATTGTTAGCACTAGTCTTTAACCGTATGGTAGGCAAACAACCCTTTTCATTTGCTGCTCTTTGGGTGCTACAAGAATGGTTAAAAACTTGGTTATTCACAGGCTTTCCGTGGCTGTTTGTTGGTTATGCATTTACTGAAGAGTATTGGTTATCGTCCTTAGCACCCGTTGCTGGTGTTTTTTCCGTCTCTTTTGTTGCCATACTATTGGCTGCAAGTTTAGTAGAGCTACTGCTTCGGCGCAGTAGTTATGCCATCGTTTCTGTACTGTTATTAGCCATTAGCACATCATTATGGCTGGTCAATCCGCAATGGACAAAACCTAAGGGCACACCTGATCTGTCAGTGTCATTGATTCAAGGTAATATTTCACAAGATATAAAGTGGCTGACTAAGTATCAAGTAGAAACGCTAAAGATTTATGCGAAGTTAACACGCACTGAGTGGGGACGTGATGTTGTGGTGTGGCCTGAATCATCTATTCCTATGTTTCAGGATGAGGCTGCGGGCTTTATTAGTGAAATGATAGAAATGGCTAATGCGACCAATACGACATGGATAACTGGTATCCCTTATAAGGATAAAGCGGCATTCAATGCCAGTACGGATAAGTATCCCCCATTTTACAATAGCGTGATTGCTCGAGGTGTAGAAGCGGAAGGCCTATACAAGAAGCAGCGTCTAGTGCCTTTTGGAGAGTATATTCCATTTGAAGGCGTGCTCGATATTTTCCCAAGTTTGGCCGGTAGTCAGGATATTAAGAACTATAGTCGTGGTAGTGATCAGCAGTCACCTCTAAAGGTGCGTGGACACAATATAGGGACGGCTATCTGTTATGAGGTAGCTTATCCAGATACCACGCGTAAAAATGCCATCGATACTGAATTTTTGTTGACCGTCTCTAACGATGCCTGGTTTGGCACTTCAGCAGGACCATTGCAACATTTGCAAATGGTACAAATGCGCGCGCTTGAGAACGGGCGCTGGTTTATTCGAGCGACCAATACTGGTGTTACCGCTATCATTAACCATAAAGGTCGTATTGTAAAACGCGCACCGCAGTTTGAGCGTACTGTACTACGTGGTGAGATACAGGCACGGGTTGGTAACACGCCCTTTATGCTTATGGGAAATTATCCTATCTTGATAATAATAACCTTGTTATTACTACTAAGCTATTTTGGCAAAGGTCTAACCACACTTAGAAGACGAGGGTAATAGTAAACTTAATCATAATAATTTAATCAGTGTAAGTTTTTTATTTTTTCTAGGTAACGTCCTAACGCACGTAAATATAAAAGTTTTAAACTATTGACCCCTGCCGTCAAATCCGTACACATAAACTTGGGAGATTTTAATTACGCAGCCTGACGATAATAATCAAACCACACCTGTCTTGGCGATTGATAGCCCAAACCCTTTTGAATTCTAGTCTGATTGTAGTACAGCTCGATATAACTGATAATATCATTGATGGCTGTGAACCTTGTTTTATAGTCTTGATGATATACCAGCTCATTCTTTAATGTGCCCCAGAAGCTTTCTATTGGAGCATTGTCGAAGCAATTACCTTTAGCGCTCATTGAGCCTATAAATTGATGCTGCTTAATGGTCTTGTGGTAGGCGTGACTGCAATACTGACTGCCTCTGTCTGAATGAACGATTAGCCCTTTGCTTGGACGTTTATTCTTGATGGCCATATTTAGTGCTTTGCAAACTAAATCTGCGGTCATACGCTTGTTAATAGCGTAACCGACCAGCTCTTTGGTGTATAAGTCTTTGACCCCTGCTAAGTACAGCCAACCCTCATTCGTCCAGATATAGGTGATGTCGCTGACCCACGACTCGTTAGGGCGCTTAGCATCAAACTTCTGATCCAGTACGTTTGGATAGACCAGCTTGTTGTGATTGGAGTCGGTGGTGACTTTAAAGCGCTTATGACTACGACATTTAATGCCGTGTTGCTCTTTGATGCTTCTTACCATATACAGGCTAATGTTATGGCCTTGCTCGCTTAGATGAGCATGCAGTCGATCTGCGCCATAACGTTCTTTCGTTTCATTGTGAGCCGCTTTAACCAGTAATTCAGACTGGTTGCGATGTATCTGTTGGTCGCTGAGATCACGACTTAGCCAGTCGTAATAGCTTGATGGCTTAACCCTTAACACACGGCACATAGTGGTGATGCGAAAGAGGAACTGGTTGTCTTTGATAAAGGCGTACCTGACTAACTGTTTCTCGCGAAGTACGCCGTCGCCAACTCGAGCATAGCTCTCCCCTTGCGTCGGGGCGAAGCAGTGCTTCGCTTTATCCCTCCTCATTTAGTATTTCGCGTTCCTCTTCGGCAACTTTAAGCTGTCGCTTTAGGCGTTTTACCTCTTCAAGCGCACTCATAAGTTCAGGGTCATACTGCTTTGTTCCTACAAGCTTGCCTTGATTGGCTTTGTTCTGCCAGTTGGATAGCGTTTGCATGGCGATGCCAAGTTGCTTTGCGGTCGCTGAAATATTGCCGTTGTTATCCGCTATCTTCTTGACGGCTTCAGCTTTAAATTCGTCACTGTAGGTTCTTACTTTCTTGGTCATGGTAAACTCCTGTCAATACGCTTAGTTTACCAAGTTTATCTCTACGGTTTCTTCAGCATAGCTCACCATGATTTTGTATCCCTTAATAGTATATTGTAGTATGTTGTATATAATATAACCCCAGTTCGGGATAAGCGCTCAAAAAAAAGATAAAAAAAGAAGTCCAAAGTTGCTAAAGTAAGTTTACCAAGACAAACTTCACAACAAGGACTTCTTACATGGACAACCTAACCGAACTATACTGCCATATTGACGACTTTTATTAGCAATTCAAACCTGAGTTTGACGCTCATTTAATCGCAACGGGCCGTCAACGGCTAAGAGCATGCCAGATAAGTGTAGCAGAGATGATGACCATCTTGGTACTGTTTCATCAACGGCGGTATCGACAGTTTAAGGCGTTTTACTACCATCACATGCTTGGCATGATGAAACGGGAGTTTCCAAACCTGCCGAGCTACTCGCGATTTATAGAGCTTGTGCCGCGCAGTATCATGCCACTGTGCAGCTACTTGCAAAGCATGATGGGCGACTGTACGGGTATCAGCTATATTGATTCAACCAAGATAGCAGTTTGTCATAACAAGCGTATCTACCGTCATAAAGTCTTTGAGAGTATGGCGCAAAGAGATAAAGGTAGTATGGGCTAGTTTTACGGCTTTAAGCTGCATGCCATTATCAATCATAAAGGTGAGCTGGTCTCCGTCAAAGTCACTGAGGGTAATACCGATGATAGAGCGCCTGTTAAGGATATGGCAACACCTTTGTTTGGTAAGCTATTCGGTGATAGAGGCTATATCAGTAAAGCACTGAACGAGTGGCTCACAAAACACAGTGATACTAGGCTGATAACGAAACTTCGGCGTAATATGAAACCGCAAGTACTCAAGCCGATAGATGAGGCGCTACTCAATCATCGCTCTTTGGTTGAAACGGTATTTGGGAAGCTGAAAAACTTGTGCCAAATCGAACACTCACGCCATCGTAGTGTCACGGGGTTTATCACAAACTTGCTGTCAGGTTTGATTGCTTATTGCTGGTTTCCCTATAAGCCCACCATCAAAAATATGCCTCAGCAGGGACAGGTAGCAACATTGTAAATAGTATCAATGAGTTACAATGTGGCTTATCCCGAACTGGGGTTGTAAATAGACAAGTCCATACAGACAGTGAATTGGTCAATTCGAATATTGGAAATAATAGGTAGCCCTTCATGTCCCTTAAGAGCGCAGAAAAGTCTCCGTCATTAACGCAAAATAAACCGTCAAAAAAATCTTATCTGTTGGCGTTCGCTTTCAGCGCGGGTTCATTATTGACAGGGCTAGCAGCGACTGGGCTGACGGCCGTGCCAGTGGCATCGCAAGCGGCAGGATTGGGCGATTTATTTAGCAGTGATAAAAGTGCTGCCCAACCGAAATTTTTGCCTGTTGATGAAGCGTTTCAAGTTAGCAGTAGCAGCAAACCGACCAATAATGGCACGCGCTTAGCCATTAACTTTGACATTACGCCTGAGCACTATGTTTATAAAGACCAAATTAAGCTAACGTTGCCTGCTGGCGTGAGCGCTGCACCTTTTAGCTTTAGCCAAAAGCCTATCTCCATAGATGATCCGACCTTTGGTCAAGTATTGGTCTTTGACCAAGCCAATATGGTTGCTACTACCATTTTGAGTAGTAGTAATGGCAAGGCGATAAATAATGCCGCCGTGACAATAGGTTGGCAAGGCTGTGCCAAAGCGGGTCTATGCTATCCACCGGAGAAAATAAAAACCACAGTCAATATCGCTGCTGCTTCACAATCGGCAGCCAATAGTTCAAGTAGTACTGCTACAGTTTCTGCGAGCAATAACAGCAATGTAGAAACTGCGCAAGCCTCTACAGATGGGACAGTTACCAATAGTCTTGCTACAGAGCAAACTACGCCAGATGACGAGGTGATTGATTATGCATTGTTAGATGACGAAGCGTTAGATGCAGAGCTTGGTGCAATCAATACCATCTCTGGAGCCGATGAAGAAGTGGTAGGCGATAATGTCACAAGTGAAGCAGCGAACAATGACGCTGTCATAAATAATGCTGCTGCAACAAACAATACCGTTGTCGTTGATAACGCCATTAATAGTGACCCTTTTGGCTTAGCTTCGCATCCGTGGTTGGCATTGGTGTTATTGTTCTTGGCAGGGTTGGTCTTGGCATTGACGCCATGCGTGTTACCGATGCTACCGATTGTTGCCAATATCGTCGCGCGTGAAGACAATCCAACGGTAAAACGCGGTGTTATTTTAACGACCAGCTACGCTATTGGTGTTGCCATCGCTTATGGTATTTTAGGCGCGGTCATTGCGGTATTTGGCGAATCGTTAGGCATTATCGGTTGGCTACAAAATCCGATTATTTTAATTGGGTTTGCCATCGTTTTTGTCTTATTAGCCCTTTATATGTTGGGCGTATTTAGCATTCGTCTGCCAAGATTCATCAGTAGTAAAATGCAGGGTCTAAGCCAAGCGGGGGATAGCAAACTTGGTAGTACGGGTGGCAGTTTAATTGCGGGATTCTTATCAGCACTCGTGGTATCGCCATGCGTTTCGGCACCCTTATTTGGGGCGCTGCTTGCTGTATCAACGATTGGAAGTCCATTACTTGGCTTTGCGGCTTTATTTATGCTCGGTTTTGGCTTATCAGCGCCGCTTATCTTAATTGGCGCGACCCAAGGTAAAATCATGCCAAAAGCAGGCGAGTGGATGAATTGGGTCAAGCAGGGCTTTGCTTTGTTGCTTTTTGCCGTGGCATTGTTATTAATTGAACGCGTCTTTATCTCGCCTGTGATGCTGATGGTTTGGGCGCTGTGGTTTATGGTCGTGGCGATGTGGGCGTGGAGCTGGCTAGGCAAAGGTCGGATGCTGACCCAAGCGCTAGGCTTAATCGCTGGTATTTGGGCGACGTGTTTAATCGTCGGCGCCGCATTGGGCAATGACGACAGCTTGCATCCGCTTGCCTCCCTAACTGCGGTTCCGGTGCTGCAGACAACTGCTGGTCAACCAGCCACCAGTAATGCAACCGATAAGACGGTTACGACGCTGGCTGAGTTAGATGCCATTGTCGCCGCCAATCCTAAAGTGCTGGTCGATGTCACCGCCGAATGGTGTATTGCATGCCGGATTATGGAGAAAAACTTATTTCATAATCGCCCTGCGCAAATGCAAGATTGGCAATTGGTCAGACTTGATATCACGGAGACTACGGCTGATTCAAAAGCAATCTTAGCGCGTTATAAACTATTTGGTCCGCCAGCATTGCTGTATTATCAAGACGGGCAATTGGTCAATCAGCAAGTGGGTGAAATCGGGCGCGCAGCGTTTGAGCAAACCTTAACCGCGCTAAATTAATCGTTTAAATGTAGATAAATTCCACATCATTTCTACCCATTAAAAAGCCAACGTCCTTTGATAATAGGACGTTGTCTTTTTCAATCTTACTAAATAGCCTTTTTAATATAGACGCTAAATCCTTGGTTTAGCATTATTTATTACTACTTACTTTGCTACTTACCTTATTATTTACATCAGTATTTGCTCGCAATAACGCTAGGGTGTGTTGACAATTACCGTAAATGGATAATCGTCGCTGCTAAATAGATATTAGCAGCAAACGACTCATCCGTTTTTTCAGCACGCATGGCAATTTTCTTGAAATCTTTCAGCTTACAGAAGAAGTTCTCGATTAAGTGACGCCACTTGTACATTTCTTTATCGAAATCTCGTTGCTTTAAACGAGAGCGTTTAGGGGGTATGACCGCTTTGCTACCACGCTCTTCTAAGTCTAGCAGTAGCCAATCCGTGTCAAAGGCTCTATCAGCAAGCAATGCACCAAACTCTTTGTCTTTAATTAAAGGTTTAACGCCAGCCATGTCATGCTGTTGTCCTTTCAATAAAGTAAAATCAACAAGGTTGCCTAATGCATCAACCATTGCCATGATTTTAGTGGTCATACCGCCTCTTGATTTGCCAATTGCCTGATGACAAGCCCCCCTTTTGCGCCTTGTCCATGACGATGTACCTTAACAATAGTGCCATCAATCATGGCATACTCTAAATCTGAGTCATTCAGAGCATTAAATAGCTTGCTGAATCTATCGCTTTTTACCCATCGACGGTAGCGCTTATAAACACTGTTCCAGTTACCAAATTCAGGGGGTAAGTCTCGCCACGGACTACCTGTTCGGACAATCCATAGAACAGCTTCGATAAATAGTCGATTATTTACCGCTGTTCTACCAACATCGGTCTCTTTACCTGCACAATACGGTGCTATCTTTGCCCACTGGGCATCACTTAGGGTTAATCTAGTCATAACACTATGATTATCAATTATTCTATATATGTCAACACACCCTAGTATTTGTGTCATCGTTACGATAATGATTCGTTTATAAAAGATTCGGCTAAAATACTGTCACCTGAAACGTAATCAATATTTTTCTTACTTAAACAGAATATATTAGAGGAACTTTGATAACAGACAATTTTTATTTGACAAGGTTATTACAGATCCTCAAAATAATTTTGAGTATTTGAGTATTTGAGTATTTGAGTATTTGAGTATTTGAGTATTTGAGTATTTGAGTATTTGAGTATTTGAGTATTTGAGTATTTGAGTATTTGAGTATTTATTTAGCTATACAGCTATCAAATGACGCGAGCACTTAGCTGTAGCTTGTATTTCAGAATAACTACGCCCAGATTTCAGAAGGCTAGTGATAATCTTACGCTTCTCGGTATCTTTCCTACGTCCTGAATATTTACTTTCTACCTTAGTACGAGAAATACCTTACATCTGACGGTTACGTCGATCTTCATAGTCCTTTCTAGCAATAGCAGCGAGCATATAAAGCATCATCGAATTGATGGCCTGTAATACGCTGCTCATAAATTCAATGCTGCTATCAGATTGAGGCGTTATATAAGAGGTCGGTAGCTCTTCTGATACTACCGCCAGCTTCTTTTCTAATAGCATTCTTTTGAGAGTATCCCAATCAGCTTGGTTTAAACGTGCTAAGCGGTCAATCTGCTCAACCAAATTATATCGCCTTCATGGGCATCATTTATCAGTTACATTAACTGTGGACATATTAAAGTTGCGTCTGACTCGTTTTCAACATAGAAGGCGGCAATTTTGTGACCATGATCAGCAGCAAGCTATATGAGCTCACTTTTGGCACGCTTGGCATCTTGATCTTTGATTGGCGCTCTATGCTCTGATAAACATAAACACCTAAAATAGTCTGTTATAAGTAGTTCCATTATTGCAGTCTATTATAAGTAGACTATTAATTGATTAAGAGACCTGTTTTGATAGTGCCCCTGGGGTATGGCTTTTGAAACCATTTTTCTTTATATTGTCACTTAGACAGGCTGGGCATTTGATGTATAGTGTCATTTGCATTTCACTATTTATCAATTTCTCAGCCTGTTTTTTTTCAGCCTACTTTTTGAACCACCACCCGGATATAAATGTAACTATGAATAAAACAACTTTTAAAATATCGAAGATGGACTGCCCTTCGGAGGAAAACCTAATCCGAATGAAATTAGAGGGCCACTCGAATATTGAACATCTTGAGTTCGACATTCCTAACCGTCAATTAACTGTGTTTCATCATGACAATATAGAAGGGATAGAGACTGCTATTCATGACCTAAAATTAGGAGACACCCTACTCTCGACCGAAACCATTGACCCCTCTGATCCCAACAATAATTTTAAAATTGATGCTGACTCTAGTCACAAAAAAGATGCTAAGCAAAGAAAGCTACTATGGATAGTGCTGGTCATTAACTTTGCTTTCTTTATTATTGAAATGAGCACGGGACTGATTTCTCGTTCGATGGGGTTGGTCGCCGACAGCTTAGATATGTTAGCAGATAGCTTGGTGTACGGAATTAGCTTATTTGCGGTCGGTGGAACGGTCATTAAGAAAAAACGGATTGCTAGAATTGCCGGATATTTTCAAATTACGCTAGCGATTCTTGGTTTTTTAGAAGTACTAAGACGTTTCTTTGGCAATGAGCAGTTACCTGACTTTTCTACCATGATAGTCATATCGATTCTTGCGCTAATTGCAAACTTGATTTGCCTCTATTTACTACAAAAATCGAAAAGCAAAGAAGGAGAAGAAGCCCATATGCAAGCCAGTATGATTTTCACTTCAAACGATGTGATTATCAATTTAGGGGTAATTGTTGCAGGGATTTTGGTTAATTGGTTACACTCTAGTACGCCTGATTTGATTATTGGTAGCATCGTATTTGCTTTAGTTATTCAGGGCGCCTTTAGAATATTGAAGTTGAGTAAGTAGCCAAGCCTAATAACTGAAGCAAATAGCTCAAGTAAGTAGCTTAATTAAACCGCTAAGTGTAAAGTAACTGGGTTTGAAGCAAATAAACATCATAAGGATATGAGACCTCAAGCAATGATTGAACAAACTTTAAATCTAGTCACCACCAAAGACCATCAGCAAGTTGCCGTTTGGCGAATAATAGATGATGAAGTCTTTGATAAGAATCTGGTGGTGGTCAACTAATTTAGGACACTAATAAAATTCAAACCTACATCGCCATTACTTATAACCCTGAGTCGAGAACGGATAATAATTATAAGCGTTGGGGCAACTTTTATGACCGCCAAGATCTGTTAGTAGGTGACGAGTTGTGTCAGGTGGTTAATTTTCAGAGACCTTCCTAAATTTTGTGTAAGTATTTAATCTAAACGTCAGTTACACAGAATCTGGGATGGTCTCGAGGGTCTCCAAACCCGGTACGGTTCACCTAGCAAACATTCGTTATTTTTTGGCCTTAACTAAACTTTGTGCGTAATGGTATTTTCTGGCTGACTTCTACTTTGAACGCATGTTACCGCGCACTCAAGGTCATGCTGAAGAATGGTCAATCCTTCAAAAACCATGACGTCATTGGCCGCTGAACACTTTAGCTTTGACTACTAATTAATAGTGTCAAAACGATAAAAAGAGCGCCGATGCACTCTTTTTATTCCTAGTCCGACCTTACAATTCAACTTCCCCCAGCAACTTAGCTGTCGCTCCAATTTTCTGGCCTCATCCTTAGACTTTGGCAAAAGCGTCCCCTACAGTTAAAAAGAGTTCACTACGCTCACTGATAGTTTCTTTAGAGTAAGTGCATTAAAAATTCCGTCATGTCTCTGTCTTTCTACAACTTAAATTTAAGTAAGAAAATCGCGCTAATATTTAAAAAACTCTTTAACAAAAAAAATAATATAAATATTTAAATACATCAGCAAAACAAATATTATCAACATTCACATATCAATAAAGGGAATAAAAATGTCAAAAAATTATAAGCTCAGCCACTATATCTTTCCGCTCATGCTGGGCTTTTTATCAATGAATGCTATAGCGGCAATTAATGTCTATGGTCCAGGTGGACCAGCACCAGCGATGCACGAAGCAGCGAAACAATTTAAAAATAAAACAGGGATTGATGTCCATGTAACCGCGGGCCCTACTTCACAATGGAGCGACAAAGCCAAGCTTGATGCCGACGTCATCTATAGTGGTTCGGAAGCCATGATGTCTGATTTCGAAAGCTTATTTGCCGACAAAATCGTAAAGGACTCGATTGAGCCTATTTACCTACGCCCTGCTGCCATTTTAGTCAGAAAAGGCAATCCCAAACATATTCAAGGATTTAAAGATCTAAGCAGGCCAAACACTAAAGTTTTGGTCACCCATGGCGCAGGCCAAGTCGGCATGTGGGAAGATATTGCAGGTAGAACGGGCAACATTCAGCTCACAAAATCCTTCCGTAAAAATATCGCCATGTATGCACCCAATACAGGCACAGCGAAAAAAGCATGGGAAACTGACAGCAGCTATGATGCATGGTTGGTGTTTAATATTTGGGGAGTCAGTAATCCAGACATTGGGCAAATTATCCCGATCGAACCTGAACTGGTGATTTACCGTGATGCAGGTGTTGCACTAACTCAACACAGTCTAAAAAATCCTGAAGCAAAAAGTTTTATTACGTTTTTAAGCTCTGCACAAGGCCATGCGATTTTTAAACAGTTTGGTTGGAACAAATGAGTGCTTAATTTTAATCTTTGATCCACATTCAAGATCAGTTTCCAAGCTTAAAAAATCGAACTTTTAACAAGCAAATTGGACATAAAAAAGAGCGCCACGGCGCTCTTGATTGAAGAAAATATAACTACTGAACCTCGGCCAAAAGCGTTTGTGCTGCCATTTTACCCAAGGTATTCGATGCCAAAGGACTATCTCCTGTAATTAACTTACGGTCTTGAATACACTGTCTCGACATCTCTTTATTAACCACTTCCACACCCAACTTTTCTAAGCGATCTGCCAGCAACCATAGTCAACATGAAAAAAACGAAAATCTCATGCAAGCCTTTGAAGCGATCCAAGCCAAATACGGCAAATCTAAAATTGCATTGAGTGGTTGTTATTTGCCAAATCGTGCTTGGAGTATGAGCTGAGATCGTTTGACGCAGAATTATTTTAGTTGGGATGGGTTACTTCGGGTGTAGCACCGCCCAGTTCAACATCAGTAAATTCATAAAGTTAGCAACACAATCCAAGAAATAAGAAATTTATCTCTGCACACGACAAAAAAACAAAAAAGTCTGTTAAAGCAAAGGCATAATAGTAATTTTTAAGACGAATAGACCATGCCAAACTTTAACAGACTTAGTGAAACTTTAACTCAAAACCTGAGTATGAACAAGGCAAGAATCACATGTTTGAGCCTAATGATAATAGCCCTGATTACTGCTCAAAGCAGTAATCTTAAAAAAAATAGCAAGACACCTCCCTAAGGGTGGCAAGACCGACAGTCACTATCGCAGACTACAGCGATTTTTTGCCGAAGCGAGGATAGACTACGATCAACTGGCTTTAATGATATATCGACTATTTGGGCTAGGCAAAGTCACCTTAA
>NZ_CAJGZK010000034.1 GCF_904846215.1 Psychrobacter glacincola | reverse complement strand
TCAGTGAGCTAAAGCGACAATTACACAGTCATCACGGGCTAAATGAGCATCGTAAGTTACGGTTTATTAAAGACTTTTTAGGCTCAAAGTCACTCAAATAGCATGAATTATGTCCATTAGCGACTACTGTCTACTTTTTAGCATGAATAATGTCCATTACACCACATATTTCAATTATATATAACTTCCTACTCTACTCAGCTTAACAGCAGCAGTTATCAATAAAATCACTATAGTCAGTTCAAAATAAAAGCGATACGATTGTAATAACGTGCTATTGGCTACAATTTTTCTTGCTTGCTGTTCGCAGGCGTGACAGAGGCTGCAAAAAATTTATAGCCAACAGCACTGTATCGTTTTTAAAATGAATCGACTATAGGCATTCATAACGAAGCTTTGAAAGCAATCCATGTCTTAGCTGATGACTAAAACTCTACCATACCAGCACGCAGCTGTTCAATCAGCTCCAAAAACTGCTGGCGCCATTCACGTATGGTCGCATCATCTGGCAACCATTGATTGGATAATGTTACGACGTTTACAATCAAATCAGGCACTTCTTTTTTGCCATCAACGGCCTTATCCACTGCATGCTCAGATATCACGGCATATAAACAACGCTGATAGGCATGTTCTATATCTGCTAAAAATCCCTGCTGTTGCAACTGCTTTAGGCGCTGTATTTCAGGCGATACTTGAGTACGCTCGCTGAGTACCTCTTCGATGTCTGCCAGTGTTGGTGCTGCCAACGTTATATTATAAAAATAACCAAGCTCTTGTAAGAAGGCTAGAAAAGCACCGTATAAATGAAAAATAGCGGTTTCACAATGCGCTTGATACACTTGCTTGTCATTGGTACTGTCAGCTTCTTGACAGGCCAAACGGCAAAAATACAGCTTTTGATTGGTGCGGTCAGCTTGATATTTGGCAACACGAGTTTTATCTGCCATGCGCTTATCCTTTTTGGTTAATACTGATGATAACAATAATGAATGACAATGATAAATACAGTCAGTGAAAAGTAATATCGACACATGATGTACTGCTGGTATCAATTTTTCTTGCTTGCTGTGCCCATGCAGACAGAGGCTGCAAAAAATTTGTACCAGCAGTACCGTAGCGTTTTTGGAATATTTTGACTATAACAATAGATTCTAAAGGCTTTACCCAAAAGCAGAGACTGCTTAAATAAAGGTTATTATAGCAGTTTACTATTTTATACCGTCATATCCCAAGAAAATTACACCTTTATCTTTAACTGTTTCAAGACCAAAAAAAGCCAGCACGATGGCTGGCTTTTTTATTTATACAAATAACTGAACGTTATTTAAATTAATGATTACCTTGGTTAAGCTCTTGAGCAAATGCTTCATCAAAGCTAGCAAAGTCTTTACTGTCAGTCGTTGCTGACATATCAAACGCTGCATTTAAGTCTTTATCTTGCAGTTTTTGCTCTGCTTTTTCTTTACGAGCTTTATGATAAGCAAGACCTGTACCAGCAGGGATTAAGCGACCAACGACTACGTTTTCTTTCAGACCACGTAGCTCATCCACTTTACCAGTGACCGCAGCAGCCGTTAGGACACGAGTCGTTTCCTGGAACGATGCGGCTGAGATAAAGCTTTCGGTTGCCAAACTTGCTTTGGTAATACCAAGTAATTGACGCTCAAACTGTACTGGGAATTTATCTTCCGCAATCAGCTTAGCATTCAATGCTTTGATATCAGCATATTCTACCTGATCGCCTTTAAAGTGGTTTGAATCACCGCCATCAGTAATCTCAACTTTACGCAGCATCTGACGAATAATAACTTCGATGTGCTTGTCGTTGATTTTTACGCCCTGCAGACGATAAACGTCCTGTACTTCGTTGACGATATAGTCAGCAAGCGCAGTTTGTCCTTTTAGACGTAAGATATCATGCGGATTTTGGGGACCATCGGCAATAACTTCACCACGAGCAACGGTTTCGTTTTCGAAAACGTTGATCTGACGCCATTTCGGGATCAGCTCTTCATGAATCTCGCCATCTTCATTGGTAATAATGAAGCGATTTTTACCTTTGGTCTCTTTACCGAAGCTCACGACACCTGACATCTCTGCCATGATAGCGTGATCTTTTGGACGACGTGCTTCGAACAAATCGGCTACACGTGGTAGACCACCGGTAATATCTTTGGTACCTGAAGATGCTTGTGGTACACGACCTAAGATTGAACCTGCTGCTACTTTTTCACCATCGCTGACGCGAATGATGGTTTCAGCCGGTAAGAAGTAAACCACTTCTTTACCTTCGTCAGTGTTCAAGATAATCGCCGGACGCAAGTCTTTTGCTGAGCTTGAACGGTCACGAGTCGCTAGAATCTCAAACGAGCTCATACCAGTTGCGTCATCAACTTTCACGGTAGCCGTCAAGCCATCAGTGATTTCACTGAAACGTGCGGTACCCGCAAATTCTGTGATGATAGGATGCGTGTGCGGATCCCACTTAGCGATGGTTTGACCGCCTTCCACTTGGTCTTCATGTTTCACAAGCACGCTTGAACCATAAGGTACTTTATAACGCTCACGTTCACGACCAAGCTCATCGGTCAAGGCGATTTCAGCTGAACGCGATACGATAACCAAATGACCATCAGTATGCTGTACAGTCTTCATGTTTTCAAAATGCGCTTGACCAGCACTACGGACTGAAATGCTGTTGTCCACAGAAGCAGAACTTGCCGCGCCACCAACGTGGAAAGTACGCATGGTCAACTGAGTACCAGGCTCACCGATAGACTGCGCTGCCATAACACCGACAGACTCACCAATATTCACTTTATGACCACGAGCAAGGTCACGACCATAACACTGTGAACAAACGCCATGTTCGATATCACAGGTAATCACTGAACGTACCCAGATATCATCGATTGCGTTATTATCAAGAACCTTAACCCAATGCTCATCGATCAACGTACCCGCTGGAATCAAGATTTTTTCAGCATTATCGTTATAAGTGACATCACGTGCCGTTACACGACCTAGTACCAGCTCACCCAACTTCTCAATGATTTCACCACCTTGGATATGTGGCTTCATGAGCAAGCCTTGCTCAGTACCACAGTCATCACTGGTGATAACCAAATCTTGTGCTACGTCAACCAAACGACGCGTCAAGTAACCTGAGTTAGCGGTTTTTAGTGCGGTATCTGCTAGACCTTTACGTGCGCCATGCGTTGAGATAAAGTACTGAAGTACGGTCAAACCCTCACGGAAATTCGCTTTAATCGGTGTTTCAATGATTGAGCCATCTGGCTTAGCCATCAAACCACGCATACCAGCAAGCTGACGAATCTGTGCGGCACTACCACGAGCACCAGAATCTGACATGATAAAGATAGAGTTAAATGACTTCTGCTCTTCCTCGATACCTTTAGCGTTGATGATTTTATCAGTCGCTAAGTTGTCCATCATCGCTTTCGCGACTTTATCATTGGTACGTGACCAGATATCGACCACTTTGTTATAACGCTCACCAGCGGTTACAAAGCCTTGCTCAAACTGGTCTTCAATTTCACGGACTTCAGCTTCAGCTACTTCGATGATTTGTGCTTTACTTGGCGGAATGACCATGTCATCGATACCGATAGACACACCAGATAGTGTCGCTTGTGCAAAACCAAGATACATCAATTGGTCAGCAAACATCACACTTTCTTTTACGCCCACTTTACGGTAGCAAGAGTTGATCAATTTAGAGATATTCTTCTTCGTCATCTCTTCATTACATTCATCAAACGACATACCAACAGGCATGATGTTCCAAATCAGCAAGCGACCAGCAACAGTATCTTTGATACTCGTCTCTTTGGTACGATTGCCGTCGTCATCAATATGCGTTTCAGTCACACGAACTTTAATTTTGGCGTTAACATGTAAATCGTTTGAACCAATCGCACGCAATGCTTCATTGACGGTGGCAAAAATCATGCCCTCGCCTTTGGCATTCACTGACGAGCGGCTGATGTAATACAAACCCAATACCACATCTTGTGATGGTACGATGATTGGTTCACCGTTCGCAGGTGACAAAATGTTATTGGTTGACATCATGAGCGCACGTGATTCAAGCTGAGCTTCTAGTGTCAATGGCACGTGAACGGCCATTTGGTCACCATCAAAGTCGGCGTTGAATGCGGTACAGACTAGAGGATGAAGCTGAATCGCTTTACCTTCGATAAGTACTGGCTCAAATGCTTGTAGACCTAAACGGTGAAGGGTTGGCGCACGGTTAAGGAGTACTGGATGCTCACGGATAACCATGGCCAGCATGTCCCACACTTGTGGCTCTTCACGCTCTACCATCTTTTTGGCCGCTTTAATCGTCGTCGCCAAACCATGAGATAACAGCTTGTTATAAGTAAACGGCTTGAACAATTCAAGTGCCATTTTCTTCGGTAGACCACACTGATGTAGACGTAGGGTTGGACCAACAACGATCACCGAACGACCAGAATAATCAACACGTTTACCTAGTAAGTTTTGACGGAAACGACCTTGCTTACCTTTGATCATATCAGCCAAAGATTTCAATGGACGCTTGTTACTACCCGTAATCGCACGACCGCGGCGACCGTTATCAAGCAAGGCATCTACTGATTCTTGCAACATACGTTTTTCGTTACGTACGATGATATCAGGAGCGCTAAGCTCAAGCAGACGCTTTAGACGGTTGTTACGGTTAATCACGCGGCGATATAGATCGTTCAAATCTGATGTCGCAAAACGACCACCTTCAAGTGGTACTAGCGGACGCAAATCTGGTGGCAGTACTGGTAAGATGGTCATGACCATCCATTCAGGCTTATTATTAGAATCACGGAAGGCTTCTAATAACTTAAGACGCTTAGACATCTTTTTGAGCTTAGTCTCAGAACCGGTTTGCGGAATAGCTTCACGCAACTCATCAATTTCCAAGTCTAAATCGATATCTTTTAAAAGGTCTTGAACCGCTTCCGCACCCATCTTGGCAGTGAATTCATCGCCAAACTCTTCAAGCGCTTTATAATAGTCTTCATCATCAAGCAGCTGATACTTCTCTAAAGAAGTCAAACCTGGCTCAGTCACGATATAGCTTTCAAAATACAATACGCGTTCGATATCACGAAGCGTCATGTCTAGCAATAGACCGATACGGCTTGGTAATGATTTTAAGAACCAAATATGCGCAACAGGACTGGCTAGGTCAATATGACCCATACGATCACGACGGACTTTGGCAGTAGTGACTTCAACACCACATTTTTCACAGATAACGCCTTGGAACTTACGGCGCTTATACTTACCACATAAACATTCAAAATCTTTTACTGGACCAAAAATTTTGGCGCAAAAAAGACCATCGCGCTCAGGTTTGAACGTACGATAGTTAATGGTTTCAGGTTTTTTTACTTCGCCATGTGACCATGACTTAATGACGTCAGGTGAGGCTAAAGTAATTTGAATACTGTCAAACTCTTGGTTACCGTTGCCGGTAGGGCTTTGCATGATATCGAGTAAATCTTTCAAGTTGCTTCTCCGTTATCTTTATAATCATCTGACAGCGTTGTCACTATTATCATGGCGGCGCGGTTACGATGAATGAAGGCAATGAATAGGGTTGAGACAAATCACTAAAAGCAGCAGCAATGAGCGTACTGCTTTCAGTGAACAACTAAGGGTGTAATGACTGATACTTAGTTGCTTTGTTTTAACTCAATATTGATACCCAGTGATTTGATTTCTTTGGTCAATACGTTAAACGATTCAGGCATACCTGGATCCATATATTGCTCACCATCGACGATGTTTTTGTACATACGCGTACGGCCTTCAACATCATCCGACTTCACCGTTAGCATCTCTTGCAAGGTATAAGTCGCGCCATAAGCTTCTAGTGCCCAGACTTCCATCTCACCAAAGCGCTGACCACCGAACTGAGCTTTACCACCTAGCGGCTGCTGCGTCACTAGCGAGTAAGAACCTGTTGAACGTGCATGCATTTTGTCATCGACCAAATGGTTCAATTTCAGCATATACATGTAGCCGACCGTGACTTTACGGTCAAACTTCTGACCAGTACGACCATCATATAACGTCTGCTGACCATCACGATCCATACCAGCAAGCTCAAGCAAGTCTTTCACTTGATGCTCATGAGCACCATCGAATACTGCGGTACCCATTGGCACACCCGCACGCAAGTTATCTGCTAGTGCCATGATGTCGTCATCAGTTAGGCTATCAAGATCAACTTGCTCACCGCCTACTTGGTTATAGATTTTGTCTAAGAACTCACGTAAATCTTTGATTGCTGCTTGTGATTTGAGCATGCCATCAATTTTTTCACCGAGGCCCTTTGCCGCCATACCCAGATGCGTCTCGAGTACCTGACCGATATTCATACGCGATGGTACACCAAGCGGGTTCAGTACGATGTCGACCGTATTTCCATGCTCATCATAAGGCATATCTTCGACTGGCATGATACGCGATACCACACCTTTGTTACCATGACGACCCGCCATTTTATCACCAGGCTGAATACGGCGCTTAACCGCTAGATATACCTTAACGATTTTTTGTACGCCATGTTGTAAGTCATCACCTGACGTCAGTTTGCGCTTTTTCTCAGCAAACTTCACATCAATGTCTTTTTGCTTATCAACTAAGTACTCAGCGATTTGAGTTAAACGCTCAGAGATTTCTTCTTCAACAGGTTGGATGTCAAGCAAGGTCTCAAGGCTCATATCTTTCATATCAGCCAATGCCATGACAGTACCGGCTTTTAGACCTGAACCACCACTGACTTTTTGACCATCAAGCAAATTACCAATACGACCACGAGCGGCGTCTTCAAAGATACGTAGCTCTTCTTTTAAATCTTTGCGATAGCTATCAAGCTGTGATTTTTCAATCGCTCTTGCACGTGCATCTTTTTCGACACCGTCACGGGTAAAGACTTGGACGTCAATAACCGTACCCTTGCTTGATGTTGGCACACGTAAAGACGTGTCTTTAACATCAGCGGCTTTTTCACCAAAGATAGCCCGGAGTAATTTCTCTTCTGGCGTTAGTTGCGTCTCACCTTTTGGCGTCACTTTACCCACTAAGATATCACCAGCATCTACTTCAGCACCGATGTAAACGATACCTGCTTCATCAAGACTTGATAGAGCGGCTTCACCAACGTTTGGAATATCAGCAGTAATCTCTTCAGTACCTAGCTTGGTATCACGCGCCACACAAGTCAATTCTTGAATATGAATGGTGGTGAAACGATCTTCTTTCACGACTTTTTCAGATAAAAGAATAGAATCTTCGAAGTTGTAACCATTCCACGGCATAAATGCGATGCGGATGTTCTGACCGAGTGCAAGCTCGCCAAGATCCGTTGAAGGACCATCAGCTAAGATATCACCTAAAGCAATTTCGTCGCCTTGGTTAACAATAATACGTTGGTTGATACACGTATTTTGGTTAGAGCGCGTATATTTAACTAAGTTATAGATATCAATACCGGCTTCACCAGCAATCATCTCTTCTTCGTTAACACGAACAACGATACGTGAGGCATCAACGTCTTCGATTACACCGCCACGCTTAGCGATAACACAAACGCCAGAGTCACGCGCAACGTGGCGTTCCATGCCCGTACCTACTAACGGCTTATCAGCACGTAGCGTAGGAACCGCCTGACGTTGCATATTCGAGCCCATTAAGGCACGGTTAGCATCATCATGCTCTAGGAATGGAATCAGACCTGCTGCGACCGATACTACCTGACTTGGTGACACATCCATATGCGTCACTTTTTCTGGCGGCATACGGACAAATTCACCATAGCTACGCACACTGACCATCTCATCAGATAACGCGCCATCAGCGGTCACTGGTGAGTCGGCCTGTGCAATAACCGTACCTACTTCTTCAATCGCTGATAGATACTCAATAATGTCCGTTACTTTACCATCAACCACACGGCGATAAGGCGTCTCTAAGAAGCCAAAGCTGTTGGTTTTAGCAAAGGTCGCTAATGAGTTAATCAAACCAATGTTTGGACCTTCAGGCGTTTCAATCGGACATACGCGACCATAATGGGTATCATGAACGTCACGTACTTCAAAGCCTGCACGTTCACGAGTCAAACCACCGGGTCCTAATGCAGATACACGGCGTTTATGGGTAACTTCAGACAATGGATTGTTCTGATCCATAAACTGCGACAACTGGCTTGAACCAAAGAATTCTTTAACCGCAGCCGCAACAGGTTTTGAGTTAATCAAATCTTGTGGCGATAAGTTATCAGATTCCGCTGATGATAGGCGCTCTTTAACGGCACGCTCAACACGTACTAGACCGACACGGAATTGATTTTCTGCCATCTCGCCAACCGAACGAATACGGCGGTTACCTAAATGGTCAATATCATCAACTTCGCCGCGACCATTACGAATCTCAATCAGCTCTTTTAGAACGTTAACGATATCGGCATTGGTCAATACGCTACGTGCGCGTTGAATATCAGCATCATCGGTATCGACAAATTCAAGACCTAAACGGCGGTTAAACTTCATACGACCGACATTCGATAAGTCATAACGGTCAGCGTTAAAGAACATGCTGTCAAAAAGTTTCTCAGCAGTTTCAACCGTTGGTGGCTCACCTGGACGCATGACTTTATAAATTTCAACCAACGCTTCTTCACGGCTTGACGTGCTATCTGCACGTAGCGTATCGGCAATATAACTGCCTTGATCGATATCGTTAGTGAATAAAATGCTGAACTCTTTGATAGAGTCACTGGCTTCAAACGCACTCAATTTAACCAATAATTCATGGTCAATTAACGTATTAGCACGAGCGATCACTTCATCATTGACGATGATGTCTTCGGCTAAAATACGCTCATACAGGTATTCATCAGGAATCGATATTTTCGTCATACCCGCTTCTTCAAGCTGACGGATACGGCGGGCATTAATACGCTTACCTTGCTCAACAACCACGTCGCCTGCAGGCGTCACGATATCGAACTGTGCCATCTCGCCGCGCAGACGATCAGCAACCAGATCAATCTCAAACTGCTCTTCGCCTTTATAAACGGCTACTTTTTCAAAGAATAAATCTAAGATCTCAGAAGTGCTTAAGCCTAACGCGCGTAAAATAATAGACGCCAGTAGTTTACGACGACGGTCAATACGAGCAAAAACCAAGTCTTTAGCATCGAACTCAAAGTCAAGCCATGAACCACGGTAAGGAATGATACGAGCGTTATAAAGCACCTTACCACTTGAATGCGACTTGCCTTTATCATGGTCAAAGAACACACCAGGTGAGCGATGTAACTGAGAGACAATAACCCGTTCAGTACCATTGATAATAAAAGTACCGTTAGCGGTCATGAGTGGCATCTCGCCCATATAGACGCTTTGCTCACGGATATCTTTAATAGCCGCTTTACTGTCTTTATCTTTGCTGTCTTTATCTTTGATGATTAAGCGAATTTTGACACGCATGGGAGCCGCAAATGTCGAACCACGTAAGATACACTCACGCTCATCGAATTCAGGTGTACCTAGATAATATTCAACGAATTGTAGCTCTGCGTTACCAGAGTGACTCTCAATTGGGAAAATAGAAGAGTATGCAGCTTGCAAGCCAGTATTCTCACGAGCTTTTGGCTTTTTATGCTCTTGCAAAAATTGCTCATAAGAATCTACTTGAATAGACAGTAAATAGGGAATGTCCATCACAGTAGGCAATTCAGCAAAACTTTTGCGAATACGCTTTTTTTCAGTATAAGAATATGCCATCGAGAGTCCTTACAGTAAACGTGGAAACAAATGAAAATCGTGGCTGGCGTGCATAAATACTATGCAAACTAAGCGACGTAAACGACAATATAAAACGGGTATTCAAAGTTCAATCTTTGTATCAATAACTGCTTTGCTAATCAGTGCTTGCTTAGCAGCTATTATTCAATTCAATCTTATTATCATGATCTCAGTCAGTGTATATGACTGCCCAGAGCGAGAAATTCAATCTCAAAGTGTTGGCAATATGTCACTCTTACCCTCTAAGTGACCGTGCCTTTTATCATCTAAGCGACAATGCCTTTGTCTAAATGTAAATGCGACTAGCATTGTCTATAAGCAAGTTAACATCCAAACTTAGTACTGCCAAAATTAATATCGTCACTGATATCTACCGTCTACGAGCCTATATACTGACAGTAAAATCACGCTAGAAAGCTTGTTAAACAGTTTTTGATTGGTAATAAATAGGACAGTTATAAAAATTATGAATAATAATATTCAGAGTCAATATAAGCAATAATGTTAATAGGAAACGTGCAGACACAAAAAAATGCCAAACATCCATCTATTGATGTTTAGCCACATTATCTGATTTCAATAACTACTAAGTGTGCTTGCATGTATATCGTCTGTCCTTTTGATGGGTATCCACCGTGTTGTTGCTTACGACTGTTGGCAGACACAAAAGGTCAAGCTACGAATTATAATAAAAAAAAGCTGGCAATGCAAGGCATTACCAGCTTTTTTTGTACAACACTAAGATAAGCAAGGCTTATTTTAGTTCAACAGTTGCACCAGCTTCTTCAAGTTTCTTTTTCAACTCTTCAGCTTCCGCTTTGTTAACGCCTTCTTTGATTGGAGCTGGAGCGCTTTCAACCAAATCTTTCGCTTCTTTCAGACCAAGACCAGTCGCTTCACGTACGGCTTTAATTACGCCAACTTTCTTCTCGCCAAAGCTAGCAAGAACTACGTCAAACTCGTCTTTTTCTTCAGCAGCAGCAGCAGCAGGACCAGCAGCAGCAGGTGCAGCAGCAACAGCAGCTGTTACGCCGAATTTTTCTTCCATAGCGCTGATTAATTCAACGATATCCATTACTGACATCTCGCTGATTGCGTTTAACACGTCATCTTTAGATAGTGCCATGAGAACTCTCCGTTATCTGATAAAAATTAATTGATTTTAAAATCGCTTGGATTGCTTGCCAAATTTTCAAATAGTGTTGGCAATGAAGTGCAATCGGCGATGTCAAAATTACGTTAAAACAAGCAATTATGCCGCTTCTTTTGCGTCTTTGATTGCTGCTACCGTGCGAACAAGCTTACTAGGAACAGCGTTCATAGTTTGAACAAGCTTGGTAACTGGTGCATTCATAGTAGCCATCAAGATAGAGATTGCTTCGTCGCGAGTTGGTAGCTTCGATACGCGCTCTAGCTCTTCTGGACCATAAACCACACCACCGACTGATACCAATTTGGTCTCTAAAGCTTTGTGATCTTTGCTGAAGTCAAAAATGACTCGAGCAGCAGATCCCAAATCTTCCATAGAGAAAGCCAAAAGTAGTGGACCAGTCATGCGGTCTGACATGCTCTCAAACTTAGTGCCTTCAAACGCACGTTTTGCTAGGGTATTTTTTACCACTTTCAAAACGACGCCTTTTTCACGGGCTTGTTCGCGCAGCTTAGTAAGCTTTGCAACACCAATACCGTGATATTCGGCAGCTACTGCTGAGTAAGCATTAGCAGCAACTTCAGACACTTCAGCCACAACTTGTTGTTTTTGCTCTAGCGTTAATGCCATAAGTTGACTCCTTTAATCTTATCAATCAGCTGATTGTTTAAATATTTAAAACCAAGTTTTAATAATTCAAACGATTAGCGTGGACTGACTTGATACGACACGTTACGAGCAAATTTAAAAAACTCACTCATAACGACTGATTACGGCACCGTTATCAGAATGACATCAAGTGATAGGTTGCCCTATCGGCTCTTATCAACAACTGGGTGGGCCACCGTCTGCGTAGGACAATTAAGATTTTCATCTGTCATCGATTAACAACAGCAGCTCAATGTGATAAATCATGATCTACAAGAGTCATGATTCATTTAATCAAACCGCTCTCTACCTACGGTCTTAGACAGCATAGCGTTTGCTACGCTGACCTAATTCTTTAAAATATCCTGCCCTTTTATTCAAAATCGTTTGATAAAAGGTCGTATGTAATTATTTCGCTGTACGATATGGAACTGGATCAATACTTAGACCAGGACCCATTGTGCTAGACAAGGTAATTCTCTTAATGAAAGTACCTTTAGAAGTAGCAGGTTTCGCACGTTTCAGATCGGTAATGAGTGCTTCAGCGTTTTGTATTACTTGCTCAGCAGTAAAACCAACTTGACCGATAGTCGTGTGGATAATACCTGCTTTGTCTACACGGTACTGTGCTTGACCGGCTTTAGCGTTAAGAACCGCTTCAGCAACGTTAGGCGTCACTGTACCGACTTTAGGGTTAGGCATTAGACCACGTGGGCCTAAGATAGTACCCAACTGACCAACAACGCGCATAGCATCAGGAGCGGCGATAACGATATCGAAGTCCATGTTGCCCGCTTTGATTGATTCAGCTAGGTCTTCAAAACCAACGATGTCAGCACCCGCTTCTTTGGCGGCTTCAGCAGCAGCGCCTTGAGCAAATACAGCAACGCGTTTCGTTTTACCGGTACCAGCAGGTAAATTGGTCGCGCCACGAACCACTTGATCAGATTTACGTGGGTCAACGCCCAAGTTTACTGCGATATCAATTGATTCTTTGAACTTTAGCGCTGGCAAATCATTTAGAATTTGAACCGCTTCTTCAAGAGTGTATAACTTTTCGTTTTCTACACGCTCAGCGATTAATTTTTGACGCTTAGTAAGTTTACTCATTTACACACCCTCCACGGTAATACCCATTGAACGTGCAGTACCAGCGATGGTACGAACAGCAGCATCAAGATCAGCAGCAGTCAAATCTGCATCTTTGGTCTTAACGATGTCTTCTAACTGAGCACGGTTAACTTTACCGACTTTAGCGGTGTTTGGTGTACCAGAACCTTTAGCAATACCAGCAGCCTTACGCAAAAGGTAAGCAGCTGGTGGTGATTTCATGATGAAGGTAAAAGATTTATCGCTGTATACCGTGATCTCAGTAGGAATCGGTAGACCCGGCTCTTGGTTTGAGGTCGCAGCGTTAAATTCTTTACAGAACGCCATGATGTTCACGCCTTTTTGACCCAATGCTGGACCAATCGGTGGTGAAGGATTTGCTTTACCTGCAGGGACTTGCAGTTTGATGTAACCATCAATCTTTTTAGCCATGATTTTCTCCTAAATGGGTAATAGCGCCAAATCAATCTTGTATATATACCTAATTGACTAACAGCTCCCCGGTTAATGAATGTTTTACTGCTTTAGTCTAGCTTCTCAACTTTACTAAATTCAAGCTCGACCTGAGTCGGTCGATTAAATACGTTTACCGTCAAATGTAGCTTAGACTTCTCGTAATCCACTTTTTCAACCAACCCTTTAAAGTCAGTAAATGGACCATCGATGACCAACAACTCTTCGCCCGGCTCAAATAGCGTCTTAGGACGTGGGTCAGCCTCAGTTTGATTGAGACGATTTAAAATGCGATCGGCTTCTACTTGTGTAATAGGCGCTGGCGTTTCAGGCGTACCACCGATAAAGCCCATAATACGTGGGCAATCTTTAACGATGTGCCAAGTATTGTCATTCATTTCCATCTGGATCAAAACATATCCTGGAAAGAACTTACGCTCACTTTTACGCTTTTTGCCGTCTTTCATTTCGACGACTTCTTCAGTAGGTACCAATACATCACCGAAAAACTCAGCGAATTCACTACGGTTAATACGATCAGTTAATGAACGCTGTACTTGCTTTTCATATCCTGAAAATGCTTGGACAATATACCAACGCATATCACGCTCCTGATCATTGTAAGTAAGTCGTTATCCATAAATTTGGGCAAACAGTCGCTAATACGCGCCATTAACCAATAAATATACCAACGAACCAATTAAAAAAGTTATCTAATAGCCAAACCAATAAACCAACAACTGCAATCATGACAATCGTTTGCCATGTATATTGGAAGGTTTCATCTTTGCCAGGCCATGTAACGCGGCGTAGTTCTACAGCAGCGTCTTTCAATAAAGTTTTAAATGCACGGCCCTGATTCGTCATTGCAAGACATAACAGGGCAAACACAAAAAGGGCAACAATAATACCAATACGTACCCAAAGATCATTGGCAGGTTGCCAATAGCCAGGCAGATATTGATTAACTAACGTTGCACCAATTAAAACAACTGCAGCAAGTAGCCACAAAATCACATCTTTTACTGAACCCGTCTTAGCAATCTCAACAGCAGTCGTTTGATTGCCGGCTGAAACATGCTGACCTTTGGACAGCATTCCACCAGCAACTGCCTTGGCATCAGATAACTTAGTCTCGAGGTTATCTTGATTATTGCTCATAGAGAACTCACTTCGGAGATGGTGGGGTGTGACAAAGATGTGATAAGAAGATGGCAGGCGATGTAGGACTCGAACCTACAACCCTCGGTTTTGGAGACCGATGCTCTACCAATTGAGCCAATCGCCTAGGGGTGTTAAGGCTGATAATTATACAAGGTTTTAATGATAATGCAAGTTTTAAGACAATATTTTATCTGGTTAATATTAGTTGGTGGTCTAGTTAGACATAAAAACGAAGAATATCAGAAATAATTTACAGCAATTAGCATTAATGTTGGCAATTACTTAGTGGTAGTCAAAATAACCTACAAAAGACGCGCTACTATTGGTATAAATTTTTTGCAGCCTCTGTATGGATAGGCATAGCAAGCAAGCAAGCAAGCAAGCAAGCAAAAATTAATACCAGCCGTATATAATGTGTCGATATTACTTTTCACTGACTGTATATACATAAGCATTTGATTACTTAACAGTTTACACAAAAAAGCCGTTCTCAACCAAGAGAACGGCTTTTTAGATAACGCTAGCAGATTGCTCTGCTAGCGTTACTATCTAATATGCTGTTTATGCGTGAACAGTAGCAACAACACCAGCGCCTACAGTACGGCCGCCTTCACGAATAGCAAAGCGAAGACCTTTGTCCATAGCGATTGGGTGGATAAGCTCTACGCCCATCTCAACGTTATCGCCAGGCATGACCATCTCTGTTCCGTCTTGTAATTGGATTG
>NZ_CAJGZK010000033.1 GCF_904846215.1 Psychrobacter glacincola | reverse complement strand
AATACTCAAATACTCAAATACTCAAATACTCAAATACTCAAATACTCAAATACTCAAATACTCAAATACTCAAATACTCAAATACTCAAATACTCAAATACTCAAATACTCAAATACTCAAATACTCAAATACTCAAAATCATTTTGACTATCTGTATCAAGGCTTGTCAAATTAAAATGGTCTGTTATCAGCAGTTCCTTTTATACAGTCTGTTTTAAGTAGTTTATTAGCGTAAATAGGGTCAAGAAAAATATTGATTACGTTTTAGGCTATGGTATTTCAGCCGAATCTCTTATAGCCGAATCATCATCGCAACGATGATATTTATACCAGATTGATTATCAAAGTAGGCTTCCCTGCGTATAGCAGGGTTTCCCCTACCTATTCAAATCATCTGTCTCATCTTTAAAGGTTTCTACAACGACAGCAAAAATGTCATCCCAAACTGCCTCATTTGCCAAAAACGGATAATCCTTAAGTAGCTTATTACTTTTAGCACCTTTATTTTGTAGCATGCTGCGAATGATTCTATCGGCATAGCTGTTGGGCATCTCAATAATCTCTTTTATCGCCAGTCGTGCATGGTCATGTTGTCTTAGGTACTGTGACTCGTTATGCATCTCTTTTTCAATAACATGAGCAATCAGTCCTGATAAGTACTGAACGTGAGGCGTTAGATCCATAAAGCGCCATGCAGGTTGAATCAGGTGAGTATTTTCAAAATTTAAGTTTGAGCGAATACCATCAGGGTAAGTAACTGCCTTTTTATCAAAGCTGTAATGATCACGGATTTGCTTCATAAGCGGCACAGAGACACGGTCTAAAATTTTATCATAGGCATGACGGTCTGAGGGATGCTCAGCAATGGCTTGTGATATAGGTAGGATAATCGGCTCATGAATGACCTGGTCTCGCCTGAGGACGTCATTAATTAAGAAGCGATGTACACGGCCATTGCCATCCGCCAGCGGATGAATATATACAAAAGCAAAGGAGGCAACCGCACTACGCATCAGTGCTGATTGTCCCTCAGTCTTTTCCATAAATACCTGTAACCCTGCTAGCTTGTTAGCAATGTCATCAGCAGGTGGCGCGATATAGTGCACAATTTCTTTAAAGCCATTGACCTGAGTATGCGACACAAAAACTGGTGATTGACGGATGCCGTACTGCTGAATAATAGTTTTACTACCCAATATGTCTTGTTGCAACTCTGCTAGCGACTCAGGATCAAGCGGAATATCGCCCTTGCCGGTACGCCGTGCCATCACATCGGCGAAACGTTCAATACGTTTTAACTCTTTCCCTTCACCTTCTATAGTAAAACTGGCTTTACTCTCTCGTAATGTCATCCATACGGAGGTACGCATCAGTAAGTCTTGCCCAAATTCATCGTTCAGCTTGTCAACCATTGTGGCAATATCGAGTGCAGCGGCTTGCGTAAAGGCCTCTGTTTTCACCAATTGAGGACAGAAATGACGGGTTCCTGCAAGATTGTCATTGATACGCCAACGAGCATTCTTGATGACATGCGCAGGGCTTGAAGTAACCTGCTTCTTAGCATCTAGAGCATCCACATAGTTACCGCCTAAATTACTCGGTACTGCTAACTGCTGACCCATGAGCCATTCATACAAGAAAGCCATTCTACGGGCATAGCTGCCTGTGGGCTCAGCGTTTACCCATGCTTGTACGTCATCAGCACCTACCTGCTCAAATAGACGAACCAGTAACTCTAAATTCAGCACTTCATGACGCATGTGAAACTGTAAGTGCGCAATGATAGTGTCCAGTGGCCGCGCAGTTTCCTGATAAGCGTTATGGATGACATCACCGTCTTTATAGGTTTGCCTGCGCCCACCGATACTACTGCTGACATATAAAGGGGCAACCAGCTCGATGCTTGCATAACGGATAAGCCATGCTGCGCCAATAGGGTCTGAGGTAGGGGTGTTCATCATGAGTGGCTCAAGCGATTATAGATAAGCCATTTTGCAGAAAAGCGATTATGAATGCAATATAATGATTATAATGAAGCCTCAATGCATTAAATCGATTTTTATATGACGCTGTGATGTCTTTAGATAAAGATCGAAGGGCGTTTTAAGTGGGCATAATTGAACGAAATTGAATGATGAAAATACACCGTTCTTAACACAGCTACGTAGTAATAGAGTACCTATTTCTGCAAATAAAGCCTTCTTGCCTCGCGTGTAAAGCCTTATATATCAGCTGTTTATGAACAAAAATAAAATAAAATACCTCAGCTATGAGCCTGGCTTTAACACCCGGTAAACAGTAGCTACGCCAACACCAACTGCCTTAGCGATTTCCTCTTTTGTCATATTGCCTTGACTGTCTAATTCTCTAATACGATTGTGTTTCGTTGTATTAGGCTTCTTACCGGAGGGCTTATAGCCACTGTTAGCCAATCCCTGCTTGATACGCTCTCTACGCTTGTCGTTATCAAGCTTTGCCATCGTTGCTAATAAGTCGATCAGCATATGGTTAATCACTGTTAGGATCTCACCTGTCATGCCATTATTAACTGTATGCGTCGTTGGTAGATCAGCCACCACCAATCGCAAGCCTTTGTCTTTGATACGCTGCTTTAGAATTGCAAAATCATCTTGAGATAATCGGCTTAATCTATCCACGCTTTCAACCAGTAGAATATCGCCTTGCTCAGCGTCCTTTAGCAGCTTGGCTAATAATGGTCTATCGAGCTTTGTACCACTGAAATGCTCGACGTACTCAACATGGTTATCATCATAACTTGTACTGAAAGCCACCAAATCAGCCAATGCTCTGGTAGCGTCTTGATCCTTAGTGCTGACTCTCACATAAATACGAACAGTCATAACCCACCTCTATTATTTAGACTTAATAATTAGTGCTCATTGATAATAACAAGATATTACTATCATTTAATAATATAAAAAAGTCTAATGATAGATAGATTATCATTTAAAGGTTTTATGTTTTGGGTATAGTCTAATGGTAGATTGTCAGGCGCTTTCACTGGTTCGGTTCCCTAGTGAGGACTTGAATATTAAGCTATCCTCTATGTCCTATTCTCAATTGAGTTTTTATGTCTAATATACTAAGTAATGAACCTATAATACAATACGAACCACAGAGCCTACGTCCAATAGTAGCTACTATTGGAGTACTTTTTAAAGATGGAAAGGTGCTTTTAGTACGCCGTGCTAACCCACCCGATGCAGGTCGATGGGGTTTTCCCGGTGGTAAAATTGAACGTGGGGAAACTGTTAAAGATGCTGCCGTTCGTGAACTTTATGAAGAGACAAGCATTGTATCAAAAGCCTTTAAGACATTTAACGCTGTAGACGCGTTTGACTTTGATAGTAGTGGTAAGCTGCGTCACCATTTTGTTCTTGTAGCCGTACTTTGTATTTGGGTTTCTGGTGATCCTCTAGCAGGTGATGACGCCCTAGAAGCTAGATTTTTCGATATTGAAGATTTGATCAATGCAGATTTAGCCCTTAGCTTAGATGTTAAAGAAATAGCATTACAAGCAGCTGAGTTACTCTAAAAAGTAAGAAAGTTCGATATTCTATACCCCAGGGGGAGGGTGTAAATAATTCTGTGTAAATACAGTTGAGAGTGTAAATAAAACTGTATTTACACAGAATTATTTACACCCTCCCAGTAACAGCCGATGTAGCCTTACGTTTGCACGATGCTTTAGGTATTAGTGCTGATTTACTCATGCGCGTTCAATCAAAGTACTCTCTTTGGATCGAATCGCAAAAACAACGTCCACAAATTCAGCCATTTTTTGCGAGTTGTTAGTGGTTTGACCCACTAACAACTAACACGTTGGCTATTCATTGAGTAAATCCTAAACTCAACTAATTCTTTTATTTATCAGGCAACCATTTTTCGACATTCGACGGCACATTCACGGCAAGCATCAGCACATTGCTGGCAGTATTGATGCTCATGTTGGCTACATTCATCTGCACAGTATTCACAAACCTTGGCACAAAGCTCACAAATTTCTTTCATAAAAGGAGATTCTGTTTGCTGCATACGAGCACAGAGCTGACAAATATCTGCACAATCTAGACAACGCTGAATACATTCTCGCATCATCTCCAGATTTTCTTCTTTTAGACAGGCATTTGCACAACTGGCACAGGTAAGGTAACAGTTCATACATGCCTTTGCGCAATCTGAAAATTGGATATCGTTCATCATACTTCCCTAAAGTCAATTGATTTAGGAATAGGCTAATCAAAAAAAAAGATATACACTAGGACGATTATGTAAGGGAAAGTAAAATAGTCATAGATTTTGTTAAATGGTTTTAGGAGAGTGTAAATGCAGTGTCGATGAAGGACTGCATGAGCTGCTTTTGAAAGTCTTTGATGTCATCGAAGCTTTTCATGCTGCTGGCCATTTGCTCAGCCAGTTTCTTGATGTCAGATTGGTTAGTCATTGCTTATTCTCCTGTTAGTGGATTATAAGCAGTTACACAAAGTTTGGGAAACTCTCATGGAAAATTGCCTTTTGAGTTTGAAGCAATGTACAATGATAAGATTAACCCGTTAGGTCAGGTGGCCTAACTTAAATAAAAAGTCTCCGACAAACCCGGTACGGTTCACTATCTATTGTTATTCTTACCTGAAATTGATGTGAGCTTATAGAGACAAGGTAAATTTGCAAAAGTGCCGGCTATTCAGTGTTCATTGAATGTTTAATTTAATTTATTAAGCTTGACCTTGGAGTGGCTCTAAGCCTTATACTTGGTACAAATTTTTCGGTTGTTATGATGATGCGTTCTACTACATGGATTACAGTCTTGGTTGGATTGTTCATGTTCCAAAGCTTTTGGAATGTGGCGGCGGCCTTTTGTGTCCATGAACAACAGCCTCAATCACAGCAGAGTTATCATTTTGGTCATCACCAAAATACCTTGTGTGCCAGCGATAGTCGTCAACACGATCATAATGGACAGTCAGAAAACATAAAAACATTCAGTAGCGATTTAGAAATCGGTGAAGATCATCAAGATCATCTACCATCGATGATGCATTTGATTGTACAAAATGAAAAAGTAGATGTGTTTCATCCAAGCTCTGAAGTTAAAGTGAATCCACAATTTCATTGGAAAAACAGCTATCAGGCTCCTGACCTGTTTCAACAAAGCCTACCTCCCGAATTTTCCCCGCTCATGGTGGGGTAGCCTAAAACATTCCCACCACTTTTATTATTTAAATAAGTGGGAAAAATCATGTCTTCACAATCAATTATACTCTTGCGTCATAGCTTGGTTGCTTGTATATGTGCAGCGGCTATGCAATATAGCTATGCTGAAAACGTTACCAGCTTTGAATCCGCTTTAGCAAAAGTACAAAGTTACCAGACTCAAGACAAGCCGTGGCAACAAGTTCAGCAAATATCTGAATTGAATATTCAGCAAAGTCGGTTATGGCAGAATCCAAGTATAAGTTTAGAACAGTCTGGCTTTGGCTCAGGTCAAGAACAGGAATTCAATGTTGGCGTTAGTCAACCTCTAGATCTATTTGGTCAGCGTAAGCTGAACCGGGTGATTGCCAATACCTCGAATCAACAAATCCAATTGCAACAGCAATTATGGAAGGCACAAAGCCAACTGATTGTTAAATTTGCATGGTCGCAATTTGCACTTGCTGAGGTTGAGCAGTCTGCTTATTCAGTACAGTTAAAAACAAGTAAAGTCAATCTGGACAGTGCCCAGAAACGCTATCAGGCAGGCAGTATTGCCCTGGTTGATTTTGAGCGTGCCCAAATTGAAGCGCTAGAAATCCAACGACTTTATCAGCAAGCGATGCTGAATAAACAAGCTGCCGGTCGTCAGCTGTCTAATTTGTGGGGGGGAGAAACATCTTCACATCTTCAATTGAATAAAACCGCTATCCCTTGGCCAGAGCAAAGTCTCCAAACTGTGCAACGGTATATTGCTGAAGGGTGGCTAGAAAAATTCTATGCCTTGAACATTCAGCAATCGGATCATCAAATTGAAAATTTAAGAATTCAGGCACGTCCCAATCCGACTTTAAATGTAGGCATGAAACGTAGCAAAACCCCTAATGAAAGCAACGATACGACTTTAGCAATCGGCGTGGCTATTCCACTGAATATTTTCAATCGCCAGCAATATGCGATCCCGATGGTCCAGCAACAGCAAATATTGCTGAACCAACAGCAGCAGCGTGAGCTGAAGCAACAAATACTCGATATTGCCAACAGCATGCATCAGCTCAAAGGTTTACGTAGCCAGTTCGATGCCACAACAGAACAAGTTACTTTGGCGACCAAAGTTCAGAGCCGTACTTTACTAGGGTTTCAGGCAGGGAAACTGTCCATTACCGACGTTCAGCAAGCAACCACCCAACTGCAGAATCTTCGATTGGGTCAATTACAAACTCTACGTCAAGCTTGGCAAACTGCCCTAGCAGCTGAGGCACTCAGTATTGGCACAAGTTATGAAGAAATTAGCCGTTCGGATGCCTATACACAACTGAATAAAAAGGCAGTCGAAGCATCGCAAAATTTAATCAATGGGGGAGCACGATAAAATGAACGCCAAGCAAAACGGAAAAATATCCCAGTCTCTCATGATTGCAATTTTGATTCTGATTACGGTCTTGGTCAGTCTGGCTATTTGGTTAAGTTCAAAAAAAACTGAATCTGAGGGGCGTGGTTATGATGAGGGAAATGCCGAATATTCTGATGAAGATAGTTCTGAAGAAGGACATGCTGAAGAAGGCGAAATACAACTGACCAGCCAACAAATGGTTGAACAAGGTTTAAAAGTTGCTGTTGCATCCACAGGATTGGTTGAAAAGCTGACAACCCTGCCAGGTAAATTGGTGGTGAATACCGATCAACAAGCGCATATATCGCCTAATTTTAGTGGTCATGTCGAGCAGATCAATGTGGCTTTAGGACAGAGCGTGCAAAAAGGACAAACGCTGGCTGTACTAACCGTGCCTGAACTGATCGACCAACAGGCAAATCTGCGTATGGCACAGGTGAATCTGGATTTGGCCCGTAAAGATTACCAGCGCGAACAGCAACTCTGGTCACAGGGGGTTTCTGCCAAACAGGATTACCAGCGTGCCGAAAATGCCTACCGTCAAGCGCAGATTACTGTCCAGTCCTCACAAGCACGTTTAAATGCATTAGGTGCAAGTGGCAATAACAATGGGCGTTTTCTGATTAAAGCACCGATCTCTGGGGTGATCAGTCAAAAAGATATTGTGGTCGGTGAAAATGTGCAACAGGCTAATCAGCTCTTTGTCATTGAACAGCTGAAAGATTTATGGCTTGAGTTTAATTTGCCGAATCAATTCTCAGGTCAACTGCAAGCCGGGCAAAAAATTGACTTTAAAGTGAATGATTCAGATCAAATCTATAAAGCTACTGTACAAAGCTTAACCTCTCAGGCAGATGTACAAACAGGGCGTCTGGTGGTGCGCGCAAAACTCGATGCGCAAGCTACTGAGTTGCGTTCTAATGTGTTAGTGATAGTGTTGATTCCGGAAGCTACAGCAAAATCAGCCCTTCGGATTCAAAAGTCTGCGCTGCAAAGTATTGAAGGTGAAGACAGTATTTTCATCGTAGATTCAGAACAAAAAGGTCAAGTCCACTTAAAAGCACAGAAAGTGCAATTGGGGCAGGCTTCAAGTGATGGACAATGGCTTGAAGTGATTTCTGGGCTGACTGAAGGGCAGAAGTATATCGCTCAAGGCAGTTTCTTGTTGAAATCTGAATTAGAAAAAGATGAGGCCGGTCATGGGCATTAATCAAGATTTACCTCGTCCTGAAGGATTATTTGAGCGTATTATTCAGTTTTCCATACAAAATGCGATTTGGGTGTTGCTCTTTGTCTGTACCTGGATTGCGGTCGGGGTGTATAGCTATCAGAAACTCCCGATTGATGCTGTACCCGATATTACCAATACCCAAGTACAGATTAATACTCAAGCCAAGGGTTTTACTGCGCTTGAAGTCGAACAGCGGATTACCTATCCCATTGAAAATGCCATGGCTGGCATTCCGGATCTGGAGCTTACCCGTTCCATATCCCGTTATGGACTCTCTCAAGTCACCATTGTCTTTAAAGATGGGACTGATATTTATTGGGCCCGTCAGCAGATTAACCAACGGATACAGGAGGCGCAATCTGAGTTGCCTGCACAAATCGCACCGACGATGTCCCCCGTTTCTACGGGTCTCGGTGAGATTTATCAATGGGTACTGAAGGCAGATCCGAATGCGAAAAAGCCGGATGGAACTGCATACACGCCGATGGATTTGCG
The DNA here is from genome assembly GCF_904846215.1 of Psychrobacter glacincola. GTDB lineage: Bacteria > Pseudomonadota > Gammaproteobacteria > Pseudomonadales > Moraxellaceae > Psychrobacter > Psychrobacter glacincola. The sequence goes on along the minus strand of NZ_CAJGZK010000033.1, from coordinate 9,579 downwards.
TGAGATTCAGGACTGGATTGTGCGTCCTCAACTGCAACGTGTTAAGGGAGTTGCAGAGGTCAACAGTATTGGTGGTTTTGAAAAAACCTATGTGGTCTCTCCCGATTTAAACCGGATGCAGCAACTGAATATCTCATTAGAACAACTGCAACAGGCTTTAGCGCAAAATAATGAGAACCGAGGTGCAGGTTATATTGAAGACAATGGTCAGCAACTGACGGTACGTGTACCGGGTGCATTCAATGGGCTTTCTGATATTGAGAACACCATGCTGGGTAGCCCAAATGGCAGCCCAATTCGGGTTGGTGATATTGCGCAAGTCTCTATTGGGCATGATTTAAGAACCGGTGGGGCAACCTATAACGGCAAAGAAACCGTTTTAGGGATTGCCATGATGGCGATGGGTGGAAATAGCCGGACTGTTTCTAAAGCTGTGGATGCCAAGCTTCAAGATATTCAGAATAGTTTGCCTAAAGGGGTAGTGATTGAAACGGTGTACGACCGTACTACCTTGGTTGAGAAGGCGATTAAAACCGTTCAGAAAAACTTGGTAGAGGGAGCAATCCTGGTCATCATCATTCTGTTCCTGTTTTTAGGGAATATCCGTGCTGCCTTGATTACTGCCTGTGTCATTCCACTCTCTATGCTGTTTACCTTAACCGGGATGGCACAGCAAAATATCAGTGCCAATCTGATGAGTTTAGGTGCACTCGATTTCGGCATCATTGTCGATGGTGCTGTGGTGATTGTCGAAAACTGTATCCGGCGTTTAGCCCATACACAGCAACTGTTAAAACGACCTCTCACACAAAGTGAACGCTTTAAGGAAGTTTTTCTGGCTGCCCGCCAAGCACGTCGTCCTCTTATTTTTGGTCAGCTTATTATTTTGGTGGTGTATTTGCCGATTTTTGCTTTAAGTGGTGTGGAAGCAAAAATGTTCCATCCGATGGCATTGACAGTGGTACTCGCCCTTGTTGCAGCCATTATTTTATCGATCACCTTTGTGCCTGCTGCTGTGGCATTGTGGGTCAAAGGCGATATTCAAGAAAAAGAAAGTCGTTGGATGTTATGGCTAAAAGCTAAATATCAGCAAACTCTTGATATTTCGTATCAATACAAAGCAGTTGTGCTGACTTTTGCACTGTGTTTATTAGTGATTACGGGATTTATCAGTACCAAACTCGGCAGTGAATTTGCACCACAGCTCAGTGAAGGAGACTTTGCGATACAACAGTTACGTTCACCAAGTACAGGCTTAGAAGAGTCTTTACGTATTCAGGAGAATACTGAAAAACTTCTTTTAAAGAGTTTCCCTGAAATTAAGGCAGTATTTGCCAGAACGGGTACAGCCGAGGTTGCAACAGATGTCATGCCACCCAATATTTCAGATGGCTATATCATGTTAAAGCCTCGTTCAGAATGGCCAAATCCTAAAGAAAGTTTAGATGAATTACGTGGCCGTATGGTGACGTATTTAGCCACGATTCCAGGCAATAATAGTGAATTTTCACAACCGATTGAACTCCGATTTAATGAATTGATCTCAGGTGTGCGTAGTGATGTTGGTGTGAAAATCTTCGGTGATGATATGAATGTCCTCAATACTGAGGCGACTAAAATCTCCAAAATCATTCAGCAAATATCGGGTAGCAGTGCCGTGAAAGTTGAGCAGACCTCAGGTTTGCCATTACTGAATGTCGAGGTAAATAAAACTTTGGCTGCACAATATGGTTTGAGTGTGCGTTCAATTCAAGACCTTGTGGCAACCAGTATTGGTGGACAAAGCGTGGGAGAGATTTTAGAAGGCGATCGTCGTTTTGATTTTGTTATCCGTCTTGGAGAGCAAGACCGTAGTGTCGCATCTGTTTCCCAGTTACCTATTCAGCTTCCAAATGGTGGCAGTATTTTATTGTCGGATGTCGCGCAAGTCTCGACCATTGAAGGAATCAACCAAGTCAGTCGAGAAAATGGTAAACGCCGAGTTGTGGTTACAACGAATGTTGAAGGGCGTGATTTAGGGTCTTTTGTTTCTGATGTACAGACACAGCTCAAAGCATACACTTTGCCAAGTGGTTATTGGATAGAATATGGCGGTCAGTTTGAAAATTTGGCTTCAGCCAAAGCACGGATGCAAATCGTGATTCCACTGGCTTTAATCACTATCTTTATTTTACTGATGGCGGTCTTTCACAATGTCAAAGAAAGTCTATTGGTCTTTACCGGGATACCCTTTGCCTTGACCGGTGGTGTGCTGTTCCTTTGGCTAAGGGATATTCCATTATCGATGTCAGCTGGAATTGGCTTTATTGCCTTATCTGGTGTTGCAGTCCTCAATGGACTGGTAATGCTGACCTTTATTAAGGAATTAAGGGACAAATATCCAGTGCATAAAGCCGTGTGGCAAGGGGCTATTTTGCGCTTAAGACCAGTGTTGATGACAGCTTGTGTGGCTTCACTGGGTTTTGTACCAATGGCGCTGTCAACCGGAACAGGGGCTGAGGTTCAACGGCCACTGGCAACCGTAGTGATTGGCGGGATTATCTCTTCAACATTACTAACTTTGGTGCTGTTACCCGTGCTTTATCGTTGGATAAATGAAAAAAAAGTTTCTTAATCCAATAGATTAGTCGATTTACAGCAGAGATATTGGCTGTTATCCAATATCTCTGCTCATCATAAATAGAATAAGGAAAATATTTTATGTCAGAACATCATGATCATAGCCATGCGGTTGTTACTGAAGAAAATAGTAAGAAGTTAATGGTTGCCTTAGGTTTAACGACTACTTTTTTAATAGTAGAAGTTGTCGCTGCTTTTGAGACCATCCCGAATTCTGTGTAACTGCCGTTTAGATTAAATGCTTGCTGATACGGTCATCAAACATAATCATAAAACGATTCAGAGCAGACGTCCAGTTACGGATTGGCATCGACCACGAGCCCATCCTGGATTTTGTGTAACTTCTATTTGCTAATAGGGTATAAGAAGTTACACAAAGTTTAGGAAAGTCCCTTTTTTATACCTATCGCTCAACCAACTTTTCCTCAATCATTTCAGTCAACAACTCAGTCACCGTTTTTCGGCTTTCAAGCGCGTACCGCTTGAGCGCAATGTGTTTATCTTCATCTAAATTAAAATTCACGCGTACCGTCTTTTTGGGACTGTCCGTCACATCCGATAAAGCCAATTGATCCTTAACGTTCTTACTAGGACGACCTGCTGATAAACTCATGACTTACTCCTCACCAAAAAATATTTGAATCTCACTGACCAATGCGGTTATCTCTTGTATCGCATTGCTACTAGGCGATTCGGTATCAAATACTGTCTTACCAAGGGCAGCACTATTAGGATAAGCAACTCGCTGCATCACTCTGGTCTCTAATACCGGAAGATTATAATCAAGCAGCGCGGTTGCAACCTCTTTACCAATATTAGTATTTTGAATGGCGCGTGAGACGACAAAGGCTGCCTTTAGTTGGCCATCCCTCATCTCAATACGCTGCTGCACTAAATCAACCAAATCGCTGGTCGCCCAGATATCATAGGGGCTCGGCTGCACCGGAATCAATATAAAATCAGCCGCTTTTATAGCAGAAATAGCCAGACTAGTAGCTTGCGGCGATCCATCGATCACCACATAATCTTTATCAGAGACGCTTTTTAAATCTTTATCAAGTGTTGGTCTATCAAGCCCGATCACTGGTACCGGATTGTCTTCATCAACCGCTCTCCAGTCACGCGCACTGCCCTGCTGATCGCTATCTACTAGCAGAACACTATGGCCTTTCAACTGTAAGCCACGAGCCAGATGCGTTGCGATGGTAGTCTTGCCGCTGCCACCTTTTTGATTTAATACCGCGATTACCTTCATAAATACAGATCCCTGTAGCATGCATTGAGTATATAAGTATATAAGTATATAAGTATATAAGTATATAAGTATATAAGTATATAAGTATATAAGTATATAAGTATATAAGTATAACTAAAAATGTACGTCACATCACTACTAATAGCAATGTTTCATAGTAAAAATAGCATTGCCTTTTCTAACGAGCGTATATCCATCATGATAGACGTCCTGCATCAAAGACAGCATAATAAACTGCATACTACTAGGTAAATTGCCGCTATTCGATATCAATATGAGCTACTAAAATGAATACTTTAGCCGCTCATATTCGTTATAATCCGCTCACCAATCAAAAACTACTAATCGTTAATGAGGAAACCACTATGGTGAAGTGTCACTTATCGACCATCATGGGCGAAAGACGCCTTAAAATTGCCGATGTCGCAAGGGATACTGGCATCAATCGTGGCACCATTACTCGCATGTATCATGAAGAAGCCACCCGAGTTGACCTAGATGTCATCGAGTCTTTATGCACGTATCTTAGAATCAATGTTGGTGATTTATATGAAATCATAAATGAGAAAAGCAGTGTGTCGCCTGAATAAGCACACTCTTTGATAAGACATTATAACCCTCAAACGTATAAAAAGACCTATAGAAGGTCATTTTTCTCTTGCAATAGATTAAAATATAGGTATAATTTGACCTGTAGTAAGTCATTTTACTTATTATATGCACATAATAATCTATAGGAGAATACCAATGAATAACAATCTATCTCGGCTCAATAGCTGCACATGGTTTAGTGAACAGACTAAAACGTTAGCCTCTCAGCTGTTATTAAACTTACAAATACAGCAAGGCGTACAGCTGGCAACCCTACTTGGTGTTGACCCCATTCTTTATAATGGTGAAGCGGTTTATGTCTGGGTGCAACGACAGCTAGATGACGGTCTTATCGTTGACGATTATGCGTTAAGCACCCTTGAAACTGCTTTTATAGAGTTGGTCACAGCTCACACTGACCAAGCAGCCTAGTCACTTTAGCTTATATTTACAGACTTCTTGTTTAACAAGAAACAATAACCCTTAAAGCCAGATAAAGTGTCATTATCTGGCTTTTTAATATAGACAAAGATAACGACAATCAAACAAGCCTTTTTTCAGTCTTATATGTTTCAGAAGACGCACTTTTGGGCAATATAGCTCACTATTGCCATACGTCTTTACTCAGTCGGCTTTGCACGCGGCACCCCAGCTATTTTATAATAAACAAAGCCTCTCTCATCTCTCAAAACACTCTTACTGTCTGCTCTAACGCACCAGCTGATTGCATCAGGCTGCTCTTTATTAACATCACAAGCCAAAATAAACTGCGCACTTTGAGCATTATCAAATGCCTGTTTCCAACCCGTTTCAAGCTCATCGATGCCGCGCTGTAGCTCTGCTTGCTGGTATTTCATCTCTGCAATCTCATCAAAGCTTGGCACATACCAAAATACCAGAGCCACCAAACTTATTATCACAGCCATCGTACCCGCTGCGACAGCGGCTGCAATCCTTTTAATACTCATAGTCTCAATGGACTTATGAATTTTGTCCAAGTCTTTACTAGCTCTACCCTCGACCTGCTCAATCCGCGTTTTGGTGGTGGTCTCAAAGGTCTCAATATCTTCAATAATCTGCTTATGACCAGCTTGGTACTGATTGGTGAATAGGGCTAGATTGTCAGCGCTTGCGCTAAGTTTATCAGCAACTCCTTGCATGGTACTGATTTGTACCTCTATGCTATCGTTTTTAGCAGTGACGACCGACTCTACAGCCGTATCAATCTGCTGTTTCATATCGGTGATGATGCCCGCTATTTTGTCATCATAACGACGCGGCATCTCATTGTCAGTGAAAGCCGTCACTGCTGCTTGAAGCTGCTTTAACACGAGTTCTTGATACTGGCTCAATGCCTGCGAAGTCGTGCTTGCGCTACTACCTAATTCTTCAATGGCAGAAGACACCTCATTCACCTTGCTATCAATACCGCTAAGCGAACGCTCAAGCCGCCTCGCTACCGCATCATCGGCTCGCTTAATCAGCTCACGCAAGGCCCCAATGACCGGAGTCAATGAAGTCACTAGGTTAACAAGTTGATCGTGTATGTCTTGCTCATTGCTATTGTCTTTATTCATGGGGTACTCATTATTATAATGCCGCCTAAAATGGGCGTGGTGAGGAGTAGCGGCGTCTTTGTGCTTGTTCATGCGCTTGGATGGCGTTCTTCGTTTTTTGCAGGTGATCTGTCACAGTTTGTGTGAGCGTTGCCCCATCTATGGTGATAGCAGGAACGTGCTCAAAGCGCTCATTGATCTGGGTTAATACCTCGACCTTATCTTGATTGTCAGGCAAGCGCTCAAGCTGTTGCCATAGCGTCGTTGCTGCCTTCTGCACCTGCGTTGCAATTTTTTTAGCATCGGTGTCTCGTAAACTCTTTTGTAGTGTCGTAAAGCTGTCAGCGCGTTTTAGAGTGGTGAATATAAATGCTTGTGCGGCAACCGCCTCAGCCGCGTTGATCGCTTCGATCGGTGCATCAACGGCCTTAAAATCAAGGGTATTAACGCGGTTACGCACCCGTACCACTAAATTGTCAAATCGATCTCGATATGCTTTGGTCTCATTGATTCGCTGACGCTTAAGAGATGCCTGCTGCCGCCTCTGTTGTAAGGTTTCTCGCCGCCTGATCAAAGCCTCCTCTCGTGCGCGCTCAGCCTCTTCCTTAAGCTTTGCTTGCTCATGTGCTTTATTGAGCTGGTGGTGAAGCACCATCGTACGGTTGCGCCAGTCATCAAGCCGATCTGCGTTCAATTGAGTGGTCTTGGTACGGGTAATCTCATCGTATAGGTCATCATCTTGCACAATCACAGCTTCACTTTGATCCAGTAAGGCGATACGCTGCTCATAAAACGGCGACAGGCGCTGATAGGTTTTTTGACTGGTATTAATTTGCTGCTTTAACTGTTTGATGTCGTTATCATTGGCAGTCTTAAACGCTTTAACATCAGCGGTCAATGCCGTTAAACGAGTGTAAGCATCCGCGTCTACCTCTACTGCTTTTAACGTACTGAGCGCCTCACGCTCTTTTTGAAGATATTTAAAGCGCTCAACATCCAGATCTGCAAATGCGGCAAACTTATGATAAGTGTCCATGTTATTGGTGACGTCTATCTCTTGTAGATCCGCAAACGCTTGATCCCACTGTAAGGATAAGTCGGATTTTTCAATATCAATCTCATCAAGAGCTTTAAAGCCAGTCGCCAGTTTATTCAGCTTTGCGGCAAAGGGTTTTAGCGTGGCCTTCAACCCTTTGTAGTCCGCAATGACTTCATTATTAAGCGGGATCAGCTTTTTTAAAACCGTTTTATTGTTCAGCACCGTTTTATCAATCTGTGACAGCTGCTCTTCAAGACGGCTAACAGCGCGGCCTGTTTGTAGGGTATCATCTTGTCTAAACTCCTCAACCAACGCTAAAGCCGCCTTTAGTGCCTCACTTTGCTCTTTTGTGCTTATCTGCCTAGCAAGCTCAATCATTTTTTGGCGGGGGTCACTAAAATCCTGTCCCACCTCCTCGGTGAACCGCTGGGTACTCTTAATGTTTTTATCAATGGTAATAATCTGTTTAGACTGGTGCGCTAACTCTTCATGCAGCGCATCAATGGTTGAAAATAAGGCGCTGCGTACCATCTTTTTTTGACTCACAAAGTCGGCTGAGATTGCTAAAAGCTCATCAAGTGCGTGATCATTGGCCGCATCACTATGCGTCTGACTGTTACTTTTAGGGATAGCGGGTTCAAGTTCAACGGCAGGATCTACAAATCGGATATTACTGAGCTCAATTCGCGCAAAGGGTTTACGCTTTTTATAATGTATTGTGACGCCGTTAACCTCTTGTTCATTGCTTTCTAGGTCAATACGTCCCTTGTCGTCGTACTCAATTACTAAACCATTTTTTTCAATGTAAGCATTGATCTCATCAATCGTCTCGTTGTACTCGTGAATCACTGAACGATTGCCTTTGAGAATATCCTTATATAGTGATTTACCCAGTTTCATTTTTGGCAAACGATTGATGCCCAGCTCACGGTAGGATTTCTCACTAATGGTTTTATTCTTAGGCAGTAGCTCATTGGCCATATCCGCCCAAAGGGTGCGTTGATATTTAAGCTCATCGCCGCGTCCGTTTAACCCCTTAGATAACCGCTCCTCCGTTGACCACTGCAACCAATTCTTGCGTGCTGATAAAGCATAACCCTCAACATCCGCTACTATCTCACGGCTTGAGAGTAAAATATGGGCATGAAAGTTACGACTGGTCAGCTCAACCACTTCAACCTCCCCCACATGTTTCTCGTGACTGTGGGGCCGATGAATGGCCACATCGACAAGCACGTTATAGCGATCAGATAAGGTTTGAGCGTAGCGCTCGGCCAGAACTATACGCTGATCCGCGGTGATCCCATCAGGAAACATCACGTCAATCTCAGTACCCAATTGCGCGTTTTTACGAGTCTCAATGCGTTCGATATCATTCCAAAAACCCTCACGTGTCACTGCTAGATCCCCAGCAAGAGTTGGCGTTATCAACGCCGTATGCATCACATTTTTCTCAAGAACTTGCGTGTATTTAGTACCATCACTGTCTACTAAATTTAAGATTTTGTCTTTAGCTTTACTGGTGTAATCGTGGACGACTCCTGACTGCTCATCAACCAGTTTTGAGCCAGAATTATAAGCCGACTTTGCCACCACGCTATGATTTTTCGCCTTACTAACGGCGCTAACCGACAGATGAAACCCTTTATTATTCATAGCAAAAAAACCCAATATTGAGAGATGATTTTTTGGGGGTTGTAGGGGGTTCGCCCCCTGCCGAACGACGGAGTTTGTGTAAAAAATAGTACCCCTTGTGGGTCTTTTTTACACAAACTCCTAAGTTCGCTCTTAACAGAGGGTTAAAATACTACTGCGCCCACGAAACGATGTGGTCTTGTGTATTTTACTACCTTGCATACCTATGTATGTACTGCTAGGGTCAACTCTATCATAGTTGGCTAAAAAAAGGATGAGGTAATGTCAGTAATATCAGATGATTTATTCGCAAATAAGATTAAGCAATTACAGGCTCTTAAAAAAGAGATTGATCAGGACAGGCTTGAAGCACATAAAATATTGGGGGAGTGGTTGGCCAACGCATTAGACGATGATGATAATCATGAACTGCAAGCTATTTTTTTAGACGCACACGATAATGAAAAATATGCTCGTTTGAAAAAGCACCGTGAATTTTTGAAAGCAATTGCCAATAAAATACAAAGTAAAGCTGAGGTGGTACCAAGCAGCTTTACACCACCTAAAAACAGTCAGGACAGTGACCACGGTTCATTGCTTGATATTTATTCATCATCACAGTAGCTACTCGAAATCGCCTAATTGAAGGTACAGCTGGATCGTCTACTAATTAGCGAAAGGTTAGGAGACGGTTATCGGCTGTTTTAAGCGTTTTAGAATAGCTTTAGCTACCATCGTATCGGACAGAGCGTAAAACGTATATAAGAGTGGTTTCTAGGCTTTTTAGCAACGGTTTGATAAGTGTTTACAGATGTGTCGATAATGGCTACTGAAAATGAAGACAAGCTATCTACAAAAAATGAGACTGATATTGAGAATGTGAA
>NZ_CAJGZK010000032.1 GCF_904846215.1 Psychrobacter glacincola | reverse complement strand
TCTTAAACGCGCTTGCCGATAATTCTTGTAATGAGTAATGATATCAGTAGTGTCTATTTCTGACTGATCAAATCATGAAAGGTTAAATACACCCTGATGTTAAGCACAAAAAAACCCAGCAATGATATAGTCAGTTCACTATAAAATCGATACAGCCCATATCATGAAACAGTTTAGGTAGATTATTCTCCATCCACCCTTGGCGCAGAAACTTAGCCTGTGCCCATTTTTTCTCGATAGGATTTAGGTCAGGACTATATGGTGGTAGCCAAAGGATACGATGGCCATGTCTGTTCAGTAGCTTCTGGATACGTTTATTCTTATGAAAACGAGCATTATCCATAACGATCACACACTTCGTTTTAAGGCTTGGAATTAACGTGTGTTTGCACCAGTGGTAGAATATGTCACCATTAATGTTCTGCTCAAAGTAATCTAGGGCAAATAGCATCTTTTCATAGAGAGCTCCGATGACATTGGTACGTTTTTTTGCTTGCCAGTTGTAGCTATCGATGCAAGGTTTACCAATCGGTGCATAGCCATGAGAACGAATGGTTTCAGCCTCAAAGCCGCTTTCATCCATATAGACAATGGGATAGCCTTGCTGAATAAAACTATTAAGCTTACTCTGATATTCCGCTCTTTTGATTGGACACGCTTTTGGGTGCTCCAAGGTCTTTTTTTTGACTGATACCAAGTCGCTTTAGAGCATTGAAGATGCCCGTTTTACTACAGTTTAAGCGACGTGCTCTTTCGTAGTTATAATCATCTGGGTATCTTTTTACGTCTTCAATCAATGCGTCATCAGGTATTTTAGTTGGTGCTTTATTTCTGGTTGTTTTAGGGACTAACTTCTGCTGCCAGCTGTGAATGGTGCTGGTACTAAGTCCATAAAACAGGGAAGCTTCTCGTATGGTCATACCATTAGCGATGCTAGAAAGTACCTGTTTGCGATAGTCTATCGAATAAGTCATCGTTTATTTCATCAAATGCAATTGTTAATAGGATTGTATCGTTTTTATTTAGATTAGACTATAGTAAGATCACTACTGGGTTGGAGTAAAGCAATAAATATGTTGTGCTGACTTCTCAGGTCTTATTTATCATTCATAGCAAGGTAGATATTACGATCTGATGCGGATGCGTCATCCACATATTTTGAATCACGCCATGTCGTATAAGCATAGACACCACTGTATGGGCTGATACTGTTCTGACGGAAGTCAGAAATCCAATCTGTACCATCGAAAATTTGAATATGGCCATGTGGACGCTTTGATGAGCGATCATAGACAATAACATCACCTACTTGGGTTGGCATATCATTGCTGATTTTGCTGAAACCTGCTTTCTCAAGTGTGCCACGAGTAGCGTACTGATAGGCTGAAGGATTTGGAGTGAACTCATAACCAGCTGATTGTAGTGCTTTACGTACGTAACGGGCACAGTATCCAGAGCTGCTAGATAGAGCCACTCGTGAAGCGCGAGCAGCAGCGATAGCGGGTGCTGAATTGCTATCAGGGATAGTATTGACTTGCTGCTGTTGTCTTTCAGCATATAAGCGGCTACTTGATAACGAAAGCTGTTTCTCTTTTTGTTGAGCCTGCGCACTTAAGTTGCTAATTGCTTGACTGATTTCATCATTGCTAGAAACATAAGCACCACTTTTGGTGCTATAAATATTTTTTGACGAACTGTAGTTTGATGCCGCAGAAATATTGGTTATATTATTACTTGTTTGAAAGGTCGTTACAGCAGCAGTACTCGTTTGTGCTATGCCCATACCCAGTACTGACAAAATCAATAAGGCCTGTTTCATAAATCTAATACCTACGGTTAATTCAAAATGGTCTGTTGCCCATAACAGAGCAGTCAATTAAATCTCAACAACTCAAGAATATACACATTGTGGTGACTAATAATTATGCTGCAAACCCTTATTCCATAGGCGGCCGGCATTATCAACGATTTCGCTAAAACCTTATAAATTTATTGGAAATCAAACTGTTAGCCAAAACACAAATCGGACTTTAGCATAGGCTGTAAAGCATGTCATCACTAATAAAAATCTGATAAAAGCTCTTTTTAAGCTTATAAAATGATAAAAAATACCTATTTTATAATGTAATTTCGTGTAACATTTATAGAATATAGCTGACCAACCTGACAACAATATCTCCTGTTTGATAAGCAGAAAAAAACGTTTGAGGATTAAATCCTTAATTTAGATTTAATCCTCAAACGTTTTTTTAGTGGGTGAAGTAATTATGCTATATAGGGTTTAACCAATTATTAAAATAATATACTAATTTATAGTGTCAATATGAATTTTAATTCGCTAAGGAACTATGTAATCTTACGTAATTGTTGCGATACATCATGTAGTTCCTTGTATTAATTTCTAAGAAATTGGTTATTTTAAAGACAGATAACATCTAAAATAGGTTACATTGACATAAAAAGTTACATATCCAAATTTATTTTTAGCTTTTGAAGTTCCACTATCTGATGAAAAAATTAGGTTTAGGAATAAAAATCCTTGTACTAACATAGGTATTAATTCTGCAAATGGAATGTATCTTGTTAGAACTGCATTTATATTTATTTGTTCATGCACCTCGACACTTATTTCTAATATGCAGACTGCTTACCCCAATCATAAATACCGCGTTTGTAAGCATAAATCAGCATGATTAAGCCGGCGATAATCATCGGCGCGCTTAAGATTTGCCCTTTGGTCATCCAACCTAATAATATGAATCCTTGGTCAGCATCTGGCTGGCGGAAGAATTCAATGATAAAGCGGCTGATGCCATAGCCTAGTAAGAATACAGCGGAGGCGGCCATACGTGGACGTGGTTTTGATGAATACCACCATAAGAATATAAATAGCAGCAGACCTTCGGCAAAGGCTTCATATAGCTGTGATGGATGACGAGGCAATATGTATTGACCATTGACTTCAATCATCAATTCTTGCAATTGTGGATTGCTCTGTAATTGCTCCATATCAAACGCCGCGGCTTGCGGAAAGTAGGTCAGCCAGTTATAGCCACCGTCTGAGACGCGACCCCATAATTCGCCATTGATATAGTTGCCGATACGCCCAAACAGTAAGCCGGTTGGTACACAAGGAACGATAAAATCGAATACTTGAAAGGTAGTCTTTTTATATTTACGGGCAAAGAACCACATACCTAGCATGACGCCGATAAAGCCGCCGTGGAAAGACATACCGCCTTCCCAGACTTTTAATATATAGGCAGGGTTTTGGAGTAATTCACCGAACTGATAAAACAGCACATAGCCAATACGACCGCCTAAGATGACACCAAGCGCGCCATAAAAGACTAAGTCAGAGACCATGTCGGTGGTCCAATTGTCGCGTTTGGTACTGCGATACCAAGCCAAACCGTAAGCGGCAGCAAAGGCTAGCAAATACATTAGCCCATACCAGTGCACTTCCAATGGACCCAAGGAAAGCGCTACGGGATCATACTGAGGATGAATCATCATAAAGGCATCATAATTATTGGTAATAGAATGTATGAAATAGGCTTATATAAGAAATTTTTTGTCCAACAATTGAAAAGTACAACTATCGCAAGTCAGAATCTCATCTTATGGATAGAGAGACCTTCCAAGTAAACTCGCCTTCGATCTAATCTGAGCGGTTCATAGACAGTATGAAGGTATTTACTACCTGGCAATCAACAACTTTACAGCAACCTCAAAAAGACACTCATCTTTGATAGTAATACTAACTTTGCCATTATGAGCATTGGCGATAGCTTGCACAATAGATAAGCCTAAGCCTAAGCCTGTTCCTGAATGCATCGTATTCGTTTTATCATGACGATAGAATCGCTCAAACAGTTTATCGGCTTCAATCTGATTTAATGGTTTGTCTAGACGGTTGGTCATAGTTATTCTTAACCAGAGCTGCTCTGGGGATTGAATATCGTCTTTTGGCGCATTAAGCGAGGTGCTTGAAGTGAGGACAGTAGCGGATATCATAATAGTGCTATTACTAGCCGCATAATAAATCGCATTTGACATCAGGTTGGCAAACAGCCGTTGCAATAAGCCTTTATCACCTAGTACTGTTTTAAAATCACCCGATTTTTCAAAGATTATCTCACGATCCTCAGCAATCATCTCATAATAATCTATAAGCTTTGTGATCAAGCTCTCTATATCGACATGACTGATTTGCGAATCACTCAGCTCTTTTTGAGTTTTTGCCAGTAATAACATATCGTTAATCATGGCGGATAACTGCTTTAACGTATCATGCTGATGATGCAATTGCTCAATGTATTCGTCGCTTTCTCTTGGCTTAGTTAACATGACTTGCGTTTGCGTACTCAGCGTCGCTATTGGCGTGCGTAGCTCATGCGCGATATTGTCTGAAAACCGTGATAATGATTCAAAGTTACTTTCAAGCTTGACCATCATAGAATTATAAGACTCCGTTAGTGGACGTAATTCTAACGGCATATCGCCAACCACAATTCTTTCATCTAACCTTTGAAGATTAATGCCTTTCATCTTTTGTACGATAGTAGCTAGGGGAGCAAAACCCCAGTGTACACTTAGTGCTGCTACTGAAACCAATAATAAGGTAATGGCGATAAGTATCAAGCTCAGCTGGCGATTAAACTGGATAAGATATTGATGATGCACATTGATAGGTAGAGCAATAAATGCCAAAACCTCTTGATGTGTAATGATAATGGCTCGGTAATGCCTATTATTTATCTTGATCATAAACTGCTGATCGCGATAGTCCTGCAATAGTTGTAACAAGCTAAAATCTGCCGGTAGATCATTGATGAAATTACTGGGATCGCTGGACAATAAATTGCCGTTTTTGTCTGATATTAACGTTTTTAAATCATAATCCAGCCAAGAAGAATGTAGATGATTGGCATCAATTAGCGCTTGCGACTTTGACACTGTAAAAGGTTCTATGTGATCGTTAAAATTCACCATGCGTTTACGCAGGTTAAAAGCTGCATGGGTAATAATCTCTGAGTCCATTTGCTCAAAGTGCTCGTTAACAGAGCGCTGAACCCATATATAAATAATAACTTGAGAGATAACAACAAATATTGTCAGTAAAAAAACAGTTCGCCATAACAGTGACCAACGCCGATTCTTAGATTTATGTCTCATTTGATGTCAGACTGTCTTTATTAATACTATCGTCGCCCATGCCACTATCCACGTCGACAGCTAGTGGCTCTAACTTGTAGCCCATTCCGCGTACCGTATGAATCAGCTTTATATCAAATCCATCATCAATTTTTACCCGCAAGCGCCTTATAGCCACGTCAATGACATTTGTATCACTGTCAAAATTTATGTCCCATACTTGTGAGGCAATCACAGTGCGTGGCAGTACCTCACCTTGACGTTCTAAGAAAAGTTGTAATAAAGCAAATTCTTTAGCAGTCAATTTTATGTTGGTATCGCCTCTATATACAGTGCGTTTAGCAATATCCATTTTCAGATCAGCTATGTGTATGACCGAGCTTTTATAATCAGATTGATTGGCACGGCGCAATAGGCTTTTTATTCTAACAATCAGTTCAGCAAAAGCAAAAGGCTTGGTCAGATAATCATCGCCACCAATTTCAATACCTTTGATCCGATCGCTTAAATCATCTTTAGCCGTTAAAAATAAAACTGGCGTATGCTTTCCAGCAGCTCGGTAGCGCTGTACCAACTCAAAGCCACTGACGTCAGGTAGCATGACATCCATCAAAACCACACTAAAATCTTCAGTCATTAACGCATGATAGCCATCTAAACCTGTCATGTGATGATCCACGATGAAACCGGCCTCAGTTAAGCCTTTCTTAATATATTCTCCAAGGTTTTTCTCATCTTCTACTAACAGTACTTTCATCGTTGCTTACCTTTATATCATTATAGTTGTCAACAGCGTATCACTAACATTGTTAGCTTATCAGCCATATATTTATCAGGAACCCTTGTTATAACAGTGTTCTTTGGATAGAGACAGATGCTGGTATTTGGTTTTAATGACAAGAAGATGACAATATTATGCTGTTCCTAACGAACATGTAATATCCGTGTCATCTAGCTGTCAGCCACCATTTAGTATTCTAAATCAACGCCGCATATTGGCTTGTCTCTGATACAGACTGCCTCTACGAGTAAAGCAATTATCCTACTTAAACAGTTTGTTATTTATCTTTAAAGGGTCTTATATGAAAAATTATAGTTCATTAAAAAAAGCAGCTTTGCTTTCAGTATCGATGTTAGTGGGCATGTCAGCGGCCAATGCGCATACCACAAACTTAGATGCTTCTGTTCTCGGTAATTGTGATGCGCTCACTAGTTTTGCAAGAAACGCAGATCATAATGATGCACAAATGTCCAAAGAGCAAAAGAAAAGTTATGTCGACGCCAGAGTGGCTTGTCAGGTTCAACATCAAGATCAACATTTGCAATCTGAAAAGTATTTTGTAAAAAAATATGGTAGCGATCGTGATAGAAATGCTGAAGCCATATTAAATGAATATATCGCGCATTAAAATCTAAAGCGGTGAGAATGACAGAATTGTAATCTTATCGTCATCTACCAGTCAGAATGATTAATGTATCATTTAGGCTGGTTTAACAACTATTGAACTCAATAACCTTTAATCCAAACAATAGGAATTAATCATGTCACAATTTAAATTACTGTCTAAATCAATCGCAATGACGGCCATCGCTCTTGTCGTATCGACCTCAGCTATGGCGCATGACCCTAAAATGCATGCTGAAAAAGATCAAATGAACTGTGAAAAAATGCAAAAGCATATGCAAATGATGCAAAAAATGGATCATAGCAAGATGGACATGAGCGATCCTGCTATGAAAGCAATGATGGCTAACATGGGTAAAATGAAGCAAATGTACCAAAAACACTGCGTTACTAACGACAGTAAATCTTAAAAATTTTAGCTCTGTTAAATAGCAGTCAACACTTAACGAAAATAAAGTTTTAGGAAAACATATGAAATTTTTATTGGGTGCGCTCTTTACCGTATTTGTGGCAATCGTTGGCGTGTTTGCGGTTGTTACTAGTGGCGTTGTCAATGTGGGAGCTGACCAAGAGCATAGCCCAATGATGTTTAGCTTTTTAGAAACTGCTCGCAATCGTTCCATAGAAAATGCCAGTAAAGATATTGTGGTACCAGACTTAGAGAAGGTCGATATCAGCTCTGGGGGCGCGGACTATAAGGATATGTGTGCAGGCTGTCACTTGTCTCCGGGAGTGGCACAAACTGACTTTAGTGAGAGCTTATATCCAAAGCCGCCCAACTTTACCAAGGCTGATATTGTCAAACGTTATCAAACAGAAGACGGTGCAAAGCAAGGCTTTTGGGCAATCAAGCACGGTATTATGGCATCTGGAATGCCAGCATGGGGTGCTTCTCATGACGACGATAGAATGTGGGCAATGGTTGCTTTTATTAGATCGTTACCTGAATTAGATGAAGCTCAGTACACGATGCTAACCACTAGGATAGATGGCGATATGATGGACATGTCATTTGATGGTGATATGAATATGTCAGATGGTGGTGATATGGGTATGAATATGTCGGATGATGGATCTGGAATGCAGCATTAATACTTTCTAGATATGAAAGCCTCCTAACTCACGGTTGTCGCTATTAATAATGCAGTACTGAACAGTGCTGCATTTAATGTTTTTAGTTAAGTACATAAGAATTCAAATATAGGGTGTAAGTTTTTAGAATATCGAGCATAACAATAGACGTTTAGGAGTAATTTAATGAGACATTACACACATGTGCTTTCTAATGGACATAGCTGGTTATCCGGTCGTGTCCTTTTATTGGTGGTGACATCGTCACTCTCGTTAACGCTAGCCGCTTGCAGCCAATCTAATACCAGTGGCTCTGATTCTCAACCAGTAAAGGTTGAACAGTCTGCTACCCAGAATGCACAAGTACAAAATGAAAGTTCTGCTCCTACAAATGCTCCCGTTAACAGCTCGTCATCATTACTCAAAAACGTCTCAGCCACGGTTTATAAAGATGCCAACTGCGGCTGCTGTAAAGAATGGGTAGGCTATGCAAAAAACAATGGATTAAGTGCAACCACGCACGATGTGGAAGATCTATCCTTATTTAAGGAGCGTTATGGCGTACCACAGCAAATGCGCTCTTGTCATACCACCGTTACCACCGACGGTTTTGTCTTTGAAGGGCATGTCCCTGCTAAACACATGGCTGAATTCTTAGCAAATCCTCCTGCACAAGCTATTGGACTTGCCGTACCGAGTATGCCGGTTGGTAGCCCCGGTATGGAGTATGAAGGTAAATTCATGCCTTATAAGGTAATGCAGCTTAATAAAGACGGCACCACAGAAGTCTATGCTGCTATTGAGTCTCCTCAGCAGCAGCTGTAGTGTTGGCTTAGATGCGAGTAGATTCTATTAAATATCGAAATATTATAACTATAAGCTTAACCACCATCTCTCAAATTAAATTAGGTCATCATTATGAATAATAAAAACATGCTGAACCGTCGACGTTTTTTGACAGGGTCATCTACGCTACTTGGCGCGTCTATGCTATCGACGTTACCAACCATTGCCAATAGTGCGTTGGGTGCAAATCAAAAAAATGCCGTCATTAACAGTGATAAACCCGATCATAAAGTACCCATACTGACAGGCAAAGAGTTTGATCTTTATGTCAGCAAAAAACCCATCATTGTTGATGGCAAGTCAAGCACGGCGACGCTCATTAATGACTCATTACCAGCGCCAACGCTTAAGATGCAAGAAGGCGATACGGTCACCATTCGAGTCCATAATCAGCTGAATGAGTCGACCTCTATTCACTGGCATGGCCTCTTAGTGCCGTTTGAGATGGATGGCGTACCGGGTATCAGCTTTGATGGTATTCCTGCGGGTAGCACCTTCACGTACAAATTTAAACTGATACAGTCAGGCACTTATTGGTATCACTCGCATACTGGCTTCCAAGAGCAGACCGGTATGCGCGGGGCTATTGTGATTGAACCTAAAGGGCGCGAACGCTATCCTATCGAGGAAGATCACGTTATCCTGCTTAGTGATTGGACGCATCGCGATCCGCATAATCTGCTAAAACTACTTAAGCAGCGTGCTGACTTTGATAATTATCATCTGCCAGACTTTAAAAAGCTATTGTCCGATATTGCCGCTACGGATCTTGAGGCGGCTTTTGATAAGCGCAAAACGTGGAATCAGATGCGGATGATGCCGACAGACTTTACTGATCTGTCTGGTGAAAAAACCTTTACCTATCTGATGAATGGTAAAACCACAGCGGCTAACTGGACGCAACTTGTCAAGGCTGGACAGCCTGTCAAACTACGTTTTATTAATGGTTCAGCGCAGACGATATTTGATGTACGCATCCCCGGCCTAAAAATGAAAGTCGTCGCGACGGATGGGATTGATGTCAGTCCCGTCGATATCGATGATTTCCGTATTGGGGTGGCCGAGACTTATGATGTCATCGTGACGCCCACTAAAGACGCGCATACCATATTTGCTCAAAACATAGATCGGTCAGGCTATGTTGCGACAACGCTTGCTACCAAAAAAGGTGCTCGTCCTGCGATACCTGCTATGGACAAAATCGAATGGCTGACGATGGCCGACATGATGGGCGCCATGGGATCGAATGGCTATAACGCTAAACATGCCAAAACAGAATATGACTTTAAGTCCGATATGCGCGTTGATAGTCCGCGTATGAACCTTGATGACCCTGGTATTAATCTACGTAACATTGATAGAAAGGTTTTGAATTATAGTCAGTTGCGCTCTGTCGGCGATGAGATAATGGCAGAGCAGCGCAAACCCACCAGAGAGATTGAAATACATCTGACGGGAAACATGGAGCGCTATATTTGGGCTCTAGACGGGGTTATGTTCAAAGATGCCGCACCGGTCAATATTAAGCCCAACGAGCGCGTACGTATTACCTTAGTCAATGACACCATGATGAATCATCCCATGCATTTGCATGGTATGTGGAGCGATCTGCGGATGCCTAACGGTGAGTTTCAAGTACGTAAGCATACGATAATGGTACAGCCTGCACAAAAGATAAGCTTTGATGTCACCGGAGAAGCTGGCAGATGGGCATGGCATTGCCACTTGCTCTATCACATGGAAGCAGGGATGTTTAGAGAAGTTGCCGTTGTTTAATAAACCTTCGAATATGAGCCTTATTATGAAAATATATAAAGTAGGTCTACCGTTTATTGGCATGTCATCTTTGATGCTACTAATGTCACCTTTAGCAAACGCTGCTGAGATGTCGAACATGGATCATGGCAGTATGGACATGTCTGGTATGGATATGTCAGATATGGATCACAGCAGCATGGATATGTCAGGCGATATGTCAGATATGGACCATAGTGGCATGGATATGTCGGATATGGATCATAGTGGTATGGATATGTCAGGTGACATGTCAGATATGGATCATAGTGGCATGGATATGTCGGGCGATATGTCAGGTATGGATCATAGTGGCATGGATATGTCGGGCGATATGTCAGGTATGGATCATAGTGGCATGGATATGTCGGGCATGGATCATGGCAGTATGGACATGTCAGGAATGCAAGGTGGCGAAGCACCAGCCGATGCTCGAAGCCCTGACTACTCGAACGGTGTTCCCTATGGTCGCTTTGGTAAGCCTGTGATGATGGGTAGCTTACCGTTATGGGGTGTGTCAGTAGAAACTTTGGGCTATCAGTTTGAGAATGACCAAATCGATTTTGAGTTTGATACGTGGTACGGTACTGATAGTAATCGTGTCACTCTACGCAGTGAAGGTAGTGCTCAAACTAACGATGATAAAGAAATTGATAGCTTAACCTCACTCGCTTATTGGAAGCCGCTCGGTATCTTCTGGAATGGAGAAGCGGGTATTGCTTATAATACTGAAAACGATAAGTCCGCAATCATGGCAGGCATTGTTGGTACGGCGCCGTACTTCGTTGAGACTGACGCAAGAGCTTATCTATATACTGATGGTCAAGTCCAGCTTGATCTTGGGACAGCGTACGAGTGGCGCTTAGATCAGCGTTGGGTGGTCAGACCAGAGCTGGAGCTGACTGCCTTTAGTAAAGATGATACCGATAACGGTATTACTAAAGGATTTAATGAGTTTGAAGCTGAAGTTAGGCTGGCTTATGAGACATTCAGTCGTCAGCTCGCGCCTTATGTTGGTTTCAGCTACAAGAGCGCCTTGGGTGATGCGCGAGACTTACGTCGTCAAGAGGACGAAGACGTTGATTCTAATAGTCTGACTGCTGGTGTGATGTTTTGGTTCTAGTGTTAACCATGTAAGTAACAACAGTTTATAACACTAGCTCTAAAAAAAGGCACCTCTTTATTTAGGTGCCTTTTTACTAAATTAAGGACAAGAATATGAATAACCATATGGATAATAAACAGAAGCAAATGAACCCTTATGTAAAGTTCACAATCATGATTTTAACATCGACAGTGGTGATGTTTATCATGATGTATTTTAATACTTATCAATGGGATCACGTTTATTTTAGCGAAACCAGAGCTTATATGGCGTTATATATGGGCGCTATGATGGCTATTATTATGCTCGCCTTTATGACTAATATGTATAAAAAGACTAAGGTCAATCTAATGGTTTATGGGATTAGTGTCGTGCTATTTGCCTTTGGTTTATGGGGCGTTAGATCACAACAAACGGTCGATCAAGTGGATTGGATGCAGGCGATGATACCGCATCACTCGATTGCTATTTTGACCAGTTCGCGTGCTGATATCGAAGATCCACGTGTACGCCAGCTTGCTGATGACATTATCGAAGCACAAAAGCGTGAAATCGGTGAGATGCAAGCGCTTATTGATGAGTTGGAATAGGCAGTCACAAATTTTGAGCACTTTGTATTAGGTGTTATTAAGTAAGCAGACTATTGAGAGGTGTACGTTCACACACTAGCACTATATCATTACTTATACTAAGGAAATAACAAATAAGGAGTCCTTGTAATGGTTATTATGATGCACGGTATGATGAACGGGACTATGCACGGCATGATGAATGGATCGATGCACGGTATGGGTTGGGGAGAATCTATTGTCTCCTTATTGTTTACAGTACTGGTTTTTGCGGTACTGATATTGACTATTATGGCCTTACTCAAATATTTGCGTAATAAAGATTAAGTTCCAATTGAAACTTAATTTTCGAGATATCTAGATTAGTAATTAGATGAATAGCAATTAAAGGTTGATGATTGTGCTTTAAAAGCTTTATTTATTGTCTTCAAGGAGTGATTTTATGAAACATATTGCCGATGAAAAATCTATCAAAGGTGGTCAGTACGATAAAGTACCAGAAAATTATAGTGGTACGGTTTATATCTGCCCGATGCATCCTGAGGTTAGAGATACTGAAAAGAGCGATTGTCCGATATGCGGCATGTTTCTTAAACCTGAAGACGAGGTTGCTGAATCCAACAACCATGAAGATAGTCATGCGCATTGTCATGGAGCGGATGCTAATAATAGTAATGAGGTAAATTCTGTCGAAGACGATAAGTACGACAAGATACCGGAAAATTATAGCGGTACGGTCTATATTTGTCCTATGCATCCAGAAGTAAGAGATGTTGAAAAAAGTGACTGCCCAATATGTGGCATGTTTCTTAAACCTGAAGACGAAGTTGCTAAAGATGATAGTCACGCCAGTTGTCATGGAAAGGATACTGATAGTAGCGGAGTAAAATCTGTTAAAGGCGGTAAATACGATAAAGTACCTGCTGATTACGATGGCACGGTATATACCTGTCCTATGCATCCTGAAGTGAGAGACGTTAGAAATAGCGGTTGTCCGATATGTGGTATGGCGCTTGAGCCCGAAACGCTTACTATCGGTGAAGAGGACACCTCAGAGCTTGACGACATGACTCGTCGTTTTTGGATATGTACCGTGTTGACTGTACCGCTATTAATATATGTGATGAGCGGTATGTTTGACTTAAACGTAGTTAATTTTAGTCAGTATGGTATCTCTTCAAAGATCTTACAATGGGCTGAGTTAGTGCTCGCGACCCCTGTAGTGCTTTGGGGCGCCGCCCCGTTTTTCGTCCGTGGCTGGCAGTCTATAAAAAGCCGCAATCTAAATATGTTTACCTTGATTGCGATAGGCGTAGGCGCTGCTTATATTTTTAGTATTGTCGCGACCTTTTTTCCCGATATTTTCCCAGACAGTTTCAGAGATGCCTCTGGTCAAGTCGGAGTCTACTATGAAGCGGCAGCGGTCATTGTGACCTTGGTGCTACTGGGTCAAGTATTAGAGCTCAAAGCTAGAAGTCAAACTTCAGGTGCGATTAGAGCTTTGCTTGAGCTCGCACCACCAACCGCAAGACGTGTCGATGAAAACGGTGAAGAAGTCGAAGTCTCGCTTGATGAGGTCGTCACTGGCGATAAGCTACGGGTTAAACCAGGTGAGAAACTACCCGTAGATGGTACAGTGATCGATGGTAATAGTAATGTTGATGAATCAATGGTGACGGGTGAGCCAATCCCTGTATCAAAAGTAGCAGGAGATACAGTGACTGGTGGTACGGTAAATGGCACCGGAACGCTATTGGTCGAAGCGGTCAATGTTGGAGCAGATTCAGTATTATCTAAAATTGTACAAATGGTTGCTGAAGCCCAGCGTAGCCGCGCACCTATACAGAAATTGGTAGATCAAGTGGCGGGTTGGTTCGTACCTATTGTTATTGTCACCTCTATCATAACCTTTATTGTCTGGGCGATATTCGGCCCTGAGCCCGCTATGACCTATGCTTTGGTTAACGCGATTGCGGTACTGATTATTGCTTGTCCTTGTGCCCTTGGTCTAGCGACGCCGATGTCCATTATGGTTGGTACCGGCAAAGGCGCGCAAAACGGCGTCCTCATCAAAAATGCTGAAGCGTTAGAGAGTATGGAAAAAGTCGATACCATTGTCGTCGACAAGACCGGAACACTGACCGCTGGTAAGCCCGAGCTTACCGCAATTGATGCGCAGGTAGGTCAAGATGAAGACGAGTTCCTCGCATTGGTAGCCTCAGTAGAAAGCGCTAGCGAGCATCCTTTAGCAGAAGCTATCGTTAGAGCAGCTCAAGAAAGATCACTCATTATTCCTAAAGCTACTGACTTTAATTCGACTACTGGCGAAGGCGTACAAGCCGTGGTCGATGGTAAGAAAGTCGCTATTGGTAACTCTAAGCTTATGGAAAGCCTAAATAGTTTTGATAATGAGCTGTCCACTAAAGCTGATGTCCGTAGAAAAGACGGTGAAACGGTAATGTTTGTGGCTATAGACGGTAAAGCTGCTGGTATTATTTCAGTTGCTGACCCTATTAAACCAAGCACTAAAGAGGCTATTTCACTGCTTCATGACGCAGGTTTAAAAGTTGTGATGCTAACCGGTGACAACGAAAAAACCGCGCAGGCAGTCGCCAATAAACTAGGTATTGATGAAGTTCATGCGGATGTCTCACCAGAGGATAAAAACCGTATCGTCAAAGAAATGCAAGACAGCGGTAAATTGGTCGCTATGGCGGGTGATGGTATCAACGACGCACCAGCGCTAGCGCAAGCTAATGTTGGTATCGCTATGGGAACCGGTACCGATGTGGCGATGGAGAGTGCGGGCATTACCCTGCTAAAAGGTGATTTAATGGGCATTGCCAAAGCTTATAAGCTTAGCCACGCCACCATGCGCAATATCAGACAGAATCTGTTTTTTGCCTTTATCTACAATGCACTTGGTGTTCCTATTGCCGCAGGTGTGCTCTATCCCATATTTGGGCTTCTGCTCAGTCCGATGATAGCAGCGGCAGCGATGAGCTTGT
Source organism: Psychrobacter glacincola (assembly GCF_904846215.1). Taxonomy (GTDB): domain Bacteria; phylum Pseudomonadota; class Gammaproteobacteria; order Pseudomonadales; family Moraxellaceae; genus Psychrobacter; species Psychrobacter glacincola. Next base: position 4,201 of record NZ_CAJGZK010000032.1, on the reverse strand, counting down.
CGTCATTCTCGGTGATTGCTAACGCGCTGCGATTGCGCCGTTTGAAACTATAATTCTGGTACGGTAAAAAGTGTTCTAAAGCACACTGACACATACTGGTCTAAACAAGATCACAAAATATAAGGATACCGTTATGGGCAGCTTTTCTATTACACATTGGCTGATTTTATTGGTCGTAGTGGTGGTCGTATTTGGTACTGCCAAGCTTAAAAATGCAGGTAAAGATTTAGGCGGTGCGGTGAAGGGTTTTAAAGAAGCGGTCAAAGATGAAGAACCCGAGAATGCTCGCAAAAATCATGTGCTTAGCCATGAAAATAGTACGCCAGCTGCAAGTAATGATTTAAATACGCGTGTAGGTAATCAGGCTGATGATATGGAAATCAGCCCTATTTCCACTGATGACCAGCCTAAAGTATGAAGCGCGCCGCTTATAAATAGCGGCACTAAGTAGTCTATTAATATATGTGACTGTTATGTTTGATATTGGGTTTTCCGAATTACTCTTGTTTGGCGTCATTGCTTTAATCGTATTGGGCCCAGAAAAACTGCCGCAAGCCGCACGTACCGCTGGGCAATGGTATGCCAAACTGCGCCGTACAGTATCCACTCTACAATCTGAAATAGAAGCTGAGCTTGATCTAGCTGAAACACGTCAACAAATGCAAAATGAACTTGCGAAAATCCGTCAGACCGAGTCGGATATGAAGCGCGAATTAGCAGAAATGCGTGGCAGTATGCAAAAGTTTGAGCAGTCACAGAACCAAAGCCTAGACGCTTCACATCAGTCAATCACCCCTTATGATAAAGACCATCAACAGAATACTACCTCCTCGTTCATTAAACAGGAGGCGGATCAGTGAGCCTATTTAAACGGCAAAAAAGTCGACAAGAAAAAATAACAGATATAGAGTTTGAGGCGCCAACAGATACAACACAGAATAGTGAGTCTGGAGATACGTTAGGTACGCTTGGCGATATGCCTATTACCGGACATTTAATCGAGCTGCGTACGCACTTAATAAGAATATGCGTGGTCGTCTTAATTATATTCTTAGTATTGGTGGGATTTTCACGCGAGCTTTATAATCTTTTATCAGACCCATTAGTGGCGCAGTTACCCATCAATTCGACCATGATTGCCACTGATATAACGTCAAACTTTATGGCACCCATTCGCTTAACGATATTCGTCGCCGCATTTTTAGCAATGCCTTATATCCTGTATCAAATTTGGTCATTTGTAGCTTCCGGCTTATATAAAAAAGAGAAGAAAATTGCCATTCCTGTACTGCTATCTTCGATATTTCTATTTTATGCTGGTGTTGCTTTTTCCTACTTTGTCGTACTCAAAGGGGTATTGAAATTTTTTATTATGTTCGCTCCGCAGAACGTTATACCAATGACCGATATTGACAGTTATCTGAGCTTTGCCCTCAAGCTATTTATGGTGTTTGGACTGACTTTTGAGATTCCAGTGGTTACCTTATTGCTGATAATGGCCGGAATCGTTTCTACTCAAAGTTTAGAAGATAAGCGTCGTTATATCATAGTCGGCTGTTTTGGGATCGCCGCGGTAGTGACACCGCCTGATGGTGTATCAATGCTGTTGTTGGCGATTCCTATGTGGCTATTATTTGAGCTGGGTTTACTCTTAGCAAAGATATTAATTAAAAATGAACGAAATAATGATTTAGTCTCAGGGAATGAAACATTAGAAAGTAGCTAGCACTACTTAAACACGCCAAGAACCTTTTTTACTTTTTACTTTTTACTTTTTACTAGAGTATGTCAGCGTGAGTACTCTACTTAGCGACGGACTCTAAATGGAACACCCAACTAATAACAACGAAAAAAATGACGGTCTTGCAAATCGACTTAACCAAGAGTGCTACTGCATTACCCTTGATCGTAAAGCGCTTAATACAAGCCTTCAAGATCAATTGGTAGAAACTAGAAACAATCCAATAGGAGCGAACGAGCTTAATAAGCTTTTTTCAGCAACACCCGTGTTCGTTCCCAAAACAGAGATAGAGGCGATGGAGCGAATCGTCAGGGCTATCGAGTCAGCTGCCGAAATGCCATTGTATCAAGAGCAAGTGCTGTCGTGGGCACCAGAAATAGCTGCTTTCGACCCAGGCCCAATAGGGGCCCTCATGGGTTATGACTTTCACTTGGGTAGCGATGGACCTCAGCTCATCGAGGTCAATACTAATGCCGGTGGCGCATTTCTGAATGTGTTGCTCGCTCGCGCACAAAAACGCTGTTGCAACCCCTCAGAGCAAAGCGCTGTAACCAATCAAATGCTAGATAGGTTCGAGGAAGCAGTGTTTGACATGTTCAAACAGGAATGGCAGCGACAGTCCGCTGTTGCTATGCCCAATCGGATAGCCATTGTGGACAATGACCCCGAGAGTCAGTTCATGTTCTTAGAGTTTGAGTTAGCCTGTCAACTGCTCCAAGCTAGAGGTATTGATACTGTGATACTTGATCCCTCTGAACTCGAGTATATCGACGGTACGTTAACAGCCCATGGCCAGAAAATCGATATGATTTACAATCGGCTTGTCGACTTTGCATTTGAGGACCCTGACCATGTATTGCTTAAGCAGGCTTATTTAGAGGGTGCTGTGGTAGTGACACCCAATCCCCGCGTACATGCTATGTTGGCCAATAAGCAAAACCTGACATTGCTATCAGACTCCCAAATATTGCGCTCTTGGGGTCTGGATGAGGCTGCAGTGGAGTGCCTCGAAAGGTCTGTACCGAGGACTAAGATTGTATCAAGAGACGATGCAGCAGAGTTGTGGCTTACTCGGCGGCAACTGTTTTTTAAGCCAGTTGCTGGTCATGGAAGCAAAGGCGTTTATCGCGGTAGCAAACTGACTCGACGCGTCTTCGAAAACATTCTGGATGAAGATTATATCGCACAGACCTTTGTCCCTGCAGGAGAGAGATCACTCAAAATTGATGACATCGTAACAACAAGAAAGGTAGATATACGTCTTTATACGTATGGCGGAAAACTGTTACTACCTGCTGCGCGTGTGTATCAAGGTCAGGTGACTAACTTCCGTACGCCAGGCGGTGGATTCGCGCCTGTCTTTCAGGTGTGATCGTCTAGGTCTTATTTAGATGGCATTAGGCTGTTATAAGTCCGGTTAACTAATTCAATATTCTTCTTACCTAACAAAAGATGGTTGTATATTTATGATTGTCTATTACTTTCGGCACGCTTTTCAAAACACTTCGAAAACAATTGGAGCTAGAGATAGCAGTAAATTTCAATAGTTTCCAATAATAAAAATCCAACCGTTACAGTGAGCTTAAATCATATTAGAGTAAACAGGGTTAGACCGTATGTTAATCACAGAATTGGGTTATTTTGCCTTGCTGGCCGCCTTTATATTGGCGATTTTGCAGGTGGTATTACCAACCGTTGGCGTCATGCGCGATCACGTTGCTTGGCAGCGTCTCGCGCCCAGTCTCGCGTGGGCACAGTTTGCTGCCATGATTTTTTCATTTGTTGCATTGATGGCAGGCTTTTATTTCAATGACTTTAGTCTCGTCTATGTCACGCAGCACTCTAATACTTTGTTGCCTTGGTACTATAAACTCTCGGCGACATGGGGCGGACACGAAGGCTCGCTCTTGTTGTGGATGACCATCATGGCCACGTGGTGCGCGCTGGTCTCCTATTTTAGCCGTGGCTTACCGTTGTCGATGCGCGCGCGGGTACTCGTGATATTGGCCGGTGTGCAGGTCATGATGCTAGCGATGCTGATTTTTACCTCGTCGCCATTTGATCGTACCTTGCCCAATCTGCCCGTAGATGGCGCTGACTTAAACCCTCTTCTACAAGATTTTGGTTTGATTTTTCATCCGCCGATGCTGTATATGGGTTATGTGGGCTTAGCGGTGCCATTTGCTTTTTGTATGGCGGCATTGTGGGAAGGGCGTTTGGATGCAGTATGGACACGTTGGTCGCGTCCATGGGCGCTAGCGGCTTGGGGGTTTTTGACCGTTGGTATCGCACTTGGCTCTTGGTGGGCGTATTATGAGCTTGGCTGGGGCGGCTGGTGGTTTTGGGATCCTGTAGAAAACGCCTCACTGATGCCTTGGCTTGCCGGTTTAGCCTTGCTGCATTCGTTGGCAGTGACTGAGAAGCGCGGTGTCTTTAAAGCATGGACCATTATGCTGGCTA
>NZ_CAJGZK010000031.1 GCF_904846215.1 Psychrobacter glacincola | reverse complement strand
GATGTGTATAGTGTGTCATAACGTTCTGATATGTAGGAGTTGAAGTTTGAAATGCAACACGGCACATCTTACTCTTCAACTCATTCTTTTAAAACGTTGCACTTCTTATTTGAATCTAGGAAATAAAGACCGCCTTATCATTAAAGATTGGCTATAACATGCCTGTATTAAACAACCACAGCGCTAAGCCAATAATGATAATCGCGACAAACACCCATATAAACCAACTCCCGCTCGGTTTCTTTTCAACCGATCCTGTATTGGCGGGGTTATCAAGCGCTTGATCCATCGCATTATTGCCAGTAGTGCCCAAATCACGAGATTGACCTAGATTGGCTGTACCCGAAAACTGTGACGTGGCTGTCTGTTTTGCACGCAGGACATCCGGATCTGCTTCTTCTTGCAGGGCGGTTTTGGTGGTTTTGTCATGCTCTGGCTCAACAGCTGCCTCAACGACTGGCGCTGCATTTACAGGAGACGTTTCTGAAAGGGTTTCAGCTACCGCAACTTTATGTAGCACAGGCTCGTCAGCTAAGACGGGCGGCTCTACAAGTAATTCTTGATGAGCGGAAGGGGTTGACATGGTTTCGGTCGGCACAGTGTCTGTTGGTCTAGACTGCGTTACTTCCTGCTCATCAGCCGCACTAGGGATACTTGAGGTTTCAGTAGGACTATATTCTACTTCGCTCAATACAGGTTCGGCTTTATCTGCGGCGGCTAAGATGTCAGTAATGCCTGTTTCTTTAATTACTGGCTCATCTGTTTGAGCAGCGCTAACAATCGGTTCTGCTTGCACATCAGCAACAGGCATAGTAGCAACAGGTGTAGTTTGTAAAGTATTTTCGACAGGTAATATCTCTTTTATCATGGTTTCTTTGACGACTGGCTCTGCTTCAACAATAGGTGCTATCTCAGTATCAGGACTCAACATCAACGTTGGTTTATCTGCAACTGCTTGCTCATGAATAACAGTAGCAGCTACTGGCGCACTTACCTGAAAACTAAAGCTTGCAAACCCAAGCGTATCCTCTGCTGCTAAGTGCTTCGATTCATTGGCAGCGATACGCTCATCATTAATAAAAGTGCCGTTTGACGACTCTAGATCTGTGACATATAGCTGACCGTTTAAGACACTCAGTTGGGCATGATTGCGCGAAATTTGCTTGCTGCCTAGTACCAAATCATTATCACTACCACGGCCCACAGAGAGGCTGTCAGTGACCGTCAATGTCAGATCACCAAGTGCTTCTGTCAGGGCATTTAGCTGCCATGTATTGGTCGTTGCGGCATTCATATTATCGATATCGTTTGTCATGCGATGACTCCTTATTTATTATTAAATATTTCATGATGGTCATTAGCTGACCCATCCCATTATATCTTACGTTTATAGCTATATTATTTAGGGATAAAGCGTGATTGTATGATACCGCCAAGCTTATTATAAGGAATGCTGAGCACTGGCATGCCATAAGCATAGGGAGCGATATCATAATGCTGATAACGAATATCAATTCCTTTATCCGTCAATGTCACGTTGTCACTTAAGGTAAATGGCCAATTTTTCTCGTAGTTTTTAATATCTTTATCGACCGTTTTTACCCAGTCCTTATACGCATTATAAGCAAGCGCCTTAAACTGTGATTTTTTACCGCTTTGTAGCATATCAGCCAGTTCGATTTGTTTTTTCGTCTTTTGATCAAATACCAAATATTCGCTATACGGCATTCCATGTGCGCCGCCAACAAAGACATATGAGCTTATCTCGAACGTCTCGAAATCATTGATATGACCCACATACTCAGGTGTCACCTTTAGGCTGTAGGCAAATGCACTGTCACTCGGTAGCTCATTAAATTGCGAGGCGACAAAACCATCAAGCGCGCTTTTGACAGCGGCTGGAGTGGCTTTGGTAGTGATAGGCGCAGATTCAGACGGTTTACTATTAATAACCAACGTATTGATGCGCTGATTGGTAATATCATTGATCCATTTGTGATTGGTATTAAGATATTTAACTTCAATCTCAGGACAATTATCACCCGCCGTGCAGCTTTCTTGGAGTTTTTTAGGTAACTGATAATCTAGATATTCTGTACTGCTAAAAAGGCTACTGGCATAGGCTGAGAAGCTTAATGTACCAAACAGCAATGCACTACCTACTATTGAAAACAGACGCAACCTACCCACTTCTGTAGAAGATTGCTGGGCTGATTGCGACTTAATAGCAAGGCATTGGTTAGCAGTTTTCATATAGCCTCTTTAATATACCTATAGTGAATTTACTACAAAATTGTTATAGCGCTATTGGTATGAATTTTGCGCAGCCTCTGGGAACGCAGCACGCCAGTAAAATTTATACCAATAGCGCGTTTAAATTTTCATAACATTTCTATTTTCATCTAACTATATAAAGGTTTACTGATAGTCTACCGTAACCTTTGTCCTATATTGTAGGAACACTGTTCGTGTTGTCGAGGGTTCACTCTTGATAACAAACCAGTATGAAACTCTCTAGATATAGTCAGGGAAAAGTAATATCGATACATCAAGTACTGCTGATATTAATTTTTCTTGCTTGCTGTGCCTACGCAGACAGAGGCTGCAAAAAATTTATACCAGCAGCACTGTAGCGTTTTTGAGATATTTTAACTATAGCTCATAAAAAAGACACGATAGCGTGTCTTTTAAGATTAAGCAAAGTGGAATAATGGATTCTAGTGCTCGCGCGTATTGCTAAACGTCACTTCTGGATAGCGATCTTGCATCAGCTGCAAGTTCACCCGTGATGGCGCAAGATAAGTCAGATGACCGCCGCCATCTAGCGATAGTTGATCATGGGCTTTGCGCTTAAACTTGGCTAACGCAATCTCATCATCGCAATGAATCCAACGTACCGTCGCAATCGATACCGGCTCAAAGATACACTGTACTTTGTACTCTTCTTTTAGGCGATGGGCGACCACTTCAAACTGTAGTACACCGACCGCGCCTAAGATCAAATCATTATTAATCTGCGGCATAAAGACCTGTGTGGCACCCTCTTCACTCAACTGCTGTAGACCTTTTTGCAGGGCTTTTGATTTGAGTGGGTCTTTTAGAATAACACGGCGGAACAACTCAGGAGCAAAATGCGGGATACCGGTAAAATTCAGCTCTTCGCCTTCCGTGAAGCTATCACCGATAGAGATGGTGCCATGGTTATGTAAACCAATGATGTCGCCCGGATATGCCTCTTCTAACGCTTCGCGATCACCTGCCAAAAAAGTCAAAGCATCAGCGATACGTACCTCTTTACCTAGACGCACATGCTTTAATTTCATGCCTTTCTCGTACTTGCCTGAGCAGATACGTAAAAATGCAATGCGGTCACGATGACGCGGATCCATATTTGCCTGAATCTTAAAGACGAAACCACTAAACGTTGTCTCAGTGGCAGCCACTTCACGCTCATTGGTTGGATGCGCTTTTGGTGGCGGTGAATATTTTATTAAGGTATCAAGTACCATGTTGACACCAAAGTTACCGAGGGCGGTACCGAACAAGACAGGCGTCATCTCGCCAGCCAAAAACTCATCCACATCGAAATCTTCAAGCGCCATTTGTACCAGCTCAAGTGACTCTTCAAACGACGCAAACATCAGCGCGCCTAAGCGCTCACGGATATCAGGATAATCATAACCTTCACGAGTTTCAGAAACCGTAATCTCGCCGCCATGACCCTTTTCATAAAAGTAAGTCTTATTTTCGGTCAGATGATAGACACCGACGAAATCTTGACCCATACCAATAGGCCACGTAATAGGAATGCATTTAATTTTTAATACCGCTTCGATCTCACTTAGCAGCTCAAGCGGCTCACGAATTTGGCGATCGAGTTTATTGACGAATGAGATAATGGGCGTATCACGCATCCGGCAAACTTCCATCAGCTTGATGGTACGTTCTTCTACGCCTTTTGCGCCATCAACCATCATCAGCGCACTGTCGACCGCGGTCAACGTACGATAGGTATCTTCACTAAAATCGGCGTGACCTGGGGTATCGAGTAGGTTGACCACGTGCGCTTGATAAGGAAATTGCATCACAGAAGTCGTGATAGAAATACCACGCTCTTGCTCCATGCTCATCCAATCCGATGTCGCATGACGGTCCGTTTTACGACCTTTGACCTCGCCCACTACTTGAATCGCTTGACCCCATAGCAGCAATTTTTCGGTCATCGTGGTCTTACCAGCATCAGGATGCGAGATGATGGCAAAGGTGCGACGTTTGGCCACTTCTTTATTCAGTTTCTTTGGATCTACGCTCATAATTTTTGGCTTCAACGTTGTGTCATTTAGAAATCAATCTAAATAAATAGAGTAAACAATGGGCGTATTGTAGCGGATTTAGCGCCGAGGTGCAGAATTAGCGCATAAAAAAACACGCTCTATCGAGCAAATAAAGAGTGTTCATGGCTTTTTTAAGCTTAAGAGTATTTTGTGATTTGCGTGGCTAAAAAGTCAGCGGTTACTTTATTAACTGTAGTCAGTCCTAAATAAAAGAAATACAAATATCATCAATCGCTGCTGAAGTTAATTTTTCTTGCTTGCTGTTCGCAGGCGTGACAGAGGCTGCAAAAAATGTATAGCCAATAGCACTGTATTGTTTTTAAAATGAATCGACTATATATCGTCCAATCGCATTTTAGCTGCGCCCGATGACACTTATTGTCAGCTCATTTACTGCCCGAACCAACGACAGCGTCTTCGCTGCTAAACTTAGAAAATAAACTTAGAAGATAAACTTACAAATTCATAGCATACTTTTACCGCCGCTATATAAAGCTCGCCTTATCCTCTGTTATGCTAGATGGGCTATTTTAAAACTAGCTATAATAAGACTGAAAAGCACTATCTAGATAATGATGGACAACAATTCACATAAAAGGATAAATTATGGAAACCTTATATTCGACCAAAGCCTCTGTCACTGGTGGCCGTGCAGGTAGCGCTAGCCTCCAAGACAGCGACTTGACGATTAATATGGTTGCACCTGGTTCTGGTAAAGACGGTAATAACCCAGAGCAACTGTTCGCTATGGGCTATGCTGCTTGTTTTGATGGTGCACTTGGCGCAGTCAAAGGGGCAGAAAAAGCAAAGTTTGATTCGACCACTGAAATATCAGTAGACCTGATGAAAGGTGATGGTCTTGACTTTAAATTAGCAGCAAAAATTCATGTGACGGGTGAGAATACTGACTTATCTGCTGATGAGTTTCAGACGCTAGTCGAAAAGGCGCATCAAGTTTGCCCGTACTCAAAAGCGACACGGGGCAATATCGATGTTGAAGTGACTTCAGAAGTAAAATAAGCGTTTAATAACGATGATATTTGTCGCAATAGTGCTATTTGCAAAAATGAAAAGAACTCAGTTGATCTGGGTTCTTTTTTTATGGTCTCATCGTTTGGGGTCATAAACGTTTGGGGTCATAAACATCGTCACTCTTTATAGATTTTATTGATTTTATTCATTCATCATCCATTCGGCACGCGACGCTTTTATCGTTATAATGAGGGTATCTTTTTATTCAATATTTGCTGCAAAATATTTACTGACCAATACTTGCGACCCAAAACCTGATAAGTGACTTTCTATGACTGCCAACGATCACAACTCCCACTCGCCCATCAATCCCAATACGCTACCAAACTTTGCGACGCTGCCAAATGTGGCAACGATGGACACCACGCATGTGGACAAAAACCAGCCACCTTTTATCTTGGTCGATGGCTCTTATTATCTGTTTCGCACCTATCATGCACTGCCAAAAACCATGCAGAATTCGCAGGGGCTAGTCACCAATGCAATACGTGGCACGCTCAATGCACTTTTAAAGCTGATGCGCCGCTATCACCCAACGCACATGGCGGTTTGTTTTGATACCAAATCACCGACCTTTCGCCATGCCATGTCAGAAGACTATAAAGCCAATCGTCCAAAAATGGATATCGAGCTTGCCGAGCAGATTCCTTATATTCATCGTTTGGTCACCGCGCTTGGGATTCCCCTATTACGTATCGAAGGCGCAGAAGCGGATGATATTATCGGTACGCTCGCCTATCGTGCGGTCGCCGAAGGGCATCATGTGGTGATTTCGACCGGTGATAAAGACATGATGCAGCTGATTAATGACTGCGTCATACTAGAAGACAGCTTCACAGGCAAGATGACGGATAGCGCTGGCGTGGTTGAAAAATTCGGTATCAATCCGGAGCAAATGATTGATTTTTTAACTTTAATGGGTGATTCCTCTGACGGTATCAAAGGTGTGCCCGGTATCGGTAAAAAGACTGCCAAAGATTTGCTCAATGAATATGGCAATATCGATAATATGCTCAAAAACGTCGCCAATATCAAAGGGCGTGCTGGCAAAAACTTGCTCGAATATGCCGATGACATTCCGATGAATGCGCAGCTGGCAACCATCGTCACAGATTTAGAAGTGGGGCAAGACTGGCAAGATTTAAAAATAAACACCGATCCTTGCGCCTATATCGATGAGCTACGTGCGCTATATAGTGAGCTTGAATTTAGAAATGAGCTGGCGTCACTTGATCACCCTAATCATCCCGCCAATGCTAATGGGCATGGCGCGCAAAGTGTCGCTGATAGTCAGGCCGATGCTGAATCGCAAGCGCAAATCGCCAAGTCTCTACAATCAAGCACCATCGGTCATGTCACTGATAGCAAAAGTCATGATAGAGCATGGCATACTATTCTAGACGCGCCTGCTTTTGACAGCTTGGTTCAATTGCTACAATCTGCACCGCATTTCGTTATAGATACCGAAACCACAAGCGTCTATTGGCGTCAGGCTGAATTGGTCGGCTTGTCTTTTGCCGTGCAAGCGCATGAAGCCTATTACATACCGCTAACTCATGCGCTAGAGGGTGATGAATTAACAGCAAAACAGCTCGACCGCGATACGGTACTTGCCCGCTTAAAGCCCATATTAGAAAATACCAAAATCGGTAAAATCGGTCAGCATTTAAAATACGACGCGCATATTCTTAGCCTTTACGATATCAATCTCTTAGGCAATATTCATGACAAACCCAATAACTGGGCGATGGATACCATGCTTGCCAGCTATGTGATTAATGCGGCGATTACCCGTCACGGTATGGATGACTTGGCGCGGCACTATCTACAAACGCAAACCATCAGCTTTGAGGATGTCGCTGGTAAAGGCGCTAAGCAAGTGAGTTTTGATCAAGTAGCGATTGATATTGCTAGTGACTATGCGTGTGAAGATGCTGATATCACTTATCAGTTGTTTGATTTATTTAGTCAAAAACTTGCTGATGACACCAATAACGCTAAGCTGCTACACGAGCTAGAAATCCCAACGGCGGAGATACTGTGCCAAATGGAAGCCAATGGCATCTTAATCAAGCGTCCGTTTTTAAATGAGCTATCAAAACGCTTTGATGAAGAGATTATCGCTCTAGAAAAACGTGCTTACGAAGTCGCCGGTGAGGAATTTAATCTTGGCTCTCCTAAGCAGCTTGGCGAGATGTTATTCGATAAGCTTGGCGTCGGGGGTGGCAAAAAAACCAAAACCGGTCAATACTCTACTGGTGAAGCCGTATTGTCAAAAATCGACCATCCTTTGGTCGATATCACCCTAGAGTATCGCGGACTCTCTAAACTTAAAAGCACCTATACCGATGCGCTAGATAACGTTGCAGATGCTGAAACTGACCGCGTCCATACCAGTTATCATCAAGCGTTAACCAGTACTGGTCGCTTATCCTCAACAGATCCTAACTTACAGAATATTCCTATTCGTACTGCGACTGGTCGCTTGATTCGTCAAGCCTTTATCCCCCCAGAAGGTCGAGTGATATTGGCAGCGGATTATTCGCAAATTGAGCTGCGTTTGATGGCGCATTTCTCAGGTGATAAAAACCTAACTCATGCCTTTAATGAAGGGCTAGATATTCACGCAGCCACTGCCGCCGAAGTACTTGGCAAAGATGTTACAGATGTTAGCGCAACCGAGCGCCGTAATGCCAAAGCCATTAACTTCGGTCTGCTATACGGCATGAGCGCCTTTGGACTTGCCAAGCAGTTACAGATGAGCCGTAGCGAGGCGCAAGACTATATCGATATGTATTTTGATCGCTACCCTGGTGTCAAAGACTATATGATTAATACTCGTGCCAGCGCCTATGAGCATGGTTATGTCGAGACGATATTGGGCCGCAAGCTTTATACCCCTGATATCAATCACAGCAATCGTATGGTCAAACAAGGCGCTGAACGGGCGGCGATTAACGCGCCATTACAAGGTTCAGCCGCTGACTTGATTAAGCTTGCGATGATTGCCGTCGATAAAGTATTACCAAAAGAGCAAGCAAAAATGCTACTGCAAGTACATGATGAGCTGGTATTTGAAGTCGATGCCGACAAGGTCGATGAGATAAGCCGATTGATTACGGATGCTATGCAAGATGTCTTAACAGCAACAGCGGTTGAAAAAGGTTGGATCGTCAACTTTGCAGTGCCGCTATTGGTTGAGACGGATAGTGGTCAGAACTGGGATGAGGCGCATTAAAGATTATTAGGTTATTATGTCAATATATTATTCGGGAATATAAGTTATGAGTGATTACTTTTTTTTAGGTGCAGAAAAAAACTCTAGTAATGCTGATTTCATAGACTCTATAGAGTCTTATGCAAATAGTAATAAAACACTAATTTATATCTTAGATAGACCATTGACCGATAATAAGTACTCATATTCATATAATAATGCCCTAATACTTCTTTCGTCAAAGAAAAAAATTACTATTATTAATTGTGATCATAAAAATAATGACTCCTATGATGACTTTGTAGAAGATGTTATTGAAGACTTGAGTTCTATCTCTGACAAATATCAGTATAAGAGCGTCATAGGTAGGTCAAGACATTGGAGAGCAAACCTACTAGAAACAGATCTCTCCATAACCGAGATCAAAGATATCCCTACGCTTTTACAAACTGTTAAGTTGAGTGATGATTTAGAATCAAAAAAAGTAGATCTTATGATTTCACTTTTTATTGGTAGTATTAACGATATAAATAGAGTTAAAGATAATGTCCCTACTAACTTACTCGACAAAGTAAAACAGAAGATTCAGTTATTTGATAGCGACCAAACAAGATTTATATATAAGAATCCTGAGAAGAAAAATATAAAAATTCAAGGTCTTTCAGGAACAGGAAAAACAGAATTACTTTTACATAAGTTAAAAGATTTATATATTAAAGAACCTAATGCAAAAATAATCTTCACTTGTCATAATAAAATTCTTGCTCATACTATAAGAAGAAGGATTCCGGAGTTCTTTAACTTTATGAAAGTTGAACAACAAATTGAATGGAAAGATAGATTATGGTGTATACATTCTTGGGGCTCTGGTAAGGATAGAGATTCCGGAGTATATAGTTATATTTGTAATTACTACCAAATTCCTTTCAATAGTTATTCAAATGCAATGTCTTTTGATAAAGCTTGTAAAATAGCGATAGAAGACATAAAAGAGAAATATGGTAATGAGATACCACCTGCTTTTACATACATTTTTATTGATGAGAGTCAAGATTTCGATGATGATTTTTTTATACTTTGCGATTTAGCTACTGAAAAAAATCTATATATTGCAGGCGATATTTTCCAAAGTATTTTTGATGAAAATATTATGAGTTCAATTGAGCCAGACTTTTTACTAAGTAAGTGCTACCGTACTGACTCTAGAACATTAATGTTCGCACATGCTTTAGGTATGGGGCTTTTTGAGGCAAATAAACTTAGATGGCTCGAAGAAAAAGAATGGAAAGACTGTGGATATAATGTACGAATAGAGGGTTCAAATTACTATTTAAGCAGAGAGCCACTAAAGAGATTTGAAGACCTAGATGATGATTTTGAAAGTATCAGAATTGTCGAATTTGAAACCTCTATACCTAACAAAATCATAGATATAATTTCTGAAATAATTAGTGAAAATAAAACTGTAAAACCTGATGATATTGGAATTATTTTCTTAGATAACTCAAGAAGTATATATGATAATGCTGATATCTTAGAACTTGAAATACAGAACAACTTTAAATGGGAAGTTAATAAAGCATATGAATCCAAAGAAAAAGAAGATGGTAAGGTCTTAATCAGTAATAGAAATAACGTTAAAGGATTAGAATTTCCTTTTGTTATTTGTATTACGAATAGAATCTCAGATGGCTCTAGTTATCGAAACTCATTATATACAATGCTTACTCGCTCATTCATTAAGTCTTACTTTCTAGTTAAAGGTGGTGAAAGGTCTGGTTTAACGGATAAGATGACTGAAGGTCTTCAATATATAATTGATCATAAAGAAATGTTAATCCATGAGCCTACTGATGATGAAAAAATAAATATTCAAACAAGATTCAACTATATCAAGCAGCGAAAGTCGCATTATGACGTTATGATGGATATATTTGATGAGTTATCTATAGAAATAAAATATCGTAATAAGCTTTTAGATATGGTAAAAAATACAGGACTAATAGAAGCTGATAAGAAAGTACTTATAAGATTTGTAAATAATAATAAAGAGTTTTTGTAGGTCGATTATGAAAAAAATAGAGTTAACACTTAATAATTCTCAAGAGAACATTCTTTTTCGACCTATTAGGAATAAAACTGATTATGCTCAAATAATTTTATTATCATCTCGATATATACTTATCAATACAGGAACAACTACACCTTATAAATCCACTTTAAAACTAAAATTCGATAAGTCGATGAGACTTTTTTTCTATAGTGGGGATAAATTTTTTAGTGTTGCTTATCCTTTCTTAGTATCTATTCAAGATAAGAAAGTAAATGACATAATGACCTTGAATGGTAAGAATTTGGATAGCTATGCAATTTCTAGTGCTTTAGCCATCTTAAAAGACGATAATTTTATTAGAAACCCCTCGTTAACTGAATTTTATATTGGTTGGAATGAAACAGATTCATTTGACCTAGATATTGATATAGATTTGGGTATAGCTATATTAGAAGAGATATTTCAGTTTGAGCCTTCATATATTAGATACGATTATGACGAAAAACATGAGAAAGGTAAAAAGCACCCATTAAATCATTTTGATATATGCTATTCCTCACATGGTACTTTTAAAATTGGTTTAGAAAAGCAGATTGACTCTGCTTTTTTTGAAGACATTTTAGACTTAAATACTGACTGTACTTATATTAAATAATAATTTTACAATATGCTTTATATTTACCATATAGAAAATATATGCTACGTATTTCGCCAAAGCTTCTTATCGCGCTGAATTTTTTCTTACCAGAGTTTACAACGAACTTCAAATATAATCTAACGATGGTTTTATCTTGCAAATAAAAATGTCATTAATTTCTCTATACCATTATTAGTGGAGACAGACAGTGGGCAGAATTGGGATGAAGCACATTGATTCTTAAGGAAATTTTAAGTAGGTTTAATGTTGTTCGAGACAATTGACTCTCATAGCGTAAACTAAAAAAACAGTCGCGTATCATCATTGTCGCTATAATAACCCTATCTTATTTCTTTACAGATTATCTTTTATCTTAAAGTGAGCCTCCGTGCTCACTTTTTTATTCTTAAAATCAGGAGCCCTTATTTGTAGATGGCATTATCGAAATCCCCGGCATTATCCTGTTGATAGCCTGTCTATTACGCTCTACGCAATACGTGGTGCAGAGTGAGAGCAAGCAAGGTCTTTATTTTTGGTTGGCATCATTGTTGACGTTTTTTGCGGTGATTCGTCGTGAGTTAAACTACGTACCCGAGCTCTTTATTTCGAGCGATTTTTCACTATTAAATCAGTCCTATGACTGGTGGGAAGATGCGATACTTCTTATGATTTATCTGCTTATTATCAGTTTATTAGCCTATACATGGCGATATCTGTGGGCAGTGTTCAAATCGGTGCCAGTTTATTTATATCTTATGATAGTGGGCTTGGCGCTGTTGGAATATATGGGCGGAAACGCGATTATGATTCCTCAAGGTTTGGGTGAGATCGTTGAAGAAATGGCAGAAACCGGCGTTTACGCAATTGCCTTGGTCTATATATGGCGTTTTAGATCGCCTATATTTGAAGAAAAATTATCAGCTAATAAACGCTATTCATCATGCCAAGCGTAGCAATCACTGGTCATGGTAGCGTTTGTCTTAGCACTAACTTCTGACAGATAATTTGCTATACTAAAAATTAGCGTATTTTTTCAGGCATTTTCATCATCAATCATTAAGCGAGTCATTATGAATATATTCATTACGGGTGCATCACGCGGTATCGGTCTAGCGACAGCAAAGAGACTGCTCGCAAAAGGTCATAGTGTCGGTCTTTTTGATATTGATACGGTTGAGCTTGAGCAGGCGATTGATGATAAAACGTTTAAAAAAGCACTAAAAAGCAATCGTCTCGTCCATGGTCATCTAGATGTCACTGACCCTGAAGCCTGGGATACAGCTATCGATCATATGCTGGAGAATTTTGACAGTATTGATGTCTTGATTAATAATGCTGGCGTATTGGTGAGTGGCGCGTTACCCAATACTGACTTGACTAAGCAATTGTCATTGATTGATATCAATTGTAAAGGTGTGCTCATCGGCTGTCATAAGCTAGCGCCGCATTTAGCAGATAATAAAAACGCCAAAATTATCAATCTCTCATCTGCCTCAGCGATATATGGTCAATCTGAAGTGGCGCCTTACTCTGCCAGTAAGTTCTTTGTACGTGGTTTGACCGAAGGACTGAATATCGAATACGCTGAGCTAGGTATCAAGGTGATTGATGTGATGCCACTGTGGGTAAAATCCGACATGACCAAAGACATCAGTGTCACCAGTATCGACCGTTTGGGCATCAATCTCACCGTTGATGATGTGGCTAAAACCTTATGTAAACTAAGCGCGCAGCCGAATCGCAAGCTGTCACGGACTCACTATCCCATTGGCTTTCCCGCTAAAATGCTGCATACAGCCTCGCAAGTTGCACCTGACTCATTAATGCGCTTTATCAATAGTAAAATCGGCACCAAATAAATTTAGATTATAAAGTTCAAAAGTAACATGACAACATTTAAACGGCTACCAAGATTTGGCAGCCGTTTTTTTATGGTTAGATAAGCAACCTTCTTACATATTTTTAACATCCTGTGACACCTTACTACTAGAGGCAATGAAGATAAGCGAACAAAATAGCTATACGGTTAACTTTTAAATCCTACTATAGTCAAAATACTCTAAAAAACGCTACGGTACTGCGGGTACAAATTTTTTGCAGCCTCTGTCTGCATGGGCACAGCAAGCAAGAAAAATTGATACCAGCAGTACATAATGTATCGATACTACTCTTCACTGACTATAGGCTTATCAATTATAAAAACTAAGGAAAGCAGCATGGAACATTCAAAAACCCCACTACCAGAAGAGATGGCTCATATCGAAAGTAATGACAGTCTTAATGATACCGATGACAGTAATGGTGATGATCAGGATAGCCAAGATAACCAACAAGTTGATTTAGACAACCCTATGCTGCATATCATCGATAATGATGACTTTGACGATGAAGCAGGATTTAATAACTCACAAGTTGGAAGTGATGCTACCCAAGGTCTCACCCCTGTACATCATCAAAATATCGATGAATCACGTATTGATGAGCTGCTGGTAGAAGACAATTTAGATGATAACGATTATCCTGATATCGTCGATATCGCCGACAGAGATGCGGCAAAAACAAGCCATGATAATGATTTTTAAAGCACTATAGTCAAAATACCCTAAAAACGCTACGGTACTGCGGGTACAAATTTTTTGCAGCCTCTGTCTGCGTAGGCACAGCGTAATCACAGCAAGCAAGAAAAATTGATACCAGCAGTACATAATGTGTCGATATTACTTTTCATTGACTATACCTTTATAAAATAGTTCATAAAGAATACCGAACATCACGTTCGGTATTTTTTGCTGCTCTATTTCAAATCTACATCTTTCTTACTGTTTTACGCCCAACCATCTAGCGTCCCTGCCCAACCTTGTACCAACGGCGCACTCATTGCTTCCAACAAGTCTATATGTGCTTCATCAGCGTTTAGCGCTGGAATATAATGATACTCTTGCCCGCCAGCATGCAGGAAAGTCTCGCGGTTTTCGATGGCCAATTCTTCTAATGTCTCTAAGCAATCTGCCGAAAACGCAGGACTCAGAATTTGTACTGAACGCACGCTCGACTTACCCCAGTCTTCAAGCACCACATCCGTATAAGGCTTAATCCATTCTTGCTTACCAAAGCGCGACTGGAAACTGATGATCCATTCATCTGGTTTTAGACCCAGCTCATGAGCGACTTGCGCCGCCGTACATTTACAGCGCTTCGGGTACGGATCGCCTTTATCAGCATAAGGCTGCGGAATACCGTGGAAGCTAAACATAAGCTTTTCAGGCTTACCATGTACCGCTTGAAAGCGGCGGATACTATCTGCCAATGCTTTGATGTATAAAGGATGGGCAAAGTAATCTTTGACTATGGTTATATTAGGCAAATTACGCTGTTTCAGCGACCACTTAGTAATCGCATCATAGACTGCACCTGTTGATGTCGCCGAATACTGCGGAAACACGGGTAACATGACGAAATGGTCAACCCCTTCACTACGCAATTGATCCATGACATCCGGCAAACCCGGATTACCATAGCTCATCGCCGCATGGACAGAGACGCGAAACGGCGCAGCGCGTTCAGCCAAACGCTTGTCTAACATCTCAACTTGGGTGTTCAGGATATTGCGCATCGGCGAATCGCCATCCCAAATGCTGGCATAAGCTTCTGCTACCCGTTTAGGACGACTTGGCAGCACAAACAGATTGAGGATAATTGCCCATAAGAGCTTTGGGATTTCAATCACGCGTGGATCGGACAAAAACTGCTTGAGATAACGACGGACGGCAGGCGCAGTTGGCTCATCTGGCGTACCAAGGTTGACAAGTAAAACAGCAATACGGGGAGGCAGTTCAGGTTTCATAGCAGCCCTGTTTTATGGGTAAGTTGATAAAGAGAGTTCGATAAAAGATTATTAAGACAATATTAAATAAGCATGAGGTAAGTGTAGCATTTTAACCCTTCACAACGCATCGCAAAAGCACCTTTATACAATTTGACACGCAGTTGTTGCGACATCATGGCGTCGTTTGCGCCTAAATTTATAATA
This sequence comes from Psychrobacter glacincola, assembly GCF_904846215.1. Taxonomy (GTDB): domain Bacteria; phylum Pseudomonadota; class Gammaproteobacteria; order Pseudomonadales; family Moraxellaceae; genus Psychrobacter; species Psychrobacter glacincola. Next base: position 6,304 of record NZ_CAJGZK010000031.1, on the reverse strand, counting down.
ATGACATGGTGCTTTTTTCGATTGGCTAAACGATATAAAAACTAAGCGTGAAAGTCTGCGCTTGGAGGTTGTACTCATATGCGCATCGCCATACAATAGGAAAGCACATTGCCAAAGAAGCAATGTAGATAAAAACCGTTAAAAAAACTATGTCGATCAAACAATCCATCGACATAGTGTCTTTCTTATTTTATTGATGATTGTTGTCTTGTGAGGTAGCTTTGAACGCACGCTCTGATAATACCGGTGACCAGTCCGCCACAGATAAAGCCAATGCTACGCATTCAGTTAATACTAATGAATCCTTGAACTCAGTAGGAATTGTCACGCCCCAGACTCTTCATTTTGCTGAGCCATTAACCCTAGAGTGCAACCGCACTTTGCCGTCGTTTGATTTGATCATTGAAACCTATGGTACGCTAAATAGCGACAAGTCAAACGCTGTGCTGATCTGCCATGCGCTATCAGGCAGCCATCACGCGGCAGGCTTTCATAGTGATGATGACAAAAAAGCAGGCTGGTGGGACAATATGATTGGACCTAATAAGTCCATCGATACCAATCGATTTTTTGTCGTCTGTGTTAACAATATCGGTAGTTGCTTTGGCTCGACCGGTCCTACGACTATTAATCCAGATAGCAGCCAAGCACAAGTATATGGACCTGACTTTCCACTGGTCACCATCAAAGACTGGGTCAAGACCCAAGCCATGCTTTCAGACCGGTTAGAGATTGACGTCTGGCACGCTGTCGTCGGTGGTTCAATGGGCGGTATGCAAGCGCTACAATGGGCAGTAGATTATCCTGAGCGAATTAAGCGCTGTGTGGTGATTGCCTGTACACCAAAGCTCTCCGCACAAAACATCGCCTTTAATGAAGTCGCACGCCAGTCTATTTTATCAGACCCTGACTTTAAAGAAGGGCGCTATCTGCAAGCAGGCACCTACCCTCGCCGCGGACTTATTCTAGCGCGGATGGTTGGGCATATTACTTATCTGACCGATGATGCGATGAAAGCCAAGTTTGGCCGTGATCTAAAATCAGGCAAGTTTATGTATGGTTATGATGTCGAATTCCAAGTCGAGAGCTATCTGCGCTATCAAGGCGAGCGATTTAGTGAAAACTTCGATGCCAATACCTATTTGCTGATGACCAAAGCGCTAGATTACTTTGACCCGACGCGTGACTATCCATTAACGCAGTCTATAGATTCTTCAGCGCCAGCAGATCTTTTAACTTCATCGCTTGCGGAGTCCGTAAGAGCGGATAGTCGCGAAGATGAGTTGGCAAACACTTTAGCGGACAGTGCGGATATCGACAACATAAGTGAGAGCAATCACCAAGAGCTGACAGCGCTTAAAGCTGCGTTTGCTCATACTGAATGCCAATATCTGATTGTATCGTTTACTACTGATTGGCGTTTTGCCCCCGAGCGCTCACAAGAAATTGTCGATGCGCTGATGGCGACCGGCAAACCGGTCAGCTACATCAATGTCGATGCGCCGCACGGTCATGACTCGTTCTTATTTGATATTCCGCGTTATATGGGCGCTGTTAAAGGCTTCCTCAACGCACCTTTTATGAGTAATAACCAAAGTAAAAATAGCAAAAATAGCCAGCAAAAATCAGGAGCACGCTTATGAGAATGGATCATCAATTGGCTGAGCGCTGGATTGCCCCGCACTCACACGTGCTTGACTTAGGCTGTGGTAATGGCGAGCTGCTTGCGCATTTGCAGCAAAATCGCGGCGTGACCGGCTATGGACTTGAGATTGAAGAAGACAAAATCAATGAGGCGATTGCCAATGGCTTATCCATTGTCGAGCAAGATCTGAATGATGGCTTGGCACGTTTCGCTGACAATAGCTTTGATACCGTCGTCATGGCACGTGCTCTACAAGCCGTAAAATCACCCGATCTGCTGTTGCTTGATATGCTGCGCGTCGCTCGTGAAGCGGTCATCACTTTCCCTAATTTTGCCCATTGGCAGAACCGGATACATTTGGGTTTAAAAGGTATTATGCCAGTCTCAGAAGCGCTGCCGTATGAGTGGTACAACACCCCAAATATTCATCTCTGTACTTTCAAAGATTTTGAGAAGCTGTGCGCGCAGCATGATATTCATATCATCAATCGTTTTGCTGTCAGTGATTCTAAAAAAGGTCACACGCCACTGATGACAGCATTGATAAGACAAGTGCCGAACCTACTGGCAGATGTGGCTATTTACCGCGTCAGCAAACAAAAACCTGAGTGATACTCGCTCCTGCTACCTGTTATTAACAGTAATATGGACAGTTATAAGTACAATTTTAACCTTAATAGAGTGTTAATCTATTCTTACGCCCAAGTAACTCTATGATTTTGCTCAAGACAATGAGGTATAGATAGGCAGTAAATCGTGTAATTAGTATTTGAGTTTCGTAAGCTTGGGTGTTAAGCTAGCAAAATAGTGTCAATGGCACCCTGATTAATACCGTTTATCGGTTTTATTGGACTCCATTGTTACATGATAACGATTACTTATATTGCTAATAATTAGGTAAGTTGGTCTTGCAAATGTCGCCTAATTGTTATCGCCGTCTAAATGTCTTTGGCGGGACAATTTTTGTGTTTATTAACTGCCTAATTTTGGAGCTGCTATGAAATTATTAAAAGCTGCGTTGTTTACTGCCCTTTTTTCTTGTGCAGGTTTTGCCAACGCTGAGTTAATATCAAACGTGCCACTCGATACGTCACGTTTTGAGCTAATGCCTGTCAGCGAGTTGTCCAATCGCGCGGCTCAAGGTAATGATCACGCTCAGTTTTACCTAGCCAAGCGTTTGCAAAAAGGCGAAGGTATTGCCAAAAATACCCAACAAGCGATTCAGTGGTATACCAAGGCAGCTCAGCAAGGCGTTGCCCCTGCTCAGCTTAACTTAGCCATTATGTACTTGCGCGGTGAAGGGGTACAACCAAATCTACAACAAGCCCGTGGTTGGTTAGAAAAAGCCGCCATGCGTGGTGATAACCGTGCCAGCTATACCCTTGCTTTGTTAGATGAGAAGCAAAAGAATCTCGTCGATGCTTACAAATGGTATGACTTGGCTGCCCGTGATGGCATGTTAGACGAAAAAGTCCGTAACAAAGCTCGTGGCAAAATCGGTCAATTGGCATTGAACTTATCAAGTGCTGATATCGCTAGCGCTCGTAGCAAAGCCGATACTTGGTTCCAGAGTAAGTAAGTTTTAAGTAAATCCGCTTTAAAGCAGTTAGTAAGCAATAAAAAATCCAGCCTTTGCGCTGGATTTTTTGTGTTTACAAGACTTCTGCTTTCATTGTTTGACTAGCTTCCATAAGAGTAGTTTATATTCCTACTCAATCAATTATTAGGCAGCCATTGCGTGCAAAAATGACAACTGTTTATATAATTATCCGAGTCGCTGCGTCTCTAAACTCCACGCCACAACCACTGCATAAACAATGTGAGCGCTAAGCGCGACCCAAGTAACTCCTGTGAAACCGATAAACGGTGGCAACCCAGTAATCAGATGCGCTACCACATACAGTGCGAACACCCAGAGCACGATGCCGTAGACCACAGCGGTAATCGACCAATGCAGCGATGGCAGGATTGCCTTCCATATTGGCCGCACAACAATCAACCAACCGATTGGATAGAGCGCCAAACCGGTGATGTAATGCAGGAGTTCTGGAACACCTGTCAACCCTGAGCCAAACAAAACCTCAACCATAGCGGTAGAGAGATTAATAGGTGAGAGCTTTTCGAAACCAAGAAGGGGTGCTATCGATAGACCCCAAAAGTCAAAGGCAGCTGTGGCGAGTGCGCCTGCAAACAGTGACTTCTTAATAAACGAAAATTTAGTCTTTGGGGCACTTTGCATTACAGCATGGTTATTGATCATGGTATTTCTCTTTGTTGAGGACAAACCGAGCATTGCATAAATAGCGAGTCTCTATCAGTATTTAACAGCTAGAAGCTTTGCAACAGCTGACACAGAACTTACAGGAAAGTAGGCGAGCTAAAGAATGAGTATTTAATACAAGGATGTGCAATATACGCCTGTTTTGATATCGACCTGTTTAGAGTTTGTAAATAATATTTCCTTATGTATCAAAGCTTACCGCTATGCATTTTATATATAGAATACACTGCATGTTAGTTAATCTTAACTATATCAGCACCTTAAATTCCCTGTTGATAAGTGAGATTTAATCGTAAAATACAAAATTTATAATCCAAAATCGTTAGATTATTTACGCGCTTTATAATAAAAAAGGCGCTAAGCCATTTGAAACCATAAGCAAAACTGAGCAAAATTTGCTACACTACGCGCGCATTTATCAATTCCACAATCATGCTAGTGTTATTAGCTTTATCCATTAGTTCCAACAAATAATTTAAACCCAACGCACTAGGTTTGCGACCTAGCCAGCAGGAGAAAAACATGAGTACTATTCAAGACAAAAATATAGATAGCAATATCCAAGACAACACGGTAACTGATAACAAGTCAGCACCTGCTTACGATAGCGTCACCAATAATATCGTCGTTGCCGCTCTTTATAAATTCACCCGTTTTGCTGACTTTGAGCAGTACCGCGAGCCAATTCTAAATATCATGGTCGATAATGAGGTCAAAGGCACCTTATTGATTGCTGCTGAAGGCATTAATGGGACGATTTCTGGCACGCGTCAAGGTATTGATACCGTCCTTGACTACCTACGTAGTATCGAGGCCATTGGCAGCTTTACCTTTAAAGAGTCTTATACCGATGCTCAGCCTTTTTATCGTACTAAGGTTAAGCTCAAAAAAGAAATCGTCACGATGGGCGTAGAAAACATTGACCCATTACAGTCGGTCGGTCGCTATGTGAAGCCAAGCGACTGGAATGCGCTTATCTCAGATCCTGAGGTGATGCTCATCGATACGCGTAACGATTATGAAGTACAAATCGGTACGTTTAAGAATGCGATTAATCCGAATACAGAAACCTTCCGCGAGTTCCCAGAGTATGTGGCAAAAGAGCTTGACCCCGCTAAGCATAAAAAAGTCGCGATGTTCTGTACCGGTGGTATCCGCTGTGAGAAGTCTACTGCCTACTTACGAGAGCAAGGCTTTGAAGAGGTGTATCATTTAGAAGGCGGTATCCTAAAATATCTCGAAGAGGTACCTGCTAGCGACTCTATGTGGCAAGGCGATTGCTTTGTCTTTGACAATCGCGTTTCGGTCAATCACAACTTAGAAAAAGGCAGCTATGAGCAGTGCTTTGCTTGCCGTATGCCGATTACTGCTGAAGACATGCAAAGCCCTGCCTATATAAAGGGTGAGTCTTGCCCGCACTGTATCGATAAAGCGACCGATGAGCAAAAAGCGCGCTTTCGTGAACGTGAGCATCAAATGCAGCTGGCACAAAAACGTGGCGAAGCGCATATTGGTAGTGATGTGATGGACGTCATAGAAAAGCGTAAGGCGGCTAAGATTGAAGCGCGCCGTCAAGCGGACGAAGCCAACAAAGCCAACAAAGCCAAATCGAGATAAATTTATCTATAGTCAAAATACTCTAAAAACACGACGGTACTGCTGGTACAAATTTTTTGCAGCCTCTGTCTGCATGGGCACAGCAAGCAAGAAAAATTGATACCAGCAGTACATCATGTGTCGATATTACTTTTCATTGACTATACCAATCAAACTAATGCCAATCGAGATAAAAAAAGAGGTTCTAGTTAATTCGTTCACTAGAACCTCTTTTTTGGTCTGTCTGTTTACTTAGTACGGTTTAGCTACCGCGGTAAGTACTATAGCCATATGCTGACAAAGTAATTGGCACATGATAATGTTTGTCGCCTTCGATATTGAAGTTTACTTCAACATAAGGATAGAAAGATTTTAAACCTTTATCTTGAAAATATGGGGTGGTCTCAAAAATCAGCTTATAAGTACCATCATGTTTTACGCCAGCGTCATTGGGCAAAAAGGTTCCAATACGACCATTAGCATCAGTCTTTTGCGTATTAACCAGTTTCCAGCTGCCGGTCTTCTCTTGCATCATCAATCTTACATTCACATCTGGCGCAGGCTTACCAGTACTGATATCTAAAATATGGCTAGATAACTGATATTTATCTTGATCGCCTGCTGCATAAATCGCTGTCGCGGTCATAGCCAATACACTATAGTCAACGAACAATAAATCCGATACAATAACCGTTATGGCATATTCAAAAGATTACCGACAAATGATATTAAGGAAACTAGAAGACGGTCACACCTATCGTCAACTTGCTCTGGAGTATCAA
>NZ_CAJGZK010000030.1 GCF_904846215.1 Psychrobacter glacincola | reverse complement strand
ATACTGCCCTTGAAGCTGAAATGGAAGACCATCTCGGCTACCCCAAACATGAAAAGGCGGATAAGCCTAACAAGCGCAATGGGCACACTAAAAAGACCGTCCGCAGTGATACAGGCGATCTTGAAATCTCCACCCCAAGAGACCGTGATGGCGCTTTTGAACCTGCACTAGTGCGTAAGCATCAAACCCGTATCTCAGGCCTTGATGACAAGATCATATTCCTTTACGCCAAGGGTCAAACCACCACCGAGATTGTAGAGAGCATTAAAGAGCTCTACGACGTTGACATCTCAAGCTCTCTTATCTCAAGAATCACCGATAACATATTAGAGGACATCACCGCTTGGCAGAACCGGCCGCTGAGCAGTGTTTATCCTATCGTCTATTTAGACTGCATTGTCGTTAAAGTACGTCAAGATAAACAGATTATCAACAAGGCGATCTATCTGGCACTAGGCGTGGGACTTGATGGTAAAAAAGAGCTGCTGGGTATGTGGTTATCGGAAAATGAAGGCGCTAAGTTCTGGCTAGGCGTTCTCACTGAACTACAAAACCGCGGGGTACAAGATATACTCATTGCCTGTGTTGATGGTTTAAAGGGCTTCCCCGATGCCATCAACACCGTTTATCCTAAAGCTCAGGTTCAGCTGTGTATCGTGCATATGGTGCGCTATTCAATGAAGTTCGTACCTTGGACGGACAAGAAGGCCGTAGCAGCTGATTTAAAGGCCATCTACGGTGCTGATACGCTTGAGATGGCAGAGGCCAACCTTGAGCACTTTGATGAAGTATGGGGCAAAGATTACCCGCACGTGGTCAAATCTTGGCGCAATAACTGGGAGGGCTTAACGGTGTTCTTTGAGTATCCGAAAGACATCAGAAAAGTGATTTATACCACCAATGCGATAGAGTCGCTAAACAGTGTGATTCGGACGGCAGTGAATAAGCGTAAGGTGTTCCCATCTGATCAGGCAGCATTCAAAGTGGTGTACTTAGCCACCCAGCAGGCGTCTAAAAAGTGGTCGATGCCAATCCGTAACTGGACGTCTGCTCTGAATCGTTTTATGATTATGTTTGATGACCGTATCAGTAAGCATTTAATCTAAATGGCAGTTACACAGAATCTGGGATGGTCTCCAAATAGAATTTATTTAACCCCTTTCTCTGCGATTTTTCTTTTCAGAAGTGTTACTAAATTTGTGGTATCGATTTTGCCATCCTCATCTTTATAGTGCAAAGGCGTCACTCCTTGTAAATCACTTGCAAGTTTAGATTCTTGCCCACTTGGAAAAGCAAGTAGTGTGCGCTCTTTGCCCAAATGACCCATAAACAATCCCAATTCAAATACGACATTATCACGCGGTGCAGCTGATTCTACCTCTCTTGATATGACAATATCATCAGCAGTCATGATGGCCAAACCAAAATCATGAGTTTTAACGTGCTGCTCTAAAGACTCTAATGTATAAGAACCAGCTTGAAAAGTCTCTGGTTCACTCCAAAGCGTCACTTCTATATTTGCGTGATGTAAATTAAGCTTTATATCCTCAACTACAGGTATGGCTTCAACGGTGCTCGCGATAAATAACCGTGGCTTTGCATTACGTTGTTGGATTAAGGCATTTTTTTCCTGCATCCTACTATTGTAATCTATAAGCAAAAACTTGTAAGCCATAGGATATTTGTCTAGTAACTCAGTAAACGAATCAACATCAACCTTTACAGTAACTGTATCTACCTTAGCAATTAAAGTTGCTGACCTTGGTTCGGCTGGGTTGATTGCTGACATCTCACCAATAGTGATGCCTGACCCCCTAGAAAATAGTTCTGAGCCATTGACGATCAAGCTTGTGTTACCTGCAATGATGAAGAAAACATCTTGGTCATCATCTCCTTGAGTAATGATGTTATCACCCTGCTCAAAACCTACCACTTGACCTCTTTGCTGAATTTCTTTTGCAAGCTCTATATTTCCATTAACAATTTTTTGCTTTAACAGCTCGCTTATGACAGCTTGATCTTTATTTTTAAATCTTTCTGAAAGCGACATCTTAGTCCCCTATGTATTATTGTTTAACTTACAGTCATCCATTGTCATACAACAATCTACGGCTTCACAAGCTTTCCAAAATTTTCTTTCTTCTAATACTCTTCTTTTTTCATTAAAGGGTATTTGATACAGAATATTAGCGCATTGATGCTTACAATTACCTATCGTTTTATGTCTACGCTTTCCGCTACCGTCTTTGACACAAACACAAAAAGCTCTCTTATTAAGTATTTTATCCTCAATACCTGTGGCTATAAGTTTTGATCCATAATATAAACGATAATGTGATTGGCATGGATAGGATTTAGCAGGACTAACTTCAATAAGTTTAATTTCTTTGAAATCAATACTTAAGTTATTGGCATGCAACTTGAGCAAGCCTTCTTCTACAAGATTCTGATAGTACGCTGCTTCCCCATGACTCCATTCATTAATACTCTTTGGCCACTTTCTATGCTTATTGACGTACTCTTGAGCTCTTAAATACTTTTTAACGACAGAGATCCAATCACTTATTTCTAGGCTATCGACCTTTAAACCTAAGCAAAAATAACCACCCATGTTTATGTGCCTGTTAGGGCAGAAATTTGGCAAAAAACCGCCACTTTCTTTGATCAACAATTCAGAATCAGATTGAGTGGCGGTTAGCTCAAAGCCCTTTCTTTTACCGTTAGACATCGGCACATTCAATGCAAAACAAAGATTGGATGCATTGTCTTTTTTGAAGGCTATACCATCAGCATTGAGGTACTGCTCAAGATCATTTAAATTGGGCATGAGGCTTAAACGCAGGTCGTGATGATATTAGCTCTTCATCCGATGGAGTCGGTACAGAATAAGAGATATCGTCGTACATTGAACTTTCGTTTTTAGCGGTATCTTCTTCTATCGCTTCATTATCAACTTCTTCAATACGCTCAAAGGTTATGTCTGTGGCTGATCTATCAGAAAATAAATCTTCATATTTAGAACCTTCTAATACTCCAAATGCCGTTTTACCGATGCGCGTCTCTGTTTCGTGTTCGCACTGCATTTGTTCTTTTTCGGAGGCTATCGTAGATATCCCTAATGAAAAACGCGTACTATTATCTACGCCCTCTTGACCAACTCTAAGATTAGACACATCACCCAGCTCATAACCAATAGCCAAACCCAAATCGTCGGTTTGAATACCAAATCTATCATTAAGCTTTTCTAGTGATAGGTTAAAGCTGCTTCTAATACCGCCTGATGCCTCAGTGCCAACTTCCACTGTCTTTAGTCTGTCTGTATATTTATTACTACCTTCGCAGATAATGGCATGCATGCAGTCGCCAATAAAACGTACACGCTTACCTTTGAAATCAGTATTGATGCAATCATCCATCTCTGATCTGATCACGTGCAAACAGCGGACAATGTTCTTTTTACCTTGCTCTGAACCAATATTGACGTTCACATAGTTTGTAAATCCATCAATATCGGCATACAAAGAAACCAGCTCTTGTCTTTTAGCCGTCTTATAGTAGTACTTATTAAAGTCAAAATCCTCCAAAGGTGATGCTGCCCGCGAGAACTGAAAATCTTTTAATAGTTTAGGCTCAGGCGCGTTCTTATTAACACTCTCAAGTGACAAACCATTCGGTAGCGTTGTACGATCAACTGATAGTTTGATCTCATCAGAAGTTAACGCTGATGTCTTGGTTTTGTCAGCAGCCACTTTGGACAGTTCAAGAACATCCCTTGCGTTAGTAGTGAGGTAAATTCCTTTTTTGTCACCTGCAGCATGCTTTGCAGCATGATTGGCGGGATTACCTAAAAACAAAGGCTCTTTATTCTTAGCTCGGCCATTATTAACAGCTAAGGCGATACCAGAGTCGATACCCACTCTGATCGTCGCTGCATCGATATAACTGTCGTTACTATCTTTTTTCTGCTGAGCGACAGCATCAATAATCAAATCGCTAAGGGCCACGGCTCTATCTAAGCGCTTCTTCTCATTGTCATAAGGCTTTGTGACGACGGCATGTAGGCGTTGATTGTGGAAGTCTACAAATAAAGACTCGGACTCATCCAATATGTACCTGATGGTTCTAAAATGTGAATCAAAGAATCTAATGGCCCTTTTGTGCGAAGTTTCATTCTCATTACCATCTTTAGTCAATAAGTCTTCAAGATTTAAAATATCAACGTAGATATGGACTGCATCCATTTCATATGCTTTGTTAACTGGTATATTACCCAAACTCATCTCGCGAGTATAAGGCACTATTTCAACATCTTTTACTGAGTCACAAAGTTTATCTATATGACCTTCCGCTCTATCCACATCCCAACTATAGTGCATTTTATATCCTTATTCTAAGTAATCAGTTTTGACATACATGGTGGCTATTACACAATATTTCAATCTAAAAAGAATATAGTTTTCACTTGAAATTAAGATGTTATTTGCTGTAGAGGTAGGTTGTGTCCTTACGGTTCTAGATTGGTATACAACTTTAAGGTCTATTTGATAAAATTTATTAATAAAACATATGTTTATTAATAACGAGTAAGAAGAAGCTGTCTATTAATGACGGAGAGCATAGCTGTGTGTTCAGATATTAACTACCTTCAGTGGAGTTCTTCTCGCTATAAGCGTCTCTTGTGGTACTGCTAAATACTTGTCACGGATATGTTCAAAGTAGGAAGTTAAGCTAGGTGAGCTTATCTTAATAGATGACTGCTTCTTACGATTTTCTTTAACCGTCATTTCAATATATTTTTCAGTCTGCATCCAAGGTTTGTTAGGTAGTATATATCCGTGAGCTTTGAGAGTTTTTGACATCGATTCAGCTATTTTCAGACCAGCCAAGTCATAGTCAGCAAAGATATAGCGTTTACAGTCTTTTTGAGCTAAAGCTTTCAATATAGAAGTTATATTTTTATTGTTATGACCTCGATAGGCAAGCACAGTTACTGCGCCAGTTAACCCTTTTACTAGCTTGGCATGCTGCTCATTAAATCTACAAAATGCATTAAAATTCTCTATGATTATAATGTTATCGATATTCCAATCAGTGAGGTCGTTAATTTCCACACCTAAATAGGCATTCTCTTGAGTTTGCTTATGCGTGTAGTTGTTTGATACATTAATAATATGTTTTTCACTACCTAGTAGACGACACTCAAGAAAGCCTTTGGTAGGTGCTTTACTTAATAATTTATCGTTAGTTGTGATGGCTGTGTTATCTACACGGTCTCTACCTTTTAGCTCATTTAAATTGTGTCTGAGTAGGTCTATCCCTGTTTGAGCTTTTACGATCTCTCTAATACGGCCCCAGCCACCCATATTAATGATCACTTTTCCATTTTCTGTGTAGCCAATACTGGGGTCAAAAGACGCCAATAATACAAGGATATTGTCAGGGCTTCGATAGGTAGCGAATTTCACCCCCAGTATCATCTTCTCTTTCAAGTAATCAAGTTTACCCGCTGTATTTAAGGATTTTTCTAGGTCTACTTCCATATCTGGTCCTTTGATGGCGACTCTTCGTTTCTATTAAACTTTATATATTTAGCATCGATGACATAGCGTGTGTCGCAAGTATCAGAAAGGTTTAGTGATTTTAAATAAACTTTATAGTTAAATTGACCTTTAGATTTAATGATCCTGTCGTCAATAAAATCACTTTTTGCTACTTTTAAGAACAAGGCTAAAAAGGCTTTGTAGCGTATCTTGCGCTTCAAACCTGACAAATCCCAGTACTCCCTGACAGATAAGGCTTTGGTAAAAGGCATGTCGCAATTATCGGCCATATACTGCATAACAAGCAATTTTTCAGGGGAGGGTGGTGGTTTCTTATGTTCTCGGTCAAACTCCTCATACTCACCTTTGTATAGATTATCACTCTTGCGTTTGGGCTTTTTGGCGCTAATTTTACCTACCACAGAGAAAAGAAATTCGCTGTCATCTACAGTTTCAATATTGTGCAAAGTGCCAGCCAAAGCCATACCACCAAAAGCTAAGCCTTTATCCACAATATCGTTATACTCAATATCTATTTTTTCAGGAACGAGTTGACTGTTTCTTAAAGCCTTGCGTAATAGCCAAAGCCTCCTACTTTTCTGATCTTGCTCTTTTTTCAGTTTATCAATTAATATCAGGATTTTTTGTAAGTGGACTCCCATTTCAAGATTGAATCTAGAAATAGAATCCGCCAAATACTCATTCAGTATAGCTGCCGCTGGCGTATACTCGCCATGTAGTTTGCGGAGTTCATCGCGACTTAATATTTCTATTTTTTCGAGTTGAAGTTTGATCTTTTTATTTAAACCTTCAAGAATCTGTCTTTTTACCTTAACGTTTGATGTGTTGTTTAGATCAGAGTTGATGACATACTCGATATTAGCCATCTCACGCCCAAGATATTCAGCGATGGAGATGCAGATATCTCGTATATTAGCCAAATGCATCATCTCTTCACTTTCATCTTCAAACGAATCTGACTGTATTTGCGCTAGGGCAACCTCATTACTGATCTGATGTTTAGACAGTTCAATATCAGGAGCAATATTTGCATTACGAGACTTTCTATCCAGATTCTTTAAGATTGCTGTAAAGTTTGAGCCTAGGGTAATGTTATTAGGATTGATACTGATAACACCACTGTCTTGTAGTATCTGATACTGTTTATGTTTATCGTTGACCAACTCATAGCAGCCATTAGGAGAGTAGGCTTGATAAATCAAATCAGCTTTATCAGTTACAGCTCTACCAAGTGTTCTGATTGTTTCTTCCGATAACCTGAGGCTGACTTTACTCATAACCCAAGCCCTTGCTGCTCAGCAAAGATCTCTTCAGTGGGCTCATCTAATATGTTTTCAGCAATATAATCAAATACATCATATATATAGCCAATTTTTCCTGTTGCTCGATAAATCTTTTTATTGGGTTCAACCAACTTCAGTATTTCGTGCTTCTGGAGTCTTTCTAAAAGAGCAGCTACCTTTTCGTCATTGGGTTTTTTAGAAGCGCCTGTGATCTCAGAAACCTCGTTTAGCATACTTGCAAAATGCTTGTTATTATTTGCTTCTAAAACCAGCTCTGTTTGGCTTAGATTTTCACCAACAGTTAATACATTACCTTCATCGGCTGTTGATAGGCAAGCAATCATTTCTACTATAGGCGCTATGTCATGATAAATTTCATTAAACTGTTTAACCACTGCTCTTCTGTCAGAGTCACTAGGTATATTATTTAAACCAGCATAAACCTCCCCATCACTGAGGGTGACTAGATTGACCCCAAATGGTTGTAGCTGAGACACCATACGATCATAGGCTACTTTGTTATCTCTTAGATGCCTATATGCCTCTGGATAACTCACAGAGCATATAAATTTATTGTTCATTAACAATCTTAGTATTTCATGCTCTTTCATTAGGAAAACACTCCAAATTCCTCAAGTTCTGAATCCTGAGTCAACATATACATATCATCCGTTTGAGAGATTGAGTACATATTTCTGGTTTTATTGTGATGGCAGGCAATATTATTAGCGAATAAGGGGACAACCTCATCATCTGGATTCTCAGGAGCGGCGCACATTGCTGATATACCAAGTTTTTGTAGCAAGTTTAATAACTCACGAGTATTTTGCGGATCTAACACGCCAATTTCATCAATAAAGAATTTCAGCTCGACCTCATCGCTCGATGTGGTTGATATAACTGAGAGCAAAGAAATATAAATGATGAGCTGAGCAATACGCATGGTGCCGTTTGACCCCATATCTTTAAATACCTTTGCTCTTTTGGTTTCCTTGATTTCACCGCCGACCTGTTTGATCCTTAGACTGAAACTAAACTGCTCTGACAGTTTGATATTCATCTGGTTTTGACCAATATAGTCTTGCACGAGTTGTAATTTGGACAGCAGCTCCTGATTAGGCATACGCGTTGTGTCATGGATGTCCTCATTAGCCCATCTTTGATGCGCATCAGTGAAATCAGCCAAGGTGGAATACCATTTGTTTTCTTTGATTCCCGAACTTATAGCTATATGAAGCTCCTCAATGGCTAAAGCTTCTAGTTTTTCACAAACCTCTTTGCATTTGGTATTAATACGCTTCGAAAAATTACTCAAGCTATTATGAGCATCATCTAGCTTTGATTTAAACTCTCTAACTTGGTGAGCTGTGACTCGGTACTGGCCAATGAGTGTATCTTTTTTAATTTCATGCTCGTTGTTTAGGTAGTCGCTAAACTTTCTAGCTTGTATGTACCAGTTTTCCTGATCAGGTATGCTGAGTAGGATACGGTCAGACATTAAGCTCTCAAACATAGACCCATTGGTGGTAAAGGGTTTTCTTATGGTCTTTAGTGCATAAATACCTTTTTCCATATTCTTTTTGGTGTCGCGAACCAAAGATTTGGCATCGTTCAAGACTGCTAAGCTTGCATTATGCAAGTCTTGCAAAGAATGTCCCATATATTCAGGCTCTAAGGTATGGTCTGCAACCAAAGCTTGATCAAAGGCATTACTGGCATTACTTAAGCTTTCTTTGATACTTATCAGATCGGTTTTTGCGCTCTCAATTCGATTGTTAATGATCTTCGCTTTCTCAGCAAGGGATTTGGCATCTTCCTGCTTAGATATCAGAGCTTTATCAAAAGCCGCTTGTTTATCCACTAGCTCAATTGATAGACCATTGCGTTTTTCGAACAGCATAGGTAAATTTCGATATTCTTCATCAATAAACTCATGATAGTGCTTAACGCGGATTTTGGCTTTTTCAGCAACATCTAATTTTGTGGATAGCTGCTGCACTTTGGCTATAGTCTGAGCTATAACGTTATCATCGTAGCCATTTTCATCAATAGCTCTGTCGTGACGTTCTTGAGCCTGATCAGCTTCAAGTTTCAAGCCTTCAAGCTCTTTAACGTATTGTTGCTCTACTGCCTGTTCTCTTTTTTTCTTATCTTCTTTCAGTCGTTCAATAGCCAACTTGTGATTGTTTTCTATCTTCTGCTCAGCGTCATTCATCTTGGCGTCAGTAGCCTTAGATTCTGATACTTTGTCATTAATTTTATTTTTAATTTCGTTTAATTGGTTCTCAATATTACTCTTAGCTTCTTCAATTTCGTTTTCAGCTCTTATTTCTAGCTGTTTTTGCGTCGTTTGTTTATTTTCGATGTCTTTTTCAGTGTTAACCACA
This sequence comes from Psychrobacter glacincola, assembly GCF_904846215.1. GTDB lineage: Bacteria > Pseudomonadota > Gammaproteobacteria > Pseudomonadales > Moraxellaceae > Psychrobacter > Psychrobacter glacincola. Next base: position 14,328 of record NZ_CAJGZK010000030.1, on the reverse strand, counting down.
TTGGTATTTGCCTTATAGACATCTTCATTGGCTTTTTTCTTAGTAAGCTTGGCTTGATGAATTGTTTTTTCGAGTGATGAGATATTAGCTCTACGTTTTAATATCTTATCCTCTAACACCAGTCTTTGCTCAGTAATACTTTCAAGGGTAAGTAGTTTTTGAGGATTATTAGTTGTGTCTATTCTTGATGTATCAAGATACAGACCATACAAAACCTCGTCGTCTGATTCTTTAGGTGCAAGCCATTGAGGTGATAGGTCGGAGCGGTTGAATAGGGATGGATCGATAGTTTTTCGTATCTGATTGATCAAAGGCGAAAGCACTTCATCGGATTCATTTCTCAATAAGAAACTGAGCAATGTGTCATCTTTGAGCAAAGCATATAGGTCATCAATGTTCGAGGTCTTGTCAGCAATATCACTTAATAAGCGTTCATGCTCTTTTTGTAGTTTTTCATACTCATTACTGGTCTTATCTAGATATTTTTCAGCTGCTCTTTGATTTTTTATATCCTGATTAAGTTGAGTTTTAGCATTGTCTAAATTTAGCTTCAGGCTCTCTATTTCATTGGTAAGCTCGATACTACATCTAATATTCTTTAATTCTGATTCCAGATTATTTTTATCGATAATAAGCTGGGTATGTTTTTCCTTGATGGCACTAGACTTGATCTCATATTCTTTTTTAATTAAGTTAAGCTTAGCAGCCTTATCGTCACCTAAATTTGAAAGAGACTCGTAATAACCTGTTTTAATCTGCTGTAGCGTTAACTCTTGTTGTGAAGCTAGTCCACCTTTTTTAGACTCTATTTGCTTCAAATCTTTAGCAAGCTGATTTTTAATGCTTTCGATTATTTTAGTGGCATCTTCTTCGTCTTTGCGTAGAGCTTTGAGTCGCTCATTCTCGTGCTTTATTTGCTCTTCAAGTGACGAGATCCCTCTAATCATATTTTGTAATATGGCCAATGGTTGATGATGCCCAGGTACACCCTCTTCAAAATCTCGTTTCGCTCTTTCAAGCTTTATTATCTTAGAGCTCAGATCATCTATTTCATTCTGCAATTGGCCTTTTTCTTTATCCCAAGCAATTTCAATCTTGGTAATTGCTTGCTCTAGAGCTTCAACTTTTAATTTGACATCATCTTCAATGGTTTTATTTTCTGCAATCTTTGTATCAAAGGCTTTGACTAAGCCTCTGAGCGTCTTAACTATTATCGATAGGGCGTTTTGATTAGAGGCGTTTTGCTCAACATATTGGCCTAGTTCGTTAAACTTACCTCTAAGTTGCTCAACCTCATTCCATGAGTTGCGATCTGAAAGCCACTTATTGGTATCAACCCCTTGAGAATCTATAGAAATCTCATTATTCTGAACTTTATTTTCCGTCTTCATTGCTTCAACCAAAAACTCACATATTTGATCAAACTCAATTTTACTTTTTAGAATATTGCTAGCGATTAAGGAAAATCCGTAGAAGCTACCTTTACCGACAGCCAGTGAGTAATCAGGACGAAGCGAATTGATGGTCTGTAGAGCTTTAGATGAACGAATAGAGGCTTTTAAGCGTCTATTAGGACAATTAGATATGATGGCCTCGTAAGCCAGCTGCTTGATATTATTTGAGACGTTAAAACCTTGAGATTCGATTATGCCTTTAACTTCTTCAAACTGCCTAAATCTTCGCTGATTGGTAGCATCTTTTGTGACAAACCAGGTTTCATTGTATCCAGCATTGATAAAGTTGAAAATTTGTTGCCCCTCACTGCTCCGCCTGAGGATCACGCATTTTTTTTCGCCCTGTCTTCTATATTCATAAACCAAGTAACTGTCATCATAAGGAAGATAAAAGTCAATAAAGCTTTTAACCGCTTCATTCTTTTTAGAAACCTCACTCAATCTAGTGCCAAAAAAAGGAATGACTGCTCCCATCAAGGTGGTTTTGCCTGCGCTATTGCGCCCCGTAATGATTGTGTTATCACCAACTTCAATAAGGTGGCTTTGACCTTTAGGGTAACTGTTGATCAATGCGACACGTAGAAGCTTATTGATATCTTTTATAACTGGTTTCGTATTGTCTTCGTTTGCTATGCTTAAGGCTTCATCCGTTTTCAGCATCTTTAATCCTTTCTATAATATATAAAACCAAGTTTTAAATTCTTGAGTTATTTCAGTCCACTTCATTTCACTTTTATTATGAGTGTTCACAATCATATCAATATTATCGTATTTTTAAGAGATTTAGGCATTAGTTTGTATGAACAACTAAACAATATACGACAACTATTGTCGCATCAATTTCTAAGCTATTATTAGAATCATTAAAAAAGCCAAATACACTTAGTATTTGGCTTTGGTCTTAGGCACTTGAACTGTATTTGGCGCTTTAGGCTTTACACTACTTTAAATTATTTATTGTAATTGAGTAGTTAGTATTTTGCGCACTTCCTAGGGTAGCATAACCCACTTGTCCAATAGCCTGCTGTGGTTTGTAAGGATTAAACAGTTCATCGAGAGTGTAATGAAAACCACAATCTTCTATGCCAAACACGTAATCAAAAAATACTTTAGTCATGGCAGATTGGGGATGACTAGCGTCACGATGAGACTTGTTAGAATACCAACTACCACTAGATATCTTACCGAAAACCCGTTCGATATTACCTGAAATGGAGTTTGAGGCATGCTTTCTAGTAATATTTGGTTTCTGCACGTATGCAGCGGCACTTTCAACCGCTTTATAGATTATATACTGCATAACAGAGACAGAGCATTCAGCTAAACATGCTCTAAGTAAGCTTACAAGCTTCTCACCAATAGGCGGTGCCAAATTGTTTAGTTTTGACCTAGTAATCAGATAGCTTAGGCACTCTCCTAGCTGTATTTGCTGACACCATATTTCAAACTGAGTATTGCTGACTAAAGCACTGATATTCTTTTTGGATTTAGCATCTACCATTATTTTAGTCAGGTCATTAGTCTCATAAGCAAACTCAAAAGTTGCCTGATAATAATCAATCTCTAACTCTTTTTCTTCATTGACACTAACATATTCATAGCTCTCTTCAGGAGCCAATAAAAGTAGATTTAGCTTGAAAAGATGGTGAAGTATTTTTTGATCTAGTCCAAAGAACGGTGATAAAAATAGTGATATATTATCGCGCAGAGAGATCGTGGTTTTTAGGTTTTCTGCTCCTAGGCTTTCTATAGTTGCAGCAAGTAAAAGCTTATCTACTTCATTAAGCTCAGTTATTAGCGGGACCGCAGTTAATTGCGCACTTCTATAGTCATTAATATATTCGAGAGCCGCTTGTCTTCGTTCTTCTTCTAAACGCTTTTGTTCAAGCCGATACTCTAGATACTCTTGTTCTCTTCTTTCTTGAAGCACTTTCCAACAACTGTCACAACGCCAACTATCAGGTTTTAATTGAGTCAGCTGTGAACGAGTATAGCAAACCTTAGTTTTACCACATTCTATGCATTGGCAGTCTAGTACAACAAGATGAGCATTTGCTTTAACAATACTGGGTACGTCTTGATGTTTAAGGCCAAACTCCTGACCTATTTCTTTACAAGTATATATATAGCCACTTCGTTTATCGCTCTCACGTAGCCAGTACTTCTCACAGATAAGTTTATTCGTCTCTGTAGCTTCTGACTGATACTCTAGTTTTGTTTTCATACCTACCTTTAATACCGACTATATCCCGTGGATATTATAGCCTACCACTGTGAGTATTGCTATTTTTAGCAGTGGTTAATGAGATGACGACAGATGAACGTATGATTGCTTTTGGAAAGCGTGTTCGTGAGGTACGAAGAAATAAAGGAATATCTCAGGAAAAACTGGCTGAATTAGCAGGAATCGATAGAAGCTATATGGGAAATATTGAGCGTGGTGAGAAGAATATCACGCTCAAAAAGGTCTATGAAATTTGTGATGCTTTAAAGGTTGATATTAAAGAATTGATTTAATAGAGCTAGTATGTAGGAATTTCATAACACTAAACCTGAACGAGCTTGAAAAGTTTCAGAAGCAACATGAAACGAAGAACGATAAGGAGTATAGAGTCTGAGGTGGTTTGCTTGAAAACCTTTGTAATACTCATAGGGCTAAAATGAAGTTGATAATATCTGCACTGAAATAGTTAACTATAAGTTGTAAAAAATATATCAGATAATTAAGTAAAGTCCAAAATGATATGTTTTAGTTGGCCTATATTGGCATGGTTATCAGACTCATAATAACTGCTATGTAAAGGGAATGTTTTAGACACCAAGCTTTCAGCACTTTTACCATCTAATGCAAGTAGCTTATTAATTCCTTCTACTGTTTTTTGCTCATTACCTTCTATAAGATAACCTATCATATTTCCTAATGGGTATTTTTGAGAAATAAACCTATCCATACCCTCATTGATATAAGCTCGCTTTAAAGTCGAGTCTTTTTCTTTCAAACGTTTGGCTTCCATCTGACAGGTGTGTCGATTTTTACTCCATATTTTGAATAATACTAAATCTAATCTTGAAAGCTTATCGGCATAACCTTTGGTTTGTTTATTTAAAGATACTAATAACTTACGCTCAGTTATAGCTGTTATTTCCTTATCTATAGAGGCTTTGTTGCTATTGATATAGCAACAAAGCATTTCTGTAAAATCGTTTTCATACCATTCTAATTGATACTTTTTTTCAGAAAGCGCCTGACTATAGGCATTTATCAGTAATTCAATACAGTCTTTCTCGAAAGCATTCTTGAATGCATTTTGAATAGTAATTGATAGTGCCATTTAAACCCCGTTAAGTATTTCAAGGATCAAGTTGGAACCATCTTCCATCGCCATAGATTTTGACCAAAATCGACGTTGGTTTGGACGAATAATAAAAATATTATCATCTGATTTATAGTTTAATGTTTTTCTAAAATAAATATTACTCGCCTTTTCTTCCCAAAGTTTTTCATCTAATAGCTTTAATTGAGCAGATATATTCTCACTAGAAATTTGTATTGTTTCTTTTACTTCAGAAAATGATAGCTTCACAATCATCAGCGGACTATAGTGGCTAATATCGAAAATAGTCGCATTTACATACAAATTTTGATCTTCAATAAAGGCGTTTAAATTGTCAATAATGACTTTTGAATAATCCGTTATTTGATCTTGCTGTACTGAATGTAAAGCAATGGACTGTGACTGTTTGTCAAATAAATCTAAGTTGTAGGTTAAATTGTCACTAATAGTTAAACCTGCTTCTTCTGAGGCATCAAAGATATCAGATACTAGAATAGAATCTATTTCTTGTTCTATTTCAGATATTCTTGTATTAGCTAAGTTAAACTCAGACTGAATGGTCTTAATTTCATTGAATTTATTTTCTATTAAAAATAGTGTTTCATTACTCAACAATGGCATCAAAGCTGGGCTTTCTAAGATTTCATCCATGAAAATCTGTTCTCTTTCGATACCCCAAGACGAGCTTGTTAAAAACAATAAATATGTCATCACTTTGGAGTTAAGAACACAAACCAAGACTTTCTTGTCCTGTACAGCTACACTGCCGTTAAATACATAACAAGCAGTTGTACAATAAGAAAAATAATCAATATAAGAAGCTGTAAGTCTCTTTTTATGTTGACCTTTTTTCATGATGACAAAGGGTGGCTTAAATAGCCCTTTATTAATTGACCTAAATTCTTTTAGATTAGGTTCAGAAGCTGATTCAGGCGTATAGTATCTTTCGATATATCTAGTATTAATGACTTTTTCAGGAGTAAAGTTGATATGACTTTGTTCCCCATGAAGACCTACTTTTGGTTCTTCCCACTTATTGTTTGAGTTTTTTAAAAACTCTTTCATAGAAGATGTTTTGTCCGTTAAATCTTCAATCAACTTCCAATCTGCAACACCTCCCCACATAGCAATTTTCCATATTTTGCTATTTGGATTTTGACACTCTACTCTAGGTAGATGCTTTATATCTGTACGGTCAATCTGCAAACCTTCAATCACATTAGATTTAACATAGGTTTTGGGTGCAGCATACTCAATTTGAGTCGATGGGTTTTCAGGTGTTTGGCTTTGATAATAAACAATACTTATTGGTCCAACAGCATCACCAAATAAATGACCACCAAAACTCTTCGGAGCTTTCCGCAAAATTGAAAAATTGAAAACTTTTTCTACATAACATTCATTAAACAGCCATTGCCTAAAACTTTGATATGTACCACCCGTGTTAGTCAATACCTTAGTATTGAAGATCAGTGCAATTTCTCCATGGGGTGCAAGGTCGACTGCTTTATGTAAAAAAGGTAATACCATTTCTTTGGCAAAATTATACTTATCGCAATACTGCCGAATTGATTGCGACAGTTGTTTAGTACCAAAAGGCGGATTACCAACGATTAAATCAAACCCATTACTCTCAACTTCTTCATTTACTTCGATTGTATCTCTACAAAATAAATTATGGCCTTGAATCTTTATTGTGTGATCATTTGGATCATTGATTAAATTAGGTAATAAATGACTCTCTTTTTGCCAAATAGTTTTTGGATCTAGGAAATCGACCAAAGCAAGGTATAAACTAAAAGTTGCAACTCTAATTGATTGTGGCTCTATTTCTATCCCAAAAATATTTTCTGTCAGCAATTTCTTTAGTTTTTTGAAATCAGTGAGCTTTTTGCCATGATGATTTTCATAACGTTTGACAAGGCGTTTAAAGCTTTCAACCAAGAAGATCCCTGAACCACAGCTAGGGTCAAGGATTTTGACATTATAGTTAGTATATGATTTAGCAGTTGGAAGTTTTTCATTAAGAATAAACTCAACTAATGATGGAGGTGTATAAAATGTTCCTGATCGTTTTTTCTGTTCTGGATTGGACTCTAATAAAAAACGTTCGTATATTTCACTCAAAAGCTCTATTTGAATAATACTGAAGTCAAATAATCGCCATTCAGAGAATAAGTCAACTTGCGCAGTATCTTCATTACCACTAATAAAGCACTTACGAATAACGGCTAGCTGTTCTTTAGTAACCAACTTCATCTCGTCTGCTTTGACAGTAAACACATTACCATTGAAATGTGCTTCTAGCTTTCGATATAGATGATAAGTATCTTCTACATTTTGTAGAATATCAAAATAGCATGTTGCTTTTGCATTGATCTGCTGATAAAGATTGTCATCAGTTGCACCACGATCTTCTAGGTATAACAAAAAAACGGAACGTAAAATAAGTTTATGAATTAAATCTTCTGATAGTCCGTCAGCTTCAAGTTGTTTGGTCGTTTCTACCAAACTATCAACTAAGTACCTATCAACTCGACGTTTCAAGTTTATTTTTGTGCGAATCTTATCAGATTCTTCCAATGTCCAGACAATACCAGTATCTATCGCAATTCTAGAAAAAACTCTATTCAGTTCTTCTAGGTGTTGTTGATTAGATAAGCTGTATTTTCCAATCTCTAAACCTTCTAGTTCTTTTTCATAATCTGTTTGTTGTGCCTTTAGGATTGGCTTTCCTGCACAGTTATAAATGCGAATTTCAGTGTCAGAAAACACATATAAGAATAAAACCTTCTTATAATTCCAGATATTTTTTTGTGTTTCGGCAATTTCAAGAAGTGCCATGGAATCAAATGTTGAAACTTTTTTTAGAAAAATAGCTGGGAAGCTAGAGCCGTTTTCATCAGTATTAAGATATACTAAATCTACATTTAAATCTTTAACCTGCTGTAAAACAATAGCTTCACTTTCCGTACATTCATTTGAATGAACAGAAACCGCTCTATTGAAGCCCAAAGAGGCTATTAAGTCTTTTCCAGCATCGATTAGCATAGTAATTCCGCCAAGCTCTCTATGATAGAAATCAACTTTTTATCATAGCATTTCTACATTATAGTATCTATTGTTATTCAATGCTGTAGTAGGCAGTCCACATCTCATTGTATAAAGCAAGATCTTAATTAGGTTGTAGTATATTCCAAAGCATTCTTAATAATATCCTTTACCAAGTCATCCTGAAACTGGGTGCTAAAGCTGACGTTAAGCCCGTCTGCTTCCATCTGATTAAATAAACGCTCAGCATGCTTAATCTTGCGGTTTTCCTCTGCTCTCAGACTATCAGACGATGCAGTGTCTTTAGTTTCAATGATTAAATTGAGTATTTGACCTTTTTCAGTTTCAACAACATAAGCAAAATCAGGTGAGTAAGTACCACCCCCAGCTATTGGTATTCTAATCGAATTGCGAGGGATCTTACTAAATACCGTCACATGCTTTATCTGCTCTTTAATATTCTGCTTTTCTAAAAGCGAATCATAGAAAACATCCTCAAAAAGAAAGTCATCACTAGGCTTACCTTCATCATATTGAACGCCTAGCTGACCTGATTTTAACTCGAGTAAAGGTGAGCCAGTTGAATCCGTATAGCTAGTAGGATGAACTTGATTAGATATGATGTTATAGCCTATCTCAAACTTCTGCATAGCATTTTGGAACAGATATAGCTTTATCCCATCAGCAAACTTACGGATAGTTTGGATGTTCAAATAATCATTAATGTCGAGACCCTGTTCACCTTTGTCTTTCAGATGTTTGAGAGTAACAAAAGCTTTATGTAAGGTTGGAAGTTTTATATACGTTTTTTCAGATAACTGGCGTAAAAAACTGCCGTAACTCATGGTACTGATTTTTGCGAAGTCTTCCTCATCATCATATACACTATGATAACCAGCTTGATTATTGTGGATATGAAGCTTCGACACTTTTGTTACTAGCCCAGTCTTACTGAAGTTATCGGCAGCAATCTCTTGCTTGAGATAATCCATAAGGAGCTTTTCATAGAAATTGCTCTCATCTTCAAACTGGTATTCTAAAATGGCACGCTGGTTAATCAGCTCCCATAACTCTTTGAGCTCTTCATACTTACCAAGTCTAACTTTGGTTTTCGCTTTTGTATCCTCTTTAGATTTATTCTCAATTTTGCCTTTTTTAAGTGCTTTACCAAAGGCATCAGGATAGAGGCCTTTAAGGGCTTGATAACCACCATCCAAGAACTTCTCGTCATCATCAATTAAGTTTTGGTCATAAAGTTGATTGCTGAGCTCTCTTTTACTCACTTCATAATGATTTTTGATTTGCTCAACTAGCTCATTGTTCAGCTCTTCTGGCACTACTTCTGAAGCAGAGGTCTGATTAATCTCTTGAGTCAGCTCCTCTACGAAATCCTTTTCTGTAAAGTCGACATAATAGTTTAAGCGAAAGTCATCGGTCTTCTCCCTCGCCATGTGTTCATTAACAGGAAGACGCAGCCCTCGACCAACTTCCTGTAATTTAGAAGTCGTACTACCACTTGAACGGAGCTTACAGATTTGAAAGACGTTTGGATTATCCCACCCCTCACGTAACGTCCATTTAGAGAAAATAAATCGTCTAGGGTTATCTAGTGACAATAAACTTTCTTTATCATGCAAAATTTCGTTAATCTCAGCTTCAATCTTTTCATCGTTACCCGTGTTATCTTTTGAAAAATAGCCACCATGGGTAAGGCTGATATCTTTAATAGTACGCTGTAAATATTGCTTATAGAATGGATCTGTTTCTTTAGCAAGATAGGACTTAGCTATTGCTAGTACCCAAGCCTCAAACTGTGTTTTTAAACTGCCAGCGAGCTCATTACCGTCTCTATAACCTTCGATATCATCAATGAAGAACAATGTTAACGGTTTGATACGAGGACTGCGAGTAAGTAGCTCTCGCTCTAGCTTAAAATGCTCTTTGATAGCCTTTTGAATCATACTGTCTTGAAGTGATTCATGATAAGAATAGGGGTTGATACTTTCGTCTTTTTTAAGCTCAATACCGTTACTAAGAACCAAAGTAGTTTTATTTAATTTTTCGATATTTAAACTATGTATCGCTGAATGGATACTTGACAGTGAATCATTATTACCAAGTATATGGCGAGTCTTAGTACCATTTTCGCTAAGCTCAAACTCGGCTTCTTTACCATCCAATGACTTTAAAGTGAGCTTAGCAGCATCGTTGCCTGACAAGGTTTCAACATAGGCGGTAACTCCTTTGACTAGGTCTTGGTTAAAGGCATCAACAGCAGTTAGATGGTAAATGAGGTTTTTATATTCATCGTTGAAAGTTGCACCATAGCGTAGCGTGAACTGTGCTTCTAAGTTTGATATGCTTTTCCAAGTTTTACCAGTTTGTGGAAACTTATGCGGCTCGTCTATGATAACGACAGGATTGATACCTGCTAAAGCATCGATTGCTCTATCATACTTCTCTCCAAGCAACGCTCGATCAAATCTTTCTTCTTGGATAGTCGGTGAGTTGATCATGCCTTGGTTAATCACCAAGACGTGAATTTTACTCTTATCACCGTGACTAGCATTGACAAACTGAGTCACAGACTCTGGCATATACGATCTTTTACCTTTCTTACTTTTTTTGCTCTCAACTACATAAGTGACAATTTGCTTATCATGATATTCACCTTGAAAATCATGGCGAAAGTGCTCACGTAAAGCGTCACTTTTTAAGAAGTTTACTGTACCAGCTTTGATAGAAAGAGTGGGCACGACGACGATAAACTTAAACAGCCCATAGATTTTGTTAAGCTCATACATGGTTTTGGTATAGGTATAAGTCTTACCTGTACCCGTTTCCATTGATATATCAAATACAGGGTCGTCACTGCGTTTATCTGTGCCAAATATACCGTTATCTTTTTGCACTTGTTCAATATCAGTGGCTAGCGCTATAGCTTTAAAACTGATCTTAGGGTTGATATATTGATTGATGGTATAGTCTCTTGAAGAATGAAACTCTACGTTTGCAAACGACTTTATTAACGCAGTAATCGCCTTTTCTTGGTGAGGTAGATTTGGTTCAAAGTTAAAGCCTGCCATAGTCACTCTCGTATATGAAGTTAAAAAAGAAAATAGCTATCAAAAATTTAGTATCTAACAATAATATTGATCGTGATCTTCTTTTTGTTTTGATAGCTTTTGATGGCTTCGTTTAACTCCATCTGTATGGCGGTATCGAAGTTGTAGCCATTAACTATAACTCTATCTGGCGTAAAATCTTTATCTTCATCTAACTTGTCTAACAAGCACTTCAAGTTTTGAGTCCCAAAGTCAGAGGCGATGAGATAGAGGTTTTTGTTCACCAGCTCGGCGTTATAGCCCTGTAAGTCTATACTTGTAATGTCTGCAGTTAGCTCATTGTTATCGTAAATCATCCATGTCGTCAGCAGCGCTTGATACTGCTCATCACTTAATACCATATCGTCAAATAAGCTTTCATTGGCAACTTCAAAATCATCATCTATCTTGGGACGAAAGTCATCTATGGTCTCAAAAACTTTAAAACCTAGATCGCCCTGATAATCTGAATTTTCTTTAGCAATTCTTTCAGCTACTTTCGTGATACGAGCTTTAGTAATATCGAAAATATTTTTGTAACCCGCTTTATGAGCGGCCTTAGTGCTATCAGTAGGCTCTGGCAGCTGCATACAAATAAATTTCCGGTTACAGTTATCATCTATGTTCAGATCCATAACAGCATGGGCAGTAGTACCTGAGCCTGCAAAAAAGTCTAAGACAATAGCATTTTGAGAGTTTTGCACCGATGCGATTAAGGTTTTGATAAGCGACGTTGATTTTGGTCTTGAAAAATAGCTCTTACCCTTAAATAGTTTCTCTAACTCAACACCACCATCACTTTTAGTCGATAAAACCGATCTAAGAAGGAATTGTTTTACTTCTTCTAAATATGTGATTGAACTAGGCTGGGTGTTCTCGTCGGCTGCAAACCAGATTCGACCGCACATGAAACTACCATCGTGAAGCTCTTTTACATCTGTGTATTCATTGTTTATCCTTTTTGCTGCTTTATTAAAAGTATCTAACTTCCATCGCCAGCCACGATCAGGCATTTTTACTGGATTTCCTGTCTTAGGGTGAGGTATTACGTAGTCAGGCCCAAATGTATCTTGATTTGGCCAGCTCATATTTATTTTTCCCCATAGCTGATAATCCTCATCCATGGAGTTATAAAGCGTTATACCTCTATCATAATCATTTTTCTTATAAAATCTTTTTATTTCATTTTCTGATTCTGAAATAGGTTTTTTGTCTCTCTCCAGTTTTTTCAATAACTCTTGTATATCGTCAAGCCCCTCTTTAGGCATTAAAAACTCATGTTTTAGACTTGAGTTTTTTGCATAAAGCAGGATGTACTCATGAATATTTCCAATTCCCTTATCGTTTTTAGGAATTCGTTTATTCCAGCAAATACATTCAATAAAATTAACCTCACCAAAAATCTCATCACACAAAATTTTTAATTGAGAGAGCTCATTCTCGTCAATGGAGATAAAGATCACGCCATCGTCGCGCATGAGTTCACGAGCGATATATAGCCTTGGATACATAAAGGTTAACCAAGCGCTATGGCTATTCGAGCCTTTAGCATTAAAACTAAGAACACGCTGTGCTTCAACTTTATCGATGCCTGCTAGTCGGCTTAAATCACTTACTGTGAACTTAAAATTATCCTTATAAACGAAACCATCTGACCCCGTGTTATAAGGAGGATCAATGTATATCATCTTAATTTTTTCACGGTAGCCATTGACCAAATGCTTCAACACTTCAAGATTATCACCTTTAATCAGTATATTGCCGCTATCACTGTTTTCAGGGCTCTCATTATGTGTTGTATCAGGTTTTAATAGCTTTTGAGGAGGTAAGTTGGTTAACAGCCTAGCATAGGCTTTACCAAGCCAGTTTAAGCTATATGACTCCTTGACCATATCTACTTCGTTGGCTTTTACGACCTCCATCATCTTTTCAGGCTGAAAATGGCCATCCTTGTCAAAACATTGAGGAAAGTGCTTCTTTAAAATAGCAATTTGTTTGCTATTTGCCGTTTCAGTTTCATCAAAGAGAGTTTCGGTAGGCAGGTTGGTCATGATACTTCCTAAGGTGTAAGGTAAAAGGAGCGCTTATATAACTGATTTGGCATTATGACAAAGTCATTATATCCAAACAATGAGACAAATATTTCAAACGACACATATTGTCGTATATGCTCGGCTAATGTGAATTATTAATCAGCTAACCTGCTATTATAACTTTATAAAAATCGATAGTCATGAAATAGGAGTAGATAAGATGTTTGAGATAAAAGGATTGGATCAACTGAACAAGACATTAAGTGAGTTGGGCAAAGTGACCGATGAGCTTGAAGGTGAATTAGGAACCATACAGTTCGATGCTGAAAGTGCTGAAAGCATTGAGTTAGCTATCGTTGAAATGGAAAATATGGTTGATAAAAAGTTCGAAAATTACGCTTCAAATCCTGTGGCTATCGACATAGCTAACGGTGTCAAGGCAGCCTATAGGCAAATGATTGTAGATAAAGCAAGTGAAGCAAGAATACAGGCTGATAGTGAGGAGAATGAAAATGGCCGTTGATCTATTCAAAAAAATTGATAATACCGTGTTAGATCTCCAAGCCTCACAAAGCCAAACCTATGAAGGGTTGCTTGAAAAGCTAGCTCAGTTGTTACGCCATGAAGACTTACAGCCTTTCAATGAAACACTTAATCAAAATATTGATTTAGAACAATTTCTAGAGGCAAGCTATGCCACTCAGCAAGGGATGTTTGGCACTAGCAAACTACAGTGGACTGGTAATGATAAAAAAGACCTGGGGCTAAAGTATGCATTAGTTCAAAAACTAGGTGATGATACAAGTTATGCGTCAAATTTTGCATACGAGTTTTTTAGTAGCCGCGATAATAAAATAATCTCTTGTATTCATAATTTAGTTAGAGGATTAATCATTCCATTTGTGCGCGACTACAAAGAATATGTTGCTTCAAATAGCAAAATTGAGCCTGAGCTTAAGACATATGACGCTAACGCTGTAGCTCAATCTAATAGAAAAGTATTTGTCGTTCATGGGCATGACGATCATGCAAAAGAAATGATGGCACGTTTTCTAGAAAAAAATGATTTTGAAGCTATTGTTCTTCATGAACAGGCAAGTGGTAATAAGACGATTATTGAAAAAATTGAGCATTATTCTGATGTAGGGTTTGCAATTATATTACTGACTCCAGATGATGTAGGCAAATCGAAAAATGCAGATAATTACCACCCTCGGGCCCGTCAAAATGTGATTTTAGAGTTGGGTTATTTCATGGGCAAACTTGGTCGGAACAAGGTATGTGCATTCAAATCAGGTGATTTAGAAATTCCAACAGATTTTAGCGGTGTTATTTGGAACCCGTTAGATAA
>NZ_CAJGZK010000029.1 GCF_904846215.1 Psychrobacter glacincola | reverse complement strand
CACTCATAAGATCAGGATCATATTGCTCTGTGCCGATAAGCTTGCCTTGATTGGCTTTGTTATGCCAATTTGATAGCGTTTGCATGGCAATGCCAAGCTGCTTTGCAGTGGCTGAGATATTGCCATTGTTGTCTGATATCTTCTTGACGGCTTCAGCTTTAAATTCGTCACTGTAGGTTCTTACTTTCTTGGTCATGGTAAACTCCTGTCAATACGCTTAGTTTACCAAGTTTAGTTGTACGGTTTCTTCAGCATAGCTCAGTATCGATAAAGGATTGCATGAGCTGCTTTTGAAAATCTTTGATGTCATCAAAGCTATTAATGCTACCAGCCATTTGCTCGGCCAGTTTCTTAATGTCAGATTGAGTAGTCATTGCTTATTCTCCTGTTATTGGATTATAAGCAGTTACACAGTTTTTAGGAAACTCCCTCTATTTGAGTTGTTTAAGCAACTGTTAACAACAAGTTTATTTGGTATAACCAACAAATATTGATTTTAAATTGGTTTTTGAAGAAATATTTAAGATAACTGAGTATGAAACTTTATTACTCCAAATTGTAACAAGTTACTATTGGTAATAGCTCTCAGTATGATACTTTATTATTTTTCACTCAAAATGGCAGGTAATAAAATCAAGAGTTTAGCCGAATCTCAGTATGATACTTTATTACTCGCTGACATATGGTGCGCTATTCAATGAAGTTTGTACCATGGACGGATAAAAAAGCAGTAGCGGCTGATTTAAAAGCTATCTATGCCGCTGATAGGCTTGAGATAGCACAGGCAAACCTTGAGCACTTTGATAAGACTTGGTGTAAAGAGAGTACCCGCAAATGGTTACCTCTTGGCGCAATAACTGGGAGGGCTTAACGGTATTCTTCGAGTATCCTAAAGGTCAATGTCGATCCTTAACTGGACGTCTGCTTTAAATCGCTTTGTAATTATGTTTGATGACCGTATTAGTAAGTATTTAATCTAAATGGCAGTTGCACAGAATTCGAGATGGTCTCCAATAACTATTAATACGAAATTTTAAAAATGAGCCATTATGAGGCTCATTTTTATAGATTGAAAAAATGATCTAATCTTTTTAAGTTACTATATTCTATTGAATCTGAAGAAAATCCACTTTTTAAGTTGTTAAACGCTATACTTTTAATTTCTGGTTCTAAGTTCAGTATTACAGACACGACCTTCTCTAATAAAGATATAATTGAAGAATTTTCAGGATCTAATATTCCCATAACTGATGTATATTTATTCCACAAGATTAAATGTTCAGTACTAAAATTAGTTTCCATGCCTTTCTCACATTTCCTTCCAAGACCAGAGTGGATTAACCACGTCGTAATAACTGCCTGCGGTTCGTAATTATCTTCACTCTCAATGAGTTTATAGACTAGAGTTAGTAAAGTCTGTGGACTAATTTTCTGCACGTCAACATAAAGAAAAATATCTAAAAACAACTTATATTTTATTTTGAAATTTGTATGAAACAGTATTATCTTGTCAAAAATATATTGAAAATCTGTATCTTTATAATCTAGAACTTCTGGTCTTCCTAAGAAGTAATCTACTGAATCACCCAAAAAATCTAATCTCATATTTAAGTCTATAATACCTAACTTACTAGTACTAACTATTTTATCTTGTAAAACACTCTTGTCTAACACATGTTTATCACCTAAATACTCTAGAATATTAAAAATATTTCCAGTCTGAACACCTTGATTTTCTATAGAAACCAATTTGTTAACGTATAAATCATCAGTAATTAGAAGTCCTTTCTTATCCTTTAACGATTGGTCATACTGTAATAAACTTTCCTCATCTAAGTGTATCAAATCTAACTTAGTCAGATTATTTTGTATAGCTTTTAAAATTTCTCCTGCAATATTATTATAAGGGGAAAGTAGAGCATGAGCTGTAAGGTTAAGTTCTTTAAAGAACCTTTCCAAGATAGAAAATCTTGGTAAGGACTCCAAGAAGCTATTAAAAATCCCTAATTCATTAAGAACTAGTATTGAAGTTTCCTCTATTAACAAAACATCAGACGTATCTATTAGGTCTTTAAAATCATTTTTATTTAACTGAGGAGAATGTATAATTTTAAATTCTAATTCTTGATCTGTAGAAGATTTTGATAAAAACCAAGTAGTAAAAATATCTCTAGTATCCTGTAGATATAGCCCTCTCATAAAAAAAGGTATAGTTAATTCACTACTTCTAAGCTTTTGCTTATTACTTTCCCATAATTCAATCAGTTCTGGAGTAATACCCGCCATGTCTCTCAAAGATTCTAATAATCCTTCAGCACCTTCATCCGTATTGATACTCCCTATCTTAAAAACTTTAGAGTTAGGAAATTTCTTGGTATATTCATTTCGTCTTTCTGTATAATCTGTAAACTGATTATCATTTTCAAATGGGCACAAAAGCATGCATAACTGTAAATAATCACCTTCCTGATCACAGTTATTTTGATCTACAAGTGTTCCATATTTTAAAACCGCAGTCTTTGTTTTTTCCGTATAGTCAGCTCTGTTCGGATAAATACTAATAAGTTGTCTAATAATAAAGATTTTATCTTCTATATTAGACGAATTTGCTAAATTCTCCTCAAGCAGTTCGACTACATTATCAATTAAGCCTAATGAAAGAGAGAGATTGATAAAAAAATCTTTTTCTTGCTTTCCTATGTCCTCTAACTTAATTACATCTGCAATAATCTGATAGGCAACTCCTACCCTACCTTGATTTTGTAAAGCTGCCGCTTGTACTAGTTTCCATTTTGAAATAGCTATACCTTTAGCAATATTCTTTTCTGCTAATCTTTCTGCATCAGCCCAGCGCTCTGTAGTGATAAAAGCTTGGGCTAGGTCTAAATATCTATTTTTACTCAACTCTCTTGTTTCTAATATATTCTCTGCTAACTCAATTAATTGATTAGCAGTCATACTGTCCCGAGGATTTAAATATCTAATCAGTTGTACAGCGATAACTAAAGGCTTATCTAAATCTATATATTTTTGATATAAGTTTTGGGTAAACTCATTATGTCTACTTTTATCTCGGTTGGACTTATTGACAAAATCTTGAATCGCAATGAATGCTTCACCGTCTGGGAGCGACTTTACAATTTTCTCATATTGAGCAGCTAGATTTTTGTCGAACATTGAGTCAGCGATTTCAGCCCCAATACAAAAAATAGCAGGAACATTTTCTCTAGAAGAACTTAATAAAATACTTTCATATTTTTGAATTAACGACAAACATAGTTTAGATTTATTTAAATTATAACATGAGAGGATATGCATACTACATTCATCACCATCTAGTGACTCTAGCTTTTCAAGTAATTCGATTACTTTTGTATATTGCCCACAATTAAATAATATACGAACATATGATCGTATGACTTCTGAATGTGATGTTCTTTCACTTAAAATCTCATCAAAATAACAGGTAAGCTCTTCTAATTTGTTAAAATATCCGTAAATTAATGCACTGATATCTATAAGCATAGTAATATCATTTGGATATCCTAGTTTTTTAGCTGCAATCCATGCTTTCTGTAATGAACTAAATGCTTGCTTCATCCCTTCTAGATCGTAATCAGGTCTTCCCTCAATAGGAAGAATCTCTCCATATATTCCCACATCATTTGAAGATTTCTGGAAGAACCTTCTAGCAGCTAATGCATTAAAAATATAGGTTTTTCTATCATCCTCAAATTCATGACCTAAATTTTCTTCAATGATGAGATCTAGTTCTTCATGAAGAGATCCTATAGTACATATAACCATTTGCATCATAGTTTCAGTGGGATAATATTGTTTTAGTAGTTGTAGAGCCTCTGTAGGTCTCTTCAGCATTGCTAGAATTTTAGCTTTCAGTGCGCATTCTGGAAGACTGCTACTCCCTAGTGTGTCAAGTGATTCTTCGAGCTCATCTTGTGAAAGTGTTGAGTCTAGTTTAAATTTTGACTCTAAGTATGCCAAACGATATCGATCTTTAGAACTCTTCTCTTGTGCTAACTTAAAGTATTTTTCCGCATCATCACGAAATCCTTCATGAGACAGAATATTACCTCTTTGATAGTAAAACTCTGCCATTTCATGGGTATTAAAGTTATCTTTTTTAGTATTTAGTTTGTCTAATACTACTTTCGCAGCCTGTATGCGATTATTTGACAAATAATCTGAACACATCTTTAAATCAGTTGAAACCTCATCCTTAGGATTATCAATCCAAGGGGCTTCATTTTTCAGTTCAATCGATTTCAAAAAAATAGGCTTTTCATCGATGTTTTTTGCAATTAAACTCAAAGTATCCAACAAAGGTCTTTCTAATTCGTTAATACCTTTTCTAATCTCGGAGAATGCTAGTTTTTCTTGAAATCTATTCGCATAAAAACTATATATATCTAAATCCTGATTTAGCAGGTTTGTAGTAGGAATGCTTATCGAAATAGTTTTTTGACTATTCAACTTTTTAGCATTTTTGTCAAACCATTTCTCATCAAGCCAAAAATAATAAATAGGACACTCATAAAACTTTTTTTCATCTCGAATATCTACAACCGCTACCATCACAAGAGGTTCTTGTCGGTGATAATATGCTAATGTAGTGGTTTTGAAGTCGTAAGAGATAGATGTATGAGTTTTATTATATGTTGGCGACATAGTACCTTTGAGCTGTAGATAGAAGCTAAACTCGACTTGACTACTATCATTTTTCAACTGTATCAAGTAGTCAATTCCAAAGTCTGAATCACCATCTTGTTCTTTTTCTATCCAATCAAGTGGCATATGATTAGTCAAAGCTTTTTTCGCTAATCGTCCAATTCTTTGGCTATCACCTTCTTCAGGCAAATTTGTCATATTCACATCCTAAATATTTGTAGAATCAAGGTTATCTATAACCAGCTTTGTTGCAAAAATATATTAATAATGGCTTATTTATAAATATGATTATCAGATGGATAAGTTTGCAACTAAAACTTACTGTACATCAATTGTTAAACCTATAACAACTCCCTGATTAGGGCATGTCTTCAATTGGATAAGCCCTAAATAATAGTTACAATACCGCATCTATTGAGTCGATGCGAGAAATACAAGTTATGGCAAGAAAAGCATTAACAGATACGCTTTGGGATCAATTGCAATCGACGATGATAAAGTACGGCTGCTATCAAACTCAAAACAGCCGAGAGATCATGGAAGCCATACTGTGGAAGCTACGCACAGGCGCGCCTTGGCGTGACATACCTGAAGAATTATGTTCGTGGAAAACAGCCTATAGTCGTTTCAACCGCTGGTCGAAAACTGGCTTATGGGCGGATTTTTTTTTAGCTTACGAAAAGAAATTGATACGGAATGGATATTCACAGACGGAAGCTATGTTCGCTGTCACCAGCATGCAAGTGGAGCTCGGCTTGGTGAAGAGCGAGCAATTGGACAAAGCCGTGGCGGCGCAACTACAAAGATACACCTATCCTGTGATGCCGATGGATATCCGCTCAATTTTAAAATCACTGGGGGTGAAGTCCACGACAGTCAAGTTGCAGGTGAATTGATTGAAATGATTGGACAAGCTGATTACTTTATCGCTGATAAAGGCTATGACTCAGAGTCTATCAGAGACAAAGCTCGAAGCCATAATATGATACCCGTCGTTCCTAAAAGGAAAAATGCCAAACAGCCTAATCCAGAGTTTGATAGCTATTTGTATAAACTGCGTCATCTTGTTGAAAATATGTTTGCAAGGCTTAAGCATTTTCGTAGTATCGCTACTCACTACGAGAAGTTGGCTCGTAATTTTAAGTCAATACCCTACCTGGCGTGTACTATCATTCATTGTAAAATGAATGATAGTACACGCCCTAGTGACATCTTGAATTTGAGTCGTTTATGAAAATGCTAACTTTTAACTTTATGTACTACACCGCCCATCCATGATGTTTACATTCTTATAATTTTATTATCAAATTTAGGCTCTTATTCGGGCTACTTTAGTTTCCAAAAAGCCAAATAAATTGAAAAATTTAATATATTTACATTTACAATCTAAATTTTACCATCAGAACGATAAACCTACCGTATCAGTTGCCTTTTAGATATTATTTACTAGTTTACATAAAAAATAACGGATTATAAAGAGTCGGTAAAGCGATCACATATCACCCATGTCCCGCGTTGCAGCGCAGGTAAAATCACTTGCTGCATATGGTCACAGCGCGCAGCAAACATGAGTAGCAACTCTGTATCATCGTTGATAGCGGTATTCGGGTCTAACAATATCTCGCGCAAGCGTTCAGCAAACGGACTACCACCCGGCTCACGGGTACGCAGGTAATCAATGCCACGCGCTTGCAGCCGCGTACATAGTTGCTCAATGGCGGTAGTCTTGCCGACGCCTTCGGTACCCTCAAAACTCATAAAACGCCCTTGAATGGACGTAGTGGTGGTTTGAGAAAACGGCGCTTGTATGGATGCTGACATGATATGACCTTATGTCATTGATGAGCGTTATCGTTGTTATTATTTATGGTTATAACGCTCAATAAACGATGGTTTCTTAAAGCACTATAAAGGGCAATATAAAATAGTATTACTGCGGCGGCGTTTGGGCTTTCTTTTCACGCATGACGCCAAGATACTCTTTAACCGCTTGATTGTGCTCATCTAAGCTGTTGGTGAATTTATGCCCGCCGTTGCC
This sequence comes from Psychrobacter glacincola, assembly GCF_904846215.1. Taxonomy (GTDB): domain Bacteria; phylum Pseudomonadota; class Gammaproteobacteria; order Pseudomonadales; family Moraxellaceae; genus Psychrobacter; species Psychrobacter glacincola. The sequence goes on along the minus strand of NZ_CAJGZK010000029.1, from coordinate 23,698 downwards.
TGTTGCGACAAAATATAGCGCTTCGCTATCGGCAGGGTGCAAGGTTGCTTCGATAGAAGCCGCTGACGGCAATGCAATCGGTGTTGGTGGCAAACCATCGATTTGATAGGTGTTATAACCTGTTTTTTCATCGATGTCTTTACGGCGAATATTGCCTTCATAGCGGCTGCCCATACCGTAGATAATGGTAGGATCCGTCTGCATGCGCATGCTTTTGTTTAAGCGATTGGTAAAGACGGCTGAGACCAAAGGACGCTCTTCTGCCACACTGGTTTCTTTTTCGACAATAGACGCCATTACCAGCGCCTCATAAGGGGTCTGATAAGGGAGGTTTGGCGCGCGGTTTTCCCATGCCTTGGTCAGTGCTTGCTGTTGGCGCTTATACAAGTCGGTCAACACCTTTTTGTCGGTGGTGCCTTCTCCATAATAATAGGTATCAGGGGCAAACCAGCCCTCAAGATTGTGATTAACGATAGGGTCATTACTATTGACCACTGCATCCGGCAATATGCCAACCAAATCTAATGCTTCTGCGATGCTAGCATTGGTACTGTCAGCAGTCAGCACTTCTTTTTTGATGCCTTTGTTATCACGTAGCGCCTGATACAAATCTTTTGAGGTTTTGCCCTCGATAATTTGCACCTTGACCATCGCCGCTTTTACCCCTTGCCCAAGCACGTGTAGCGCTTCAGCAATGGTAGGGTTTTCCGGTAATTGGTAAATACCTGCGTGTAATGGACCATCGACTTGCGTTTTCATATAAAGCTTGGCAATCGTGGCAGAAAATAGCGGGATTTCCTGTTGCCACTGCGCTAGCAAGCCGTAATAGGTCTGACCCTTTTCAATCGTCACCATTTGCTGCGGCTGTTCAATCCGCCCAAATAAAGTCTGATAAACCATGACCAAGAAAAATGCCGCAATTAACCCAAGTACCAACAACACTTGATAGCCGCGCTGCATAAAGAATGAAGGGTTGTCGGCTTTATAATGGCGTGGTTTATTATCACCGCTGATGAGTGAGATATCAGTAGGCGGCACTTCTTCTGCCCCTGTCACATCGACTGGTTTTGAATTCAAAGGTGCCCCGTCGACGCGCTCGTCAGCAGTGCCGTTTTGGTCATTCGATAGCGTATCATCAGGACGTTCAGGAGGCGTTTCAGGTGTTGGCGTGCTCATGGCAACTCGCGAGGCAGAAGTTTGCTAGAATTTAGCATTGAAACGCCTATTTTTCAATGGCATTTGCTTAGCTTATCCATTAACTTAGTATTGATACGTATTTATATGGCTGAATATTCCTGCGCTTTTATTGATATTTCTAGTTTATCTACTACAACGAAAAATTGCTATGAACCTAAATTTTAATCAAAATCTCGCTGCAGACTATAAATCTCCCAGTCAAATCATTAGAATATTAAGTGAAGATTGGGTCGCCAACCAAAGTTATTGTCCTAATTGTAATGCCGAACCATTGGCTGCATTTACGAACGGCAAACCTGTCGCTGACTTTTATTGTGCAAACTGTAAAGAAGAATACGAACTAAAAAGTAAGAAGGCAAAATTGAGCAACATTATTAACGATGGTGCTTATGACACCATGATTGAGCGTATTAATAGCGATAATAATCCCAGTTTTTTCTTTTTGACCTACTCTCAAGAATATAGGGTTAATAACTTCTTAATCATTCCCAAACAATTCTTCAAGCCCGACATGATTATAAAACGCAAACCGTTATCCGTTACTGCCAAACGTGCGGGCTGGGTTGGCTGTAATATTGATTTGCGTAAAGTACCCGAATCAGGAAAAGTATTTTTGATTAAAGACCAGCAGGTCATACCACGAGATAATGTCACTGAGCAATTTCAAAAAACCTTATTTTTACGTACACTATCTATCGCCTCACGCGGCTGGACACTAGATGTACTGCAATGTATTGATAAGCTAGAGGCTAATTTCTCTCTCAATCAAGTTTATGCATTTGCCGACTTATTAAAACTTAAACATCCTGAAAACAACCACATTAAAGATAAAATCCGCCAGCAATTACAAATATTACGCGATAAAGGCATTATTGAGTTTATTAGCCGTGGGTATTATCGAAAGCTATACTAAGTTTGATTATCATCCCAAAGTGGCAAATAAGCGCTTGCTACCAATCGTTCATAGAATTTGTGCGGAGGATAATCCATTTCCAACTCATCATTTACTTTAAAAAAAGTGTCCATATTGTCCTTAATACATTTAAAAGATTTGTTTTTTACCTGTTTATTCCAGCCTATTAATAGTCCTAATGGTGTACGAGAAGCCTTGGTAAAAGCTTGTCTTTTTACTGTAAGCGCACACATGACAAGTTCATCATGAGGCAGCTTGTCTACGCCTTGCTCTATGACTTCTTGGCGTATATGCGCATACTTAAATACCCCACCAAATGCTGTATATTTTTTATCTTTTTTAGAATAAACAATATTGAATGCTACCTTTGAATAACCAGCTAAGTGAACGACTTCATCAGGATATTTTTTTGCTCTACGGCATATTTCACTAAATAGCATTAATCGGCGGATTTGTAGTGGGATACGTTTTTCTTCATAGGCAGTGCGCATATGTTATCTCCTGTTAAACAATATTTAATAAGGTACGATCATTGATCGATTTTCCTTATCGCACAAGTCTATGTAACAAAAGACGATCACTTCTTTTTAAGCGCCTTTGCTAACCTATAGTCAGGGAAAAGTAATATCGATACATCAAGTACTGCGGGTATCAATTTTTCTTGCTTGCTGTGCCTACGCAGACAGAGGCTGCAAAAAATTTATACCAGCAGCACTGTAGCGTTTTTAGAGTATTTTGACTATAGCGGATATAAATACTAAAGAAATTTTGATAAGCGTATATCGGGATAGTAATGATGAAAATAGATAAGAAATTAAAGAGAGTTTTTCAGATAGAGATTGTTGAAACGTTGAGTAATATCGTAGAAGTTGGCGCAGAAAACGAGCAAGAATCGCTATTAAAAGCACAACATATGTATCGAAACGAGGAAGTTGTTTTGTATCCTGACGACTTTATTGACACTAAATTTAATATTTTTGAATAGGATGAAACAGATTAAAAACCCACCACCTCACCCGACAATAACGTCAGACTGGTCATTGGCATGATACCGCGCAGCGCATTGCAAAAGAACAGCTGGCTTAAATGTGGCAAATCCTTATCTTGTAATGACCGCACAACAACTGGATATTTCGTCGTAGATAACTCATCAATGATTACTTGCCGCATCACCCCAGCGACACCCGACTGTGCCATTGATGGCGTGTACCATTGCCCTTGCATTAAGTCATTCGCATGAGTTTTATTAGCATTGCCTTTATTAGTATTAGGGGGATTTATCAGCTCTGATGACGGCGACTCTACCAATCGTGAATCGGATAATTGATAAAACACATTGCTCATCGTACCCTCAACCCAGCGTCCACTTATATCACGCAGCAGACCCTCACTGATATCTCTCTCGCCATTAGATGTGAATACATTAGCCTTGATATCCTGCAATTCCGCACTCGCCAGCACATTATCAAGACGATTAAGACTTTTTAGTCCAGCAAGAGACGGCGGCAGACAAGCGAGTTGCGAAGATAAACAAACAGCCGTACTCACAGGTTGTACAGGTATAAAGCCTTCATCATTCAATGACCATTGCTCAGCAGTGCTCACTGTCATCACAGAGGATTTTAACCAAACCTCACACTTGCTACCACACTCACTTGGCACATAGCCATAACCACGGATGTCTTGCGCGGCGCGTGTGATGACAAGCTTAAGCATACCTTGTTGTAGCTGCGTAGCATACGTTTTTAGTATCGTTAGTATCGCATGACTATCTAAAGCAAGCTGCAAGGCTTTGGCATGAGAGATGAGGCGCTGATGATGATAATCCGCCCACAGTATCTGCCCATTGATAACACCCATGGTGGTAAAAAACCCATCAGCGTATGCCAATCCGCGATTGTCTAGTGAGGCGGTATCGGCTTTGGTCGGCTTGTCTAATGCAGACAAACAAACCCAGCTATTTGATGGCTGCATGGCTTACTGATCGCTTTGGCTAGCGGATTTATTGACAATCATCATACAGCTATAGAACTCACATTTTGCCAGCTCTACTTTTTGCCCACCGATGACTTTGTTTTTGGTAATTTGACCGCTTAGCATATCAGCCACCAGCTTACCGCCCTCATCACCCATCAATTGACGAGCAAGCTGATAGGATTTTTTGGCATGGCTTTGACTCAGCTCTTTTTCTTTATGAGAGTCAGTAGGATTGGCAAAATACCAACCAAGCTCAAGATACTTCTCAGAGTCAATAAGATCCAGATAAGGCGCTTCAGTATCCATAAAGCGGTATTTGGACGCAGGATTACTGGCATAATCCAAGCTATTTTCATCGGTGCTGACCACTTTACCAAGCGTTGATTTGATATCGTCAAGTTGATCGACACGAAGCGGATCGACTTTTTTAGGACCCCATGATGCGACATCATACTTAACTGGTGTGCCTTCTTGCGCCGTTGCACCATCTAAATCGGCATTTGGCGCAGGGGTTTTTGGTGTATCGGAGACGGTCTGCTTGTCAGCACTTACCTCCTCTGTTGGTACTTCGCTGCTTTTATTGTTATCACAGGCGCTTAACGACACGCCAACTGCCATTATCGTACTGACCATAAGGGTCTGTAGGGTGTTATTCCACATGGGCAACTTACTCACACTTTTAGATAGTTCTGAAAATGGTATTAACAAGCAGGCAGGTATGCCGCTGATAATGAATAATGTATGTTATTAAAGTCTTGTTATCACTGAATTTTTATACATACGCTTTTTCTATTTGAATATTCTATAATTCACATTAAAAAAGCACAGGGAAAAAGCACAGGGAAAAAGAACATGGTTACTTTTTCATGCTATCTAGTTTACCCAACTGCTTAGCGCTTGACCACCCTTTACCTTACGGATAACACTCGCAGAGAGTACAGATTTGTTAAAGAGCTAACTTCATAAAAACTTACCCCAACTTACCTATTTATATTCGTAGCATCAGGTTTGTTAAACGGCGCGTTATCCCTTATGATAAGTGAGCTTTCATAACTTTCTCATCTTTACTTTCGCCTTGTACCGCCAGTGGAGCCTTTATGACCCAGCATTTTATTGTTATTGGTAATCCGATTGCCCACAGCAAATCTCCTGAAATCCATACGTTATTTGGCGCGCAAGCAGGGCTTGATATCTGTTATCAGCGTCAATATTGTCCAGATGATGCGGCAAGCTTTACAGCGGTAGTAGAAGCATTTTTTCACGGTGGCGGTATGGGTGCCAATGTGACTGTGCCTTTTAAACAAGTCGCATATGAATGCTGTGCAGCGCGAGGTGGCTTATCTGAGCATGCCAAAGTTGCTGGCGCGGTTAATACGTTATTATTAGATAAAGCACTATTGGCAAAAGGTGTATCGCCTGTAGAGGCGTTATATGGCGACAATACTGACGGTCAAGGATTAATCAATCATATCAAGCGCTTAGGATGGCCATTGAATGGCGCACGCGTGGCAATCATTGGCGCAGGCGGTGCAGCGCGCGGCGTGGTATTGCCGCTGATAGAAGCTGGTATTGAAACGCTGACCATCGCAAATCGTACAGTGAGTAAGGCAGAAATTTTAGTCGATGAACTTAGCACCGCAAGCGAAAAGATAAATCAACATACTATTCAAACCTATGCGACGGCTGCCTTAAGTGGTGACTTTGATATCATTATCAATGCCACATCCATCGGACTATCAGGTGAAACCTTGCCATTAGCCGATGCGCTAAACTGCCAATATGCTTACGATATGATGTATGGACGTGAGCTGCCATTTTTGCAGCATTTCGCCGCCCGTGGTGCTCAGACCTCCAATGGTTATGGCATGCTGATTGGGCAAGCGGCGTTAAGTTTTGAGCGTTGGACAGGACGCGCTATTGATGTTGCTCAAGCGACTGAAACCTTGCAAGCACATTCATTCAAAAATTGACCGTTAGCCAAAGCGTGTCAGCAGCCAGTTTTCCATACGTCGTAACGGCAGCCGTAGATTGGTTGAATGCATGACAATCCCGCCGCCAAGACCAACCATACAGCCAAGTAACGTATCGAGCAAGCGCGCGCGCGTCACTTCTTGATAAGCGGCTGACGTAAGCGGCAAGCCACTGCCGTATTCTGCAATAAATATCGTCAGCGGCGTGATAAATACGACGGCTAGCCCATAATGACGATCTACCAATGACTCAATACAAAGCATCATAACCAATATCGAAATAGCGATACCCCATATCGGTAAATCCCAAGATAGCATCCAACTCGCCAGAGCCGCGCCTACCAATGTCCCTAGCAAACGATGTATTTGCTTAATCCACATCGTACGTAAGTGGATACCCTGAATGATCAGAAAACAGCTGACCGCTGCCCAATACGGATTGGGCATGTCTAGCATTAAGGGAATCAGAAGCGCTAAACTGACAAAACCCGCGACAATAATACTTTCACTGATGGTATCAGGCTCATAGCTATAAGTTGGCGTCGGCGTAGCAGGACGCGTCGCTAATAAAAATAGCGAATACAGTAGCCCCATGATGAGGGCAAAGCCACTGCCCAGCATCACAAGCCCAGTGGCGGACATGATTTTCTCTAATGGCAGTGGTATAAACAACGCTAGTGCCCCAGCCATCATCACAAATAAGCCGGCTGGCGGCGGCTGGCGATAATAACGTCCAAACATAACCACACCAAAGGCTATCAGCATAAATACTGGCAGCCTAACAATAGGCACTTGCTGTGCTACCAAGCCGAATGCAAAGCATAACGACATGGCAAACCCCCATGCCATCAAAGTCACTAAACGATAAGGCAGATTACCTATTAAAGGTAAATTCAAAATGACCATTGCCCCTAAAGACGCTTTGATTCCTGATGGCAAAGCGTCAAAGTAAGCGCCCACAAACACGGGGAAACTAATGGTGATAGCAGCGAGAATAGGCATATGCCACGGTCTCTTGCTTTGATTGACTGTCAGCAAATGAGCAAGCTCTCCATCTATCAAAAACTTCAGGCGAGTCAATAATATTGTCAGCCAAGACACCCGCTTTGCTTCGCGCTTTGATGCGCTCATACAAGACCTTCCTTATATCGTAAATGACCACTATGCTTATGGGTCGATTTTTTACTGTGCTTGTTTTTATAATAAAATGCAGTTGTACTTATCATAAAGAGTCGCTTAGAAGGAAATGTCAGTAAAAAATCAATTGATACAATAATAACTTAATGTTTCTATTATACTAATAAACCATGAATATTAGTTATTGGTTGTATATTTGTCGCTATAGAAGATTTATACTGCATCAATGCGTAACGACTGTTTTTTATCAAGGATAACTTAACAGTTTTCAACACAATCAAGCTAGCCTTAACAGATCTACCCATTGATTCAAGATATTCTCTATTTTTATGCCAAATAATTAAAATCGTTTCCGTAAACCCTGGCTTAAAAACCAAGTCCACCGTCTATGATAGCGAACAACTAAAGAGAGCGACTATGTTAACTTACAAAGCACCTTTACGTGATATCAAGTTTTTAATTAATGATGTATTTGACTACCAAACGCATTATAAAGATTTGGATAATGGCGAAAATGCAGATCCTGAAACCGTTGATATGATTCTTCAAGGGATGGCAGATTTTGCCGAAAATGTTTTAGCACCTCTATACCAGCCAGCGGATGCTGAAGGCTGTCATTTTGAGAATGGTGTGGTCACAACGCCTAAAGGCTTTAAAGAAGCGTATCAACAGTTTGTCGATGGTGGCTGGCAAGGTATTTCGTACCCTGAAGAGTACGGTGGTATGAACTTACCGACGTCATTGAACCTTATCAAAGCTGAGATGATCGGTACGGCTAACTGGCCATGGGCAATGTATCCTGGTCTATCAACCGGCTGTATCAATACCATTATGCAGTACGGTACGGATGAGCAAAAAGAGACGTATCTACATAAATTGGTCGAAGGCTCTTGGGCGGGCACTATGTGTCTGACTGAGCCACAGTGCGGTACAGACTTGGGTCAAGTAAAGTCAAAAGCTATTCCACAAGAGGACGGCAGCTATAAGCTTAGCGGTACTAAGATTTTCATCTCAAGTGGTGAGCATGACTTAACTGAAAACATCATCCATATCGTTTTAGCACGCCTACCGGATGCGCCAGAAGGCACGCGCGGTATTTCATTGTTTATCGTACCGAAATTTTTGCCAAATACTGAAGGCGAAATTGGCGAGCGCAATGGTGTGACTTGTGGTTCTATTGAACACAAAATGGGCATCAGCTCATCAGCCACTTGTGTCCTAAACTTTGATGATGCGGTTGGTTACTTGATTGGTGAGCCGAACAAAGGTCTAAAAGCCATGTTCACCTTTATGAACACTGCTCGTATTGGTACTGGTATCCAAGGTCTGGCGCACACTGAATTGTCATTCCAAAACGCGCTACCATATGCCAAAGATCGTCGCTCAATGCGCACTTTATCAGGTACAAAAGATCCTGAAAAAGTAGCTGATGCGATCATTCATCATGCTGACGTACGCCGTATGTTACTTACCCAAAAAGCCTTTGCTGAAGGCGGTCGCTCAATGATTTATCATTCAGCACGCTATGCAGATAAAATGGCTCAAGGCATCATCAATGGCAATGATGAAGAGTTTGAAAAATGGGATGATAAACTTGGCTTCTATACGCCAATCCTAAAAGGCTTCTTAACTGAGCTTGGTATTGAAGCAGCCAAACACGGTCAGCAAGTATATGGCGGTCACGGCTATATCAAAGAATGGGGCATGGAGCTGATCGCTCGTGATGCTCGTATCGCAACCATGTACGAAGGTACGACTGGTATCCAAGCATTGGATCTATTAGGTCGTAAAGTTATCTTGCAGTCTAAAGGTAAAATCATCCGCGACTATACCTCAAGCATCATGAAGTGGTGTGGCGAGTATGCCTTAGACAAAGACATGCGTAAGTTTGTTTGGGCATTGACCAAGCTGTGTGCTGAGTGGAACACTTTGACTGTACGCTTGATGTTGATGGCACGTAAAGACCGTGAAATCATCTCAGCAGCATCTGATGATTTCTTAATGTACTCAGGCTACGTGATGATGGGTTACCACTGGGCACGTATGGCAGCGGTTGCTTATGACAAGCTTGAAAATGGCGGTACAGAAGCACCGGAGTTCTACAAAGCCAAAATCCAAACGGCAGAATTCTACTTCGATAAATTATTACCACGTACCTCAGGTCACGCCGAAGGTATGGTTGCACCAAGCAGTAGCATGACAGCAATGGACATCGATAGCTTTGCATTTTTAGACTAAGATTGATTAAACACCAATCAATCATTGATAGAAATAAAAAGCGCCTATTTATTAGGCGCTTTTTTGTGCTTAAATAAAATCTCTATCACTTTTTAATCGTTTAATAACACTCATGGCAACTGATATCAACGATCGCTTTTAGGAGTTAATGATGTTGAATACTAATAAAGAAATACCTTTATCATCACGCTATGTTCGTACGCTACTCCTTAGTACGGCACTCATGAGCTTTACTATAAATAGTTCCATCGCTGTTGCTAAAAGTAGCGATACGCCTATTCGTTTTGCAAAAGGCGCCCTGACTAGCACCATCACTGGTAAATTAAAGCCCAGTGAAAATGAGCACTGGTACCGCTTCAATGCGGGCAGTGGGCAATATACTGTGATTAATATTGCACCGCTCGCAGGTAAAGGTATTGGTACATCTGAGACTGCTAACGTGGGAGTGCTCCATATGCCCAATGGGACGCAAGACGGCACCAAAGGCGGTATTGTTTATCAAGGCTGCTTGCCCGCGTCTGGTGACTATCGATTACGTATTGCACGCAACCTCATGGCAACACAAGGTAAAACTGCCGGTTATAGCGTCGAAATCATGATATTACCTAAGTATGCTAGCGAGTCACTGTGCAAATATTTGTAGGATATACGGTAAGCCATACCGTTTAAATATTCAGCATTTTCTTATGATAAACCGCGCTGATTTCCTCAACCTCTACGCATACCTGCAACGATGTACGCCCTGATTGCTCAGCGCCCAACGTCTGCTCTATCGTTGCACTCAATTGCTCAGCGAGCTGATTGCGAATACTCATATCACGACCGCTCATTATTTTTAAATGCGCATAAACAAAGCTATTGACTTGCTCATCATCGTCAACGCCCACTAAAAATGCTTCGATAGGAATGATGCGTGCTTTGATATCCGTTGCTTTACCAAAGTGTCCGCTGTCCCACAGTACTTTATTTAATGCTTTAAGAAATGATTGTTCATGAGCAATACTGACATTGGGTGTCACTTGGATGGTTAAATGTGGCATGACTATATCCTTATAAAATATGAATGAAGAATGAAAAATGAACGGCTGTACAAAGCCAAATGTATCTGACAATCAGCGCTTTTTAGTCATCAGTAATAGAGGCAAAGCGAGCCGTAAGTGTCGTCATTAATTGTGCTGGTGATAATTCAATCTCTAAACCACGGCGACCGCCGCTCACATAGATGGTTGAATGTGTTTGGGCTGAATCATCTATGATGGTTACTAAGCGCTTTTTTTGTCCCAAAGGACTGACACCGCCTAATACATAGCCGGTACTACGCTCGACTTGCTTAGGGTCTGCCATTTGGACTTTTTTGCAGGCCAGCATTTTATTAACGGAAAGACCTTTTGCCATTTTTTTAAAATTTAACGTTTTATTGACGGGCAAGATAGCAACGGCGAGCACATCTGTATCAGTCAGGACGACTAAGGTTTTAAATACTTGACCAACGTCAACACCCAGCTTTTCGGCAGCTTCTAAACCAAAAGAGGCGGCATTACTGTCATGAGTATATTCATGTAGTTGGTAATCAAGACCACGTTGTTTGGCAAGATTGATAGCTGGCGTCATAATATTTTAACCTGATAAAGTAACGTTAATGAGCACGCAGAAATACAATATATAGTCAGAGAAAAGTAATATCGATACATCAAGTACTGCTGATATTAATTTTTCTTGCTTGCTGTGCCTATGCAGACAGAGGCTGCAAAAAATTTATACCAGCAGTACTGTAGCGTTTTTGAGATATTTTAACTATATTATATCTTGTGCCAAACTATTATTACCCTAAACACGCTAACTTTCAAATCATTGAGTACCTTACGCAGCGTGTAACTCACGACATCGTAACCAGAGCTTATTAATATTGGTAGTTATACAGACACTATATATCGCTTTGATGGCTTTTATGGCATTATAAGGGCAATATATTTGACTAATTTTGATACCGATTATGATACCGAAGTTCTTAAAAAAACGGATTTTTAAAGCGCCCGTAGCGACTGATAATACCTCAGTAACTGCGGAATCAGCCACGCTAGCAACGGACGATAGCCCAATTGCTACCAAGACGTATTCTAATGCACCGCTCAATCAGCTGTATCGTAAGCTGTCTGGGCAGGTGCTTGATGTTGCTGTTAAGCCAAAACTTTTGGGCGAGTTGCCTGAGTTTGATCATGATGATCAAACATTAAGATTTTATGTACTGCAAGATTATTCGCGCTCCAACAGTATTTTGATTGATCTACAAACACAAGAACACAAGCTACCACCAGCGTTGGTTGGCGTGCATGATAGTGCTCATAATATTAAAGAAAATGCTGCCATTATATTTTTGCATCATCCACATGCCAAAGACACTCAGCTATCACCGCGCCTATCACGTCTAGTATCTGCCGTTTTACAGCATCCAGAATTAAAAGTACGTTTGGTTCCCGTGTCTATCCTCTGGGGACGTGCGCCAGAAAAAGAGGATTCTCTTTTTAAGCTATTGACCACTGATAACTGGCAAGATCCTAGCATCACCAAGCAGTTATTTAATATTGGCGTGATGGGACGCGATACCTTTGTACAGTTCCATCCACCACAAGACTTACGCGCGCTCATTAATAATAGTCTCAAAAGTGATGATGAAGAATCGCTTGCAAGTGAATCAGTAATCGCTAACTTAAAAGAAGACGTTTTAAAAGACATTGATTCGAAAAATAATGATTCGAAAGAGAAAGACAGTGGTATTAAAAATATCGATGAAGCGCCAAATTACGCGATGGTTGCGTCGGCTGATGGCAATCGTGAGCTGGTGCGGTCGTTGCAACAGCAGCTCACGATTTATTTAGACAAACAACGTGCCAGTATGCTCGGACCTGATTTATCAGACAGACGTAATTTGGTAGATAAGTTGATTTATTCGCCAGCGATCAAACATGCGATAGAAGCGGAAGCTCTAGAGACAGGCACCAGCAATCGTGAGGCTCGTATTCTTGCAAAGAGCTATGCTAATGAGATGGTTAATGACTATTCGCACTCTATCGTGCGCGGCTTTTATAAGTTCTTAACGTGGCTGTGGACGCAGCTATATGACGGCGTAGAGGTGCATCATTTTGAGCGTGTCAGAGAACTTGCGGCGGATTACGAGCTGATCTATGTGCCCTGCCATCGCAGTCATGTCGATTACCTGCTACTCTCTTATGTCATCTATAAGCGTGGTTTGAGCATTCCTTATGTCGCTGCGGGCGATAATTTAGATGTGCCAGTATTAGGACCGTTATTGCGCGGCGCAGTGGCTTTTTATATACGTCGTAGCTTCCGTGGCAATGCGCTTTATACCGCTGTATTACGTGAATATATGCATACGCTTATTACTCGTCATACGCCGATTGAATACTTTATCGAAGGTGGGCGCTCACGCTCAGGACGCTTACTGCCACCGAAAATGGGTATGCTTGCCATGACGGTACACAGTCAATTGCGCCAGACCAATAAACCAGTGGTATTCATTCCAACCTATATCGGTTATGAGCGTATCATGGAAGGCGGTACCTATATTGGTGAGTTAAAAGGTAAGCCGAAAGAGTCTGAGTCTTTGATGGGACTGCTCAAAGTCGGTCGCAAGATTGAGCGTATCTTTGGTAATGTACACTTAAGCTTTGGTACACCGCTACATCTTAGTGAGTTTATGCAAAAGTTTGAGGTACCAGCCAACAGCTTACCTGCTGATCGTACCGATACCCTACTCGATGATAAAGCCAGCGCTATGGTTGATAATATTGGCGTAAAAGTCATGCAGCATATTAATAAAGCTGCTGTGGTCACTCCGGTATCCTTGCTGTCACTGGTGTTATTATCTGCACCAAAAGCGGCGCTCGATGAAGAAATTTGCCGTGAGCAAATTGCCCTGTATCAAGGTCTTGCTCAGCAGCTGCCCTACTCAGATGATACGGTCATCACTGATATGACGCCGCAGCAAATCATCGATTACGGTATCAAGCTTAAGCTTATTGAACGTATACCTCATATTTTGGGTGATATTATTCAGGTTGCTGGTAAACAAGCCGCCTTACTCAGCTATTTCCGTAACAATATCCTACATGTCTTTATCTTATTGTCATTCTTAGCCGCTTTAGTTGCTCGCAATGGTCGCATTGACCGCAGTCGTTTAAGCAGTATTGCGGAGCAGTTGTATCCCTTCCTACAAAGCGAGTTATTCTTATACTATCCAGCGCACGGTTTGGCTGAGACCCTGAATAAGAAGCTTGATAACCTGGTCACTCATGGACTGATTGTCGAGCTAGATAACGATATGCTCAGTATTCCTGAATCCAATAGCAGATGCTACCAGCAGCTGCAAGTGCTCGCAACTCCCGTTGAACAAAGTCTTGAACGCTACTTTATGACGTTAGCCCTACTGGCGCAGCAAGGCTCGGGCAATCTGACCGAAAACGAAGTGGTTGATTTATGTCATCTGCTTGGTCAGCGTTTATCCGTGCTATACGCCGATGATATTCCTGACTTCTTCGACCGCGCATTATTCACCAGTTTCCTCGGTGCATTGACCCGTCTCGATTATCTACAAAAAGAAGCCGAAACCGGCATTTTAACCTTCGATCAACGTATCAATGATATTGCTCATCACGCAAAATACGTGCTGAGACCTGAAATGATGCAAATCTTGCAGCAAGTTGCCAGTCTCAATGAAGAAGAGATTGCCCATGCCATCACTGAGATTAGTAATAAAAAACAGCGAAAATTCGGGCGTAAACGTTAATTTTTGATCCATTCGCTGATGCATAAAAAAAGACCTCTAATAATTAGAGGTCTTTTTTATTACTTTAAATTCGAAGTTTCTAAGTAACTGCCTTTTCTAAGTATAGTCAAAATACTCTAAAACGCTACAGTACTGCTGGTACAAATTTTTTGCAGCCTCTGTCTGCATGGGCACAGCAAGCAAGAAAAATTGATACCAGCAGTACATAATGTGTCGATATTACTTTTTACTGACTATAATTGTCTTCTAAATAACAGTTTTAGGTTGAAATTTTCTTATACTTCATGCGCTTAGGATTGGCATCATCACCCATGGTCTTTTTGCGATAGGTTTCAAACTCAGAATAGTTACCATCGAACCAAACTGGACCTTCATCTTCGAATGCCAAGATATGGGTCGCGATACGGTCAAGGAACCAGCGATCATGCGACACGACCATGACCGTACCTGGGAAGACCTGAATCGCATCTTCTAACGCACGTAATGTTTCAATGTCCAAATCGTTTGAGGGTTCATCAAGGAGCAATACGTTCGCGCCTTGTTTCAATGTCTTGGCTAGCTGTAAACGGTTACGCTCACCGCCTGACAATTGACCGACATGCTTCTGCTGGTCTGAGCCTTTAAAGTTAAAGCGACCAATATAAGCGCGGCTTGGCGTCGTATAGTCGCCAACGGTAATGATATCAAGACCGTCAGAGATTTCTTCCCAAACTGTTTTGCTATCATCTAAGTTGTCGCGTACCTGACCAACATAAGCAACTTTGACGCTTTCGCCCAAATCAACTGAACCCGTATCTGGTGTATCACGTTCGGTAATCATGTTAAATAGCGTGGTTTTACCCGCACCATTTGGACCGATGATACCAACGATAGCACCCGCTGGCACGTTAAAACTTAGGTTTTCATAGAGCAAACGGTCGCCAAATGATTTTGCAATATCATTCACTTCGATGACTTTATTACCCAAACGTGGACCCGGTGGAATATAAATCTCAGAGGTCTCGTTACGTTTTTGGAACTCTTGTGAGTTCAATTCTTCAAAACGCTGTACACGAGATTTAGACTTAGCCTGCTGACCTTTTTGGTTTTTGCGAATCCAATCAAGCTCTTTTTTCAGCGCTTTAGCAAACGATTCTTCTTGCTTATTCTGCTGCTCTAGACGGGTGTTCTTTTGCTCGAGCCACTCAGTATAGTTGCCTTCATACGGATAGCCATGACCACGGTCAAGCTCCAAAATCCACTGAGCAACGTTATCCAAGAAATAACGGTCATGGGTAATAGCGACGATAGTACCGCTATAATTCTGCAAGAACTGCTCTAACCATGCTACGGACTCAGCGTCCAGATGGTTGGTTGGTTCGTCAAGTAATAGCATATCAGGGCGTGATAATAGCAAACGGCATAGCGCTACACGGCGTTTTTCACCGCCTGATAGTTTGCTAACATCCGCATCCCAAGGTGGCAGACGTAGCGCATCGGCCGCTTTTTCAAGCTGGGTATTTAAGTTATGCGCATCCCATGCTTGGATGATGTCTTCCATCTTACCCTGCTCTTCAGCAAGCTTGTCAAAGTCAGCATCAGGCTCAGCATATTCTGCATAAATAGCATCCAGACGGGCTAGCGCATCTAATGCTTCGCGCATGCCATCTTCGACGTTACCACGGACGTCTTTGCTATCATCAAGCTGCGGTTCCTGCGGCAGATAACCAATTTTGGTACCGGTTTGCGCACGAGCTTCACCGCTAAACTCAGTATCCACGCCCGCCATGATGCGTAGCAAAGTTGATTTACCTGAACCATTGATACCCAAAACACCAATTTTGGCACCAGGGAAAAAAGATAAATTAATATTTTTTAAAATTTCACGCTTAGGTGGAACAAGTTTTGACACGTTGTTCATCGTGTAAATATATTGAGCCATTAACACTCCGATAGACTGCATAAAAGAGGCAAACAAACAGACTTAGCAATACTGCTAAGCACGCTGCACCTCAAAATCAGGGGTATTCATTGACTGTCATTATCGCATTGTGATGAAGCCCCTGCAAGCTAACTGGCTGTTTTACCGCTTGTTTCATACCTTTTAGCCCAAAGCTGCCAGCATTTTACATAAAAACTTCTATTAAACTTATCATTCAGCTTACTGTTGTATCTTTCTGATTCATTGCTTTTATATAAAAGCCACAAAAAACAGCCTTAAAACTTTCGCAAAATTAATCAATAGCAGTTACTATGTTAGGTAATCTTAATAAAACAGCTTGATAAAAAAGGTACTCCATGACGACTGGCTATCGCCCTGAACTTATCCAACGCGCGTTTGTTGACTTTATTAGTAGGCGGCTGCATCCATTTTGGTCATTAACCGTGCCAAAGTTGCGTCTTATAGCACGCCATGCACTCAGTGATGACTTGATTGCGCTACAATTTGAGCCTAACTATGCCTTTAAACAGCAAGCTTTTAGTTCAAATAATAGCTCAGGTCACCGTTTGAATAAAGGCTGGCATGGCGGACAACATATTAATGTAAGCGTACTTCTTGATGGTTTTTATCATCAACGTAACTATTCATTGGTTGGTCTAGCGCAGCAGTCATTATGGTGGCATGAGGACAGCGATAAAAAATCTAATGGAAATAAAGACAACTTTAATAACAGCCTTGATGAAGATAGCTTTCATAAAAATAGCTTCGATAAAAAGCCGCTAGCGCAAATTGGTACTTCTACTGTGACTATTGCTATTAAGCCTCAAGGTCTAGTATCAGATTATCTAAGCAAACGTGCAGCACTGGGTACTATATTTAATAGCAGTCTACCCAGTGGCGAATTTACTCTAGCTCATAGCGTGTTAGCACAGCAAGCAAGTCAAATAAGCGAACCCTTACCACTTATCTCTGTATCAGTACCGTTATTATTTATCGCTAGCGGCAGTGGCATTACGCCAATGCTAGGTTTGATTACGCAGGCGCTGCAAAATGGACATCCAGTAACGCTGCTACATTACAATCGTACAACTTCCTATAAATCACCATTACAGGATCAATGGCAGCAGTTAGCCAATAGATACTCAACGTTTATTTATCATCTTATTAATACTGGAGACCCCAGTACTTACCTTGCAGGCTCACGACATTTAAATGTAAAAACTTTAATAGCATTAAAATTACCGCTGATGGATACGCAGATATTTGCCTGTGGTTCGCCGGCGTTATTAGCGAGTTTGTACCGCGCTTGCGATGAGATTGATTTGCCACATGGTAAGCAGCTGCGTGACCACATTACGATAGAGAGTTTTAGTGCGATAGAAAGCTTAGATTGTATGTTTTCTACTATAGATAAAGCAGACAAAGAAGCCGTTACTAGCGAAGCAAAAACCATCTATTTACGTGGTCGGCAACGACAATATAACAGCAGTACGACGTTATTATTGGGTGCTGAGAGCGCTGGTATTCGACTGAGCCATGGCTGTAGACAAGGTATTTGTCAGCTGTGTCGCTGTAATAAAATCAGCGGTAGGGTCAAAAACATTCAAACCGGTAAGATAAGTCATGATGGCTATGAGTCTATTCAAACCTGCATTAATGTACCAATGACCGATGTGGTATTGGATATTTAGCAGAATTCTCAAAGATAAATAGCCATTTATGAAACAGAGAATATTTATTCGTATTATGTCTTAAAACTGACACCAATAATTGAACCGAATATTGTGATCATCATTTTTTGATGCATGTTCGACTAAGGACTATCTATGCGCTTGTTACCTCCTATATTTAAAGCTAAATCTGCCGTCTCTACTATAACATCGCTAGTCGATGCACCATTCAAAACCACGCGATATCCGACGTTAACGGCTGCGCCACTAGCAAAAGCACAGACTGAAGCGCTCGCTAATGAATTGAATACACTGTATCAAAGCGTGATGGACTCACTAGGCAGCGATGATGCGCGCTATATTCAGCGTGTTTATGGGACGGTGGTATATAGCGAGGTAATTTCACGAGCATTACTGGCATTCGCGGGACAATTATCATCAAAACGTAGCAAACTTAGCGTTTGGCTACTTGGCACATCCTTATTGAGTTTTAGTAAAATTTTAAACAATATGGAGCTTGGCCATAACGTCATGCATGGTCAATATGATTGGATGCAGCACCCTCATCTTAATAGCCAAAAGTTCGATTGGGATATCGTTTGCCCTGCGCCCCTATGGCAGCATTCACATAACTATCTACATCATACTTTTACCAATATCGTCGGTCGCGACCATGACGTCGGCTATCACTTGATTCGTGTGACTGATGAGCAGCCTTGGACGCCAAGCGATCGCTATAACTTATTTAAGACGATGATATTGGCATTAGGCTTTGAATGGGCAGTCGCTTTCCATGATATCCAAATCAGTGTTGACGAATACGCAGATACGCCGCAGCTGACGGACATAATGCAGCCAAAAGCTCGTGCCCTATTCGGTAAAATCGCCCGGCAAATGGGTAAAGATTATATTGCTTTTCCTGCGCTGGCAGGTCTGACATTAGGTCGTAGTAGTGCAATGACGACCTTGAGCGGTAATATCACTGCCAATATTGCTCGTAATCTATGGACATGGGCGGTGATATTTTGTGGTCACTTTACTGAGCAGGCGCATATTTATACCCAGCTTGATGCCAATGAGAGCAAAGGTGATTGGTATGTGCGTCAAATTCTCGGCTCCAGCAACATTCAGGGCAATAAATGGTTCCATATTCTGACCGGTAATTTATCGCATCAGATTGAGCACCATATTTTTCCCGATATGCCAGCTAGGCACTATGCGAAGATTGCACCAACCGTACAAGCCATCTGCGCTAAATACGATTTAGCCTATAATACTGGGCACTTTAGTAAGCAGTTTATGCAAGTACTCGGACGTATTCGTCATTTTAGTAAACCAAGTAGCGATGAATGGCATACTTACACACAATCGATATCAAACAATAATAGCAGTACCAACGAGAATAATAACCTTGGCGTTAACAGCGCTACTGAGACATTACGTGGTTTTAGAAGATTTCTCCCTCAGGTTGTGCGCCAAGCTATGTTTTATGCCTGATTTTTTATTAACGAGACTGGCATAGTCTTTAAGCTTGAACAGAAACTTTAGAATAGATGCCTGTTAAAAATATTAACATTTGCCCTATCTACTCTTACGCTAACCGCCTAGAGATGCAGACTAAAAATCCGCATAATAACAAGAGTGGACATAATTATAATATCTAACAATAGGAAATTTTTATGAGTAATCTCAGTACAAAATCAGATATGAATATCGTCCATAATGAGGTAGCAAAGCGCTTTGAGACTTCGATCGATGGGCAGACAGCTTATATCAGTTATAAAGAGCGTGAGGATAAGCTGGTATATGATCATACCATCGTTCCACAGGAGTTAGGCGGTCGTGGGGTTGGCTCAGCATTGGTGAAACACGCATTGGACTATGCTCGTGAAAATAATAAAAAAGTAGTACCGCAGTGCTCGTTTGTTGCCTCATATATTGATAAAAATCCTGAATACAAAGATCTACTATAGTTCAAACTATTGAATAAGTATGTTTAGCGATAAATGGCTATGATAGTTTATCCTATTAACCGTTATACTAGCGCTATATACTCTCACTATTACTATCATTACCCTCCTATTTTTCTGATACTTTTATTATATGTTTGCAGCTAAATATATAATAAAATAACAGTAATAGGTGGGTTTTTTGTCCTATGACCTTTTAGCGCCTAAGCGTTTGTTTCCTTAATAAAGGCACATAAAACTTATCGTAGTCGCCGCATTATTTTATCATTAATAGTGATCTTTCCATCCACCATAATAATAAAGGATATCAACATGAGTAGTTTATCTAACCAACAAGTCGATTTGCAGCTAGAAGAATTACCAGGCTGGCAGCGCGATGGCAACGCTATTGTCAAGACCTACCACTTTAGCGATTTTGTTGAAGCCATGAGCTTTATGAATCAAGCCGCTTTTCATGCTGAAGCCTTAGAGCACCATCCTGAATGGAGTAATGCCTACAATGTGGTCGAAGTTCGCCTGACCACTGGTGATACTGGCGGCATCACCAGCCATGATGTTCGTTTGGCAAAACGTATGGAACACATTGTCCAGCCTAAACGTTTATAAAGATCAAGCTTTGCGCTTACCATATATAACTCAGCAGACGAGCATATTTTATGTCAAAAAAAAGACCTCAGAGTAAATCTGAGGTCTTTTTTACTAGCCAGTTTTCTAACTGGCTAATATCTTTATGGGACGGGTATACTTTTCCTATTACATACGGCGGCTAACAAACGCGACGATGAATAGAATGACTGCTATTGCTAACAAGATATAGGCAAAGTTTGCAGACAATCCAGCAACACCACCAAATCCTAAGAAACTTGCTAACAATGCGATTACAGCGAAAATAATAGCCCAACGAAACATAAGAATTCTCCTAAAATAGTAATTGAAAAGTCAAATAACAAGGTTGCTATAGTAAGTGTTGAACAGCCAACTGCTACTTACTCTAGTAATCTCAATCATCTGGTATTTTGATTTTTATTTTTTACCGCTTATCTGTGCTTAGGGATATAGAGTAGCAATGATTTTCAATAAGAAAGGTTTATTTTAGTAATAATGTCGATAGATTATGTAAACTTTGTAGTAAATCTTACCATTTAACAGTTTTTTCTTGGATTTTCAGTACTTATGTGTAGAGATAGTGAGAGTTTGGCTAATAGTGAGCATTTTTATGAGAAGATCCGGTATCACTATGAGCATTTTATCTCAAATCAGTTTGTTAAAATTTTCGGTCTATAAATATCTTGATCTCTAAAAAAATTGATAAATACGAATTGACATTAGCAATCAATCGTTCATAAATTATAACTTACTCGTGATAAGCACTTTATAACAGGTAGGTCATAATAAATACAGCACCATACGCATTTAATAAAAAACACTCAATAAGGAAATAACGATGAATACGGATATAGCAAAGAATACCAACTCATTAAATGATGATAAAAAATCCAATCGCGAGCAACGAGATTATGCGGTTGTTTTATACGGGGCGACCAGCTTTGTTGGACAAATCACTGCCCATTATCTGGCAGAATTTTTATCTACTAACAAAGATAAGGGTGGCAATACAGTCACTTGGGCGATAGCAGGTCGTGATGAGGAAAAGCTGAATGAACTGCAGTCTAAACTGGCAAGCAAAGTAGATATTATTATTGCCAATAGCGATGATGCAGCAAGCCTTGATACAATGACCGAGCAAACGCAAGTCATTATCTCAACCGTTGGACCTTATCTGAAATACGGCGAACCGCTTATTAAATCGTGTGTTAGTAATGGCACGGATTATGTTGACCTCACTGGTGAAGCTATATTTATCAAAGACATGATGGATAAATATCAAGAGGCCGCAAAACAAAGTGGCGCCCGTATCGTTAACTCCTGTGGCTTTGACTCTATTCCGTCAGACTTAGGCGTTTACTTTACGCAAAAACAAGCAGAAGCAAAGTTTGATAGTGCTTGTGATGTCATTCATATGCGAGTGAAAGCCGCAAAGGGCGGATTATCAGGCGGTACGATTGCTTCCATGGCGACCATTTTTGAGGAAGTTGGAAAAGATAAATCTCGCCGCAAGCAAGTGGCAAACCCTTATTTGCTAAACGATGATAAAAATGCGCCAAACGTGCGTCAGAGCAATGTCAGTAAACCTGAATACGACAGCGAACATAAGCGCTGGCTTGCGCCTTTTGTAATGGCAAGTATCAACACGCGCATTGTTCATCGCAGCAATCAATTGCTTGGTTATGAATATGGTCGCGATTTTAGGTATGACGAAGCAATGTGGATGAAAGATGGTATCAAAGGCAAGCTTACGAGCTACGCGTTAAGTGCAGGCTTGCTTGGCTTTGCCACTGCCATGATGATTACACCAAGCCGCGAGTTATTGTCCAAGCATGTATTGCCTAAATCAGGCTCAGGACCTTCTGAAGAAGAGCAAGAAAGCGGCTATTTTGATATTCGCCTTTTTGGAAAAACGGCCAATCAAGAAACCATCACTACCAAAGTAACCGGGGACAAAGATCCAGGCTACGGTAGCACCTCACGTATGTTGTCGCAAGCTGCCTTATGTTTAGCACAAGATATCAGCAAAGAGACAGTGGGCGGTGGTTTTTGGACACCTGCTTCAGCAATGGGTGATAAGCTACTTGCCCGCTTAGAGGACCATGCTGGTCTGAGCTTTGATGTGATTGATAGATAACTAGCTAGCTAGCTTCATGCATTAAAACGCAGCTTTAGGACTATTAATTAGTAGCATTAAAATGACCGCATCTTGGCAACACGGTGCGGTTTTTAGCTAACAACACTACAATAATTGCACGAAATCACTTATTAGCATAAGTCTGTTAGATTTTTCATGGATGTACCACTGAATGCTTAGTAGGTAAATGGTTATTATTGCGTCTAATGTTTACAACGTATTTATAATGACGTTGTCCACTAACCAAATTTTTTATCCAAATCAATCATGATAGTTGCTTATTGATTATCATGATTTTATTTTTTCTATAAATTATATGTTAGATATTTTAAATATATAGATTCAGGATACTAAATAGATAAGCGCTATATCAAATAATATTTAAGCAATATTATCTCTACAGAACTTCTAGCTGACATTATAAATTGAGGATTAAATAAATGAAAAACTCTACCCTATCTTTAACACTACTTATCGGCGCGGCACTTACTATGCCAACATTGGCAATGGCAGCTCCAGCTGACACCAAAGCCGCTAAAGAGACCTCTGCCACTGCTGAGATGGCTGTTGAAGCTAAAGTTGAAAGCATAGCTGGTGAGACTGATGCAAATACTTCTAAAATGACACCGTTTGTAATTAGCGAAACTCAAACGATTTCACGCGCGCGCGTCAATAGCAATATCGGTCAACAGCCAATGACTACTGAGATAAAAGCGCCACAGGAAGCGGTACAAAATACAGAGTTGCAAACGAACGAAATGGTATCTGAGGATGCTGCGCTAGAAGCGCCAGAAGACTTAATAGAGATGTCAGAAGAAGACGAGCTATAAGTAAATACCTAGTTAACTTCGTTCATGCAATCACTGATTTACATATATAGTCAACATACCCTAAAAGCGCTACGACACTGCTGGTATAAATTTTTTGCAGCCTCTGTCTGCGTAGGCACAGCAAGCAAGAAAAATTAATACCAGCAGTAGATAAAGTATCGATACTAGGGGCTGTATAGAATTCAAATCAGCGGCAGCCAGATAAAGACACAGGCTAGAATCACGGCAGCCTCATAGCTGGCTTTAAGTTTATCATAGCGTGTAGCAACACCTCTGAAGTGTTTTAACCTAGCAAAGGCGTTTTCTACCAAGTGGCGACAGCGATATA
>NZ_CAJGZK010000028.1 GCF_904846215.1 Psychrobacter glacincola | reverse complement strand
TCGGGCGGTTAGAAAAACCTGTTGTTTCTCTAAGAAGCTCGATAATCACTTCAAAGTGTTTGATATGGTATTCTTTTACGTCAATTATGGCTATGTCTAATGCCAGCATACTTTTTAGAACACCACCAAATTTTTATACTGCTAATTTAAAGTATCGCCACCTCTATCTTCCTCCTCTGGAAACATTAGGTTAGAAAACGTGGCGGTTTTCAATTGTTTTAATTATCAATTTTATCCTTCCACTGCCGACAAGGCTTAGAACAGTAAATCATTTACTTTTAATTCTTCTGCTACTTTTTATGCCAAATAAAAGGTTCAAAACAACTCTGATCTTTATTGAAAATAGCATCATATTTTATATATAGTCAGGGAAAAGTAATAGCGATACATCAAGTACTGCTGATATTCATTTTTATTGCTTGCTGTGCCTACGCAGACAGAGGCTGCAAAAAATTTATACCAGCAGCACTGTAGCGTTTTTGAGATATTTTAACTATACGTAAATTATCCTAATATATTTATATATATAAATGTACGAATATATACTACAATCAATTTATGAGACCCTTGTCGGTCGTTTCAAAGAAGGAGGCATACTTAATACCTTAAGTTCGCATAGTTTAAATTTTATAATCAAGGAGAGATAAAATGAAATTTTTTAAAATAACTTTGTTAACTATAGCAACAGCTACTTTGCTACTACAAGGATGTGGCAGTGACGACTCCGATGAATCACCTAGCTCCGAAACTCCTACTCAGCCAGGTTTTAATAAGGCGATTGTAGGCGTTTGGAACAGTGATAATCCTGAAGATAATCTAACAGCGGTTGCTTTCTTAGATGATGGTACTTATGTCGTAGCACAAGTTGATGAAGATGAATCAGAAACCAATCCTGATAACGGTATGGAATTTGGCAAATATAACGTTGATAAAACTACCGGTCTACTTACCAACAGTGTAATTTTTGACGGCAATGGTGGCAGTGGTTTTTCCGATATGTTGACTAGTTACGCCGAAGTAGTCAATAATAAATTGATACTTCGTATCGATGAAAATAATAATCGCACAATAGAGAGCAATGAGATCTTTACTTTTTCTAGGATTAAGTCTGAGGGGTTATCAGGCTACTGGAAAAACACGACTACTGATGACAGTTTATTGGCATTAGTTTTCACTGATGAAGCGACTAATGCTGAAGATGATAGCAGTTACGTTCAGTTAGGAGTCGATAGTGCACCTATGATGTCTAATCCATTAAACGGTATGGAATGGGGTAATTACAGTGTAGACGCTACCACAAAAGCTTTAGTCACTAGTCAAATCTTTGATGAAAATGGTGAGGCAGGATTATCAGATGATGTTATCCGGTATTTAAAAGTATCTGGTGATACTCTAACGCTTGAATTTGATGAGAATCAAAATGGCGTGATAGATAGCGGCGAGTCTTTAGATTTTAAACGTCAATAGTCGTTAAGATTTAAAAATAAAAGAATCAGCCAATCTATGGATGGGCTGATTCTTTTTAGTTTTAGGCTAGTCATTCTTTAATTTCCCCCGCCGACACTTCTCCGAACAATAAATCACCTGCTCCCAATCCTTTTCCCACTTCTTGCGCCACGTAAATGGGCGCTGGCAGACGGGGCAGATTTTTTGCGGTAGGTTTACTTTTTTATGCGCCATCGTCTGCTCCCTTGTTTTCGCATACCTCTAACTGTCTATTAATGCTTACTTATCTTCTTTTTGATGATCCAACCCTTCATACTTTTTGACGCGGCGGCATTGGTCGGAGCAATAGACCATGCTGTCCCAGTTTTTATCCAACTTTTTAGTCCAGCTAAACTCTCGAAAGCAGACCGGACATTCTTTTTTGCGGACGTTTTTCTTTTTATGCGCCATGATATTTGCCTTTAAATTAAAAAATCGCTTAATGACCCCAAATTGGTGAGCGCACTACTCCGCCCGTTTTACTGCTAATGGCATAACTGGTATTCCCTGCTAGAGAATGGATAACCAAGCTACCGCCATTTTGACTGCTTTGACCGCTTACTTGCCTATCCAGATTTGACTGACGTGTTGGATAGAGGGCGTATTTTCCAGAAGGTGATAGGCGCGCTGGCTCATCAAGTCCCGTTTCTGCCAGATTGATGACTTGTCCTGTGGTAAGCGTCATTACTGCCGCTTTGCGACCATTGAGATATGCCAAACGCTGACTATCTAAGCTAAGCTGAGGACTGGCAGCATAGCCTCCCGTCGATATAAGCGCGGCGTTGCCCGTAGCAAAGCTATAACGATAAATGCTTGGGCGACCAGCGCGGACTTTATCACTGGTATAGACAAAGCTCTGCCCATCGCTGGCGTAGCTTGGCTGCACTTCAGTGCTCGGTAGCGTGGTGAGCTGTTTGGTATCGCCATCGCTTAAACGCATCTCATAAATATCGGCATTGCCACCAACGGTTGAGCTATAAATAAGCTTTTTGCCATCGGGTGAGAATGACGGAGATAAATTGCTGCCTTCTGCATTGGCGACCAAATTATGACTACCGCTTTTAACATCGTAAATATAAATCTTTGGATGCTGACGGGCGGCTTGTTTGCTATAGGCGAGCATTTGACCATCCGCTGACCACGCAGGCGCATAGATATAACCATTTAGCTGATCGATCAATTGACGCCCGCTACCATCGGGGCGGATGCGATATAGCGTTGAGACCTTGGCAGCACCTACGCCTTGCTCCTCTACATAAGCAATATAGCCTTGTCGATCTATTGCTGGCATACCAATAGTGAGCGGATTATTCATAGCCATCGTGCTAGGCGCTTTGGACAAAGCATTTGGCATTGTCTGGCAGCCTGTTAATACCGCCAGCATTGAAAGCATGATAATAGGAACAGTACTGTTTAGCCTACGAATATTAACAGTCGGTTTTAAGACAGCGGTTTTTAACATAAGATAAAATCCTATAGATCCATTCGATATGAACCATTTAAAACGTGCAACTTACTATTAATAATATAGTCAGAGAAAAGTAATATCGATACATCAAGTACTGCTGATATTAATTTTCCTTGCTTGCTGTAGCTAGCCGACAGAGGCTACAAAAAATTTATACCAGCAGTACTGTAGCGTTTTTGAGATATTTTAACCATATCAAGTGAAAGAGTGCTAAATGAAATATAAGCAATCAGGAACAGCGATGTCGCTAGTGTAACGTAGATTGCCCTCTTCTTTTAAACAATAAATTTTAGACAAAAAAATGCCCCACTGCTAAATGAGGCATTTTTTATATATGGTTATCATATAACGATAGTAACTGGCTATCTATATTATTTAGCAACCGCTTTAAAGTGTGCAACTTGACTGTTATTTTTGATGGTCAAGATAGGTGTGTTGCTTGCATTGGTGCTGATGCTATATTTGCCTTGTACCGTGGCAAGCGTAGCAGTATCGAAGCTGGCTTGTAGCTCAGGGCACGCCATCATAGTAGATAGGATATTGCCTAATATGACGTTACCGTTTACGACTTTGTAGTCAGAACCCATGTTATTACAAGTATTGGCAAAAGCAACACGGTCATTGCCGCTATCTTTGAAGAATTTTAGGGTAAGTGGTTTGGCTGGATCAAAGAATAACTGAGTGACCTTGTCACCATTTGCACGCTTGGCATCAACAAGCTGCCAATCATATGCTTGTAGTGCATTAGCAGTAATTGGTTGAGTCACAGGCGCCGTTACGATAGGAGCAGTTTGGCAACCAGCAGCCAATGTACCTACAGTAAGGGTAGCAGCCATCATTATTTTGGTCATATTTTTCATATAAAATCCTAGAGGTTTCAAATATTAATATACAAAGTAAGATACTCATTGTTTATCATTTTAATCAGTAGCGCTTGCTCTGATGAATTTGTTGTTTTCTTTAGTCTAAACAATGCGGCTATTATGCCGATTTCTCATAAGCCTTTCATGATAGATTGAGTACCAATGACCGCTATATTTGTTCCACTCTATGGTATTTTTGCTAATATGCCTTGCTAAGCCAGTTATGAGCTGCTAACACATAATAAATCTACCCTTAAGAATAAACTTATTGTTTCAAAACTTATTAGGCTATGTTTATAGCTTTTTACTTGCCTCTAAATTCCCATCTATAGCCTGTCTTTTGGTTAATTCGTATCAGCAGTTTTCTGCTGCTGCAGGGCGGCATAACCTGTTAGACGCTTACGTTCAGACTCGCTAAACAGTTGCTGCTCGATTTGATTGATTTGGGTTTGCGTTTGTGATTGCGTTTGTGATTGATTGGCACTTTGTGTTAGAAGTTGCTGTTTTTGCGCTTGATACTGATTAAAACGTTTATCAAAGCTAGCGTCTGCTTGATCTACTTGCGCTAAGCGTGCTGCCGCTGGTGCACCAACCAGCTCTCGACGCATATTGTATAGCGCTTCAGGCGTGGCACCTTTTGCTTGCATCTGTTCTGTACGCGTCATCAACTCGTTTAGATTGGCTTGCTGGGCAATGTTGGTTTTGGTCGCATTGTCTGGCATGCGGCTAATATAATCTTGTCTTGCAGCTTCTTTTTGCGCATCAGACAGTTGGGAATTCTGACTGATTCTAACCATCTCCATACTATAGTCATCATACTCATCTTCTGCACCAAAGAAGGCGATAATGGTTTCTTTATCAAAACGCTGTTGACGCAATCTAGCGACATCTTGTTTTTGCTGAGTGACGACATTTAAGTCTAGCTCGCCACTTTGGGTCGCTTGCAACTGTAGGGTGCCGTACTTTTTCTCAATCTCAGGTATGGCTTTGAGATAAGCCACATATTGGTCAAATATAGCAAGCGCTTGACTGGCGGCCGGCTCTGGCGTATGACTACGGATATAACTTTCTACGCGAGCATAGACAGTTGCTTCCTCTTCTTCACCAAGTGCCGATAAAAAATAATCAAATAAACGCCGTAAGCCTTCAGTAACGACCAGTTGCTTGTTTTCATCAATGATAATCTCGCCATCGACATCAGTACCTTGCAAAGAGCGCGGTAAACTCTCAAGTCCTGTGGTAAATTTAATCGTACTTTGCTTAGATTTTTTGCTCATGCCGCTATCAGAGCTCGCTTCGTCTGTAGATTTAGCGCTAGCTTGACTGTCGAGTACTGTAGAAACCGCTTGAGAAGAGAGTTTACTATTGTCATTAGGCTTAAACCACCAAATAATCGCTACTACTAGCACGACTATCACAGCGATGATGACTGGCAAAAAAGGTGAACGGCGATTATTTGACATAACGAGAATATCTTATTTGATCAATGGGTTTATGTATGGATTTACGATATAGTCAAAATACTCTAAAAACGCGACGGTACTACTGGTACAAATTTTTTGCAGCTTCTTTCTGCATGGGCACAGCAAGCAAGAAAAATTGATACCAGCAGTACATAATGTGTCGATATTACTTTTCACTGACTATAAATAAAAACGAATAAAGAAAAAGGGTCATTTCAGTATTGACCCTTTCTCTTCTCTCTAAAAGCTATAAATCTGCTAACTCATATATGAACGTTATAAATTGGCTTTTTTCAGACGATTGACTTGATCACGATACAAAGTTTCTGGAGCAGGCTGTCCCCACGCTGTTAAGGCAAGAATTTGATTGGCTGAATCTAAGTGGTTCATACGATAGTCGTCTCGAATCACATAACCCAGTCGGCTTGAGCAGGCAGATACCAAGCCATCGTTGGGATCATTGTCAAAGGTTGTCCCTGTAAGTGCGAGCAAATAATCACTAGGGTCAATACCATTGGTTATTTGCCCAACACCACTAAATGAGTAATACTTGATACCATTAACTTCCGTATTTGTAGGTTGACCACAATAGCTGGTTGGCATCGCCGCAGGAAACTTAGCATTAAACTGGGCAGCACCATCGGTCGATAACGCGACAGCTGTGTTCCAAGCTTCTTGTTTATTAAGTTCTGTTGGGCTCGTACCTGAGCCAATATCCGTAACGCCACCGAATAGCTGTAAGAAAACAGATACCGCTTGTGTCACCAAGCTATCCTCAGAAAGCGTTTGCATCACTGCATCTGCCGTTTTTGAGCCTTGTTCTGGACTGGAAATAGCAGTGACAGAAGCGACATACTTTGGTGCCACGCCAGCGACATAACGAACATCAATACCGCCTTGACTGTGACCCAATAAATTCACTTTTGGGCTGCCTGAAATGGCACTGATGGTTTTTACTTTCTGTAAAAGCTGCTCGCCGCGAATTTCGCTATTATTAAAAGAAGAGCTTTTTGTGGTGTACACTTGACTGCCACCGCTCATAAGTGTTTCAGGAATACCATAAAAATAATCGACCAAGCCGAACATCTTAGTAAAGCCTCCCATACCATGGGCTAGTACTATTGGATATTTGGTTTTGGTATAATCTGAGGTGAAGTACTGACTACTCACGAGCTGGCAGCCGTCAGCATTTGCACAGTTGTAATATTGACCAGATGCTTGAGCAGAGGTGGTTTGCATAGTCATCAAAAGCATACCGGTGGCAATGGCACCTAATGACGGTAGAGATGCACTTGGTGTTAGCACAGCGCGCAGAGAGGGTTTTATAAACATAACAACATCCTTGTTATCGTAAACGTGATTCTATCTTTATATGCTTTGTTTGTTGCATCCTGCACAAAGCGGTATAGAGGGCTACTAAATCATTTAGCAAACAAAATTACAATACTTATATATCTTGTAACATTCAACTGGTTTTTGACATTCACACGCCTATTATGATGACTCTATAGTCATTTTTATGTATATAAAGTCAGTCAATATCGATATGATTGAAATATTCAATGACTTGCATTCAAGCAGCAACTTGTGCGTTTATGTTATAATTGGTCACCTAAATTCTATAACTATAAGTACGACAATGATGACTAAAAAATCCCTTATCCAATCTCCTGAAGCCATAGAAAAAATGCGCGTGGCTGGTAAACTTGCCAGCGATGTCCTTGTGATGCTTGATGAGCATGTCAGAGTAGGTATCAGTACTGAAGCATTGAATCAAATCGCCCATGACTATATCGTTAATGTACAACAAGCTATCCCTGCACCGCTCAATTACAACGGCTTTCCAAAATCTATCTGTACTTCAATTAACCATGTCGTCTGTCACGGTATTCCAAGCGAAAACAAATTGCTAAAAGACGGTGATATCATCAATATCGATGTGACCGTGATTAAAGATGGCTATTATGGTGATACCTCAAAAATGTGGATCGTCGGCAATGGCTCTATTATGGCGCAGCGTATCTGTAAAGTGGCACAAGACGCGCTATATGCTGGTATGAGCGTGGTCAAAAATGGTGCACGTTTGGGCGACGTCGGTGCGGCAATCCAAGCAGTGGTTGAACCTGAGCGTTTTAGTATCGTGCGTGAATTCTGTGGTCATGGTATCAGTAATGAGTTCCACCATGAGCCGCAAGTCATGCACTATGGTCAAAAAGGTACGGGCTTTGAGCTAAAAACTGGCATGACCTTTACCATCGAGCCGATGATTAACGAAGGCAAATGGCAGACTAAGATTTTACCAGATGAGTGGACCGCCATTACCAAAGACCGCAAGCTATCAGCCCAGTGGGAGCATACCATGGTCGTGACGGATAATGGCTGCGAGGTATTCACCACGCGCCCCGAAGAAGATTTGAGTTTTTTGACTCAGTAATACAATAAAAGATCGCTTAGGCGGTCTTTTTTTCGCCTATGATTAATGGTTGTCCTCCCCTATTCTTGCTGGTCTTTTATCTTTATACTTTCTGTATATTATCGATCGCTTTTTATTTTTAGCGATCCATATCTACTGAACCGGATTTCAAACTTTTAACTGGACAAATCTCATGTTTAATTGTGATGTCACCGCCATTGATTTAACACCGATGCCTTTGTTATCAGCAGACGATATGACAACCGCCTCTCTATCTCCGTCAACAGACACAAGCGTGATAGAAAAACCGCTGTTTGGTATTCCTGAATGGTTGCTTCAAATCAATGACGATATCAGCCGTGCACTCGAACGCGGCGTCAATATTCGGCAATTGGTTAACGCTCGTGCTTGCGTCATTGATGATTTATTGATTGATTTGTTCAAATACTTTGAGCTTGATAAAACGGATTTGGCACTGTTTGCAACCGGTGGCTATGGTCGTGGTGAGTTGTCACTCTACTCAGATATCGATATTTTACTGCTCATGCCTCATGATATTGACGCCGATACCAATAAAAAAATCGATAATTTGGTGGCGATATTATGGGACATTGGACTTGAGCCAGCATTATCAGTACGCAGTGTCAGTGACTGCTTGGAGGCGGCGCTTGATCACACTATTGCCAGTGCGTTATTAGAGGCTCGTCTATTAATAGGCAACGACGCCTTGCAAGATGTCCCGCATCAAATAGTGAACAATCAATGGTCACCGCGCGCGTTTTTTGACGTAAAAATCAATGAGGCAAAAGCTCGATATCTACAGCACAATGCCACAGAATATAATCTTGAGCCCAATATTAAAACTGCTCCCGGTGGTCTGCGTGACATTCATATCATCGGTTGGGTGACCAAACGCTATTTTCGGGTTAGTAAGCTCTATGATCTGGTGCAGCAAGACTTTTTAACTGAAAAAGAATTCGATGAATTAAGTTTTGCAGAAGGCTATCTATGGCAAATACGGCACTATCTGCATGAGTTAACAGGTCGCAATGAAAACAAACTGTTGTTCGATTATCAGCGCGAGATTGCCCAACTGATGGGCTATGAGCCCCAACCAGATGATCAACCAAATGACTCAGTAGAGCGCTTTATGCGCGATTACTATCGCTGTGCCATGCAAATATCGACATTGTCTGAAATGCTGACCAATCACTATTACGAAACCATCATAGAGCCGCAACTACCTGATGAGGAACGCCCAAAAAAACAGCCTATTAATGCCCGCTTCAATCAAGTCGGCGAGCAAATCGCAATGGCGCATCACCGAGTATTTGCTCAGCATCCTGAATCGATTTTAGAGATGTTTTTACTCATGGGTCAGTATGGCATCAAAAATGTCCGTACCCATACCTTGCGCGCCCTTAAGATTGCAGCACGCGGTATTGATCAGGCTTATCGAGACAACCCTGCGCACCAAGCGTTATTTTTAGCCAATTTAAAAGAGCAAAATTATCTCTTTCACCGCCTGCGTACCATGAATCGCTACGGTGTTTTGGGCAACTATATCCCCGCCTTTGCGCAAGTTACTGGGCTTATGCAGTATGACTTGTTCCATCGTTATACCGTTGATGCCCATACCTTGTTTTTGATTCGTATTTTGCATCGTTTTACGGATCCGCTTTTTTATGAAGATTTTCCGCTCGTGAGCTCCATCTTTCAGCGTATTGAGCGTAAAGAAATTTTGGTCTTGGCGGCGATGTTTCATGACATTGCCAAAGGTCGTGGCGGCAACCATAGTCAACTTGGCGAAATCGAGTCGATTGAGTTTTGTCTGGCTCATGGTATGAGTACTGCAGACGCCAATCTGGTTGGCTGGTTGACCCGTTATCATCTGCTAATGTCGATGACGGCGCAGAAAAAGGACATCTCAGACCCAGAGGTTGTGACGCTATTTGCAGATTTGGTGGGTAACGTCACTCATCTAAATCATTTGTATGTGTTAACTGTCGCTGATATGAACGCCACCAATCCACAGCTTTGGAACAGCTGGCGTGCGACCCTTATGAAACAGCTATATTCGCAAACGCGCCGTATTTTGCGGGCGGATATTGATGCCCCAACCAATCGTCAGGATATGATTAGTGCCACACGCGCGCAAGCACTGATAATGCTAGATAACGTCGACAATCAGCATATGAATCGTGATGAGGTGTTGAGATTGTGGGATGATTTGGGCGATGAGTATTTTTTGCGTGAAATTACAGAAGATATCTTATGGCATACTGAGGCGATTTTGAATCATCCGCCTATAGGGCGTGCGTCAAATGCTGACAGTCCGCCACTGGTCGTCTTACGTGAGCATCGGGAACTGGCGCTGGATGCGGTGCAAGTTTTTGTTTATACCCAAGATCAGGTCAATTTGTTTGCCGTGACTATGGCTGTATTTGATCAGATGAATCTCGATGTATTGGATGCCCGTATTATCACAGCGACCCGTGATTTTGCACTCGATTCTTACGTACTACTCGATCGTAGCGGTACTTTACTGGTCGATAGCGACAGTCAGCAAGAGCTTAAGCAGCGACTGATTGATGCCTTTAAAAACCCTACCTCGCCCAAACTGACCAACAAACGGATTCCACGCCAGCTTAAGCATTTTAATGTGGCAACGACGATTAACTTTGAGTTTAATGAGGCCTCAAGTCAGCATATTATGAGCTTAGAGACCCTTGATCAGCCAGGTTTGCTTGCGCGTGTTGGACAAGTATTTTTGCAGCAGCAGATTGAAGTACATGCCGCACGTATTACTACGCTTGGCGAGCGTGCAGAAGATATGTTTTATATCAGCGATCAAAACGATCAAGCACTGAGTGCTGATAAACTTAAGACGTTAAAAACGGCACTGATAGACAGTCTTAGTCTCCGTAATGACGCTATTTAACTTGCCTTTTTATATCAAGCTTTTATAGATGATGTCACGAGCATATTCCTTCAGGGCATCATCGGCAAGCTCTAGAGGCAGTATATCTGCTTGTACCTTTTGCTCGCCATACATTAAGCGTCCCGCATCGACCTCCTTTTGTAGGAGGCGGTGCAAGCTTGCCAAACGAAGTTCTGCATTATAATATCGGTAGATTTGCTTCAAAGTAATAGGTGCTTTGGCATGAACATCGCGATACAAGCTATCGGAAGCCAAGATAGTCATCTCATTAAGCATCTCTTCACGTGACAAATCGGCTTGATTAATCTTATATTGCAACTGCTTAGCAAATCTGTCTTTAAAACTCAGCATTACAATAAAAATTAAGGTTTGTATGACAAATAAAGCGATGTATTGCCACAGAGGTAACGATATATCTAGCAACTTACTAAGCAGCATGAGTACCATGGCAACCACTATATAGCTGACCAATTGCCACAGCAGCCACATCATAAAACTGTTATCGCCAAACCAAAACATTTGACGTTCTCGTAATAGTGTCAACTGCTGGCGTGATTTCCACCAAGTCTGTTCACGCTGCTTTAACTGCTTATAAACGTCAAGACTTTCATGATTATCAAAGTATTTTTCATTGATATCCTTAGCATCGAGACTGTCCGTTTTTAACATACTAGACATATCAAATTATTCCTAAAATATGCTGTCAGAAAAGCCAGCATTTATCTTTACTTAATGATACATACACCATATCGCTTTTATAATAACGCGTTACGATATGGCCACATAATTACCTATTTTCACAGTTCTATCGTTAAAATAGTGGTGATTCAATGTGCTCTAGCAAAGTCATTATAAAGCGCTAGAGGTAAATATAATAAGAAAAAGACAAAAAATAAGAGAAGTGCTACACTGCTTAAATGTAATTTTTCTTTATAACTTTATTATTAACTGTTTATTATAGTTAGCCTACCTATGAATCACAACTTGATGACCCTACACCCTTATCCATTCGCTAAGATGGCAACTTTGCTGGCTGGAAGCGTTCCAGCCCATGGCTATGATGAAATCAAGCTGGGTATTGGTGAGCCAAAACATGCGCCACCAGCATTTGTTTTGGACGTAATACGCGAAAACTTGGACAAAATAAGTCATTATCCCACCACAAATGGGCTGTTTGAGCTGCGTCAAACCATTGCTCATTGGCTTGAGAAGCGCTTTTTTCTCAATCATGTCAATCCTCATACGCAAGTATTACCGGTAATGGGCACGCGTGAGGCAATATTTAGTATCGTGCAGGCAGTGATTAATCATCAAGCAGAGACTATTGGTCAGATATCATCGCCCGATCAATCGCCTGTTGTTGTCATGCCCAATCCGTTTTATCAGATATATGAAGGGGCGGCGATATTAGCGCAAGCAACGCCTTATTTCATACCTTGCACCGAAGACAATGGCTTTAAAGGGGATTTTCGCAGCGTGCCAAAAGATGTCTGGATGCGTACACAGCTATTGTTTGTCTGTAGTCCAAACAATCCAACAGGCTCGGTGATGACGATGGATGACTGGGAGCAAGTGCTGCGCCTATCAGACCAATATGGCTTTATCATCGCCAGCGACGAGTGTTATAGCGAGCTGTATTTTGATAAAGCGCCAATAGGTTTGCTGCAAGCCTGCGCGGCTCTCGGTCGCCACGATTTCAAAAACTGTCTGGTGTTCCATTCTTTATCGAAACGCTCAAACCTACCCGGTTTGCGCTCAGGCTTTGTAGCAGGTGACGCCACTATTTTGGACGCTTATTTACAATATCGCACCTATCAAGGCTGCGCGATGCCGATACCTCATCAGCTGGCGTCCATCGCGGCTTGGGAAGATGAGAAGCATGTGGCGCACAATCGAGCACTGTATCAAGAAAAATTTGCGCTCTGGATGTCAGAGCTTGGAGAATTATTGGATTTACGTATGCCTGAAGCCGGGTTTTATTTTTGGATAAAAGCGCCTGAGCAATTCGGTGGTGATGATGAGCGTTTTGTCAAAGCGCTATATGAGAAGGCTAATATTCATGCGCTTGCCGGACGTTACTTGTCACGTGAGGTCAACGGAGAAAATCCGGGACAAGGCTATGTGCGTATTGCTTTGGTGGCAAGTGTTGAGGAAAGTCGCGAAGCAATCAGGCGCATTCGTCAATTACTCGGTGCTTAAAATCGTTATTTAAAAACGCGTTAAGCTTGAGAGACCGCCAATAACCACAATATAATTATGGTTATCGGCGGTTTTCTGTTAGATGATGCTATAGTATGTCTTATAGCCGAATCAGACAGCACCGCCATTTGATGATATATAGTTAAAACATCTCAAAAACCCTACAGTGCTGCTGGTATAAATTTTTTGCAGCCTCTGTCTGCGTAGACACAGCAAACAAGAAAAATTGATACCAACAGTACTTGATATATCGATATCACTTTTCCCTGACTGTATTTATCATACTTACATCCCTCTTATTGCTTGTGCCATCAAGGATGATGCCATGCCCCATCTTGATTTTACCCAGCCACCATTTGACGTTTTGAGCGCCGCTGAACGCCAAAGTATCAAAAAAAACACCCAAGTTCGTTATCTTGCCAAAGACGAAATCTTACCAGCGGATGATTTGCAGTACTTTTATGTGGTACTCAAAGGTCATGTTGAGCAGCTGTTAGATGGTACGTTTGTTACTTCCTATTTAGGTAACGATCATACCGCTCATCTTAACAGTAATGATTGGTTTGATAGCAGGCGTCTGCCAAAACCTATGCCAGAAGATGGGTTGCAAGAAAGCAATCTTCAAAAAAATATAGATAAAAGTGAATTAATAACGCCCTATCAGTTTCGCGCTGTCGAAGATACTTTGCTGCTGCAAGTAAATGGGACAACCATTGATAAACTCAGTGCGCAAAACCATTTCGTACGCCAGTTATTATCAGAAAATCTACCCGAGCGTCTAAAAGCCTTACAGCTGCGGCGTAGTGGACAGCATTTAGATGCAGCAAGCTCTGCCTCTGACGACCCTCAAGAAGTACAGCAAATCATGCTACAACCAGTGATTGATATCACTTTATTGCCAGTCCATATCGTTGATGCTGACAACAGCCTATACCAAGCAGCTCGCACCATGACTGAGGCTGGGCTGAAACATGTTTTGGTACGCCCAACCGATCATTGGCAAGATGCCAACTCCTCTGATCGCACCTTAGGTATCCTCACCGATAACGATATCTGCCGCGCTGTCAGTGATCAGCAAAATCCTGCTACAACGCCTTGTCAAAATTACGCAAGTTTTAACCTAAGAACCATTGATGCGGACGATGAAATTGGTGACGCATTATTGACCATGACCCGCTATCGCATTCATAGGCTACCGATGATAGATACGCACGGCAAAGTCATCGGCGTGCTTGGGCAAAGCGATATGCTTGCTCACATTGGTCATCATTCTCAGCTGATTAGTATTGAAATCGAACAAGCTACAGATTTGCCAAGTTTGGCGACTGCCGTTGAGCTCATCGGACGCTATATTCGCGCTCAGCACCAAAACGGTATCAAGATGGGCAACGTCAGCCGCATGGTACAGACTCTTAACGCGCAAGTATTTACCAAGCTTTGGCAACTTATCGTTCCTGATGACGTCATGGAAAATACTTGTGTTATCGTCATGGGTTCCGAGGGTCGCGGCGAGCAAATCATGCGTACCGACCAAGACAATGCGCTCATCATTCGTGATGGGTATGACCATCCTGAGCTGGCAAAATTTACCGATACCTTTAATCAGCACTTAGCAGATCTTGGTTATCCGCTGTGTGACGGCAATATCATGATGAACAATCCCATGTGGCGGCA
Organism: Psychrobacter glacincola; assembly: GCF_904846215.1. Lineage (GTDB taxonomy): Bacteria > Pseudomonadota > Gammaproteobacteria > Pseudomonadales > Moraxellaceae > Psychrobacter > Psychrobacter glacincola. The sequence goes on along the minus strand of NZ_CAJGZK010000028.1, from coordinate 16,649 downwards.
ACCATTAAAAGCGTTTAAAGCGCAGATTGGTACATGGTTTAAAAATACCGAGCCGATGCACAGTATTTATTTATCCGCCATATTCGATGGTGAATATGTTTGCGGTGATGAATCGCTACTGATTCAGGTTCGTGAACATCTAAAAACTGCCCATCGTCAGTCAGACTTGATGTTCGTACGCCAATTTGCACGAGCAGCGCTGCAGTTTGGCGATATTAATCAATGGTGGCAAAAGCTAGTACCGTTATTGGGCGGTAAACCAAGCGCTTATACTATTGACCTCAAAAAATCAGGTATCTTTCCACTGGTACATGGCATCCGTACTTTGGCGTTAGAACATGATATCTTCAGCGACCCTAGCAGCAAAGGTCGCCTCAAAGCTTTGGTACAGACTCATGCCTTAACCCAAGAGCGGGCGGATACCTTGCTTGAGGCCCTAGAATTCTTTATGGCACAGCGCCTATCAGTCGCGCTATCGACAGACAATAAGTATGCAAAAGAAGTCGATCCAACGACGTTATCTGCCCTTGAACGTGATTTACTAAAAGAGTGCTTAGCGGTGGTAAAAAGCTTTAAAGCACAGTTAAGCCGCCATTATCAGCTTGAGATTGGTTAGCACCATTATCTGGCTATTTGATTGTTAAATATTGAAATAGGACAGCTATGGAGATAAACGCGTATGAGTTGGCTAAAAAATCTGTCTGTTTCTTGGCAAAAAAACCAGTTACAACGCCCTGAACTGGCATCAATGTTTACGACGTCCGCCTCTGAACAGTGGGTCGCGATTGACTGCGAGATGACGGGACTCAATCCAAAAAAACATCACCTGCTGTCAGTAGCTGCTATTCATATCAATGGTAATAAGATTGATACCGGAAATGGGTTACATTTGCTTTGCAAGCCGCCTGTCATGCCTGAGCGCGATACCATTGTGATTCATGGACTGCGCACCGCCGATGTTGAGCATTCGATGAGTTATGATGAGATGCTCTCGTTATTACTACCCTTTATTGGCAATCGACCGTTAGTCGGGTTTTGCCCGCAGATAGATGTTGGGTTTTTAAATCCTTTGGTCAAATGCTATATGGGTACTCATCTGCCCAATGAGATTATCGATATCCGCCATCTTTATAGCCGGCGTATGATAGGTCGTAGCCAAGGGCTTCCTAGTCAAGCACAGCATTTGAATAGTATCTTAGCGCATTACAATATTCCTGAGCTTGGCACCCACGATGCTTATAATGACGCCATCATGACAGCGATGGCATTTTTGCATATGCGTCAAAACTTATAATCAAAATGTAATATCCAAGCATTAAAACGCTACGGTACTGCGGGTATAAATTTTTTGTAGCCTCTGTCGGCTAGCTACAGCAAGCAAGAAAAATTAATACCCGCAGTACGTAATGTATCGATATTACTTTTCACTGACTATACATGCTACGGCTACGCGAAAACAGCAACTCATGTTACCATAGCCTGTTTTTGCCACCTGATGATAGGCTGCTCATGCGCTCCTTAGTAAAATCCATTCTGCTTAAAACGCATAACCCTTCTATACGGACTACTTCCCCTCTGACAGCCATTAGCCAATATCTGCATAAGCCGAAAAATATCGGTCAACGCTTATCTTTATTTGCATTCGTTATTGCTCCTATTTTAGCGCCATTACAGCTGCACGCTGCCTTACCACAAGAGATTGAGACCGCATTAGCACAAGCCCATTTAAGCACAACAGATATCAGTATTGTCATTACGCCAGTGGGTGACAAAAACGCTAGTCGCTTGCCCTCTGCCATTCAGGTTATCGACAGTAAAAAGGCAGTCAATCAATTGCAGCCTACAAACACAGGTAAGATCAATCCTAACTTTGATAGTAACCAGCAAAAGCTGGCGAATAACACTGTTCCTAAACCGCTAGCCAATTACCAAAGCGCGTTAGTAACCATCGAAAAGCAAACCATCAGACAGCACGAAAGGCAAATACATGCTTACACTGATGATCCTTACACTTATCAAAGCTTAGAGAGTATTCCGCCATTACTGCCCGATGAAGCTTTAACATCTGTTAAGCATCTTACTAGTAGTGGCATCAATAGTGATGGTGATAAAAACAATAATGACAGTAGCAATAAAAATCAGAAGGCTAAAATCAACCCGTCGATAAAAATCTCTTTTTCACCATTACTCAGTCATCAGCCTGATATCGCGCGCACGCCTGCCAGCACGATGAAACTCGTCCCTAGCTTTATTGCCTTAGATACCTTGGGTGCTGACTTTGTCTGGCATACGCGCGTTTATCATACTGGTATCATCATTGGTGACACGCTGCTTGGCGACTTGGTGATTCAAGGCAGTGGCGACCCAAAAATGACCCATGAGCGCTTACAGCAATTGCTCTATAAAGTGAAAGCAACCGGCATCCGTCATATCGATGGCGATATCATTGTAGATAGCGCCATTTTTAACCACGTCACTAAAGATCCTGCGGCATTTGATCACGCGCCTTTGCGTCCTTATAACGCCAGCCCCGATGGTTTTTTGGTAAATTTCAGTACGATTGCTATCCAAAGCTATCCATTAGATAATGTACAAGCACAGCTGACTTATACGCCGCAGCTGGCAGATTATAAGTTGCCAAGCACGATAAATATACGCCCCTCTGCCTGTGGTCAAGCCCGTTATAGCTTAGCGCCGCAGTGGCAAGCAACTCAGCTAACATTCGATACTTCTTTACCCGATAACTGCGGCAACCATGCTTTTTATGTCGCTTATCCTGATGCCAAAGATTTTGCTGCCCGTGTGATCAAAGCCAAATGGCAGGCACTAGATAATACGCTAACGGGCAACGTTATCGCTCAAGAAACGCCGTATAATAATAAAAACCCCACATCAGCGCACGGTTTGGCAGCGCTATCTATGTCACCGTTGCCGATTGTCAGCTATCCTTCTTTAAACTTGACCCAGCAAATTTATGATATCAATCATTTCTCTAATAATGTAATGACTGAACAAGTGGCGCTATCAATAGACGCTTATCATAAACCTAGTGATGAAGCCGTTAATCCAACCATTAATAAAACGGTCGCTAAAGCCATCAATAGTCAGCGTAGCTTATATCAATTTGGTAAGCCTACGACAACGAGCTACCCTGCTGCCTTACAAACCATCAACGAATGGTGGCAAACGCATCTAAGCACGCCGCCGCCACATCTGACCAATGGCTCTGGGCTTTGCCGCGACTGCACCATCAGCGCCGCTAATTTAAGTGAGCTATTGATCTATGCCTATAGTCACCCAAGCTTTGATGCTTATGTAAACTCGTTAGGTATCGCTGGCGTCAGTGGTACTATCTCTGCGCATAGCGAGCGTTTGCCAGAATCAAACGCCATTGGTCGAGCTTGGATAAAAACGGGTACATTAAATAATGTGACTTCGATGGCAGGCTATGTCAAAGGACTCTCCGGACAAGATTATGTGGTGGTGGGACTCATCAATAATGAGCAAGCGTTCAATGCTTATACGGCAAGACCGGTACTGGACGCCATGCTAGATTGGACAGCGCAGCATTGATTTTTTACGCCAGATTATTTACTTTATAAAGGACATCTTATGTCACGTAAGCCCGCGTCACTTAGCAAATCTATCGCCCCATCAGGACCTAAAGGACCACCTTTAAATACAACTGGCACTCAACCAAAACTGATGCTTTATGTTGGGTTTTTTGCCGTTGGCTATATACTTGCCAGCGCTGTATTTATGATGATTCAAACCAAGCTTGCTCTCAATGCGCAGTTGGTCACTGTGCTGTCTATCGTCTTGGGTGCATATATTGCCGTGCATAAGTTTATCAAGCACCAACAGCGTGCACTAGATAGAGGCGAGATCAATCGCTTGATGTTTGGCGGCGTTATCGTAGTTTGGCTACTCACTATGGTTTACTTTTTGGGTATATGGGTATTTTTATTCGACGCCATCAGCCGTGAAGTGCTGCTTGAGATGAGCATGCAGCAGCCTTTACCATTAATTTCTGCATTGATCATGATACTGCTACTGAGTTTGGTGAGCGCACGTATTAGTATTTGGGCAATCAACCGACTGCTTGATCCCAATCGCAAAGCGGTTTAAGTGCTTGTGATGGTTAACAACTGGGCGCTATAAATCATAAACAAGCAACTACAAAGTTTTTGCCCTATTCATGCCCAAATTCCATTAGGCTGTATTTACGCTGATGAACTTTGATGAATAGGAGATAAGACCATGGAAATGATTTTTTTTGACAATGTTGATAAGCTTGGACGCATTGTATTGACCACCGTCGTGGTCTACGTTTTGATTGTTACGTTTACTAAAATTTCAGGCAAACGCTCAACCTCTCAGCTAAATAATTTTGACTGGATTGTTACGGTGATGATTGGGTCATTGAGTGCCAGCACAATTTTACTCAAAGATATTCCGATTATCGAAGGTATGGCGGCTATCTTGTCACTGTATTTATTACAATTTTTGGTCACCAAATACGCCTCTGTTTCGCCGCAATTTAGCAGCTTTATTTTGTCTGAGCCGCGCATTGTCTTTTATCAAGGGCAGTTTTTACCCGATGCCATGCGCGATGAGCGTTTGACCCGCCAAGAAATTGAGTGTGCCATGCGCTCTGAAGGTATTCACAATTTTGATGAGGTTGAAGCCGTCGTTTTTGAGTCGGATGCCAAACTGACTATCATTTCAAAGCCCAGCCCTTTTTATAGTAATAATTAAGAAGCAGATGATACGGTATCAGAGACGATTGCTCCGCTTATGTAATATGATTAATAAAAAAGGACAGCCAATATGCATTGACTGTCCTTTTATTTAATGCTGCTGGTTGCAGATATGTTTTATCTAGAGTCGCGATAACTGCTACTATTATATGGTTATTTAATACGCTGCCACGTTTGTGAGCGACCAAAAACGGGTGAGCCAACATAACCGCGTAGTTTTAGGCTTTGCCCATTATCACTGAGCGTCAGCTTGCCAGAGTAGGTTTTTCCTGACTCAGGGTCGATCAGTTTGCCATCACTCCATTGGTTACTACCATCCGCTTTTAGACCTGTTAATATCTGTAAACCTTCAACAGGCTTATTCTTTAGGCTACCAGGGCATTTGGTGCAGATGGCATCCGCCTTTTGTTTATTGAGCACTTTGATGATTTTTCCTGAGACCTTGCCGCTGTTTTCAGTGAGCTGAATAACCGCCTTTTTTTCACCGGTTTTATCATCAATGGTCTGCCACTGTGTGCCATTTAACGACACAGCAAAGACAGAAGTTGAAAACAGTGCACCGGCACTTAGAGTGAGTAAAGTTGAGATAGTACGATTCATGGACGATTCCTTTCGCTTAAAAATATTTAAAACCAAATTTTTGCTTTATCATAAGTACATTGCAATAGGACATTGCAATATGGCTCTTCTTGTTATCTTGTTATCTTGTTATCTTGTTATCTTGTTATCTCTGTTTTAGACTGCCGTTAAGATCACTCTTAATCAAGTTATCTTTAGAAATGTCGAGATAAAAGAGAACAACTGTTTGTCATTGTTATTAGAGCACAAAAGTTTAGTGTATAAAAGGCTTGTTTGTTACATTATCTTACGCATAAGTTTCTTTTGTTACATGTATTTAATCACTGATCAAAATGGCCGTTGTTATGAAAGTAAGAATACTGACCGTCGGTAATAAAATGCCCAAATGGATACAAACCGGTTTTGATGAATATCATAAACGCATTCAGCCCATGCTACATACCGAAATCGTTGAAATTTCGGCGGCGAAACGTGCAAAGAATCCATCAGATGCCAATTTGGCTCAATACCGTGAGCAAGAAGGTCAAGCGATATTAGCCGCTCATGCTGCTGCAGGACGTGAGCAATTATGGGTACTCGATGTCAAAGGTAAGATGCTATCGACCGAAAATTTGGCAGAGAAATTGTCTGATGGCATGCAGCAAGGCGATGATATTGCTCTGGTCATTGGCGGTGCTGATGGGGTATCGCCTGACGTATTGGCAAAAGCAGATGTAAAATGGTCGTTATCGGCGCTGACGTTACCACATCCCTTGGTACGCGTTGTACTCATGGAGCAGCTATATCGCGCGATGAGTATCAATCATAACCACCCTTATCACCGTGGTAATTAAAGTATAGTGAGTTCAATAAATAAGAGTTACGTTCACAATATCATGATGCTGGGATAAATTTCTCTCGCTTGCTGTGCGCTTGGCACTCCAGAGGCTTCGCAAAATTTATCCCAGCAGTACTGTATTTTTTAAATTGAATCGACTATAGCTATAGAAAACTATCTCGTAGAAGAACCTCATCAATCACAGTGACACAACAGATTGAAAAATAGACGCACGCCCTAATAAATGCCACATGAGATATCCTAAACCTGCAACATCCAATGCCCAAAGTATCAGTCCGCAACGCGATGACAATCGCGACGATTTGCATGACTCACTAATATCGACGCCAATTACAGCAGAGGCGGCGTGGGCAGATGCGCCAATTATATCGAGTGCAGCGAAACGACCCAAGCTACCAGCACTGTTTATATCGCATGGTGCGCCGACGCTGGCTATTGAGCAATCAGCTACAACCAGTGCGCTGGCACGTATTGGACAAAACCTACCCAAACCTCGTGCCATCGTCATTATGTCTGCGCATTGGCAATCAGCCAAACTTGAAATCAGCAGCAATCCACAACCAAAGACTTGGCATGACTTTTCAGGATTTACCCCAGAGCTGTATGAGCTGCAATATCCTGCTGCTGGTCATCCAGCACTTGCCGATACCTTGGCGCAGCAACTGAGTGCCCGTGGTATCGTTTGTAGGGTCAATCCCTTACGTGTCAGCGACCATGGAGTATGGGCGCCGCTTTTACACTTGTATCCAGAGGCTGACATCCCTATCGTACAAATATCCTTGCCACAGTATTATGACAGTATTGCCTGCTATCAATTGGGCGCGCAACTGGCACAGCTGCGTCAAGAGCAAATTCTGATTATTGGTTCGGGGAATATCACGCACAATTTGCAAGCCCTACGCTGGCAAGCGGACAGCATAGACCAAACCGCAAAAGAGTTTAAAGTGTGGCTGCTACAACAGCTCAAAACCGATATTCCAAGCGCCTTAGACTGGCAGCAATATCCCGACTATAAGGATATCCATCCAAGCGATGAGCATCTACTGCCGCTGTTTTTTGCTTTAGGTGCTGGTCAACGCGTTTCAGTAGTGCATCAAAGCATGGCGCATCATAGTCTGGGCATGGATATTTATCGCTTTGATTAAAGACTCTCAATCAAAGCGTCAAATATATAAAGTGTCAGATATATATGTAAATCTAGTCAGAAAAATACCTCTACTTCTCAAAAGCAAGTTTGGTAAATAAACCAGCGCGCTCCATTTCGCCTGCAACACTCAATAGCGTCGTTTCATCATTCATACGCCCAATTAACTGCATGCCAATCGGCAGCCCTTTTTTACTCATACCGACAGGCAATGATAGCGCCGGTAGCCCAGTGATATTACCTAATAAAGTAAAACCCATCTTCCCTAGAACTGGCGAGCTTAACTTTTCAATCATACCTGAGCTAAAGGCGTATTTGCCCATATCCATGCCTTTGTTCAATAGACCAGCAGTGCGCATCAGCATCTCATCCATTCGACTTGGTGGTAATACGCCATGCTTGACTGCCGGTGTTGGAACGGTTGGGCACAAAATCATATCGTAAGTCTCTAATAATAGACCGGTTTGATATTGGCTATCATGCCAGCCATGCTTGGCGTGCGCCAAATCAACAGCAGATAATGAACGTCCAAGCATCGCCATATTATAAGTTTGCGGTTCAAGGTTTTGTATGTGTTGCGCGCCATAGCAGCGCTCAATATTATCAATGGTAAAAGCAGTATGCGCGCAAACAACGACTAAAAAATCATGCCAGAACTGTTCAATATTAATATTAGGCTCAGCCGGTATCACACGATGACCCATAGCTTCTAGCTGCTTTGCTATCTTCTCTAATACAGCAATGACTTCTTTATCGACCACAGTGTTAGCGACCAATGGCTGTTGATGCAAGGCAATAGTCAGTTGTCGTGGCGCGCGCATCGCAGCTTCTAAGAAAGTACCTTTGGGCGGCGCTATGACATAAGGCGCCCCGATTTCAGCACCACTTATCGCATCAAGCATGGCAGCACTGTCACGTACGCTACGTGTAATCACATGATCTGCTACTGCCCCTTCCCAGCTTTCACCAAATAACGGTCCCATTGGATTACGCCCGCGACTGGGTTTGAGTCCAAACGTACCACACCATGCAGCAGGGAAACGTATCGAGCCGCCACCATCACCCGCGCCTGCCATCGGTACGATACCGCTCGCTACTGCCGCCGCGCTACCACCCGATGAGCCACCAGAGCTATAGCCTTTTTTAAAAGGATTGTGCGTCACGCCATGCGCTTTTGGCTCAGTGGTGATAATCAAGCCAAATTCTGGCGTATTGGTTTTACCAAAGGTATTAACCCCTGTCGCCTTCATACGCTTAACGATTTCGCTATCGTTTTTTGACATAATATTGACGCTACGACTGCCCATCGTGATCGGCTCATCAGCGAAATGAAAGGACAAATCTTTTAATAAATACGGGACGCCATTGAACACGCCAGCTGGCAGTCCTGCCTGCGCTGCAGCATAAGCACGCTCGTCAAAACGGTGGACAATAGCGTTCAATTTGGGATTAAGCTGATTGGCTTGATAGACCGCTGCATCAAGCAATTCTTTGGCGCTGACTTCTCCAGTATTGACCAATGCTGCTAGTGCCAATCCATCGTACTGGGTATATTCTTTAAACATAACCGACCTTCCTTGGTGAGCAATCAAATTTGAATTTTAAAAAATTGCGACGTATAGTCAAAATATCCCAAAAACGCTACAGTGCTGCTGGTATAAATTTTTTGCAGCCTCTGTCTGCATGGGCACAGCAAGCAAGAAAAATTGATACCAGCAGTACACCATGTGTCGATATTACTTTTCACTGACTACATTTGTGTTATAAACAGTCACCAGTTTAGTATAAAACCTTTGCGTTTATAAGGAACAAACAACCTCATTGGTTATTTAGGGTATTTATAATCCTATCTGATATGCTCAATTGATAGCCCAAATTTTGCGGCTTTCAATGCTCTTTAAGGAATAAAACACCTTAATGTTTTGACAATAAAAAACGAGTCACTCTCGTTACTCGTTTTTTATTATTCATCTATTTTTCAATTAGACTTAAGCGCTACATCAGCAGCTCACGTTTGCCACTTTTGCCCATTGAGCTGACCAGTCCAGCCTCTTCCATCGAGTCAACAATTCGCGCAGCGCGGTTATAGCCGATGCTAAATTTACGCTGAATACTAGAAGCGGAAACTTTACGGGTCTCCATAATAAAACCAACGGCTTCATTATAAAGATCATCGTCTTCGCCAGAAGCATTGGCAGCACTAGAGCCGCCACTAGGACTAGACAATTCAAAATTGCCTGCCATATTGTCAATATAATCCGGAGCACCGCGCTCACGCCAGGCATCACAGACGCTATTGACCTCTTCATCGCTCACATAAGCACCATGGACACGATCCGGTTCAATCTGCCCAGGTCCTAAGAACAGCATATCGCCATTACCAAGCATATCTTCTGCGCCGCCGCTATCCAAAATAGTGCGTGAATCGACTTTTGAGTTCACTCGTAACGCCGCTCGTACGGGAATATTGGCTTTAATCAAACCAGTAATCACATCAACTGAGGGACGCTGAGTCGCAAGGATTAAATGAATCCCTGCTGCCCGCGATTTTTGCGCCAAGCGTGTGATTAACTCTTCTGCCTGCTTACCGACCTGCATAATCATATCGGCAAACTCGTCGGCAACGATGACAATCATCGGTAAGGTCTTAAGTTTTGGTGCTTGGCTAATACTTACGCTGTCATTGGGTCGCCATAACGGGTCAAGCATTGGATTGCCTGATTTTTCAGCAGCGATCACTTTTTTGTTAAACTCATTTAGTTTACGCACCTTTAGCAAGCTCATAAGCTGATAACGACGTTCCATCTCTGCGACGCACCATGACAAGGCACTTGCCGCTTCAGTCATATCGGTCACGACTGGCGTCAGTAGATGCGGAATGTCATTGTAGTTGGCAAGCTCAAGCTGTTTAGGGTCAATCAGAATCATCCGCAGCTCGTTTGGCGTATATTTAAGCAGCATTGATAGTAACATGGCGTTGACCAATACCGATTTACCAGAACCCGTCGTACCAGCGACCAACATATGTGGCGCACGCGCTAGATCAGTAATAATAGCTTTACCGCCAATATCTTTACCCATCGCCATGCTGATTTGTGCTTTAGGATCTTTAAATTTTTCGGTATCCAATAGCTCAATCAAGCGTACCATTTCGCGCTGTTTGTTGGGCACTTCAATACCAATATAAGGCTTGCCAGGAATCACTTCGACCACACGTAAAGACGCCATTGATAATGACCGTGCCAAGTCGCGTGAAATTCCCGTGACTTTGCTGGCTTTTATTCCAGGAGCAAGATCTACTTCAAATCGTGTGACGACAGGTCCCGGAATAGCATTCACTACCTGCGCTTTTACATTAAACTCTTGCAGTTTAATCTCTAGCAGCTCTGATAACTGCTCAAGCTCAGCAAGCGTATAGCTTGGCTGACGATTGGGGTCTGGCTTATCTAAAATAGACATCTCTGGAATCGGCGTTAGGCTACTGCGATAGACAGCCGTTTGCATCGAGCGTGATTTTTGACTGAATGCAACATCATCACTAATATGAGGCATAACGGGGGCATCAATCTCGTCAGCATTGTCGTAAACGTCGTAAGCATTGTCATCTTCCGGCATCATATCCGTAATATGATTGCTGCTATCACCTTCTGGCACCGCAAAACTCATGGTTGGTTTGGTTCTTGTGGCTGATTCAATACTCGATATGGCAGCCGTACTTTCTGCCATTGGTGGCGCTGTTGGATTTGCAGGCGGCGTATTGGTCGGTGTCATATCTATTATTTCTGATGTATTCTCTACGTTAGAAATAGAATGAGACTCCAGATCTTTCAACCAGTTATTTGCATCATTATGGGGAATTTCGTCAGCGGAATCGCTTAATGAGATAATAGCTTGCTTAGTAGGTGCCGCTGCCGTTTCTACTCGTGTTTCTACGACAGATGATTCTTGTTCATTATCCAAATTAGTCGCTTCCGGCACTGCAGCATGCTCTGCCAACCATGCATCAACTAAGCTATCGACACTAGGCGCTGATTCAATAATATCTGGCTGATCTGTCGGAAAGCTCGTCGCAAAATCATCTAATAAATGCGTTGCGTGTTGCCCAGCTGATTGTTGAGTATCCTCTTGAATGATATCAAGAACAGGACTTGCAGAAGAAATCTCAGTATTTGAGCTGTCAAAAGAGGCAGTTGCTGACGTATCCACATAAGGAGCGTTTACAGTATCGTAAGGGATCGTATCTTGCTCATTTGCTATCTGATTTGCCAGTAAATCATCGACGGTATTGGCATCATTCCATGCAAAACTTGGCTCAACCTTTCTGATAGGCGTTGGCGTAGCATTGGCAGCAGGCACTGATGTTTTATTTAAATTAGAAGTACTATTGCCGGTTGTCGTGGCGGCTGCAGTTTGCAGTTGCTCTTCTCGTCTGGCGGTCTCACTAGCCATTTGCGCCGCTGCTGCCATAGAAGCTTTTACACTGGCACCCAATCCTGAAGACGATAAAAAATCTGTCAATGCAGTATTGAAGCGACCACTTCTACTATCTTGCTGTTTATTGTGAGCCTGTTCAGCTGCTTGCAACTCAAGTGGCAGTTGTTCATATTCTGGTATGACAGTCTCATTTATCGCCGTATTATCAGTAGAGTGCTTTGCTGCATTCATGCTGTTTTCTGTCTGCTTGTCATCAATCGTATGATCAAGATTTTTGACACCTGAGCCAAACCAAGACAAGGTTTTGATTTTTTCATAAATACTCAACCAATGAATATTAAAGGCAAATGTCGCAGTAATAATGACAAATACTGCCAAAAACGTCACACTCCCCCACTGTGATAACAGCTGTGCCAGCCTTGCTTGTAGCTCAAGACCAATAATACCACCAGCAACGCCTTTGAGCCCTGAAGATATTGGATCTGCTACCTGCTGCACCAATGCAATCATCTGGGCAAATAAGGCACTGCTGCTCAATATCAAAAACACATACGCAACCAAACGCAGTAGCCAAAACGTTGGTTTATTGTCCCACCAAATTAGAATGGACTCATAAACCAAAAACGCCAGCAACCACCACGCACCAAAACCAAAAAAGCTATACAGCAGATCTGATAGCCATGCGCCCATCTCGCCGCCCATATTATTAATAGCAGTCATATCACTACTGATGTGCGACCAGCTAGGATCATTACCGGTATAAGTCATCAAAATAACGAACAAATAAACCGCGAGGAGTAATCCTAGTAGGGTAAATATGCCCTTTTTTAAATAATCAATAATTGGTGCTGATATCACGTAACGTCTGCCTTGTTGTTAATACTCGTCATGAATACTCGATGGTCGTCAAACCATGATTAAGCCTAATCATGCTGACATAAATTCCTGATAGAAACTGCTGCAATAGGTTACTACTGATGTGGCGTAATCATACAAAAACTTTATCTAAAAATACTGCCGTAAAATATTAACTGCGTTACTGTTTTTATTTTTTGATCGGCATACAACTTCTTATAATAACAAATACATAGCAGCCATTGCGACTGTGTTATCAATAAAGCGCATAAGAAAATCAAACCAGTAGTGATTTTGCGAAAAATGCGGCTATTAAAAAAGCGTGTCTGTCTTTTACAGCGAAATGTTTGAATATGAACTCGCTTTTACCATTTATATTTCAAAAGCGAGATACTTGAGTTCTAATGATACCCATATTTGTTTTAGCAAACTTGCACTTTTTGCACTCAGCCCTTATGTTATTATCACATAGCAACGATAAAAACCATTTTCGTCCTCATTTTTAACACTTATCTTTTATAATACTTATAATATGTCCTTAATATTTTAACGTTAAACCTTTTCACTTTTATTGCTCTAACAAGGAAATCTTATGGCAACTGATAACACCACGCCACGCCACGAAAAACTGATTATTTTAGGTTCAGGTCCTGCTGGCTATTCTGCCGCTGTGTATGCAGCTCGCGCCAACCTAAAGCCTGTTATGGTCACCGGTATGGAAGTCGGCGGACAGCTCACGACGACCACCGAAGTCGATAACTGGCCGGGTGATGCCCATGATTTGACGGGTCCTGCGCTGATGGAGCGTATGAAAGCCCATGCCGAACGCTTCGGTACAGAATTGGTTTATGACCATGTCAATGCTGTGAATTTAAACGTGCGCCCTTTTGAGCTGACCGGTAACAACGGCAACTACACCTGTGATGCTCTTATTATCTCAACGGGCGCATCAGCACAGTATTTAGGTCTAGAGTCAGAAACCAAATTCCGCGGTCTTGGCGTTTCTGCTTGTGCGACCTGTGATGGCTTCTTTTATAAAGACCAAAAAGTGGCAGTGATTGGTGGTGGTAATACAGCTGTTGAAGAAGCGCTATATTTATCAAATATCGCAGCCGAAGTTACGTTGGTACATCGCCGTGATAGCTTACGCTCTGAGAAAATCCTACAAGATAAGCTGTTTGAAAAAGCCAAAAATGGCAATATCAAAATTGAGTGGAACCACAGCGTAAAAGAAGTGGTTGGGGATGACATGGGTGTCAATGGCGTTGTCATAGAATCTATGATTGATGGCAGCACCAAGCAACTGGATGTTCTTGGCATGTTTGTCGCGATTGGTCATAAGCCAAATACTGACTTGTTTAAAGGTCAGTTAGAGATGAAAGACGGCTATCTTATCGTCAATAGCGGTCTTAAGGGTAATGCCACCCAAACCAGTATTGAAGGTGTCTTTGCCGCAGGTGATGTGGCGGATCACGTCTATCGCCAAGCAATTACCTCGGCGGGTACCGGCTGTATGGCAGCGCTTGATGCTGAAAAGTATCTAGATGCAATAGGCGAAACGGTCGCTCAAGATCATACTTATGCTTCAACGTTGACAGCTGATAAAGAAGCGTAAATGAGCAATTTTGTTAACGATGGTCATACAACACCTGAGGCTTTTGTTCAACATATCAAAAGTCTTGGGCATTATGACTTTCCAGATCCGGCTTTGGTGGATCCTGATGGCATAGGCATTGTGGCTATTGGGGGAGATTTAGCCTCTGAGACACTGATTTCTGCTTACGCTCAAGGGCTATTCCCTTGGTTTAATGATGATGAGCCGATTGCATGGTGGTGCCCCGAGCCCAGATGTGTGATGCAACCGACCAACTATGAGCCGAGTAAATCGCTACGTAAGCAAGCAAACAGGGCACGTTGGCAGTTGACGCTAAATCAAGCTTTTGATGAGGTCATACACGCTTGTAGTTTACCGCGTAGTAATGGCGTTGATGACGATCTTAATGAAAGTCAGCTTGATGGCGAGCATACTTGGATACATGACGAGATGATTGAGGCTTATAACGAGCTGCATGCCCAAGGCTTTGCTCATAGCGTTGAAGTTTGGGATGATAAAGGCGCGCTCGTTGGTGGTCTATACGGCTTAAAAATAGGCGGCATTTATTTTGGTGAATCGATGTTTCATATCGCTTCTAATGCGTCAAAACTGGCATTTTGGGGCTTGATGCGCTTATGCGCTCAAAGCAAAGTGACGCTTGTTGACTGTCAATTACCCAACGAGCATCTCATGAGTTTAGGTGCTATCACCTTACCACGTACTGATTTTTTGACTCAACTAGATACGTTAATATCTAATGATTCAAATAAATGGCACAAGAATTCGCATAAGCCTTTAGCGGTATCGCTGCTGGGAAATTTACAACCTTGGCAGTTAAATCTTTAAATTATTGCTCTACTCTAAAATCAAAAGAGCTAATCGATAGATAAAATAGCGCGACTCGATTGAATACCTATGATTGTTATTGCTACCTTTAATCTGCAATTTCTCTTATAAAAAATAACTTACATATCACGATGATGAGTACATTATGGCACCTGATACATCATTCTTATTAATTGGAAAACTGGCAAGCACAGCCAATACGACTAAAGACACTGTGCGTCACTATGATGAGCTAGGGCTGTTGAAGTCTCGTAAGCGACAGGCAGGCTCACGGCTATATACTGAGTTTCATTCAGAATGCGTTGAGCGCATCGAATTAATCAAAAGCGCTCAAGCGATTGGCTTTACCCTCACTGAAATCAGAGAGAGTCTTAATGACTACTATGATGGGCAGCTAGATGTTGATTTACAACTGATGCTTACTCAGCAAAAACTGGCGCAAGTCAAAAAGCAGCAAACCAATATAAATGCCATGGTAGAGCTCTTGAGCGAACGTATTGAAGTGCTTGAGCGAATGAAAGCAGATAGTGGATATAAGCTGGATATTGAAATCTGCAAAAAGAAAATACCCGTGCAATCTTAGAAAATTTACTCAGCTCATTCCTAGGGCGTGTCTGCATTTTGAAAATAATGATAAAAATCAGATAAATCGCTATTAAACATAAATACGCTGCATAATCAACGCATCGATGGCTGGGCGATGAGGAATTTGGTAATAACCTTTACGTGTATGAATCACTGCCAACCCTTGCTGCTCATATAAAGCAATCGCAGAAGTATTGTCTGCTCGCACTTCTAATAAAAGACTCTCTACTTGATTGGCCTCTAACGCTTTATTTAGCCTAGCAAAAATTCGTGACGCGATACCTTGACGCTGATAGTCAGGATGCGTGCCGATACGCAGGATTTCTGCTTGCTCAAAGACTACTTGATATAAGCAATAGCTAACGACTTTATCAATTTGATAAACGACCAATAAATCAATACTATCCTGTGCAAGCAATTCTATTATTGTCTGATAACCCCAAGCATCTTGCGGTTGAATAATGGCTTCGATAGCAGCGACAGCTTGGATGGTTGCTACTTGCTTAGCTGGCTCATCGATTAATATTTTTATATCAAACATTAGCCTTCCTTTAGTGCCTTGCTTCAAATACAGGTTATATAGTCAGAGAAAAGTAATATCGATACCTCAAGTACTGCTGATATTAATTTTTCTTGCTTGCTGTGCCTACGCAGACAGAGGCTACAAAAAATTTATATCAGCAGCACTGTAGCGTTTTTGAGATATTTTAACTATATATCTCGGATTATAGACGCTATAATTCTGCTATTTCTTATCCACACTCACAAAAAAGCCGTTCTCAACCAAGAGAACGGCTTTTTAGATAACGCTAGCAGATTGCTCTACTAGCGTTACTATCTAATATGCTGCTTATGCGTGAACAGTAGCAACAACACCAGCGCCTACCGTACGGCCGCCTTCACGAATAGCAAAGCGAAGACCTTTGTCCATAGCGATTGGGTGGATAAGCTCTACGCCCATCTCAACGTTATCGCCAGGCATGACCATCTCTGTTCCGTCTTGTAATTGGATTG
>NZ_CAJGZK010000027.1 GCF_904846215.1 Psychrobacter glacincola | reverse complement strand
CTAAAAAGTGGTCGATGCCCATTCGTAACTGGACGTCTGCTCTTAATCGCTTTATGATTATGTTTGATGACCGTATTAGTAAGCATTTAATCTAAAGGGCAGTTACACAGAATGTGGGATGGTCTCGCTGTTTCTCCCGAATTCTCTCTCCATTTTTTTACCTTCTCTATTCTTTTATCTATGAACGGTATACTTTTTGCTTCACTCAAATCATTTTCATTAATCCAAATACACCATCTTTCAGTATTGCTTATAAACTCTTTCGAGCCTGTGACCTTTTTTAGAAACTTTGATGACCTAGGAAACTCAGATATTAAATCTTTTTTTTCTTCAGGAGTGAACATAAAATATCCTCCATCGTAAACTCCGTTTCCTTTCATAGCGATTGGTAAGTCAAACAGAGGGCGACTTACCTTGATAACAGCTTTAGACTCCCCTTCAACCAAGTAAGGACTTATAGATTTAACTATTCTAATATGCGTATCAGAAAATATTTTTTTAGGCGACTTAGATATAATACCAAGTCCCACAATTACACAGTAAACGCCAGCATTATCCTTAGCGCTATTCTTCCATTCAAAAGGTTTATACGCGAATATAATTTCAGTTCCATTATTAAAACAGTGAGGCCACAACATACCAACTTGAATCCCTTGAGTTACGGAACTAGTTGAAACAAAGGCGGCTTTTGTATTTTCACAAATATACTCGGATACCTTTAGAAACCAACAAGATATATAATCTTGTTTTTTATAGTTTTTCTTACCTTTAAATACATAAGCCATATCGCTTTTCTGCGAGGCATTTTGTTTACTCTCACCTATATAAGGAGGATTACCTATCACATAAACTTCTTCTTTATACCTATTACTACATATGTCTTTCCATTCCATGCGTAAAGCATTACCGGGTACTATATTGCCACTTTGTCTTAATGGTAGAGCTGGCTCACACTCTCCAAATTCCGCTTTGAATTCTACATTCATTTGGTGCTCAGCTAACCAAAGCGAGAGTATGGCTACTTCATGAGCAAAATCATCAAGCTCTATACCATAGAATTGAGAAAGCCTAATTCGTGAAAATGATGAATCTAGACTAATTTCATCAAAGAAATCATCTTGTTGACCGTCCTTTACTAGCTCTTGACGTAGCTTAATGACTTCCATCTCAAGTTTTCTAAGCTCTTTAAAAGCAATAATCAAAAAGTTACCTGAGCCACAGGCTGGGTCGAAAATTTTAATGTTAGCGATGCGATCATGCAGTTTACGTAGGCGGCTAGGTTTTAACTTTGGATCAATGTTCTCTGCAATATTCTCTAGCTCTGCATACAAATCATCCAGAAATAGTGGTTCAATCACCTTCATGATGTTGATGACAGACGTATAATGCATCCCCATACCGCCACGCTGATCAGGATGTACGACGGCTTGAATCATAGAACCAAAAATATCAGGGTTGATATCTGACCAATCTAGCTCGCTACCGCATTCAATGAGCATTCTGCGAGACTTGGTAGAGAACTTTGGTGAAGCAATAGCGTCAGCAAAGAGTCCACCGTTAACGTATTCAAATTTGGCCAAATAATCTGGTAAATCATGACGATTTTCTTTGTTAGTATTTAAGACTTTAAATAAACGATTAAGGTAACTATCTACATCAGAACCATCTGCTTTGGTATGAGACTCAAGCTCAGCACTAAATTGGTTATCCGCAAATATACCTGTATCTTCTGCAAAAAAACAAAACAGCAAACGAGTTAAAAATACGTTCAGACTATGAAGTGCGGCAGTATCATTTTTATTTTCTTCATTAAAATTATCTGCTTTAATCAAATCAAACAGCTTAGCCATCTTTTCAGCTGCTTTTACATCAGCTGGATTATCACTTTGATATACGGCTTTTTCCATACCGGCCCAAGGTAAGAAAAAGTCGAAATGTTTACCAAGCTCACCAAACTCAATATCAAGTGTGTCATTAGTACGCGTATCTATAGCTACAAACTGATTAAAATCAGTTGCAATAATAAAGCGTATCTTCTCTCGCGTGACAGAAGGCTCTTTCTTCATGTCATCGATATCTGAGAACACTTTATTGCTATCACTGTGCTTAAAATAGATATGGCGCTTGGCCCTGACTTCTCCTGCGACCTTGGCTAGGTTACGCTCACCTGACTTGATACGGCTTACTGTCGTCTTTCTATGCCCATAAGCTGCCATCAACTCGTATATGAACTGATCCTTTTCGACTGAGTTATTGATGACATCTAAAGCTAACTTTTTAACGATTTCTTCTATCTGGGTTACGTTCACTTTGTTTCCTTTGTAATAGCTTCAAAGCTATTTTTATAATCTTTGTTTTTTAAGACACCATTGATGAATTAGACATTAAGCTTATGAGGATTTTCAGTAGATTTAGGTTCATCAGTTAGTTCTGCAAAGCTATTATAGCTATACCTCAAAATACTATCTAACTTTTGTTAGATTGATACTATACTACAATACTTAAAATATGAAATTAGAGTGAGAAAATGTCTGATCTTAGCGGAAGTGAACGTCGCAAACTAGAAAAGCTACTTGGTATGGAAAGTGGATATGTATTGAACTTTTCAGACCGCACCTTTGGTGATTTCTTCGATGAATATAGAATCGAGATTGATAACGAGCAGTACAAGACAGGTGGCACATCAAAAGCGAACCGGATGCGCACTTTCTGGACAGTGGCTAATAATCATGTTTTAGGGCGTGTCATCGAAGGACTAATCGACTACGCTAATGAAGAGCAGTGTTTTGGTGATAGTAATTCTTTACTAATCGCCAACTGCCAAAATATCGCGAAGCGACTGCTTAGTGATCAACCTGTGGCTGAATTAGATGCTTTAACTGCAATTTCGGATGATTATGATTTTGAAATAGTGGCTAACCATGTCCGTGAAGCCATAGACAAAAATCAGCCTGAAGCGGCACTAGATCGCTTACACACCTTTGTAAACAAGTTTGTACGTATCACTTCTGAGCGCTATAACATTGATATTACCGTTGATAAGCCACTAAATAGTATTTTTGGCGAGTACGTGAAAAGACTACGTAAAGATGGACATCTTGAGTCAGCTATGACTGATCGCATATTAAAAACTAGTATCTCTGTATTGGAAGCATTCAACGACGTACGTAATAATAAAAGCCTTGCCCACGATAATCCAATATTGAACTACGAGGAAAGCTTACTTATTTTTAACCATGTAGCAGCTTCGATACGTTTTATCAAAAAGCTAGAGGCTAGCATAAAAACTAAAGCAGAGGTCTCTCTTGTTAAAACGAAAAACACCAAAAATAATGATTTTATTCCATTTTAATTTCATATGGATTATCCAAGAAAATATTCAGTTAGTACGTTGAGCTATGCTGAATACACCGTATAAGTAAACTCGGTGTATTAATCGGAGTTTGCCATGACTAAGAAAAAGTAAAGCTATAGTACGGAATTTAAAGCATAGGTCAATCCCAGGACGCTCTAGCTTTCTCTTATCACTCGATAAACGGTAGCTACCCCAACACCAACCGCCTTAGCGATTTCCTCTTTTGTCATATTGCTTTGACTGTCTAACTCCCTAATACGATTGTGTTTCGTTGTATTAGGCTTCTTACCAGTGGGCTTATAGCCACTGTTAGCCAATCCCTGCTTGATACGCTCTCTACGCTTGTCGTTATCAAGCTTTGCCATCGTTGCTAATAAGTCGATCAGCATATGGTTAATCACTGTTAGGATCTCACCTGTCATGCCCTTACTTACCGTATGCGTGGTTGGTAGATCAGCCACCACCAATCGTAAGCCCTTGTCTTTGATGCGCTGCTTTAGAATTGCAAAATCATCTTGAGATAGCCTGCTTAATCTGTCCACGCTTTCAACCAGCAGAATATCGCCTTGATCAGCGTCTTTTAATAGCTTAGCTAATACTGGCCTATCGAGCTTTGTACCACTGAAATGCTCAACGTACTCAACATGGTTAACGTTATAGCTTTGGCTAAAGCTAATCAAGTCAGACAAGGCTCTCTTAGCGTCTTGATCCTTAGTGCTGGCTCTTACATAAATACGAACGGTCATAGCGCCACCTTTATTGTTTAGACTCAATAACTAATGTTCATTGATAATACTATCATTTAATAATAGAAACAAGTCTAATGATAGCTAAGTTATCGTTTAGAGGTTTTATGTTTTGGGTATAGGCTAATGATAGGTTTTCAGGTGTACTCACTGGTTTAGTATTACTGTAATATGTATATTGTTTTGATTAACTATAAAAACCAAAGGGGGCTGAGCTATGCTGAAGAAACCGTAGAGGTAAACTTGGTAAACTAAGCGTATTAATCGGAGCTTACCAGAAACAAGAAAACTACCTCCTAGAGCCGAATTTAAAGCTGAAGCTGTCAAGAAGGTTGCGGGAGGGTATAACTAGGACTAGCTGTCAATCAGTGCCCAAGCTTATAAAACAATCTCATAATTTGTACTACGCCCTGAAGCAGCGGACTTCTCTAACATTCCTTTTTCTATCAAATCATTGATATCTCGAAGTGCGGTATCAATCGAGCACTTATTAATAGTCGCCCATTTTTTAGTGGTCAACTTGCCGTAAAAGTCACTCATCAAACTATTAAGCATCTTAATCTGTCTATCATTTAACGCATGATGTCGATGCATCTGCCAAAAGCTGGCTTTATCCATAATTTTATCGGTGGTCGCTTGAGCTGCAAGTAAAGCGTCTTTCAGCGTTTCTAAAAACCAAACCAGCCACAAAGTAATATCGCGATCGCCTTTTTGTGTACGTTCCAACACCTTATAATAATCATTGCGCCGATTTAGAATTTGCGCGGACATACTATAAAAGCGCTGAGCGCTACCATCACTTTTTGCTAGCATTCGCTCCGTGATTGCTCTTGTCAGCCGTCCATTACCATCATCGAAAGGATGCAACGTCACAAACCATAAATGCGCGATACCCGCTTTAATGACCAAATCTAAATTATCTTGCTGGCTAGACGGCATATTAAGCCACTGTAAAAAAAGATCCAACTCATCAAAAATCCTGTCTGCATGAGGAGCAACAAAATGCACTCGCTCTCGGCCATAGCCTCCTGAAACTACTTGCATAGCGCCTTGACTATCATCCCGAAGCTTGCCAACTTTAATACGATAAAGCCCGCTATAGCCTTCTGGGAACAGCGCTCGATGCCAACCGAGCAAATCTTCTAACAATAAGGGCTTTTGATAGTGGAATGTTGCATCTAGCATCATCTCAACCACTGCATCAATTTCTCGTGAGGCTGCAGGCATATTATGGTCATCAACCCCTAAATGCCAAGCAACAGAGGATCTTACTTGATCTGTTTTTAAAATTTCACCTTCGATCTCAGATGTTTTAACGATTTCAAGAGTAACGGCGTCTAACTGAGCTTCAACATTTAAATCAAATCCTAGTGTCAGCAATTTTCCGAGAAGCTGACCTTGAAGCAATCGCACTTGGCTTACCAGCGGCAACAGTTTTTTATCTGACCATTGCCAATCTGTCCAATTGGGGTGTTCATGAATATAAGTAACGTGTTTCATAATAAGACCAAAACCTGCAGAAGTTAGAGGGCTATTCTCCTTATATTATGCAGAGATTAAACTTAATAAACAAGGAAAGTCATCGCCGAAATGATGAGTTAAACCTAGCCTTTTTAGTAAAAAGGACAGAAAAAGTGGAGAAAATATAGGTAATTAGCTCAAAAAACCGAGGAGGGAGTGGAGGTAAAAACACTATAATTTTATAGTGCCTATTTACGAAATAAATCTAATATGATTTTAAATAACTTTGCGTTTTCGTGAAGTTAAAAATCGCTGTAGGCATTATAAATAAAGGGATGTAATATAAGATACATTTATGGGTTTTGGTTGACCTACCTTGACATGGTAGAGGTCAGCAGTTCGAGTCTGCTTATGCCTACCAAATATTTAGAAAGCCCCGGTCTAACGACTGGGGCTTTTTTTGTCCGTAAAATATGGGCTGTAGGGGAAAACCCTTATTGGTATCGCTCTATAATCACAAGTATTTAAGCTCTATAAAATTACTCAAAAAAGCGACGGTGACCAAATGGTGACCAACCTTCAAAAACATCTAAACTAAAATCTCCCAAGTTTATGTCTACGGATTTGACAGCATAGCTCACTATAGTCGATTCAATTTAAAAAGAACACAGTACTGCTGGGATAAATTTTACGAAGCCTCTGGAGTGCGAAGCGCACAGCAAGCGAGAGAAATTTATACCAGCATATTGCTATGCTGAGCGTAACTCTTTTATATTGAACTCACTATAGTCTCTCGTTGGTACAATCTATCCTGCCATAGGGGGCTCATTTGATGACGTGTTAAACCAAGATAAAAACTTGTCTAGCTCATCTGATAGCCTATCGGCATTAGGCGCAACGAAATGAACCTGCTCGCGACCATAACCACCAGAAACTACCTGCATAGGTCCTTGACTGTCATCACGGATACTGCCCGCTTTTCTTTATCAACCTGCGTGAGATACAAATATGTAGAACTCTTATCATTGAGTTGGCTTATCAAATAATTTTTCAATAGGTTTAGTGTGGATAGTAGAGCTATTAAACATCGACTTATTGCCTGTATCTCCTTCTGTCCAAAAGTTAATATTGAATTGGGCATCATCACTTAATTCTACGCGATGCCAATATTGAGGCGGGCTGACCGCAAACTGTCCGGCGTTAATAACGACTGTCTTTTCTGGCTCAGTAGCTGCTTCGTCTGAAAATCCATAAAAGGTAACCGTCCCTTGCATGACACAAATTTGCCCGTATACGCCTTCCGCCGTATTGTGATGGGTTAATAAGGCGTTAGGCACTTTATCTTTGGTGAAGAAGTGTGTTGAACGTTTTATTTTCCAATGACTTGGAATGACAGGATTGGGGTTAGCGGTGTTAGTGGTATTGTCAGTATTCGTAGTGGCACTCATGATAACTCCTTGGCTAGTTTACTCAATGTAGATTTTTATCTCAATCTGCCTTAAAGATCAATGCCCAATTGAGAATAATTATCATTAATATAAAATAGCACCTTTTAAATGGTTTTACTACCCTTGTATGATTTTGATTATTAATAATAATATAACGCGTTAAAATGCCTGCCTACTCCCCATTAAGTAGTATGGAAAGTAGTCGCTATACTGCTTTCGCTCAATAGTTATGACACCCCCTTTATTGCTATCTTGTGTCCATTACAGGCATCAGAATTTATAATGGGGACATTATCATGCATGCGAAAGAATTACTCGAGGTTGAACGCCGTGAGATAAGGGCGCTTCACTATACGTGGATTGCTTTTTTTCTGACCTTTTATGTCTGGTTTAATATGGCACCGCTCGCCACGTCTATCCTTCAAACAGAAAGCTATTTGACACCAGATCATATTAAATTATTTCTAATCGCCAACGTCGCGTTGACGATTCCGGGGCGCGTCATCGTCGGTATGGCCTTGGATCGTTTTGGTCCGCGCCGCGTGTTTTCTATATTAATGGTCGTGATGGCGATACCGACGTGGTTTTTCGCGTTTGGCGACTCTGCCATGCAGCTATTCGTCGCACGCTTATTTATGTCTATCGTCGGTGCAGGCTTCGTCGTCGGTATTCATATGACGGCGTTATGGTTTAAGCCAAAGGACATTGGCTTTGCCGAAGGCTTCTATGCAGGTTGGGGCAACTTTGGTTCGGCTGCCGCAGCTATTACCATTCCAACCGTTGCTTTACAATTTTTCGGTGGTGAGGATGGTTGGCGCTGGGCAATTGCGTTATCTGGTTTGCTGTTAGCTATATACGGCGTGGCTTATTGGTTTTTAATTACTGACGGACCAGAGGTTGGTACTCATAAAAAAGCAAGAAAATCAGGCGCTTTAGAAGTATCTACTTGGAAAGACTTGGGGTTATACTGCCTATTTATTGTGCCTTTATATGGCGTACTGGGATTGCTGGTTTATCGTACGCAAGCGATGGATTTTTTGAGTGTGACGGGCGCTATCGTCTGCTATAGCGTGATTGTATTGATGGTTGTTTATCAAATTTATAAAGCCATCAGTGTCAATGTGCCTATGATTAAAGCTGGTATTCCAGAAGATGATAAATATCCCTTTAAGTCCGTTGCGGCGCTTAATGTAAGCTACTTTGCTAACTTTGGTGCAGAGCTAGCGGTGGTTTCCATGCTACCGATGTTCTTTGCGGCAACTTGGAAATTGGATCCAACCGCCGCAGGTCTGATTGCGTCAACCTTTGCCTTTGTTAACTTATGGGCACGTCCACTTGGCGGTTATATCTCTGACAAGGTTGGTAATCGCCGTTTAGTGATGTTGGTTTATATGTTTGGTATCGCGATTGGCTTTGTGCTGATGGGTGTACTCAATGCTGAATGGCCACTGTTTATCGCCGTGGTGTTTACGATTCTATGCTCGGTATTTGTGCAGGGTGCAGAAGGCGCAACCTTTGGTATTATCCCTTCCATTAAGCGGCGTCTAACTGGTCAAATATCAGGAATGACAGGCGCTTATGGTAATGTTGGGGCGGTATTCTACTTATTCATTTATACCTTTGTTGAGCCCAATCAGTTCTTTTATATTATCGCCATCGGCGCACTGATTGCATGGATTGTCTGCTATTTCTGGTTAGCAGAGCCTGAAGATGCTTTTGGTGATGAGTATAAAATGTCTTCCGTCGATCGGCAGATTGCTGCAGAAAGTGAGTGCTAAAAGCTGATATTAAGTGCTAAGATTAAAGAGTCATACTCTCTGATGGTTATATCTAAAACTAAAAGCCCACCTAGCATATTGTTAGGTGGGCTTTTAGTTTTAGATAAACGCGATAGATACTTTTAACTTAACTACCATTATTTCAAAAATAGCTACTTAGACAAATGGTTTACCGTCCATACTGCAGCTTCGACACGCGTCCGAAGACCTGTTTTATTGAGGATATGCTTGACGTGTACTTTTACCGTTGATTCAGCAATATCTAGATTATTAGCAATCATCTTATTACTCAGCCCTTGCGCAATCATCTGAATGACTTGTAGCTCTCTGCTGGTCAGATTACTGGCGATATCTTCGATACTGGGAGTGCGCAGAGTTTGTGCCAATATCGAGGCTAGATTTGGGCTGATGACCAGCTCGCCGCGTAGTATTTTTCTAATATCAATAATAATCAGCTCAGGCTCCATATCTTTTAACAGATAACCATCAACGCCTAATTTTAAAGCTTCTTGTACGTCTTCACCACTATCAGAAACCGTGAACAAAACGGTCTTGGTAGTGATATTTCTTGCTTTGATTTCTCGTAAGGTTTCAATACCAGTAAGTACCGGCATTTTATGGTCAAGTATTACCAAATCCACTTCATTGTTTGCTAGAAACTCTAATGCCTCTTGCCCGTTGCTCGCTTCACCAACGACTTTGACATCATTCTCAAGACTTAATAATTCAGAGATGCCGCGGCGTAGCATAGGATGGTCATCGACTAATAACAGCCTAGCGGGCGACGCGCTAGTATAAACTTTGGTGCTCATAAATTACTCACAATTAGAAAAAATGGTACAAAATATCAAGATCAATACTTCAAAATAAAAATTTCAAAGTGATAAAGTTTTAAAAAGTTAAAACAAGGGTTTAAAAATTAACAAGCCAGCCAATCAGATTAACCCGCTTATAAATACGCTTCTTTATTGCCCTGTTTATCGAAGAAATTGGGTTCAAACCTTACAGTAATAATAGTGCCGCGTGGTTGGTTATCAGTCACGATCAATTCACCGCCGATATCATGGGCGCGCTCTTTCATAATCATCAAACCGTGATGCTGTGTCTGATCGACACTGCCTAGCATTGACATCCCAACCCCATCATCAATAATACTCATCGCGATATGTTTATCGCCATCCTCATAGCCAAGCTGAATCTCTACGTTTTGTGCTTGGGCATGGCGGCTGATATTAGACAAAGCTTCTCTGGCAATTTGAATCAAATCTATCTGTTCGGTGGCACTTAAATTAAGCGTCATAATACGGTTGTGGACTGTCACATTAAAACTGCCTTTTAAAGCAAACTCACTGGCAGCTTCGTGTAATGCTTCATCAAAATTGTTGTTATCAATGGTTAAGCGGAACGTTACCAACAGGTCTCTTAACTGCTGATAAGCCGAGCCTAAGCCCATCTTTATTTGTTCGATATTCTGATAGATGGGCGCTTCATCTGGCTCGCTGGCAGCATTTTTAAGATGCCTTTCTAAAACGCTAACTTGAATTTTCAGATAAGACAACGACTGCGCTAAAGAATCATGTAACTCTCTAGCAATGGTCGATCGCTCTTCAAATAAAATAAGCTGATGTTCTTGCTGTCTTTGCTTACGCAGCGATAACGCGGTACTGATTAAATTGGTCAGAGCAACGATTAACTCGTTATTTTGCGCATCCAATTCAGCACTCGAAAATGGGGAAATGCTATCCGTCGCCGACCCCGTCTCTATCATATTGATACGCTGTGATTCGGGTGTATCGCTACTGTCATCATCAGAGATAAAAGAGCGATTCATCACTAGCATAGACTTTGGACTGACGCGTAATTCACCAAATTCTTCTTGTTGATGAGTAATGGGGTAAGACTTAGTGTATTCACCATTTTTGGTCACGCAGTTATCGCAATTAAGCTTTTTGCACAGCTCTTTCATTCTTTCGCCATGTAGAACGATGGCGTTTTTATTGGTTATATATTTATTCTGTATACATAAAGTGAATTCTAAATGCGGCAAAGTCTTACTGAAATCAGCAACCAACTTATCGAGACGATATAAGCTGACTTGGTTGGTGGTGATGGATTTGGAAAAATCATAAAACAGCGACAGTACGTGATTGGCTTTTGTCAGATGCTGGGTTTTTATCTGCACCTCACTCTCAAGCGAGCGCTGATAGGTCTCAATCGTACTTGCCATGTCATTAAAAGAATTGCCAAGCACCTCAAACTCTCTATAACCCTTTATAGACACTCTGGTATTGGTCTTGCCTCTTTTAAATTGGTTATTGGCTTTGATGAGTTGCTTGATAGGCGTTAGTACTGCTTGATGCAGTCGGCGCATGCCAATCAGCATAATAATGATGGTCAATATCAATGAGAGTGTTTGTAGGTTTTGCTGCCATGTCTGACGCTGCTCGTTTCTGTACTGTAACTCGCCCACAAAGCGATTAACATCATCAACATACTTGACTGCAACACGATAAAAATCCTGCTTATTTTGCCCCAGTAACGCAGGTTTTAAGTCCTGAAACCATTGGGATTTTATCTGATTGAGTTGATTGGTAATGGGCGTACTTCTGTTAGCACTCGTCAACTGGTACGTCTGTAATTCCTCCAATCGATTTTCCATATCTTCAATAAGGATATCAATCTTTTCAGAGGTGTCTTTATTAGAAAAATCTAATTTGCCCTGTTTTTCAACTTGCTTGTCATGAGTAAGATTAAGGCTGTCTTGCCGAATGTTCAAACTTGAGCTAAAAGGATTGTCATCAGAAAAATCCGTCGCGAGCTGAAAACTTATACGATAAGCGGCCATACGTATCGAGCCTGCGGTATTAATAGCCTCAGCATCAGATTTTGCAACCCAAGCCAACGTACCACTCCCTATCGCTGACATGAAGCATAGTATAGCGATGATAAGGACAGCGCCCCAAGCATGAAGTGATAAAGAGTGTCTTCGCAAGCTATTCATCATTTGTGGCTTTTACCTATTATCAAACCCTATCAATTGCAAATTAAAGCGTACTAACAAGCAAATATTATGCGCTAAAATCTTATTTTAGACGCTAAATTTTTGCCTGCCTCCTACCCCTTTTAGCCATCAGTATACCACTATGTATGAATACTCATAACCGCCATATCACAGTACCGTAAGTCATCATTTGCAACAAATATAGCAAATGCCTGTGAATAAATCCGTGAGCGCTATGCCGTCGTTGCTCAAGTTTACTGACTGAGTATGGGCAATCTAAACGATAGTCTATGGCGATTTCAATAGCGCCTTAACGTGATAAAAACATCAATTATAACTAAGCATAGACGATATTAAGTGAGGAATCGTATGGGCAGTCATTACAACTTTAAAGGTGGTAAGCTCATCACTGACTGGCGTCCTGAAGTTGAAGAATTTTGGGAAGGCGGTGGCAAAAAAGTCGCTCGCCGAAATTTATGGATATCCATTCCATCATTGCTACTAGCGTTTGCGATATGGATGGTATGGAGTGCGGTCATCGTACGCCTGCCAGAGATTGGTTTTGATTTTGATGCAGGACAGTTATTTTGGCTCGCCGCGCTACCCGGTCTATCTGGTGCGACGCTGCGGATTTTTTATTCTTTTATGGTGCCTATTTTCGGTGGACGACGTTGGACAGCGATATCCACCTTATCTTTGTTAATTCCGGCATTGTGGATGGGGTTTGCGGTTCAAAACCCTGATACGCCCTTTATGATATTTGCCATTATCGCGCTACTTTGCGGCTTTGGTGGTGGTAACTTTGCATCATCCATGTCAAATATTTCATTCTTTTATCCAAAGGCTGAGCAAGGTACCGCGCTTGGGCTAAACGCGGGTCTTGGTAATCTTGGCGTCTCTGTCATGCAGTTCGTCGTACCGATGATTATACTGGTTGCCGCATTTGGTAGCTTGGGCGGCGATCCGCAAGTTGCTGCAAGCGGCAAATTGTTTTATTTGCAAAACGTGGGCTTTATTTGGGTACCTTTTATCCTGCTATTTTCAGCATTGGCTTGGTTTGGCATGAATGACATTGCCACCGCAAAAGCCTCTTTTAAAGATCAATCGATTATCTTTAAACGTAAACACAACTGGATCATGTGTATTCTTTATATGGCGACGTTTGGCTCATTCATTGGCTTTTCCGCAGCATTCCCAATGTTAATTAAAAACTCGTTCCCAGCCATTGATGCGCTTAAATTTGCTTTTTTAGGTCCGTTCGTCGGTGCATTATTTCGCCCATTAGGTGGCTGGATATCTGATAAAACCAGCGGTGCAAAAGTTACCTTTTGGAACTATGTGATCATGGTGTTTGCAGTATTGGCCGTGATGTACTTCTTACCGAGTGAGACCAATGAAGGCAGCTTCGTCGGCTACTTTATCTCCTTTATGGTGCTATTCATCACCACAGGTATCGGTAATGGCTCTACCTTTACCATGATTCCTGTTATTTTTAGAACGTTCCATGATCGCCGTGAGCCTGAAAAAGCAGGGACAGAAGAGCTGTTCGTCGAGATACGTAAAGAGTCCGCTGCCGTGGTTGGTTTCACGTCAGCAGTAGCAGCCTATGGCGCTTTCTTTATCCCTAAAATGTTTGGTTCAGGGTTGGGTGTTGATGGTACTTTCATTGCGCTAATCATTTTTTATGTTCTCTGTATTATATTGACTTGGTGGTATTACAGCCGTTCTAACGCCGAGATACCTTGCTAAAATCATTCTATTAATAACCGTTTTTCTAAGTCGAAACTTATGCTATGAATCGTGCTACTTGCTCATGTAAGTAGCACTTTTTTTGCTTAAATTTTGCCAGTTGCTTTTCACTTTATTAATGAATATCGCTAGTTTTTTCTTAAAAAGCTTTCAACAATTTTCTTAACAATATTTTTAATACCGCTTTAAATAACCGTCTTAACCATTTTTTGATGAGATTTTATTTTTGATAGCTACTACTAAGGTGGTAGTGCTCTGCTCATGTTAGCTGATAGTCAGACGTCTATGTCTTAATTAAAATAACACCATCGAATAATATTTACGGCTTATGTTCATACGGTTACTGATACAGAACCACCCTGCACTCAGCTTTAGATACACCATAGGCAATAACATAGAGGATAGCGAAATGAGCCATTTACTCGACCAATTCCGTTTTTTTAAACGTAAACAGGGCGAATTCTCCGATGGGCATGGCGAGACGCGCGATGAGTCTCGTGATTGGGAAAATGTGTATCGTAGCCGTTGGCAATATGACAAAGTCGTCCGCTCAACACACGGGGTCAACTGTACCGGTTCTTGTTCGTGGAAAATCTACGTAAAAAACGGACTGGTGACGTGGGAAACTCAGCAAACTGACTATCCAGAAACACGTCCCGACCTACCAAATCATGAACCGCGTGGCTGTCCTCGTGGCGCAAGCTATAGCTGGTATATGTACTCTGCTAACCGTGTGAAATATCCTAAAGTTCGTAAGCCACTACTTAAGTTATGGCGTGAAGCCAAAGCGCAATATCCTGATCCAGTCGATGCGTGGGGCAGTATCGTCCAAGACCCTATCAAAGCGGAGCAATACAAATCCAAACGCGGTTTGGGTGGCTTTATCCGCTCAACGTGGGCTGAGGTCAATGAAATTATCGCTGCCAGTAACGTCTATACTGCAAAAACTTTTGGTCCTGACCGTATTATTGGCTTCTCTCCGATTCCTGCGATGTCGATGGTCAGCTATGCTGCTGGGAGTCGTTATTTATCGTTGATTGGTGGTGTTTGTTTATCTTTCTACGACTGGTATTGTGACTTGCCACCAGCCTCGCCCATGGTTTGGGGCGAGCAAACTGACGTGCCAGAATCAGCCGATTGGTACAACTCTGACTATATTATCGCTTGGGGCTCAAACGTTCCGCAAACCCGTACACCCGATGCGCATTTCTTTACTGAAGTTCGTTATAAAGGCACCAAGACGGTCTCAATCACCCCTGACTATGCTGAAGTTTCTAAGTTAACGGACTTATGGCTGAACCCTAAACAAGGGACCGATGCTGCCGTTGCGCAAGCATTCTGTCATGTCATTATCAAAGAGTTTTATCTCAAGCAGCCAAGTGATTATTTCCTAGGTTATGCCAAACGCTATACCGACTTACCCGTCCTAGTCATGCTAGAAGGTGAAGAAGGCGCACGCCATGCTGGTCGTTATCTACGTGCTTCTGACTTAGTAGATAACTTAGGGCAAGAAAACAATCCAGAATGGAAAACCATTGGACTGAACAGTGATGGTGAACTGGTTTCTCCACTCGGTTCTATCGGCTATCGTTGGGGTGAAAAAGGCAAATGGAATCTTGAGCAGAAAAATGGTACCACTGGTGCTAATATTGATCTGACGTTAACTTTAAAAGACAGCAATGAAACCTGCCTAGTAGGCTTTGACTACTTTGGTCATGTTGAACACCCACATTTTGCGTCAGTACCAGGCGAAGCCATACAACAAAAAACGATTCCTTGCAAAACCATTACGCTTGCCGATGGTACAACTGCTATCGTCGCCACTGTATTTGATTTAACGGTTGCCAACCTTGGCGTGGATAATGGTGTTGGTGGCGAGCATGTTACTGATGACTATGACGATGCGACCGTACCAGGCACTCCTGCTTGGCAAGAAGTGATTACTGGACTAAGCCGTGAGCGCGTCATTCAAGTTGCCCGTGAGTTCGCAGAAAACGCGCACAAAACCCATGGTAAATCGATGATTATCATCGGCGCTGGTATGAATCACTGGTATCACCTCGATATGAACTATCGCGGCGTCATCAATATGCTCATGCTTTGTGGCTGTATCGGTAAATCTGGTGGCGGTTGGGCGCATTATGTTGGTCAAGAAAAACTGCGTCCACAAACCGGTTGGTTACCATTAGCGTTTGCCCTTGATTGGATGCGTCCACCACGCCAGATGGCTGGTACCAGCTTTTTCTATGCGCACAGCTCACAGTGGCGTCATGAAACTATTTCTGCTCATGAAATACTCTCGCCACTTGTCGATAAGAAGTTTTTCCCAGAACACATGCTGGACTACAACATTCAAGCGGAGCGCGCAGGCTGGCTTCCTTCTGCCCCTCAATTTAACTGCAACCCACTGACTATCGCCGCTAAAGCCAAAGCAAGTGGTAAGGACGTGGAAGAGTATGTCGTCGACTCTCTTGAAGATAGCAGCCTACGTTTTGCTTGTGAATCTCCAGACAACCCAGACAACTTCCCGCGCAATATGTTTATCTGGCGCTCAAACCTTTTGGGCTCATCAGGTAAAGGTCATGAATATATGCTCAAGTACTTCTTGGGTACCAAAAACGGCTTGCTCAATGAAGAAAATGCCGCAGGTCACCTGCAACCAAAAGAAGTAGATTGGGTAGAAAAAGGCCCTACTGGTAAATTAGATTTGGTTGTCACGTTAGACTTCCGTATGTCGTCGACCTGTATGTATTCAGATATCGTATTGCCAACGGCAACATGGTATGAAAAAGACGACATGAATACCTCAGACATGCATCCCTTTATCCATCCACTCACTGCCGCGACCGACCCTGCGTGGGAATCTAAAACGGATTGGGAAATCTATAAAGGTATTGCCAAGAGCTTCTCTGAAGTGTCAAAAGGACATTTGGGCGTTGAAACTGATGTCGTGACCTTACCAATGCAACATGATAGCCCGGGCGAATTGGCGCAGCCATTCGGTGGCACTGACTGGAAAACCGCGGGCGAAAAACCAGTACCCGGCAAAAACTGCCCTATGATTATGGTGGTTGAGCGTGATTATCCAAATACTTACAAGAAATTTACTTCAATGGGTCCTGCCTTAGAAAAACTAGGCAACGGATCAAAAGGCTTAAATTGGGATATGAAAACCGAAGTCAAACAGCTCGGTGATTTAAATCATAGAGTGACTGAGCCCGGTATCTCTGAAGGTAGACCAAGCCTTAACACTGCGGTTAATGCGTCTGAAATGATTTTGATGCTAGCACCTGAAACCAATGGTCATGTCGCCGTAAAAGGTTGGGAAGCATTGTCTGAATTTACCGGTCGCGACCATGCGCATTTAGCCAAATCTAGCGAGCATGAAAAAATTCGTTTTAAAGATATCGTTGCTCAACCGCGAAAAATCATCTCAAGCCCAACGTGGTCAGGCATTGAGTCTGATGAGGTGAGTTATAACGCCGGTTATACCAACGTTCATGAGCTGATTCCTTGGCGTACCCTCACTGGTCGTCAACAGTTTTATCAAGACCATCCTTGGATGCAAGCATTTGGTGAGCAAATGCAGCAGTATCGTCCACCAATCGATACCAAAACCACGGCAATGGTAAAAGATGCCAAACCAAATGGTAATAAAGAGATTGTACTGAACTTTTTAACGCCGCACCAAAAATGGGGCATCCATAGTACGTACTCTGAAAACTTATTGATGCTGACCCTAAGCCGCGGTGGACCTTGTGTTTGGATGTCAGAAGTCGATGCGGCAAAAGCAGGTATCGTCGATAACGATTGGATTGAGCTATTTAATGCGAACGGTGCGCTTACCGCTCGTGCCATTGTCAGCCAACGGGTCAAAGAAGGCATGACCATGATGTATCACGCTCAGGAGAAACTGGTCAATATTCCGGGTTCTGAGCAGACCGGTACGCGTGGCGGTATTCATAACTCAATGACTCGTACTATCTTAAAACCGACGCATATGATTGGTAGCTATGCCCAGCAATCTTATGGCTTTAACTACTATGGCACCGTGGGTTGTAACCGTGATGAGTTTGTCGTGATTCGTAAGATGTCAAAAATCGACTGGCTAGAAGATAAGCCTGATAACGAATTACCGCGCCCATTACCAACCACCATCGAGGATTAAAGCATTTTCTTCTATTGAGAATAGGTCGTTTTAGAAGTTATTTTTTTAAACACATCTTTTGAAACAACATCTTTTGAAACGACCTCGATGAAGAATAAAGAGCTGCTTTTTCTACTACTATTTGGAGCACATCAATGAAAATTCGTTCGCAAGTCGGCATGGTGCTTAACCTTGATAAATGTATCGGTTGTCACACTTGCTCAGTTACCTGTAAAAACGTCTGGACCAGCCGTGAAGGTATGGAATACGCATGGTTCAACAACGTTGAATCCAAGCCCGGTATCGGCTATCCCAAAGAGTGGGAAAACCAAACCAAATGGAAAGGCGGCTGGATACGTAATGCCAACGGCACGATTAATCCGCGCATCGGTGGGAAATTCAGAGTATTGGCAAATATCTTTGCCAACCCTGATTTGCCAGAGATTGATGATTATTACGAACCGTTTGATTTCGATTATCAGCATCTGCATACCGCGCCTATTAGTACCCATCAGCCTATCGCTCGCCCGCGTTCAGCCATCACTGGCAAGCGCATGCAAAAGATTGAATGGGGTCCTAACTGGGAAGAGATTCTAGGGACGGAATTTGAAAAACGTCGTAAAGATAAAAACTTTGACAACATTCAAGCGGACATCTACGGAGAGTACGAAAATACCTTCATGATGTATTTGCCGCGTCTATGCGAGCATTGCTTGAACCCAACGTGCGTCGCAGCTTGCCCTAGTGGCGCGATCTACAAGCGTGAAGAAGACGGCATTGTCTTAATCGACCAAGAAAAATGTCGCGGCTGGCGCATGTGTATCTCAGGCTGCCCATACAAAAAGATTTACTACAATTGGAAATCCGGTAAATCTGAAAAATGTATCTTCTGTTATCCACGTATCGAAGCTGGCTTACCGACTGTCTGCTCAGAAACTTGTGTTGGTCGTATCCGCTATTTAGGCGTCTTGCTATATGACGCTGACAAAATCGCCGAAGCTGCCAGTACGCCAAACGAAAAAGACATTTATCCTGCGCAATTGGATTTATTCTTAGATCCTAATGACCCTGCTGTTATTGCTCAAGCATTAAAAGACGGTGTGCCGCAGTCAGTGATTGATTCTGCGCAGCGCTCGCCAGTCTATAAGCTGGCAGTTGATTGGAAACTTGCCCTACCGCTACACCCTGAATACCGTACGCTACCAATGGTTTGGTATGTACCGCCATTATCACCGATTCAAAATGCGGCTGAAGCGGGCAAAGTCGGTATGGATGGTCTCATTCCAGATGTTGATAGCTTGCGTATTCCGCTACGTTATTTAGCCAATCTACTAACCGCAGGTGATGAAGAGCCAGTTCGTCTTGCGCTAAAACGTCTACTTGCGATGCGTAGCTACAAACGTATGCAACTGGTCGAAAAGCAAGAAGTTCAAAGCATCTTAGACGATGTTGGTCTGACTAAGTTGCAAGTTGAAGAGATGTATCGCTATCTCGCTATCGCCAACTACGAAGATCGTTTTGTTATTCCAACTGCACATCGTGAAGAAGCATTGAGTGATGCGTTTGCTGAACGTAACGGCTGTGGTTTTACCTTTGGTGAAGGCTGTTCAGGCACTTCTGATAACAGTATGTTCGGACAACGCAAAACCAACCGTCGTGATTTCATCGACACTGTCCAAAAGTGGGAGTCATAAGATGCAAACTACTCAATTTCATACCGACAACGCTGTCATCGACTCTGTCATGCCGCCAGTGATTGGCGTATCAGAATTGAAGATACTCAAAGTATTAAGCTTACTTATCGACTATCCAAGCAATGAGCTGTTTTTAGGTGATACCTTAGCTGATTGCACAGAGATTGTTGCAAGATCAACCATTATTAGCCCTGAAGTACGCGCGCAAATCATTGACTTGATTGAAGACTTAATCGATACCGGCTCTCTTGAAGCACAAGCGCGTTATGACGGTCTGTTTGAGCGCGGTCGGTCTTTATCCCTTTGGTTGTTTGAGCATGTACATGGTGAGTCGCGTGATCGCGGTCAAGCCATGGTCGATTTGATGGGTCAATATGAAGAAGCTGGCTTTGCCATTAGTGTCAAAGAGCTGCCTGATTATCTGCCTTTATATCTAGAATTTTTGGCTTATCAAGCAACCGTTATCGAAGATGATATTCAGATTCGTATGGATATCGCCGATGTCAGCCACATCATTGCCTTGCTTGCTGCCAGACTTGAACACCGCGGCAGTATGTATAAAGGCTGCTTTAATGCGCTATTGCAAATAGCTGGCAAGCCTCTGAATATGGTCGAAGAGTATCAAGAAAAAATCAGCAAAGAAAAACCTGATGACAGCTTTGACGCCTTAGACAAAGAGTGGGAAGAGGAAGTGGTTACTTTCTTAGATGCGCAACAAGAAGAGCGTTGTTCTTCTCAGACCAGCACCCAAAGTCTGGCGGCAAAGGCGGGTGTTAGAACTGCCCCTACTAAAAACATCGTCGATGCCCCTGTGCACTGGGTAGACTTTAAAACCACCTCAGCGGTTAAACCATAATAAGGAGAGAAGATATGAATATTGCAGATCCTAGCATGCAGTCTGTTGCCAATCTAAATTGGCTACAAATATTCCTTTTTGGTGTTTATCCGTATATCGCATTGACCATCGCTATTATCGGTACTTGGGTGCGTTTTGATTTGTCGCAGTACTCATGGAAGACCGGCTCAACGCAGATGCTTAGAACCAAAAATATGAGAATTGCCAGTAATTTATTTCACGTCGGTATTATCGTGGTATTGCTAGGGCATTTATTCGGTATGTTGACACCGCATTTTCTTTATGAGTCCTTTATCAGTGCTGGACGCAAACAAATCGTCGCTGTGGTGGTCGGTGGTATTGCCGGTGTGTTCTGTTGGATTGGCTTGGTCATGCTGATGTGGCGGCGTTTTATGGACGATCGTATCTCAAACACCTCCTCATTTTCAGACAAGCTCGTCCTTGTGCTGCTATTTATCCAACTTAATCTTGGTTTAGCATCAATCTTTACCTCCATGCAGCATCTGGATGGATTGACGATGATGAATTTAGCAGGCTGGGCGCAAGACATTACTATCTTAAGACCTTGGCAAGCAGCCGCTCGTATCGAGCAGACCGACTTAATTTATCAGCTACATATGGCACTGGGTATTACCTTGATTGCGATATTCCCATTTACCAGACTGATTCATATTATCAGCGCGCCAGTATGGTATTTCGGTCGCCGTTACCAAATTGTCAGACAAAAGAAATCTCAGTAAATGTATAAAGCAGTATTTAGATGCGATGACATTTTAAATAATCATGATTTGGATACTGCTTTTTCTTTACTGATGACATTTAATCAACACGCCCTATATATCCAAACTTCTAACAAAAAATACATAGTGGAGCAAAAGCCATGACTGTCAGTACCTACAACCCAGCCGACCATGCGACTAACAATAATATGAACGGTCACGTTCATATTGGCAGTCATACTGATGCTAACAACATGGCGAGCGATCATGATTGTGGTCATGACCACAGCCACGATCATAGCCATGAACACAGCCACGACCACGGTGATGATATCGTTCATCTTATGCCAACCTTGACGGATCTACAAAAACCACACTCTGATCAAGAATTTATCGAAAAAGCGATGGCGGAAGAACGTAGTAATCATAAAAACCTGATTGCCTCTAGTCGTGATGAGCTACCGTCAGTGACGGTCAATGGCGTGACGATAGATAGAACCAACATTGCCCAAGAGCTGCAATATCATCCAGCGGAAAATAAAGAAGACGCAGTATTTCTTGCAACTCAGGCGCTGGTGGTGCGTGAATTACTTAGACTGGCGGTATTGGATGAGCCAAACCTTGGTGAGGCGGCATGGGAAAACGATGAGGAACAAGCCATTTCCGCTTTGATAGATAAAAACGTTCAAGCGACGATACCGGATATGGCAACCTGTGAGCGTTATTATGAGCAAAATATCACGGACTTCAAGACTGATCCTATCATGAACGTGCGTCATATTTTATTGGATTGTCTGCCAGAAGATGGCGACGAGCGATTAAAGCTTAAAAAGACCGCTTACGAATTGATTGAACAAATCAAAAATAATGCCAATCCTGATGCGGAGTTTATCCAAGTGGCACGCCAGCATTCTGCTTGTCCTTCAAAAGAACAAGGTGGCGAACTGGGTGTGATTAACAAAGGACAAACCGTGCCAGAATTTGAAAGCGTGTTATTTAAGTTAGACGCAGGACTTGCGCCAAGCCCCATCGAAAGCAGATACGGTTTTCACGTGGTTGATGTGCTGAATAAGGAACCTGGGATACAGATGACCTATGATCAAGTGAGCCCTGCTATTCATAATAAACTGAGCCAACAAGCCTTTCATCAATCATTGTGTGATTATCTGTTTACCTTGACCAATGAAGCAGACATCGAAGGCATCGAGATGATGCTTGAGCAAGAGAATGTGTTCCGCGGCTAATGAGATATCAGCTCATTATTTTTTGATACTTAGGGCGTGTCCTCAATCTAAACAAAAGCGATTAAATGGGCTAAAAATGGTTAAATCTTGCCAAGCTGCGTCAAATAGCTGGTCAATATCCCAATATTACCTACGCTATTTTCCTTGTTTGGCTACAATTTATCTGATTTTTATCACCATTTTCAAAATGAGGACACACCCTAATTACCTGAAGTTATTAATAAAGTTATAGTTAATAAGGGTCTAGCGCTTATGATTACCCCCGATCAATTACTTCTTGCTATTAAAAAACGGATAGAGGTTTACAATAAAATCGACTCTCCTATAAACAAAAGAGCAACACAAGTCTGCCCACTCTTGGAAAGTCGTAATCAGATATTAGCTGAATATATTATATCGCCGTTTTCTATACCACGGCAAAATGTATCAGCAATGGATGGTTATGCCATCGCTACAAGTAGTACACTCTCAAAAGCCAGCTCTATTGAGATCGTTGGTGAATCACAAGCGGGCAGCCCTTTTAGTGGTACAGTTAAAAAAGATCAAGGTATTCGTATTTTCACCGGCGCTGTAGTACCAATTAACTGTAATACAGTCATCATGCAAGAGGATACTAATTTTGAGTTTATAAAAGACAACATCGATAAAACTCAGCCTTACGAGATTATATTAGCAAAGGCGGCAGACATCGATGTGAATATCCGTAAAAAAGGCGAGGAAATACAACAGAACGAATTGATACTACAACAAGGCAAGCGCTTAAATCCTACTGATATTAGCTTACTTGCTAATTTAGGAATTGATAAAGTAAAAGTTTTTGAGCCACTCATCGTCGGTATTTTAGCAACAGGTGATGAACTGGTAGCGCTTGGAGATAAATTAAAAGATTCAGCACAGATATATAACTCTAATACTCCAACCCTCAAAAGCATGCTTGCCCAATTACCAATTATTATTCATGACTATGGTATTGTTCCTGATGATTTAGATAAGACTATAAAGGTTGTGAATAAAGCCATACAAAAGTGTGACGTACTGATATCTACCGCTGGTGTATCAGTAGGTGATTATGATTTCTTAACCACGGTTATTGAACAGTTGGGACAAATCAATCACTATAAAGTAGCAATGAAACCAGGAAAGCCTTTTGTTTTTGGTGAGTTGCTTGGTGATAAAAATAAAAAACTGGATAAGCCCGTAGTATATTTTGGCTTACCTGGCAACCCGCTATCGACTGTCGTCGGCAGCTTACAATTTGTGATTCCAGCCTTGTGGCAGATGGTAGGCGCTGCGCCACAAGAGCGACCTATGCAGTTAAGCCTTACGGCAACGCTTAAAAATGATATTAAAAAATCAGCGGGGCGTATGGATTTTCAAAGAGGGGTTTTGTCGTAGAATGAAGCGGGCGAGTTTGAAGTCGAAAGCTTTACCAAACAGCAATCGCACCGTATAAAGCAGCTTAGCCACGCCAACTGCTTTATTGTCTTGGCGCAAGATTCTGGCAATATAGCTGCCGGTGGAACCGTAAAAGTGCAGCCCTTCCCTTGGTTGTATCATTGATAATATACGCTAAGCTAAAATTGACCCCTGCCGTCAAATCCGTACAACTAAACTTGGGAGACCCTAGTTACGCAGCCTGACGATGAAAGTCAAATTACATAGTTTCTATAATAAAACCACCTCATAACTCGTACTACGCCCCGAAGCCTCAGATTTCTTCAGCATCCCCTTCTCTATCAAATCATTGATATCTCGTAATGCAGTGTCTATAGAACACTTGGTCATCATTGCCCATTTCTTGGTAGTCAGCTTGCCATAAAAATCAGTCAGCAAAGCATTCAACATAGTTACTTGTCTAGTGTTCAAAGCATGCTGTCGATGGGTTTGCCAAAAACTCGCTTTATCAATGATTTTATCGGCGGTCGTTTGAGCAGCGATGAGAGCTTGTTCTAGTGTTTGTAGAAACCAGACCAACCACTCAGTGATGTCAGTAACGCCTTTTTGAGTTCGCTCCAGTATTTTATAATAGTCATTGCGCTGTTTAAAAATCTGTGCTGACATACTATAAAAACGTTGGGCGCTATCATCGCTTTGCGCCAGTGCTCTCTCAGTAATGGCTCTAGTCAATCGCCCATTGCCATCATCAAACGGATGGATCGTCACAAACCATAAATGAGCGATACCTGCCTTGATGACCAGATCTATATTCTCTTGCTCATTTGGTGATGTGTTAAACCATGATAGAAATTTTTCTAGCTCATCTGACAATGTATCCGCACTAGGTGCACCAAAATGAACCTGCTCGCGACCATAACCACTAGAAACTACCTGCATAGATCCTTGACTGTCATCACGGATACTGCCCGCTTTGATACGATAAAGCCCACTATATCCATCTGGGAATAAAGCCCTATGCCATCCCAGTAAATCATCGAGCAATAAAGGTTGTTGATAATGATAAGTGGCATTTAGAATCATTTCTACCACTGCATCGATCTCACGAGTAGCAGTTGGCATACTGCCATCCTCTACTCCTAAATGCCGCGCGACAGAAGAGCGTACTTGCTCATTATTTAATGACTCACCCTCAATCTCAAAGGTTTTAACGATCTCTAAAGTCACCGCATCTAACTGTGCCTCGACATTTAAATCAAACCTTAGCGTTAGCAATTTTCCAAGCAAACGACCCTGTAATATCCGCACACGACTGACCAATGGCAGCAGTTTTTTATCTGACCATTGCCACTCAGTCCAGTCTAGATGTTCGTGAATATAGGTAATATGCTTCATATTTTTCTCAGTTATATGCAGAGAAAAGAAAGAGGATACAACGCATAAAAGTCTTTGGTAGAAGAAAGTAGCTTAAATAATAATGTGGAATAAGCATTCTTTTATGATAAAGGCATTATTTTTAGCTTAATCGACACTAGAGTAAAGGTAAAAATACTATAAAATTATAGTGCCCAAATACGTGCTAAACTTTATCTTATACTCATTGACCTTGCTTTTTTTAATTATAGAATAGCTGTGATCTAATAAAGTCAGTACATATAAGATAGCGTCATATTAGGATATGAACCGCCCCGACTTTATCGGAGAGTGATTTACTTGAGTCAGGCAGCGATGCCTGACAGGGTTAAATTATCATAATACCGCTTTTCAAACTCAAAGGGTGACACATATCCAATCGTGCTATGCAATCGTGTTCTATTAAACCAATCCACCCATTCAAGGGTTGCTAGTTCAACATCGTTCACACCAGTCCAGTTCTGTTTTAAATAATGAATCACCTCAGACTTATAAAGCCCGTTGACCGTTTCAGCTAATGCATTATCGTATGAATCGCCTGTCGTACCGACAGAAGCTATAACACCGCATGTAGCCATTTTATCAGTATAGCGAATGGATAAATACTGAACCCCTCGATCACTGTGATGAATCACATCTTTGGGATAGTTTCTATCTGCTATTGCTTGATTTAACGCCGCCATCACCATATCTGTGTTCATACGATTAGATACTTTCCAGCCCACAATAGCGCGAGCAAACACATCAATAATAAAAGCGGTATACACCCAGCCGCTTATCGTCTTGATATAAGTAAAGTCTGCCACCCAGAGCTGGTTAGGGCGATGAGCGCTAAAGTTACGATTGACTAGGTCATCAGCACGCTTTTGATCATCACGGCTGTGAGTTGTTATTTTACCCTTACCGCGCCAGACACCTTGTAGGCCATGCTGTCTCATTAAACGCTCTATGGTACAACGAGCAACCTTTAACCCGTCAGCTTTCATCTGCTGCCATACTTTACGCGCACCGTAACGGCATTTGCTGTCCTGCCAGATACGTTTAATCTCGCTGATGTAAAAGTCGTCATGTTGACTGCGCAGTGAGCGTTTTTCAGGGTAGCTCTCCAAGTCTTTAGCACGGTGATAGGTTGATGGGGCAATCGGTAATACTCTACAGATCAGCTCGACCCCATAATTATTCTTATGATCGTCGATGAATTGAATCATGATTTTAGTCAGCGGTCGAGCTCCGCCTGGGCGAAAAAAGCGGCAGCCTTACGTATGATCTCATTGGCTTGCTTGAGCTCTCTGCATTCGCGTTCAAGCTCCTTGATGCGCTCTTTATCACTTTGCGCTTGCACCGATGCAGGAATAGTTTGATCGATGTGTTTTTTATGCCACGACCGCAGGGTTTCAGGCGTACAGCCAATCTTAGGGGCAATGGCTTGAATCGCTGACCATGTGGAAGGATAGTCGCCCAACGCTTCTATCAGCATGCGAACGGCGCGTTCTTTAATCTCAGGAGTGTAGGTTTGTTTTTTCATTGTCGTATTCTCTCAGAATGTTGAGTCTCCGACAATCCCGGGGCGGTTCAATATTTGGTCGACCTACTTTGACATGGTAGAGGGTTTATATCCTCTATTTCAATCTCTGT
Organism: Psychrobacter glacincola; assembly: GCF_904846215.1. Taxonomy (GTDB): domain Bacteria; phylum Pseudomonadota; class Gammaproteobacteria; order Pseudomonadales; family Moraxellaceae; genus Psychrobacter; species Psychrobacter glacincola. The sequence continues at coordinate 5,430 of NZ_CAJGZK010000027.1, read as the reverse complement.
TACATATTCAAAAAGATCTCCAACCCCCACTTCTAAATATTCACAAAGCTTATCTTGTAGCAGTCTGTTATAAGTGATTCCATTGTATCCGTCTATTTTAAGTGGTCTATTAAAAGATTAAATGGCTGGTTCCTTTGAGGTATAGCCTGAAATCACCAAACCAAAATAAGCTAAGTTTATAATGAATGAGATATAATTATCCTATTAAATATACTCGTTAATTACACATCATATAATCTAAAAATTTGATTCAAGAGGAAAGTTAACTCATCATGAACGTACGTCAACCCAAAGCTACTTTTTTTAGCGTAGTAATTGCTTTTTTATGTCTCACGCTATCATTAAATGCTAATGCAACAGACTCAATACTTGGATCGGTTACCAATGCTGAAACTGAATTGGGCGCTAGAATCGGTCTAGCTGTGCATGACTTGGAAACGGGAAAACGCTGGGAATATAAATCTAATGAACGTTTTCCTCTAAGTAGTACCTTTAAAACACTTGCCTGTGCAAACGTTCTTCAAAGAGTTGATTTGGGTAAAGAAAGAATGGATAGAGTTGTGAGATTCTCTGAGAGCAATCTTGTTACATACTCCCCTGTGACAGAAAAACATGTGGGTAAAAAAGGGATGTCGCTTGCAAAGCTGTGTCAGGCCACATTATCAACCAGTGATAATTCAGCTGCCAATTTTATTCTACAAGCCATTGGGGGACCTAAGGCTTTAACTAAATTTTTGCGTTCCATTGGTGACGATACTACGCGCCTTGATCGCTGGGAAACAGAACTCAACGAAGCGGTGCCTGGAGATAAGAGAGACACGACAACACCAATTGCAATGGTGGCGACACTTGAAAAGTTACTCATTGACGAAACACTATCTGTCAAGTCTCGTCAACAACTAGAATCTTGGCTTAAAGGTAATGAGGTTGGCGATGCATTATTTCGTAAAGGCGTTCCAAGTGACTGGATAGTAGCAGATAGAACAGGGGCTGGTGGTTATGGGTCACGTGCTATTACTGCGGTGATGTGGCCTCCAAATCGCAAGCCTATCGTAGCCGCTCTATACATTACAGAGACAGACGCCTCGTTTGAAGAAAGAAATGCTGTCATTGCGAAAATTGGTGAACAAATAGCGAAGACAGTATTAATGGAGGATAGTCGTAACTGATTTATAGTTCAATGCCTGTATCGCGCATCGATTTTACTTTGAACTATTTTTGAGGAAAATAACGACTATGAAATCATTGAAGAAGATGATTTTTAGTATTATGACAGTAAGTTTCTGTTTAATTCTATCTGGTTGTAATTACGGTGTTTTTGACTGGAATAATCAAAATCTTGATAAAAGAAAAGATTATAAGAATCGGAGTAGTTGTACTACTGACTAACGAAGTGTTGCGAGGATACAATTACGATATAGTTATAACAAAGCAATTTATCAAGATATTTTTGAAAAATGCACTACTAATTCTAACTATAAGTTTGAATCTGATCCTCAATATAAGCAGCAAAATTAGCCGATTTTTCTCATAACGAACGTTATAGTAAATGACTTTAGATGGAAGAAGTTATTTTGCAATGATCCCTTTGAGGTATACCTCAATATTAATCATAGACCAATCAAAATAGATTGCGTTAATACAAAGGTTAATACCACTATCTATTGAGAATGAGAGTGACATTAATGTTGAGATACGAAGTACTGAGCTACACATTGTCTTTATTTGATAAATGTAATAAGTACATATATCTATGAGTTATTTTGATTTAGAAGGTGCTTTAAGTGAATGAGAGCCTTTGAAGCGTAGTAAACGCAAAGCGTTCAGAGTAACCAAAACCGTTGCACCAGCATCAGCCATCACAGCGATCCATAGTCCAGTAATGCCCAGTATAGTCGTGATTAAAAAGAGTCCTTTTAGACCTAATGCAAAAATAACATTTTGATGGATGTTGGCCATAGTAGCGCGTGACAGTGCAATTAAATGCGCCACATCGGTAACACGACTTTTTAATAACGCAATGTCAGCGGTTTCGATGGCCACATCGGTGCCGCCGCCCATCGCGATGCCGACATCGGCGGTTGCCAGTGCTGGTGCATCATTAATACCATCACCTACCATCGCTATTTTGCGATCGTTTTTCATATCATTAAGCAGACGTAGTTTATCTTCTGGCAATAGCTCTGCTTCCCATTCTATATCTAAACTACTAGCAAGCGCTTGAGCAGTCAGACGATTGTCACCTGTGAGCATGACAGATCGGACACCCATCGCTTTAAGCTGTGCCACACCCTCGACAGCATCATCTCGTAGCTCGTCTCGCAAAGCAATCAATCCAAGTGCCACACGACTTTGCTCATCGAATAAAATTGAGACGGTCTTGCCCTCATTTTGCAGTGCCTCAATCTGAGCCTGTTGTTTGGGAGAAATAACAGACTGCTTAGCGGCATAAATAGGAGAACCGATAGCGAGCATACGCTCAGCGACAGTGCCATGTACCGCTTTACCCGCAGTAGCGGAAGCATTGGTGGCAACGGGTACGACCACATTAGCTGCTTCAGCATGGCTCATGATAGCTTTAGCAAGCGGATGACTGGAACCTGACTCCACACTGGCAAAGAGCGCCAGTATGTCATTCTGATTCTGCGAGCCCTGACCTTGAAAGTCTTGATTTTGAATGCCTGAGACCTCTTGGGTAAAGGCAATAATATCAGTCACGCGAGGTTCACCTTCGGTCAAAGTCCCAGTCTTGTCAAAAGCAACGGTATCTACTTGACCAATAGTTTCTAAGGCACTACCGCCTTTAATCAGCAATCCACGACGCGCACCGACAGCCAGACCAGAGGCGATAGCGGCAGGTGTTGATAATACTAGAGCACAAGGGCAAGCGATTAACAGCAATGCCAGACCGCGATACAGCCAGGTCGCCCATTCATCTCCCATTGCTAACGGTGGAACGATAATAATCAGTGCGGCAATGGCCATGACTGCTGGCGTATAGTAGCGACTGAACTTCTCAATAAAACGGGCGGTGGGTGCTTTAGAAGCTTGCGCTTGTTCTACCAAATCAATAATGCGCGCAATGGTATTATCAGCGGCCGTTTTCTCTACCCGTACTTGCAAAACCCCATCGACGTTGATCGAACCTGCGAATACATCATCACCTATCGTTTTAACAACAGGAACCGACTCTCCGGTGACAGGCGAATCATCAAGGTTAGATGTGCCTTGGACAATAACCCCATCGGCAGAGACACTATCGCCAGGACGCACAAGCACCAGATCATTTACTTGTAGCGAAGTTGCAGGGACGTTGCGCTGCTTGCCTTGCGGATCAAGTAAAATGGCAATTTTTGGCACCAAAGACGCCAAAGATCTAATGCCAGCACGAGCGCGATCAGCGGCGATACTCTCAAACAATTCACCGACTGAGAATAAGAAAACAACTGCGGCGGCCTCTTCAGCTTCACCAATGATGAGAGCGCCAATAGCCGCTACAGACATTAGCATTTCAATAGAGAAAATCGAACCTGACCTAGCCAACACTAAGGCTTTACGGGCAAATGGAAATACACCTATTATCACAGCCGCCGCGAATACCCAAATCCCATAATCGGGGAAAAGTAGCGCTATGATGTAGGCAGCACTCATTAAAATACTCAGACCAACGACCTGTTTGCCTTTTCGAGTTTGCCACCATTGCTGTGAATCCAACAGCTTATCATTATCCGCTAGACTTTTTGAATTTGGACTGCTAGATATGCCAAATCCTAAGCTTTTAATGGTTTTCTCGATATCACTAGCCTGAGTCGCTGTATCAGGAGCCAACGTCAGCTCTAACTTTTCTGTAGCGAAGTTTAACCGAATATCAGAAACGCCAGGCATACGTGCCAAAGCCGTTTCAATCTTGCCAACACAACTGGCACAGTCCATCCCTTCAATTTGATATTGCATAATAGTTTGTCCTGCTATAAGAGTTCTTTCAATATCATTATTATGAACCCTCTAGTGGCTTTAGAGTCAAGGGTATTTACATCAATGAGTTTGATTTGTCAGACGCTAAACTTTATAGTTACTTCAATGTTTAAAAGGATGTATATGAATATGCCAATCAAAATAGGTGAGCTTGCCAAACGCACTGGTGCCACAGTAGAAACCATCCGCTATTACGAAAAAGAGCGATTATTGCCAGAGCCGTTTCGCAGCTCTGGTAACTATCGTTTATATAATGATCAGCACATGGAGCGGCTACAATTTATCTTGCATTGCCGTACACTTGATATGACGTTGGATGAAGTGCGAATCTTACTAGAGTATTGGGATGAACCCGACAAGGAGTGTGGCAATGTGAATAGCTTATTAGATGAGCATATTCGTACCGTGGAGATACGAATGAATGAATTAATACAGTTAAAAAAACATTTAATCACTTTACGCCAGAAATGTGTAAGCGAGGCCTCGGCTAAGTCTTGTGGGATATTAAATACTTTGGCCGATAATGCCTGTCATAAGTAGTCATATCATTAGTGGCTATGTCGTTTGATTAAGTAGTGGATTGATTAAGTGGCGAAGCATCAAATATGCTCCAATAGCAAGCATAAAAAACTCAGCGATAATATTAAATTAAGACTGAGTTATTGAAAAATGATAATGACGTGATGGTGTAGTCGTCATTATATTCTTAGCTGGAAATAGCTTAAATTTGCTGTTCTATAGAGTCAATATCAGCATAACTTTCTCTCATGTATTTTAATAATGCTAACGATTTATCGAACCTATTTAATCATCCTCTTATTTAATCAACCTGTAGTATCAGCTGATGAAATAACATGGATTTTTGAACAATTAAGATCGAGTATGTAAGTTGGGGAGAAATAATCACTACAGCTTATCTTTCACCTTAAAGGGTTCCGAGAATTGTAGGATTAAGAAATTGACCACCGATAATATAATCGCTATCTCATAACGCCCATAAGCGACAGAGATACCAATAGCAGCAGTATTCCATAAACTTGCCGCCGTTGCCGTTCCTTTTACACTATCATTGCCTTTAAAAATAGCACCACCACCGATAAAGCCCATACCAGTAATAATGGCGTACATGATTCTCGCTTCAGGCTGTGAGCCATGATAGATATCGACAGCGACTAGCATAAAAGCACAGGAGGCAATACTTACTAGTGGAAAGGTTCTGAGTCCTGCACCTTTATCTTTCATCTCACGATTAAGCGCAATCGGTAGTGACAATATGAAAGCAATGCCCAATTGAATCAGGTGATACATCATTAACTTTAAGCTTAAATCGTAAGCATCCGACCATCCCATCTTTCCCTCACTTAAAAAATGCGAGATAGTGTCCACGATTAATAATCGTGGACACTAACATGACAACACAACCACCTAACAAACCCAAACGTAGAACTTACAGTG
>NZ_CAJGZK010000026.1 GCF_904846215.1 Psychrobacter glacincola | reverse complement strand
ATCAAATTATTCAAGATCGTGGCTCATAAATATCGCAACCGTCGTCAGCGCTATGATCTTAGAATGAAGCTGTTTGCTGGTATCGTTAATTTCGAGCTTAATCTATGACTTTTGCAAGAGGTCTATTAATAAAAAAATAATTTATATTATTGATGCTACCTTTAAGCAGTTGTTTATACTGATATTTCAATAACATTAGTTATAGTATCGGATTATTAATTCTGCAATAAAAACCGATGACTACCATACGGAAAAGTCTAGTTTATATATATTACACCGTGCGTCGCTCAAAATATATCGTACGTCACTTAAATTTACTATACAGATAACATAGCAATAAAAAATAAAGAGATGTTACCAGTAAATTAGATTAAGAAATTATATTTATATAACTGTATTTTAAAACGAAAACACAATTGAGCTTAGTAAGTTTTTAACTCTACACCTACTCCTATGCCGATATCCGTTGATTGGATATCTGAGTCTACTGCCCACAGTCTAGTGTTAATACTAGTTAAGGGCTGCAACTGATGTTCCCACGCTACATCGACTACCGTTAGCTTATCAGTCGTTGGAAAAGCTTGATTAATAGCCTCGTCGGCTTGATTGACTCTAGCATGCTGTAATTTTGCGTTGATAAAATTACGTTCATTTAGCCACAGTTTGCCGCCAACTGAAACACTCTCAGCATCACCGCCTAACGAATAGCCAAGTGGGTAACCTTGTTGATAATATCCATCGGTATAAAGGAAATGATCATAAGATATTCCTTTTGATTCACCGCCAGTACGGGTATCTGCATATTCAGCATACAGTTGATACGGTTTGCCATAAGCCGAAGAAGCATAATCTACGCCAGCCAAGTACATATTTTTGGCAGGCAGACCACCGGATTCATCTTCGCCGACATACTGCGCATAAATCCCAGCTGGCAGGTTAACTAAGGGCGCTAAACTTAAGCGGGCATCAAAGCCAGCCAGCTGATTAGCAGGATCTTGATCGGAGCTACCACCATTATCACCATTATCTTTTGTACCTAGAATAGCATCAGTAAATGAGCTAAAGCTCTGTGGTCGACCCTCACCGCCCCACATAAAGGTACGTGAAGCACCCAACTCTAACCAAGGTAGCGGACTGGCAGTGACACGCGCACCAAACAGCTTAGCATCTGGTATAGCGGTATAATCATCGAGCTGACCAGCAAATAGCTGATATTGCCAAGAACCTACCCACGATAGATACTGCGAATTAGGCGCTGTTTGTTGATCACGCTGCATAGTAAATCCAGCAACGGGAATGCTAGCATCACCGCGAATTAGACTACCATCATTGCCTGGGCCCCACCATGCTGGTATCTTACCCGCAACTAGCCACTGATTAGCAAAACTACCAGCGACATAAGAGCCCTCAAAGCTAACATCAGAGCCATCCTCAATCAGCTTGTCGTTCTTTAGGTTGGCTTGGAAATTAAACTCTAGATTCTCTTCACTGAGTCCTACAGAGGCGTTAATTTGCTGACCTGCTAGCTGGTCATCACCAAAGGTTTGTGGGAGCTGCTGACGATCAGTCTGTAGATACACACCTACATCAGCATGAACTAAGGAATTAGGGTTTTGCTTAAGCTTAGTATATACCGACCTTAATACTTGCTGCTGAGCTGGCGTCACGGCATTAGCTGTGCTAAGACCACGTTTTATTTCATTAGCGGTCAGTGGCCAAGTGCTGGTACTGATTTGTGTCACACCTTGACTGTTAAGCCAGTCGAGATCTGCTCTGAGACGCAGATCATTCATATATAGGTTTTGTGCGGATGCTGTCGTCGATAGCAGAGAGACTATCGATACGATACTGGCACTCAATACGGTAACTAGCTTTTTATTCATGAGGGTCTGCTTTTGTAGGAGTACTTGACGACTGGTATTGGATATTGCTCAACGTCTACTGATCTAAAATGAATAAGGGCTATTATACAGCAATTATCATCGACTAGAACTATCCATCTTAGAGAATACTTTATCAATAGCTGCTACGGTCTGCTGAATTTCTACAGTAGTCAAAGTAGGGTGTACTAAAAACATTAAACTAGTCTCACCCAACTGTTTAGCTGTGGGCAGCCTAATTTCTGGGCGGAGTCCCGTATTATCGAAAGCTTTTTCTAGATAAACCTCAGACGCCGAACCCGAAAAACAAGGTACTTTTAGCTCATTGATCTCAGCGATAATTCTATCGCGTGACCAACCTTCAGGCAAATTGTCGGGCTGTACATAGACATACAGCTTGTAATAGCCGTGAGTACAGTCAGCAAACGCTGACGTATTCTCTAATCTAGGTACTGATAAATACCCTTGCACTTGCCACTTATCACATTCGTCTAGTATTGCCTGTGCATTAATTGTGCGCTTAGCCGTCCACTCAGCCATACGTGTTAGCTGAATACGACCAATCGCTGCTTGCATCTCAGTCATACGCCAGTTGGTACCGAAGCTCTCATGTAGCCAACGATAGCCCGGTGGATGCTCCGTCTCATAGACAGCAGCATAACTCTTGCCATGATCCTTGTAGGCCCACATCGTACGCCATAGCTGCTCATCATTGGTAGTGACCATACCACCTTCACCGCCGGTAGTCATAATTTTGTCTTGGCAAAAGCTCCAAGCACCGACATGGCCAATACTACCGACACTACGACCCTTATAACGAGTACCGTGTGCTTGGGCACAGTCCTCTATCACATACAGGTTATGCTGCTCTGCAAGAGCCATAATAGCGTCCATATCACAAGGCCAGCCTGCCAAATGTACACAGACAATGGCTTTGGTATTGGGGGTAATAACCGCAGCAATAGTCTCAGCGGTGATATTACCTGTGGCTTCTTCGACATCAGCAAAGATAGGAGTAGCACCGGAATTAACCACTGAAGAAATGCTAGCAATAAAGGTACGCGGTGTGACGATAACTTCATCACCTGCACCAATAGTAAGCGCTTGTAATGCAACATCTAGAGCCAAAGTGCCATTACCCATAGCAATAGCATATTTGCTATCTGCCCAATCAGCGAACTCTTCTTCAAACTTGCGACCTTCTTGTCCGGTCCAGTAGTTTACTTTATTAGACAACAGCACTTGGCTAATAGCATCGGCCTCAATTTGAGTAAAGCTCGGCCAAGGTGAAAAAGGCGTGTTTAGCATAAGATCCTTAAAATTGTATTTTTTATCTGATAAGTTGGCTTAGATTACTACTTGTTAATTATTTAAATTCTTATAACTATTTATTTAATGGACGTGCCGGATTACCAACGACTACTACGCCTGCTGGTACATCCTTGGTTACTACTGCGCCCATACCAACAATAGCACCATTACCAATAATTAATGGCTTATCAGGCGTACCTTGTTTGATAACTGCACCCGCACCAATATAAGCATAGTCATGAATATGTATATTACCGTTACAACTTACTCTGGGGGCAAAAGTTACATAATCGCCAATAATACAATCATGCTCAACATAACTGTATAAGTTAGCGTGGAAACACTTACCAATTGTGACATTCGAGGCTATAGTAACAAATGGACTAAGAGCTGACCCTGCCCCAATAATAACACTATCCATAATCAAGGTTGTCGATCCTTGCACTGTCCATAATGCTATATCATCATGCTGAACTTTCTCAACAAGCTGTTGACGTATATTGCCATTAGCGATAGCAACAAGAACAAATTTATTGCTGCTCTCTAAACTTTTAAATCTGTCATAGTTCATCGCAACATAGCCATTAACGCTAGTGTCATGAGTTAAAGCGTCGTCAATGAATACGATTTGACTAGTATTTCCCAAAATTTTCAATTGTTCAACAGCTACGGGCATTAAGCTACGACCACAGCCAGCAGCACCATAAACTGCAAAAACTTCACTCATAGCTGCTCTCGACTACATGATGATTCTGTGACCCTGTGAACTTACTCATCGTTGCTTCACCATCAGCGCTAATATCATCTTTAATCAGTACTTTTTTAACAGTTTTAAAAAGTATCTTGATATCCAACCATAACGATTGATTGTCTATATACCAAGTATCTAGCTCGAGCTTCTTATCCCAACCGATAGCATTACGACCATTAACTTGCGCAAAGCCTGTAATACCAGGACGCAGCTGATGACGACGGTTTTGTTCTTTATTATACAATGGCAAGTATTCCATTAATAAAGGTCGCGGACCGACTAAGCTCATATCACCTTTTATGACATTCCATAGCTCTGGTAATTCATCGAGGCTAGTATTGCGTAGTGTCTGACCAAAAGCAGTAAGGCGTTCACTATCAGGTAACGGATTGCCCTCTATATCTAGAGCATCTTTCATAGAACGAAACTTAATCATCTCAAACGGTTTTCCATTAAGACCGGGACGAGTCTGACGAAACAATATTGGTGCACCTAGATTTTTACTAACTTTATAAGCAGTAATAGCGTATACCGGAGACAAGATTACTAAAGCAGCAGTTGCAGCAGTAATATCGAACAGTCGTTTTATCATAAACCAGTAACCTTAAGAGTTTTGCAAGTAAAAATTCAAGTAGTTCTGCCAGACAGCTTTTTGCTCAAAGTTCTCAATAACCCAATCTCTTGCACCAGCATACCTCTGATGAAATTTACTATCAATAGCAGCCTTATCAATTGCTTTAGCAATGGCTGATGTATCCCTAAATTTAAATCTTTGACCGCTAATACCATTATTTACACTATCTCTCACACCAACAACATCGTATGCGAAGGTTGGAACGCCACAGCTCGCAGCCTCAATAGCTACATTACCAAAGCCTTCTCGATGACTCAAAAGCAGATGTAAGTCAGCCTGTTGAAAGTACTTAACTATGTCAGGGGTATACGGTATATGCTGGATACAGGAATAATTAGACATCAAACTGCTTAGAAAGCTCTCTGATGCTTCATCTTCAATTTGCCCTACTAGCAAAAATCTTACGCTAGATTGCTCTATTTTTTTTATGACCTCAGATAAATCCTGCAAACCTTTATCAGAACAAATACGACCAACTACTACGACTGTAAAAACACTAGGCTCATAGTCACATTGGAATTGCTTGTCAACATTTTCTAAGGAACATTTAGGTATATATTTAGAAGTATCTACACCGTTTGAAGACCCAGCACCCAGTAAAATGGTCTTGTTATTACTGACTAGCTTATCCTTCAAATAAGCCTCTTCTAATGACCTAGAAATAAAGATAACTTCATTTGAAACTAACAGACTAGTTCTATCAAGAATTTCATATACTTTTCTTTTTTTACCAGAAAAGTTCTCATAAACACGGCCTCTTACGAGTGCAATAGAATTTTTATGAAGTGTAATAAAGGACGCTAGACTACCTAATAGCAAAGCTTTAGGCGTTGAGTACATTATTACATCAAAGCGATTAAATAGTAGATAGTAGATTAAATACGTTAATGATTTAGCATCTTTTAATACAGATGGATTACGTTGAAACTTAGCATTAACAACTTTACCTACATTACGAGCACGCAAAATATCCAGCTGCTCTCGGCTTCCACCACAAATTAGCGTAATATCAACATCAGAATAATCTCTAATATACTCGAGCTGTCCACGAGTTAACACGTTAAAAGAAATAGCATCAGTTATTAAAAAACAAATTTTTGGCTTCCGCATCGAAACACCTCAATACTATATGTAAAAAAATTTAAATAATTAAAAGTAGCTACAACATATAAATTTAAAATATTAGTATGAATGTCGAATAAATAAAATAATTAGTAACAGCATAATCACTTCAGTTCAAGATTATTCTTCACAAAGCGAAATTTTCCACTTTTTTCACGTGGAATATCTTTAACATACTTAACATCGATATTAATGTTATTTCCCACTCTTTCTCTTAACGCATAGATGAATTTGTCTTCTTCAGATTTATTATATTGATCATTGATGACTATCTTTACAGATATTTCAGTTTCCACTTCCTGTATTACTTGGAAACACACTATACCTTTAGTACCCTTTGTAGAATTACTCAGATTAGCTAAGCTAATACGACCTCTTTCAAATGAAAATATGAAATCAGTCTTTCTACCTTCAAGATTTTCAACTAATGGAAAGCTTGAGCCGCATTTACAAGTCTTGTTAGGATCTGCCAATCTAATCCGATCGCCTATTCTATAACGCACTAAAGGTGTGCCTACTGTAGTAAACGAAGTCACTAAAACCTCACCTTCTATAGCTGGTTCCATATTCTCGTCAACGACTTCAAATATTCCTGTAAACGGATTAATATGTAAGCTTCCTTCTACACACTCCAAAATAAAAGGAGCGCCTTCTGAAGAAGCATACTGGTCAATTATTTTACAACCAAGCACTCTACCGATTACCTCTCTATAGTGAGGCAATAAATTTTCAGCATTAGGAAAAAACACATTAACCTTATTTTTTAAGCTTAATCCGCGTCTATCAGCGATTTCGCATATTTCATAAACACTAAAAGGAAAACCCACAATGAACTCAGGACTAAATTTATTCAAAGATTTCCAATAAACGTCAAAGTTTTTTTCATTAATATGAAATGTAGAATAAAAACGAATTTTATTAAAAAAGTCGTAATGAGAGCAAATACCTTTTTGCAAATCTTTATCACTAATTAGGTTCTTACCAGAGAACCAGGCCGTTTTTTTACCAAGCTCATAACCATGCTTTGCCCTAAAATGATCAAGAATAGCAAAACGCTCTTGCATATTGGACTTAGTGTAAACAACTTTCATGGAAGCACCAGTAGTGCCTCCGGTATGGCTAGTTATTCCTTCAGATTCATTAATAGTTTTTATTTTGTCAAAACTACTGATCAAATCCTCTTTCTCTAGAATAGGAAAATCCTTTAGATCAGTAAGTTTATAAGGTAAGTACCATTCTGATTTGCTAGTAACAATAGCATGAAAGTATTTTTTCTTCTTATTTATTTCATTTTGGATATCGTTATTGCTCATATCTTCAGTGCTTTTATAAAAACATCTAAAGTAATTATAATCACCATTATGGCGTTGTTTATATAGACGTGTATTCCATATAGATATAGCAGTATTTTGTAATAAAAAGGGAGTAGCCTTGAAAACTTTCTCAGCTTTAGACATGACAGAAACCTATTTAATAATTATTTATAGTGACTATTTTATCGATGATACTCTGATGATAGCTTATAACAGTCGTAGACACATCTTTATTATTGCGTCTACTAGCTATCTTTTGTAGCACCCCTAATTTATCCATAGTTATAATAATCAAAGTTTTAGACTTCAATTTAATAAATTGAGAAGTGCTAAAGCTTTTCTTATACTTTGTATATATTTCAAAGCCAGTATGATAAGACTTAACTAATTTATCAGCAAACAAGTTTCCTTCCTCGCGATAATAGTAGAGTAAGTCAGGTAACACGGCTATTTTTAGATCATTTTTAGATGCTGATCTAGACCACAACTCATAATCTTGAGATCTTGGATAATCAATATTATATTTATTTCTATTATTCCAAGATCTTCTGGATAAAACAGAAGCATGTGCAATAGGGTATGATCTTTTAACAGCATCAAAATCTGTATATATATCTTTTACTCCACGATACCCGTATACCTGATTGCTGTTATCTATAGAAACTATTCCTGAAGAAACTAAATCGTAGCTAGGATTTTTTTCTAAGAATTCTAGCTGTATTCTTAGTCTGTCTGGATGAATAATATCATCTGCATCCATACGGGCAATGTAGTCATAATCAGATTCATCAATGATCTGATTTAATCTATAAGGTAGTTTTTTATTTAAGCCATCGGATATGACTCTAATTCTTTTATCAGTACTTTCAAAGCTCTTAGCTATTTCTAAAGATTTATCCGTAGAACCATCATCGACTAAAATTAGCTCCCAGTCTTTGAAAGACTGACTGATAACGGATTCTATTGCTAAAGCTAAATAATTTTCAGCATTATAAAATGGGATGCCAATAGTTATATAAACAGATATATTCATTAAAAAATCTCAAAAATAGGATTAATAATATAAGGAGTCAACTTACTGAATGTGGAGGTCGTCAATATGAAGTAAAAAAGAAAAAGGATTGCCGCTATACTAGTAACGTAAGCATTATTTATTCTTTTAAAAACTATCGGCAATATCAGAACCAATGTCCATGTAAAGAACGTCAATAGTCGCTGCGGGCCCGAAGGGTTTGCGCCTAACATAGCTATAGGTATAAGAAAAACCACCCCAACAGCATAAAAAGTAAACAATTGCATAAATTGTTTATCTCTAATCTTATAAATGTGACTAACAAAATATATCACCAATAAAAGTAAAGTATAAAAGCCTAGTATTAGATAACCACCACCCTTTTGATCAGCGTCCGCATAACTCTGATATCTTTCATTGGATGCAGCAAAATAGCTGATTAAAAAACCACTAACCAACAGCGAACCTATGAAGGTCGCTAATATCCTATAAGTAGGTTTTATTCTTACGTTTACTACAAAATAGAATGGAATCATAAATAATGCGGAATTATGGAACATAGAACCTAAAAAGCATATTAATAGATAGGGTATCAACCTTTTCTCTAATAGGTACGGTAGTGCAAGAGCAAATATAGCCATCGCTAAACCTTGGCGCAAACCATTAAAGAAAAAGGTATAAACCCCTAAAGTTATAAACAAAAATACAGAAAACCAATAATTTACACTGTATTTTTTTATAATAATTAAATAACAAGAAACTACTATTAGGGCCGTGATAAAAAATAGCCAAAAATAACTATCGGTATACTTTAATAAGTTATATTCTAATGCTTGGTAACCAGGTTCAACAAATTCGCTAAATTCAAAATTATAGACATCTAAATTATTCCTAAAGTCTTTAGTATAGTTCCCTGAATCCGTACCAACACGGTAGCTACGCATCCCCGCAAACAAAGTTAAAGCCCCTAAAGGCACCCAAAAAGCGGGGCGATTTAGGGCTTTTCGCTCTAGTAATATCCAAAGCAGGACAAAGCTGAGAACTAAGAAATATGGTAGCATTTAGCCCTCTATAGTATAGGTAAAAATTGACATAATTATAAACTTAGGTAAACGTGCAGTAGCTGTTGCGCATTTGTAGCAGCGTCAAATCCATTCGATTTTAGTACATCAAGTATTTCGTCATCAGTAGATATCGAATGTCCGGATGTTAATAAACGATCTACCCATGCATCAGTCGAGTCAATAGATAAAAAATCAACCAAACCTACCCCTAAATCCACCTCAGCAGACACATTGTTCGACACTAAGGACTTTAGACCAACTGTTTGGCTTTCTACCAATACGACAGGAAAACCTTCATGTATTGATGGCATTATCATATAATCTGCACTAGCCATCAACTCAGTAATGTCAGTACGAACCCCTAAAAATTTCACATGATCGGCTAATAATTTATCTCGTACTTGCTGTTTTAGACCACTTTCTAATGAACCTTGCCCAACAATATATAGAGTGAAATCTATATTACGTTTTTCTAACTGCTCAGCGATTTTTAAAGAAAACTGATGGTTTTTAACTTCGCTTAAACGTCCGACTTGAAGAATATTAAGCGTACTGTCATTAAACTCTTGGTCTATATAATCATGTGAAATCTTAGCAACTGTCATCATTTTTTTGATATCAACAGCATTTGGTAATAACAAAACGTTTTTGCTAGTACCGAATAAATATTGGGCGGCTAGTTCACCACAAGCAATTTTATAAGTAGCTACTTGACGATTGGTTATTAGTGCCCATTGCTCATATATTTTTTTAATAGCATTAGTATGCCCATTACTGGTGCTATGTGAGTGCGAGATGCGATGCTTTACTCCAGCCGTCTTAGCAGCTAACAAATGAAAGGCATTACTCAACAACATATGCGCGTGGACAATTCTATATTCTGGATTTTTTTTTAAAAACTGTCGCAATTTTAGCATTCTATTGACTGGATTATTTGCTAGGATAGGAATAATTTTGCCACCCAACTCTAGAATTTCTGCATCGTAATCGCCGATCGCACTAGTAAAAGTTATAAAATCAAACTGAATCTGAGTGCGATCTATATGACGATATAAATTCATCACCATCGTTTCGGCACCAGCACGATCCATTTTTCCAACTACATGAAGTATACGCATCATAAATATTAACCGCTCAATTTAATTTTTTTTGCATCAGGTTCATACCTATCCATGCTACCTTCTCAAAGAACCATACTATACCCAATGGTCGTGGAAGATAGGCTCTTAACACATTTAAACCCAATACCTATCCCCAATAAAACTGACCTACTATCATTTAACGCTGAATAAGCTAAAGTTAAAGTTAGTTTGACCTTTATGAAATCTACTTAGCGTTTAAAATAACTAAATTATTAGCTTATTTGCCGAGCTTATCTTGGCTATGAAGAGAATCTATTGCCTTACTCATAATTTGTAATTAAATATTCTGTTTCACATTATATTGTTTAACGAAGAACAATAAGATTAGCGACGAGCTTGCCTGCGTGCTGAAGATAGTTGGTTTAGACCTTTTCTCATACTTGCAATTATAGGTGTAGCCATATGTACAGGCAACTTTAGACTTAAGAGCAAAAGTCGTACTTTAAGAGGAAGTACACTATAATCACGATACTTGCTCATAACTTTAGTATGGTGTTTGGCTTTAACAATAGCTTCTTTGAGGTACTGATTATCTATTGTCATTAATACAGTCCAGACAGCTTTATAGGCGGAAGAGGCAAAAGACTCTATAACATTATTGCCTTCTGTAAATTTGTTTAGATATCTCTCTATACAAATATAAGCAACAAAAATATCTAACATTCTTAGATCCTTCGAGTTCGTCACTGAATGCTCATCTTGACAGTAAACATAAACTGGAGTGTTTAAAAACTCAATTTTTGGCTGATAAACTAACAACAATTGACTAACTAAGACTTTATCTTCAATATAACGTATATCTATAGGAAATCTAATTTCATTAAATAAATTTCTGCTAAACAACTTGTTCCAAAGCGCACTATGACTTCCCCCAGAAAGAATAGAACATAGAAAATCATCAGAATTTTTCAAAACTGACGGGGAAACCTTATTTTTATTTTCACCATAGGCAACATAATACTCTGCTACAACTAACTCAGCTAAATTTTCAACGGCCTTATTAACAAGGTTCTTAATACCATTTTTTAATACGTAATCATCAGCATCTACAAAATATATGTACGCTCCTATTGCTAAATCTAGCCCTAGGTTACGAGCAATAGAAACGCCGCCATTTTTTTTATGAATGACTCTAGCGCGTGGCTCTTGCAGTAAATAATTATCACAAAGAGTTTTAGTATTATCAGTTGACCCATCATTTATAATAATAATTTCTATATCTTTATATGACTGACTAGAAATACTCTCCAGACACCTCTCTAAGAACTGCTCTCCGTTATAAACAGGTATTATGATTGAAACCTTAGGAGAAATAATCATTATAACTCGGCATTGAGTGAACTGGCTAAAAAATCCAATCCCTCAGTCTTTAAAAACTCTCGTTTTCTATTAATTTCTTCCCAGTCTAAAGGCTTACTTAGAATCTTTGAGTCAATATCTGCAACGCAATCAAATAACCTCTCTTCTAAATTGAATAACTTAAGTAATGATTCAAAGCGGGTACGCCCTCTATTTGTGTTTGCAATAGCTATAAATGGCTTATTAAATATGATTGAAAAAACGCATCCATGGAATGAGTCTGTAACAACAAAATCACTTTCTTGAAAAGCTTGTACCCAAGCTCTAACAGTAGGAAAAATGTACTCACTAGAAGATTTTGAATAGTTTTTATCAAATATTTTTGGCATGATATAAAACAGCTCATGATTGAGTTTTAAGCCAATATTTGGAAGCCCTTGCATACGTGGCTCTCTGGGATCTAAGATATAGCAAAAGATGCCGCGCCCACCCGACTCAGAGGTCGATTCTATACCTGCAACAGTAAGATAGTCTTGAGCATCGAGAAGTAAAGTAGGATCACATGATTGAACGGCTTCAACGTCCATATGCTCTTTGATCAAATCAATAGCACTCTCCTCTCTTACAGAAACGGCTTCAAATTGATGCAACAGTTTTCCACAACGAGCTGTCTCTTCAGAATTAAACCGCCAGTCGTCAGTACCTAATGAAGCTGCATAGCTAATTTTTTTTAAGTTAGTGCTAGCAAAGCTTAAAAAGTAAAGCGCTAAATCAGGACAGTACTCTGGCCTCCATACTTGATCACTACCTACAATGATAGCACCGAGACCCTTAGAGAATTTGGGAAGATCAGAAAGCCCTATATGCCCACTAGAAGGCTTTATATTTTCTGCTACAAATTGCCTAGTGTTGGAAGATATATCTTTCAACTCATTTGTATTTGGATAGTACGGCTTATCCATTCCACGGAAAATCTTGCTTTTTACCAAGCGTTTAGCCTGATTAAGACCATATCGTCTTATACTTAATGAATCTCTTTTTACATCGATAAATATCGATTCGTGACCTAATTGATCAACAGCCATCCGTAATGCGTAGGCCTGTAAAATACCGCCATAATTGTTCCAAAGTGGCAGAGTGAGTATTCCGACTTTCATAAGCTTACCTTTGAGAGTAGTGATAGCATGAGTCCTTGTGTTAACTCAGACGCTCCTTTGGCTCTAGAATACTTATTAATATATATAGTGTCTCCAGAAGAGTTTAAAACAACTCCAGATGAATCTACACAATGCTTGATGACATTAAGAAGCTCTTGCGACTTAATACTATTAAGTCCTCCATGCTGTGATGCTAACAAAAACATTAAGGTTGCAGAAGAATCAATAGTGTTGTCATTGGTATGTCCAATAAATTGTGACCAATACTCTTTATCCAAACGAGCAGTATCTAAAAATTTAATCAGTTTTTGCAGTGCTATTAGATATTCATTAGGCTTATCTATAGACGATTTAGCAGCCAAGGGAGCAAGCCCCAATATCCACCAACCAATCCCTCTACCCCAGTTCACTGAACCAAGAGGCACGTTAAGCGTTAGGTCTACTGCATGAAATGGAAGAATACCATTTTTTTCAAGCCCTACATCCATTACATTTTTTATCTGTTTCTCAGCAAGAATAAAAGCTTGCTCACAGTCAGTTATATCTGAATACATTATTAAAAATGGACAAACTAAACCTATCGTATCGATAAAGGCAACATCTACGCCTTTACGATAACGCAGAATACCATCATCACCAACAAAGGAAAGGACATTTTTATACACCTCATCGGAGGCAACAAGATATTTTTTAACTTTTGTAATAGTGTATAGGCGTAGAAACACTAAACCAAACGTTGCTTGATCTATTTTATCAAAATCAAAAAGTAGTTCTCCACTTTCTGAAATGAAGTCTTGACATCTCTCTTCTACTTTATCTAAAAGTGCTAGTTCACCTGAGCGCTGATGTGTGTCTAGAATACCCAATAAAAGAAACGCCAATGGAAAATTGAGATAAGCATACTCCTTCTGACGATTATCTCTTTTTAACCAAGCCTTCAGCCTAGCAAGCTTCACGTACAAACTGTCTTCATCATTGAATGACATAACAGTACGCTTATTTTTAAGCATCATTAAACTGGCATTGACGATACTATTATTAGCTTCAGCTATGTTAGGATAGCCTACTGTCACTATAGGCCTACGTTTTTTTCTCATCATAAATATATAAAAACATAAAAAGCTTACGATAGAGGTAAAAATAAGTGTAGTGAAAAAAAACCAAATCATAATAGATCCAAAAATTATAAAACGCTGTTAAGACTTAAAAAAAACATCTTACTTAAAAAGTCTTATTTTCTGTATTGCAGTTTTCGTATTAGATTTTTTCGTCCTCGAGAGAATGCATAACCATAAGCTTGCACTGGAATGAATCCAGGAGTCTTCTGCCCTTCTAGAATAATTTCGATAGCATGCGAACTTTTTAGCTTTTTAGCATCGTATATAATCCATCCTAAATATCTTATTCTCTCAGAATTATATATCTCAAGATCGAATACATGCGAATAATTATTGAGCACGCCAAGAGCGTCCATTGCAACCATTGTCTTGACACACTTGAAACATCGCGAGCAATTTCGCACCTGATTTTCTGAGCGATTAAGAAATTTATTTGAATCTGCGAGTATACAAACGTTAAGATGGTGATTAGATGGCGAAAACGAGGCAACAGTTGCAATTTTATCGATCCTATCATCATGTAAGCCTGCAATCATGACCTCAAAGCTCTCGGTACATAATGCTTTTGCTACTAATAAATCATAGTGCGTTGCATCTCCTGATGCTGAATCAAGCTTGAATTTTGAGACAGGATAGCCAGATGCGTAGTAAAATTGATGAAATAGCGATGGAAATAACAAAGCAAACGAAAGGTTGCGAATAGAATGTGTGGGTACGAATGAAATATTGAGAATCTCACTAAGATTTGAATCAACCGTAATTAATGGTAGTCCCATCTCTGCAGCAGCTTCGGCCACACTCTCAGCAGTTTGCTGAAATAATGATCTGGAGACTTCTCCACCGTAGTCACCAAATGCGCCGCTATTGAATAGAGTCAAATGTGTTACCGGGTATGGGCCATTAAAGCTGCTCGCTACTGCGTGAAATGAATCAATGCCTAGCGAAAGAGCAGTTCCTACAGCAGTAGGATTGAAGCAGAAGTCTTGTGTTTTAGCGACCACATTGATAACAGGTAATTCTGGATTCAAAATTCTCAGACCAGGGAGCAGTATTTCAGTGACGCCATAATACAGTCGCGTTGAGACAGGCGTCTCGAAAGAAATATCCTGACCCTGATAATGCGCCAATAGAACAAGCACAACAAAAAATGCGTCTCCACATTCTGTAGACGTATATTCTAAGTAGTCTTCACTAACCTCAAACCAGAGACGACGACTAGAATCTTTATATTCATAATCGCAGTAAATTCTGATGGCTGTTTTGAGGGTTTCACTACCTATCTCATGGACTTTTATCATGATTTTCCTATTGAATTTGTTACATAGACTGCTACAGGGACTTGATCACCCCTTATTATTAAATTCTCATAAAGCTTCCAAAACTACATAATACCAAGAGCATTCATCAAAGCCACTGCAAAAAACTGAAAAATCTACTACTATCAAGTTCAAATTTTAATATTTTGGTCAAATAATCATTTTGATACTTAGTCTATGATTCAAGCTTTACTATCTCATCGATTTAAAAAATTTTCTAACTTATAGACGATGTTGATAACAGACTTCTCCATGGTAACGTCATTATTATCTAAAAAAGCTTTATAGTGCTTTGCTAGAACAAAACTATCTTCCAAAACAGCATGGAACCTCATGATTTCAGAACGCATATCTTTATTTTTCTGTTGAGGTAGCTGTTGCAGAGCAGCTATGAGATCAGATTTAGTTTTTACTTTAAACACTCTAGGCATCTCTTCGTACCAAGCTCTACCAAACACGATAGCTGGTGTTCCTCTTACTGCGCTCTCCCAACCTATTGTACCACTTATAGTCACTACTGCTTGTGCTTGGTCTATTAGTTTGAATGGATCATAATCTTCAGATACAAATTTAACGCGACTAGAGATTTCAGAGATACGCTTATAAAATTGTAAGTTTCGACCTGAAGCACTTTCTAATTGTGTATAAAATTGTGATTTATGTTCTTTAACAATGATATTTACATCTTTTGGCAAATGCTGGTTTAGTAATTGGATCATTAAAATTTGGTCAGAATACACACCGCCTGTTGGACAGGAGGTTTCTTCAGGCTGATAATGCAGCGCAACTAATATAAATTTCTTAGGCAATCTTGATATTGAGATTGTGTTATAGACCTTTTTGAATCTATTAACGTTCTCATTACGTTTATTTTCCATAGCATAAAAATCATGCCATGAATACTGTGTATCTTTAGGAGAGAAGCCACTTTTAACCCAGTAAGTATACGGTTTATTTACATGTGGTAAATGGGCGTGCAGAAGTTTCTTTATATGAGGCAATGGTAGCAAAGTGTGGTTCTTTTTATCATTAGCTTTGTGTTTGAGCATATAGCTTGGAATGGCTTTGCTATAATCACCACAAACTTTATCAATCTTTTCTTGAACGACTTTTGAGGGTAGTTGTTTTTCTACTGTAACATCTAACAAACTTGGCATAGCATCAATATTCTCAATAAGGATGCTATTGCTACCAAATGGCGTAGACTGAAACATGACAAATCTTATATTTCTAATTTTACAGATCACATAAAGAGCATAATCAAACACACGATGTGGTATCGAAGGAGAAATGACCAAATCTATTTTTCTATCTTCAACAACGTTGTACCAATATCCCATAAGATCGCGAAAAAACTGTAAGCGAGTAATGAATGGAAAAGACTCTCCATCGGGATCAATTCTATCCATCATCTTTAGTGCTATTAGTTCGTAGTATGATATGGCTTTAAGTTCTTCTTCATCAAAAATATAACGATATATATCTTTTGGAAACCCTAGTCCTTGCCAAGCATCGTCCATATTTTGTATATGCGCATCATTAGATATACTGTTTTTAAATGAACTTAGATCATAGCTCCAACAAACAATATATGAAGGTATTATGTTTAAACTTTTTATAAGCTCTTGACTTACTTTAATCCAAGGTTCGGCAATAACACACAGATAAATTGCATTCATAATATTTGATAAAATCCTATAAGTTTAAATACTAAATCTCATGTAAATATAAATAATCTCTAAACAAGTCATAGCTGACAACAGTGTTTTGAAGAATATTTTCTCTAGTTTGTTTCTCCATTAACATCAATAGAACATTTCAGAGGCAAACCAAAACCTGTCATTATATTTAAAAATAGTATATAGGTTGTAATCTCTTGCTGGTATAGGATACCCCTTGGTGTCTTGCAAGATATTAAGTTGTATACAACTCTCTACTAACAAAGCAACAATAAGCTCTATATTGATAAAGACATTGCTCTCAATATTTTAATGTTAGCCTTCAAAGAGCTACCGAATCGTGGTGCGTCTTTTCTTTCACCAACCTTAAAAGGTATCTGTACCATATTAAGTTTATTACGGGCTGCAAAGAGCATAAGCTCTGTACCGATTGAACGATAAGAGTCAAAGTGTCCAAGTCTATTATATGCATGAATGTTGTAACCTTTCATGCCACATAATGGATCTTGTATTCCAAACCTGACGCGAGTCATAAAGGCAAATAAATGCTCACTAGCACGAGGTTTATTACTTCTTACCCCTAATACCACATCTACCCCTTTATCAAGCTCATCAATAAAATTTTGGATAAGCTTAGGGTTATGTTGTCCATCTGCATCAAGGGTAATAATAAATTGACAGTCTAGTGCTGCCGCCTTAGCAAAACCTGAATTGAGCGCGGCATCATAGCCAAGGTTGGTTAAATGATCGACTACGAATGCCCCAGCTTGCTTTGCTAGCTTAGCAGTATCATCATTAGAGCAGTCATTAACTACTATAGGTTGACCGTATTCTGATGCTGCTTTTACTACATCATATATAGTGGCAGACTCATTATAGGCGGGGATAACTAAGCCTATTTTAGATCGATCCATCGAATATGCTCCCCATTTTTAATATCTTTAGCAAGGGTCTTACCAATAACATCATCCATAAAATAAGGTGGCAAACCATCTTCTGGACAAGGACGCAATACCGTTAAATGATTTTTTTCTATCTTAGTACCTGCTAGTAGATCAATAGTCAATCGAATAGAACGGCGCTGAACAACAGCCGTTTGTTGCTCGTTATCTTCAATTTTTTTGATACCATTACCAAGCGCGTTTTCAAGCTCTTGCGTTGCTTCGACCATCTCTTTCCAAGACTTAGGATTCATTGAAAACTTATGATCAGGGCCTTCTATATTATTATCATCAGTGAAATGCTTTTCGATCATTTTTGCGCCGAGTGTGACAGCACCTAAAACAGTCGCATGCCCTGGGGTATGATCACTCAAGCCTAGAACTAGGTTTGGGTACATCTCTTTAAATACGCGTAGCACATTTAACTGAATATATTTGAAGTTCTCTAAGCTTGCAGTATAGTTGGTATTGCATTGCATCAGGCATAACTGGTCATTGATCTTAAGTCCTACTGATACAGCTCTTACCACATCATCCATACTAGAGGCACCACTAGCAATGATATAAGGCTTTTGCTGATTAGCCACATATTCAACCATTTCAGTCCAAGTGATATCACCAGAACCAATTTTATAAGCAGGAACAAAGGGATCGATATAATCGACCAAATCAAAGCTATAGGCGCTAGTAAAAAAGGCGACTCCTGCTTTTTCACAAGTCTCCTTTAGCGTTTCGGTCCACTCTAGATTGATACTGGCATCTTTATATACGTCAAAAACAGATTTCTTCCAGTTTGTTTGATGTGACCCTTTATCACTCATACTTTTAAAGCCGTGGTCACTAACGATACTATCCGCTTTAAAATGCTGAAACTTAGCCGCATCTGCACCGGCCTCTGCACATAAATAAATTAAGTCTTTGGCACGCTCAATGTCACCATCATGGTTGGCACCAATATCAGCAATAAAGTAAGCTGGATAATGCTCACCAATCTTTTTATCATTGATCGTTAAAAAATTACCATTTTTCATTATACATATTCCTTTGAAACTTTTATAATTTCTTGCTGTAAGGTTGGAAGAACCACTCCTAAAGTTTGCTCAAACTTACTCACATCAAGCCTCATATCTTTAGGACGGTAGGTTTTGACAAAAGCAATATTACTAACTTTTGCCTTAATCATATTATTTGTGTTGAAACCTAGCATATTAGCGAATTCAAAAGCAAAGTCAGCTTTGCTTAATCCCTGTTTTGAGCCTAAATTATAGATTCCTATCAATTCTTTACTGATAACCAGTGCAATCATCTCAGATAAAGAACTCATAGATAAAGGACTAAAATAGACATCCTCAAATACTTGTATGTCTTGTTTACTAACGAGGGCTTGATAGAGCCAATCGGTAAAACTTGCACGCAGTCCATTTCTACTCTTACCAAAAAAGTTAGTTCGTAGTATAGCTGCGTGACTAGTACTAGCGGCTAACTCCCCTGCGTACTTAGAAAAAGCATAATAGTTAGTTAGTACAGGGTAGTCCTCAGTGTGTAGTCCATTACCGTCATAAACTTGGTCACTTGATATGTGGACTAGGTATACTTTACACTGTTGCTGTTTTATCCATAAAACAATATTTTCAACTACTTTAACATTTATTAAATAGGATTCGTTAGGATTGCTCTCACAGTAGTCAACATTAGTAAGCGCAACTAAATTAACGATAATATCTGGTTTGATTCTATCGAGATAACTTACAGTTTGGCTCAATATACTCAAATCAGCGTTGCTTTCTTTACTGCGGCCAAAATGCCCTACCACATCCCAATCACTGGTGTAGCTACTATTTAAAAGCTCATGGCCTAGTAAGCCGTTTGCTCCTAGGACTACTATTTTCTTACTTTGCATAGTCCTAGTATCCAATCATAAATGTGCTGTTAATCATTATTTTATATTACCATTCACTTTTAAAGCTTGATATAAAAGCTCAGCTAAAACCCAGTCATCAGGAGTATCAATGTCCTGTACTAAATACCTAGGCAATATATAGGGACTAGAGTCTCTGGAAAATACTGGCTCAAGACGTTTAAAAGCATCTGGCTTACCCCAATAAAACTGTCCTGCATCATGATAAGCTTCTTCTAAATCTTGCGACCGCGCATTAAAGAGCTTTGGATAAAACATCTCTGCACGTTTATCTACAGTTAACTTAAATGCTCTTTGTATAGGCGCAGCATAGTTAGTTGCGGTAAAACAATAATTCGCTTGACTAGAATGCCATTGATTATAAGCTTCTATTATTATCTTAGGCTGTACAAAAGGCGCAGTCGAATAGATACACATCACTTCGCTAACTACTTGCCCTTGCTCTTCTAACCATTCAATAGCATGTTTGGTTACAGGGATAGTACCTGTGAAATCATCTGACAGCTCATCAGGTCTTATGAATGGTACTTCTGCACCATGTTGACGAGCAACTTCTGCTATCTCTTCATCATCTGTAGAAACAATTATTCTATCAAAACAGTCGCTTTTTAGTACCGCCTCTATAGACCAAGCGATCATAGGTTTACCACAGAATAACTTAATATTTTTTCGTGGTATCCGTTTACTACCACCACGTGCTGGTATTATTGCCACTTTCATGATATTCACCTATTAGATTTTGATTCCAGATTAGATGTCTTTGCTAACTTGCATCAGCTAAATTCAAGAGCTAACTTTGTATAAGACTTAAAGTAACATTATTAAACGTACTATACCTTTGAAGCAACAAAAGGTTAAATAAAAATACTTCAGGACTTACTACTAAGACCCAAAGTATTTTTAACAGACATGACCACTCTAAGTGTTAGGTAACAATTAAATGGCTCCAATCTTTTCACGATTGATATCGATCCATTGTTGCAGTTCAGCATCACTCATCCATTCCGGATTGTTGTCACTTGAGTAAACAAAACCTTCAGGAACACGTATACCATCTTTAATACGCTCTTTTGAGGTTGCCCATTCGTTAATAGTAGGTAAAATCTTGAAATGTTCAGGATACTCGTAAGTATAGTAAGCATCTTCAGCGCTAATCATTTGTTCATGCAGTTTTTCACCAGGACGGATACCTATGACTTCTAATTTTGCGTCTGGTGCCACTACTCGGGCTAAGTCAGTCATTTTCATTGATGGGATTTTTTTGACATAAATCTCACCACCAACCATGTCTTCAAAAGCATGCCAGACTAGCTTGACGCCGTCTTCTAAAGAGATCATAAAACGCGTCATTCGATCATCAGTAATAGGTAGTAGACCAGTATCCTTAATAGACATGAAAAACGGGATTACTGAACCACGAGAGCCCATAACATTACCGTATCGTACTACTGAAAACTTAGAGCCATGCTCACCAGAATATGAGTTAGCGGCTACAAATAGTTTATCAGAAGCAAGCTTAGTAGCCCCGTATAGGTTAATTGGGCTACTAGCCTTATCAGTAGATAAAGCGACTACCCCTTTAATCTTTTTATCGATACAAGCATCAATAAGATTCATAGCACCGTTGATATTGGTCTTAATGCATTCAAAAGGGTTGTATTCAGCGGTAGGGACAATTTTAGTAGCTGCTGCATGAACCACATAGTCAACCCCATCTAAAGCACGGTATAAGCGTTCTTTATCGCGGACATCACCGATGAAGAAACGAACACGATCATCGCCTACAAACTTTTTCGCCATCTCCCACTGTTTCATCTCGTCACGCGAGAAGATAATTATCTTCTTTGGATTGTATTTTTCTAAAGTCATGGGAACGAAAGTGTTACCAAAAGAGCCAGTACCACCAGTGATGAGAATGGTTTTATTGGTTAGCATGTAAGTCATATCCTTAAGGTTATAAATTGAAATCAAAGCCTATTAAATTATAAATTCCAGGTTTTTTTACGAATATTATCAAAGTATCTTGTTTGATCTGTACGTATCGAGTGTGACAAAGCCCATTGAATTTTTAAATAAGATTTAACTTTAGGGTGGAACCTAGATGCTTCTATAGCATCAAAAGGCTTTATCTTTATATTAAATCTTTTTTCTAAACTGCGATACTGCTTCATTACTCGCCAAGTAGTTAGCCAATATCTACTTGGTTTTATACTATAGAACTTCATTGCGCTCTCTATCATATATTTTTCTATAAACTTTTCTTCTAATACTCTAACTTCTTCGCTATTAGTTGCTAATTTTAGACCTGCTTCCAAACCATATATCGCAGTATACAGACGGTCATATGTTCTTAAACTCGGCTTACTCCGAGTTATAGATTCAAATTCCAAATGGTGTATATATCCTATAGCTTGTACTTTTAAGAACTTTCTTACAAAAAAAGGATAAATAAATCTAAGAGGATTGTCTTCATATACACAATACTCTGGATAAAAAATATTATTCTCTATAAGTAGCTTACGACTAACCGCTTTAGAAGAGATACGGCCAAACTTCTGTAATAGTTTAATACGGCTATCATCTGTGACTATATATTCGCCTGCTTCCAGATCCATAGAGTTTAACAATTCTTTGCTTTTTTCTATATTAAAATCAATGAAATCATAATCACTATTAGCATTTTCTCTTACAATGTCTATTGACTCTAACGTTATATCATCATCAGAATCAACAAACCAAACATATTTACCCTTTGCAATCTTTAAACCTGAATTTCTAGCACCTCCAGGACCTCGATTATCTTGATCAATCAGAGCTACATTACTCTCAAGTAAACTGGCCTTAAACTGTTTTAACAAGCCATAAGTACCATCTGTAGAACCATCGTTAATCAATACAAACTCAACATCCTTTTGCTTGATTTTCGCTAGTGTCTCTAAGAGTCTCTTAGATTTTTTTTCAGAATTAAAAAATGGAATAACTAAAGATAACAACATATTAAAATCTCGGTAAATACTAAACACATCATATGACATATCTAATATATTCTATTTGTGAGCAGTGTGCTTTATTATAAAACGTTATTAGTGCTGCAACTACTTTCAACTACTTTCAACTACTTAACTGTGAGCAGAAAATAATGAAACTATGGAATACTTTTTAATCTAACAAAATCAATATCAGTATGTTAATGCTTATACAATCTGATTATGCATGATCTGCCATCTTTTTAAACTCTGGGTTATTTTCAACTAGATGCTCATAAGTACCTGAATCTATTATTTTGCCTTGCGCCATAAAATAGATAATATCGCACTTCTGTACTGTCTTTAGGCGATGCGCAATCATGATTATAGTTTTTTTGCCACTAAATTCGTGGATGGCATCCATAACTATTTTTTCGGTAATACCATCTAACGCACTAGTTGCTTCATCGAATACTAAAACATCTGCTTCATGATATAAAGCTCGTGCAATGCCTATTCGTTGGCGCTGACCACCCGAAAGCTGTACGCCACGCTCACCTACTTTAGTATTCATACCCTCAGGCAATTGTTTCATAAGTTCTGTCAAATGAGCAAGCTCTATAGCCTTGTTGACTTGCTGTATATCAATCTCTGCAGCAGGTAAACCAAAGGCAATATTTTCAGCAATAGACCCTTCACTTAAAAAAATACTTTGTGGTACAAAGCCTAAGGTATTTTGCCAAGCTCGTTTATTATCCTCAGTTATACAAATATCATCTATGCATAACTTTCCTTGTTGAGGAACTAATAAGCCCAGTAAAAGATCTATTAGAGTCGACTTACCAGAACCTGAAGAGCCAACCAGACCTACTACTCCATTAGCTGGAATGGTCATAGTTACACCATCTACAGCTGGTCGAGATTTGTTAGGATAATTGAACTTTATATCTTTTAATATGATACTTTTCTCTAGTTTTATCTGTGCAGATACTGCTTCCGTTTTGAAAATTTTGTTATTACTAGACTGTAACAAATCATTTTTGATCGATTCAAACGCGGCTGAACTTCCCTTAATTTGGGCTATGGAGCCATAAATCTGTTGTAAGGCTGGCAGTAATTTAAAGGCAGCCAAGGCATACACCGCTAGGATTGGTAATACTGCGCCCAAATTACCTTGATGTAACTTGACCAACATTAATACCAGTCCGATCATAGTACCGAAAGCTATTAACTCCATAAAATAGCGTGGTACTTGCGTAAGAGACATATTTACGCTTTGAGCACGGGCAAAAACCTTACCACTATTTTCGAAACGTTTAACAAAATCATAGCTACGATCTAGTAATAGTACATCCTTAATACCACCAAACCCCTCATTCATCAGCCTAAAACGAGTAGTAGCGACTTGTGATAATTTATAGCCATTTCTAACTAATGTTTTACGAACAAGCTGATATAGCAGAAAATAAGCTAAGATAAAAACAACTAAACCACCAAGCGCTACTAAAGGATTATAAATTAAAAGACCTACTGATATAAATATAGCCAACACTACTTTGGCATTCATCCGCATTACAGGCTGTACTATTCCAGAAGTTATACGCATAGCTTCTGAAGACACTTGCTTGGTAAGCTGAGCGCTACTACCACTCGCATGAAACTGCCAATCTTGATGCATATAATAAGTATAGAGGCGATCAGCAATTTCAGTACCAACACTAGACCCATAAAGAGCTAATTTCCAAGTTGTGTACATAGAAACTATGGTAGAAACCGCTAGAGCCGCAAGAACTCCTAAACCGGCATAAAATAAAAAATCGATAGGATTACTTAGACCAGATGCTTGATATAGCTTGGTAAAAATACCGCCTCTTTCTAAGATAGTAATATCGCCAACTAAAGCCATAAAAGGTGCTATAGAGGCGATGCCTAGTATTTCAGTAAAAGCCATAACAATAACAAGGATCTGCAATTTATAAAAGCTTTTGATTTGCTGATCTGAAAGCAATGAGAAAAGCTGCTTTATCATATTGAACATGCGAATCTCATTATAGAATTAGTTTAAAGACTTAACATACCAAGGCATTGCTTTTCCTATTCCTTGAATGATATTAAATTGTGGATCGTAACCAAGTCTTGTTTGGATTTTGCTAATATCTGCTTGGCTGTGACGTACATCACCTTCTCTAAAATTCCGATAAACTGGCACTTGATTATAGTCAATACCATTTGTTATCAGGTTTTCTTGTAGCGCTTTAAATAGAGTATTTAGTGTAGTACGGCCGCCAACTGCCACGTTGTATACTTGATTTTTAGCATTGCTATTTGCGGTTGCCGCTAAAATATTAGCTTGTATTGCATTCTCAATGAAGTTGAAGTCGCGACTGGTATCACCATCGCCATTGATATAGACCTCATCACCAGCTATCATCGCTGCCGTCCACTTCGGAATCACTGCTGCATAAGCACCATCAGGGGTTTGACGTTTACCAAAGATATTAAAATAACGTAGACCTATAGTGTTAAAGTCGTAGGTACGAGCAAATACATCTGCATAAAGTTCATTTACGTACTTAGTAACCGCATACGGCGATAAGGGTTTACCGATGGCATCCTCAACTTTTGGTAGCGCTGGATGATCCCCATAAGTTGAACTACTTGCAGCATAAGTAAAGCTTGCAACCTTAGCATCACGTGCAGCCACTAGCATATTCAAGAAGCCAGAGATATTGGTATGATTTGTGGCAATAGGGTCAGCGATAGAGCGTGGCACTGAGCCTAATGCAGCTTGATGCAGAACATAATCTACGCCCTGACAAGCGATCTTACAGTCAGCCAACTGACGGATATCCCCTTCTACAAATTTAAACCTTTCCCACTGCTCAGTACTGACTAGCCCTTGCACCTCATCTAAATTGTGCTGAAAACCAGTAGCAAAATTATCTAAACCAACTACTTTTTGATTGAGTAACAATAAGGTTTCCAGTAAGTTAGAACCTATAAATCCTGCTACTCCAGTCACAAGCCAAATTTTTGGTTCGTTAATGAGCAATTGCTTTACTTTTCCATATTGGGTCATCATTATTTCTCTTATCATTAATACCGTTACAAGCGGATATCAGTATCTTCTTTATTAAAGATATATTTAAGATCATAGAGCACATGATCGTCTTTACCTAAAGTACGAATGTTATCTATACCCATTTGAATAAACTGTTGATGAGCTACTGCTAAGATGATGGCATCATAATGATTAGCTTTTGGCTCATCAATAGGAGTAAAACCATATTCACGTTGAGCAGCTGTTATATCTACCCAAGGATCATAGACATCAACCTCGATATTATATTCTTGCAACCCATGGACTATATCGATAACTTTAGTATTACGTACATCAGGACAGTTTTCTTTAAAGCTAAGTCCTAATATTAATACTTTTGCCCCTTCGACATGGATACGCTTTTTGATCATAGTCTTCACTAATTGCGTAACTACGTACTTGCCCATACTATCGTTTAAACGACGTCCTGCTAATATAATTTCAGGATTATAGCCTATAGCTTGGGCTTTGTGAGTCAAGTAGTAAGGGTCAACTCCGATGCAGTGACCGCCGACTAGCCCCGGACGAAATGGCAAAAAGTTCCATTTCGTTCCTGCTGCCTCTAGCACCGCTTCAGTATCAATATTCATCTTATTAAATATAACCGCTAGTTCATTGATAAGTGCGATATTGACATCGCGTTGCGTATTTTCAATAACTTTTGCCGCTTCTGCGACTTTAATACTAGGCGCTTTATGGGTACCAGCAGTAATGATTAAGTTATAAACTGTATCCACGAAGTCAGCGACTTCTGGTGTAGAGCCTGCTGTTACTTTTAAGATATTGGTAACGCGATGCTCCTTATCGCCCGGGTTAATACGTTCAGGGCTATAACCGGCATAGAAGTCTTTGTTAAAAACCAGTTTAGAATTGGCCTCTAATACTGGAATACAGACCTCTTCAGTAGCACCTGGATAGACAGTAGACTCATAAACGACGATGTCATCGCACTTGAGAATACTCCCGATAGCCTCTGAGGCCTTAATTAGTGGAGTCAAATCAGGCTGTTTATAGTCGTCAATAGGCGTAGGTACTGTAACAATAAAAAAGTTGCAGTCATTGAGTTCCTGTATATTTGAACTGTAGCTCAAGTACTCTGCCTCGGATAGCTCATCACTACTAACTTCTAAGGTATGGTCAGCACCTGATATAAGCTCATCAATCCGATTGGTATTAATATCGAAACCTATAACAGATAATTTTTTGCCAAACTCAACCGCTAGTGGTAATCCCACATAACCAAGACCAATTACCGCTATCTTTATACCTTCAATATTTATCATAACGTTTTATCAGCTCTCTTCTTTGATTTTATTAATTGTCAATATTGTATTTTTTTTGATAGTAGCTGACTCAGCAGGCGTACCCTCCTGATAACCAGCTACAAAGTGCTTAAATCTTTGCTTGAGCCAAGCAATATCAAAATTCTGGGCTCTAACATCCAGCTCATCTAAAGTATGCGTAATGTCTGCAAGTGGAAAACTGTGTTCTAGCGCTTGCATAATCAGTGGATGATGGGTAGCCTCAACATTATCCTCACCGATAATCAGCTCTTCATAAAGCTTTTCGCCAGGTCGCAATCCGGTAAACAATATCTCTATATCACCGTAGGGATGGGCTTCATCTTTTACTTCAAAGCCACTTAAGTGAATCATACGCTTAGCTAAATCGACAATCTTTACTGGAGCACCCATATCTAATACGAATACTTCACCACCAGTCGCCATAGCGCCAGCTTGAATCACTAAATTGGCTGCTTCGGGAATGGTCATAAAGTAGCGAGTGACATCAGGATGGGTAACGGTAATAGGATGCCCTTGTTCGATTTGCTTAGTGAATAGCGGTACTACTGAACCTGACGAGCCAAGCACATTGCCAAAGCGCACCATACTGATACAAGTATGCTGATTGGCACTATCCTGACTTAGACCTTGACAAACTAACTCTGCTAGACGCTTGGACGCGCCCATTACGTTAGTAGGTCTTACAGCCTTATCAGTAGAGATTAAAACAAAAGTTTCAACCTTTGCTTCAATGGCCGCACGCACACAATGGTAAGTACCTTTGCTATTATTAATAACCCCTTCAAAGGGATTGTTCTCAACAATGGGTACGTGCTTATATGCAGCGGCATGATACACTGTTTGAATCTGATAGCGTTTAAGTATCCGTAATAGATGACCTTGATTGGTCACATTGCCAATCACTGCAATAATTTCGATGCCTTGATAGATATCTTTACTAGCTACTTTAGCTATTAACTCTTGATGAATACTATAAAGCGCATACTCAGATAGCTCAAACAGGACTAAATATTTAGGTTTATTCTTGATGATCTGTCGACATAACTCACTACCAATAGAGCCCCCTGCACCGGTAACCAATACAAACTTATCACTAATATTTTTTTGCAAAAGTATCGCGTCTGGCTCGACAGTCTGACGGTCTAATACATCTAAAATATCGATTTTATGCATGCTACTAACTGTAACTTTTTCATCAGCGATTTCTTCTAAGCTTGGCAGCTCTTTTATCTTTATAGAAATATAAGATAATTCGTTAATAATTTGTCTTTTGCGCGCGCGACTGATTGATGGTATCGCCAAGAATACTTGAGCAATATCAAGTTTGGCGACTAATGTTATTAGTTCGCTAGCAGCGTAAATACGCTTACCAAGTAAGTAAGCACCTTTTAGCTGAATATCATCGTCGATAAAAGCCACTACATTGTACTTATGGGAGTTCTTCAGGCCTTTAAGTAGCTCTCTACCTGCTTCGCCAGCGCCATAAATCAATACATTATCATATTCATTATTGTCTCGACGTGAATGACGTTGGCCTTGCCAACGTGCCAATAATTCTCTGATAGTCAGACGACTGTTCCACAGCCAAATAAAGAATAGAAATAGAAATAATATTGGTACAGCCCGCGGAACAGTAGGTACCAGTTGAAAATTAAGTAAGACCTGAGCAATGATAATCAATATAAAAAACAGCTGTAAAACCCTACCCATCATCGCATCGAAAAAACTACGAGCAACGCCTTTATAAAAACCAATTAAATACAGCCCTATTACTGGTACTAGTGCATATAAGCCTAATGCTATTAAGTCAATATGGTTGCCTATATATCCATATCGCACAGCAATGGCAAAGTACAAACAGACTACTGACATTATAAAGTCAGCCATCAGCAAGATAGCTCGCTTGCCACTGCGAGGGAATGATAATAAATACTCAGCAATACGCTGCGACCAACTATTGCTAATAGATGGCTGCTCAGGCTTGCTAGACGATAATTTTAGAGACATGGAAAACAACTATTTTAGTCAACTGCTAATCAGTGATTATGAGGTAGTAACAGGCGAACATTAGCTAATTTTTATTGCCATAAGCATAGTTGTAATTATAGCTATATTTACTCATCAATCCTTGCTTGACATCATTAATGATGATTCCGTCAACTTGAATATTGACTTTATTCATTTGTTTGACAGCGTAGGCAACTTGACCTTCAATAGATTTATCATAGCGTGTAACCATTAATACTTTATCAGCATACTGGGAAACAATAACAGCATCTGAAGCAGCTAGTACTGGAGGAGTGTCAATAATAATATAGTCGTAATGGGCACTTAGTTCTTTCATCATATTACTGAATTGATCACTAGATAATAGCGATGCTGGATTATTGGGATTCTTACCACGTGGAATAAAATCGATATTATCCATATCTGTCGGATACGTGAATTTAGAAATATTACTGTGAGGTAACATACCTTCTTCTTCTTGTTGCGAAAGAGATTTGATAGGTAGGCTACTACTTGGTTGCGTTAAATAATCACCTAGTCCATTATCTTGAGGCATTTTGAATATTTTATGCAACACTCCCAATCGCATGTCAGCATCAATAATTAGTATTTTCTTGTTAAGTTGTGCAAATACTTCAGATAAGTTGGAAGATATAAAAGACTTCCCTACACCTGGACTTTCACCAGTAATTACAATCACTTTAGCTCTTTTACCTACTTCAGGCATATTGAAAATAAGATTCGTTCTGAGACTTTTAATTGCTTCATAACTTAGACTGGTGTTATCCGCATAAGCCAAAAGACGGTTAGATGATTTGTTGTTTTTACCTAAGCGGGTCAGCAATTGTGAGCGAGGAATAGTAGCAATAACAGGAACACCAGTTTTAATTTCAAGCTGTTCAGGATCTTTAACTACACTTATCAATAAACTTCTTATCAATACTAATACTGAGCCCAATAATGTACCTAACAAAATTGCTAGTAACCAAATTATTGACTTTTTGGGG
Source organism: Psychrobacter glacincola (assembly GCF_904846215.1). Classification (GTDB taxonomy): domain Bacteria; phylum Pseudomonadota; class Gammaproteobacteria; order Pseudomonadales; family Moraxellaceae; genus Psychrobacter; species Psychrobacter glacincola. The sequence goes on along the minus strand of NZ_CAJGZK010000026.1, from coordinate 2,267 downwards.
GCGATAACCTTAAAAGTACTAATTGGTAAATCAATTATGCGAGCATAGCCAATTTGTCCAGATTTTACTATTTTTAACTGCTCGTAATTTTTAAGCAAAGTTAAATAAATCTCTCTATTAATTTCATTATCTTGTGATAATCCCAAAAACTCTCTTTGAATCTCAGGTAATCCAGCTATGGTGTTATCTATCTCTTGCTGTCTATTGTTTAAAACAGCGAGCTGCTCATTAATTTGAATAACTAATGGATGTTCTTCAGTATAATATGTAGTTAGCTCTGCTTTTTTAAGTCTTAAATCATTAAGCTGCGCATCAATACGTGAATTTTCTGCCAAAAGTATCTGCGCTTCTTGTGTGACATCAATCGTACCATTTTTCTCGCGAAAATCGTTGAACAATGCTTCAGACTCTTCTAGTTTCTGTCTAAGTAGTGGAATTTGCGTTTCCATGAAAGCAAGAGTTTTAGTTGTCTCTTCAGATCCACGAGATTGGTTTTGATCCACATAAGAAACTACGATTTGTCTCAAAATTGTAGTTATTTGCTGCTGGTCTGAACCAGTCATAGACAGTTGAATAATACCAGTTTGCTGACCTCTTTCTACTACAGATAACGAGCCATTGATGGCATCTGTAGTACGCTGCAGCGACTGTTTAGATATTCTAACAGGATGTGCAGTGGGTAGATCAATTACAGTAATGTGTATCTGACCATCCGTACCCTTGAATTGGTAGGCGCTATTCAATTGCCCTTTGAATTCATCAAAGCCATTGCTAAGAACGAAACCTGACTCAGATCTAGTCAACGTAAAAGACTTATTCAAATACCCTTGCGAGACATCAAACTGACTAACTTGCACTTGACCATCTTCAGTTCTAAGAGATACTCCTTCAGCTGTATTTCTCTGCGTGTCAGTACGATTACTTTGTATTCTACTAATATACCCGATAGCAGGGTCAGTTATTCTGATACGCAAATTGAGGGAATCGACTACTGGCTTTAAAATCATACGCGATCTAATAAGTTCGGCTTCAGTCTCAGCCTTACTAGCATTTGACCCAACCAAACCTGATATATCATCACCAAGTGCTGAGATACCTTGAGAGTTTTCCTCAACTTGTAGTAATGCATCAGCCTTATATATAGGATTGACGTAGCGACCGTATAGCACTCCTACTAGCAAACCTAGGAGAGCAAAAAATATTATAATTTTCCAGCCACGTAATAAGACAAGCATTAGAGCCAATAAATTGATCTCATCGTTGTCTTTTTTAGTTGCAGGGTTCGATATCGCTTTAGAATCTGTATTCATAACTGTTTATTCATCACTTAATGTTAGTCATTTAACTAATTTTTTTATCCCATGGCTTAAGACTTTCTACAATATCTTGTCTTGCCACTTCAAATAATGCAATATCGTACTGATATGGGTCTGCTATATCTTTATCATTCCAATGCCCAATCCTAAAAGTTTTGCCTCGGCAATGTGGCCAGCGCTCTTCAATCCACTTGGTTTGGGTGTCTGACATCGTTAGTATCAAATCAGCTCTCATGACTAATTTTTCATCTATCTGCCTGGCAATATGATCAGACATATCTACGTGATATGGTTTCATGACCTCTTGTGACTTAGGATCAACCGAGTTACCAGCTAGTGCCGAAAGACCTGCAGATTCGATGTGCTTACTTGGGTACTGTTTTTTAAGCAGCGCCTCTGCTATAGGACTACGACAAATATTGCCCACGCAAACGACTAAAATATTATCAAACGCCATAATGGATACCTGTTAATCAGACAACTACAAACTTGAGATACTTCTAATCGCGGACGTTGAAGGTAATAAAGAGCTGATCACACGATTCCAACGAGTTAAGCCAGTAGGATCAACATAGACGATATCGTTTGGTTGCATCTTAAATCGATTGGCTAGAGGAAAGCTAGTAATCGACTGCATATCAACGTAATAAATATTGGTATACGCATAGCCAGGATTATCACGCACAACATATATTTTGGCAGCGTTAGCCGTATTGGAATTTAGTCCTGCAGACTCTCCTAAAACCTGAGCCAAGCTTAACCCTTGCTCAAGGATAGGAACAGGCGCTACTCTTCCAAACTCACCTAAAACATATACTTTATTGGGTGGTGTATCAGAAAGTATGCTGAGGAAATAAAGGAGGGTGACAGCCAAAGCAAGATGATATATTTGAGGTTATGAAGACACAAATAGATATCAGTTGCCCCGACTGTCACAGTTCCAGTTTAAAG
>NZ_CAJGZK010000025.1 GCF_904846215.1 Psychrobacter glacincola | reverse complement strand
GAGAATAAGCAATGACTAACCAATCTGACATCAAGAAACTGGCTGAGCAAATGGCCAGCAGCATGAAAAGCTTCGATGACATCAAAGACTTTCAAAAGCAGCTCATGCAGTCCTTCATCGACACTGCCCTAGAAGCAGAAATGGAAGAGCATCTCGGCTACCCCAAGCATGAAAAGGCAGACAGGCCTAATAAGCGCAATGGGCACACTAAAAAGAGAGTCCGTAGCGACACAGGCGAGCTTGAGATCTCCACCCCCAGAGACCGCGACAGTAGCTTTGAGCCTGTACTTGTCAGTAAGCATCAAACCCGTATTTCAGGTCTTGATGATAAAATCATATTTCACTACAGGCATAGCCTTACGTCTTGCGCTTCGGGCAAGTGTCTCCCAGACACTTGCTGATCCTCGCTCATACGCCAAAGGTCAAACCACCACTGAGATCGTAGAGAGCATTAAAGAGCTCTACGATGTCGACATCTCAAGCTCTCTTGTCTCAAGAGTCACCGATAACATATTAGAGGACATCACCGCTTGGCAGAACCGGCCGCTGAGCAGTGTTTATCCTATCGTCTATTTAGACTGCATTGTCATTAAAGTACGTCAAGACAAGCAGATCATCAACAAGGCAATCTATCTGGCCTTAGGCGTTGCTCTTGATGGTAAAAAAGAGCTGCTTGGCATGTGGCTATCAGAGAACGAGGGCGCTAAATTCTGGCTTGGTGTTCTCACTGAGCTACAAAACCACGGGGTTCAAGATATTCTTATTGCCTGTGTAGACGGCCTAAAAGGCTTCCCTGATGCCATTAATACGGTCTACCCTAACGCTCAGGTTCAGCTGTGTATCGTGCATATGGTGCGCTATTCGATGAAGTTCGTACCTTGGACGGACAAGAAGGCCGTAGCAGCTGATTTAAAGGCCATCTACGGTGCTGATACGCTTGAGATGGCAGAGGCCAACCTTGAGCACTTTGATGAAGTATGGGGCAAAGAGTACCCGCATGTCATCAAGTCTTGGCGTAATAACTGGGAGGGCTTAACGGTGTTCTTTGAGTACCCTAAAGACATCAGAAAAGTCATTTATACCACCAATGCGATAGAGTCGCTAAATAGTGTCATTCGAACAGCGGTGAATAAGCGTAAGGTGTTTCCCTCTGATCAAGCCGCCTTCAAGGTGGTCTATTTGGCAACTCAACAGGCATCGTCAAGGTGGTCGATGCCGATTCGTAACTGGACGGCGGCTCTTAATCGCTTTATAATTATGTTTGATGATCGTATCAGTAAGCATTTAATCTAAATGGCAGTTACACAGAATCTGGGATGGGCTCTTGCTGGTATCATTAATTTCGAGCTAAACCTATGACTTTTGCAAGAGGTCTACTGACTAATCATTTTCTAAGAATAAGGAAGTTACTATGAAGCGTATTATGATGTTATCTGCACTAAGTGGTGTTTTAGCGCTTACAGGCTGCTCGACAATGGATAAAGTATTTGGCACTAATATGTCAGGAATGAATGATAACCAGATGGTTAGTAGCAGCGCCGTACCAGTGACTAGTAGAAACGGTATGCTGGTTGATTCTACTAATTACATGACGCTATATGCCTTTGACAAAGACACTGCCAATAAGTCGAACTGTACAGGTGATTGTTTAGCGGCTTGGCCAGCACTTACCGCCCCTAACAATGCCAAAAGCGTCGGTCAGTTCTCGACTTTTCAGCGTGATGACGGTACTTATCAGTGGGCTGCCAATAACATGCCGTTATACTTCTTTGTAAAAGACACTAAAGCTGGAGATGCAAACGGCGATAATGTAAAAGGCGTTTGGCATATTGTTCCAACTCAATAAAGCCCAATATATTGTAGAGACAAAAAACAGCAGCTATAACTAGTTATAGCTGGTGTTTTTTTATAGTGATACTGTCTGCAATAATACTTTTTAATACTACCTTATTAAGCAGGTCTGTTCGCCTCATCTTCAGAAGCAAGTGCTGCCTTTTTCCTATATAAAGGAAAGAAGTCAGAATTCAAATCTTCCTCGCTCAGACCAACCTTGGCTACCAATTCGGCATATTTCTCTGGGTTGACAATGAGTCTATAGGTTTTAAAATCAAACTCCTCAGAGGGGGAGCTAAAGCCTTTTTTATATTTGTATAGTGAGTCGAGGCTAGCACCAAGGCCACCGCCAAGGTGAAGTAATTTATAGTTATTTTCCCGCCCCCAGTCTCTTGCCACATGAGTAATCAGTTTAGCAGGCTGCAGTTTTCTATAATCGTCGAGCGTTCCTCCTAAATGATACTGCATAATCCCTGACTCCTCACAGGCAGTGTATAAAGAAGAAGCAATAGGCTTATCTTCTTGATAAGCCGTTATCAACAGCAATCTGCCTTGTAGGTTTTTAGACAAATTATAGTAATAATTGTCATCAAAAAAATAATAATCAGTGGCACCAACATTCGCCATCGTCTCTTCATAAATCTTTGAAAAGATTTTAGCGTTTTCTTCGTCCAACGCTTCAACCTTAGTAGTCACATCCATTTTCATTGCTTTTTTGATGCCACGGCGGTGCTGATTTTGAGTTTCTTGCCAGTATTCTTCTTCAGATTTAGTCAAATCAGAGGCTACTGTTAAGCCATGCTTTATTATTTTGCCAATAGCTGGGGGGCGCTCTCGTTCTTTGTTAATGATGGGATGCAGGCGCATAAACAAAGAGACACAGCCTTCTTCATAAAGAAAATCCTGAAGGCCTTTCAACATAATATCCAGCTCATCAGTGGTCACAGTGTCGTCAACCAGCGGACCGCCATACCCATAAGTAGAAGTGGCATCCCAGTACTTAGCGTCAATCTCTCTTATCATTAAAGGCAAATATATTTTTTTATTATTATAACCCCAGTTCGGGATAAGTGATTCATTAAGCTGCTGATAGTATTGATATTTTCTATTACTCTTGAAGACCAGCTAAGTCTTTGAAGACAGGCTTCTCTATAAACTACTGTCAAAAGCATGACTTTATAAGGTCAGATAATAATTATACAAATAGTATCAACAACTTAAGCACTGGCTTATCCCGAACTGGGGTTTTACTACTAAAATCAATCTTCTGTCAAAATATCAATAAAACTCTGCCAAATGGGGCTTTGATGACGCGCTTTATGCCACACCAGCCACCACGTGCGCGCTAAATCAATACCTGCTACTTTCACCTGCACCAGCTCTGCTTTATCCAATTCTGCTTGAATGACATACTGCGATAAGCAGCCAAGCCCAATATCGGCGCTGACCATATGCTTAATGGCTTCTGACTGCTGAATTGCCATGACAATCTCGGCATGCGGTAGATGCTGCAATAACTGCTCATCGATAATCTGCCGCGTCCCCGAACCCGCCTCTCGTACCAGTAATGGCAGCCTTGCCAATCGTTCAGCGCTGAGCTCATAGCATTTTTCTTTATGGTTATAGTCCATGTTTGCCAGCCATTTACTATGAGATTTAGCAAATACCATCAAGGTATCGGTCCGCCAAGCGCGCTGCTCAATGACTTTCATATCTGTCGGGCGCGGCATACCTTCTACAAGCGCAATATCGATATTTAATTGCTCAACCTCGCCGACCACTTCTTGGGTATTGGCAATATACATATCGATATGGGCATCGGGTAGCGCTTCGTACAATTTGGCAAGCAGCGGTGGCAATACATAATTACCGATAGTCGTGCTAGCACCAATATGAATCTGCCCTGCTTGATGCTTATGATAATGCTCAAGCGTTAAAGCTTGTCCCAAAATCGCTTGTGCCTGTATATAGATAGGATGGGCGTTTGGATGCTGATTGAGCCTGCGCCCGACGCGCTCAAATAGCGGCATTTGTAACCGCGCCTCCAGCTCAGTGAGTGCACTGCTGACCGCTGATTGCGATAAATGCAGCTCTTCACTGGCACGGCTGGTACTGCCAGTTTGATAAATACTGACAAACACTGATAATTGCTTGAGGGTAATCTTTGGTAATACCTGCATGGCTTTTTTCATAATTTCTCTGACACCCTATCTTATTGATACAACCTAAAAACCACCTGTTATTTTAAAAACCCTTTATTATCTAAAAAACCATCTTTTTAGCCCAAAGACTTTTATTAACCTAAAAAATCGATAGTTTTTATCTAATTAATCTGTTTTTATTATAGATTGGTCTGCCTTATAATGTCTATTCATAAGCTTATGCTTATTTCGATTATGGACAATAGGACACTTCGTCATGCACGCCTTAACTAAAACAGTGACCAACTACTTCCCAACCAATCGCCATTTCGCAGGTTTGATAGTGGTGTTTGTCGGTAGCTTATTTTGCTTATGGCTAAATACGAGCTTGGATGTCTGGAGTCACGGGCGCATTATAGGCTTGTCTTCGTTAACGCTAGCGATTTTGATCGGTATGATATTGGGCAATACCGTTTATTCTAGTTTCGCTGAGCAGCTACATGTGGGCGTGACATTTGCCAAAGGTCAAATACTGCGTCTCGCCATCATGTTTTATGGCTTTAAGCTGACCCTAACGCAAGTATCAAGTGTCGGACTGTCTGCGGTGATGAGCGATGCGTTGGTATTGACCTCGACTTTTTTAATCACTTATTGGTTAGGTACAAAATGGCTCAAAGTCGATAAACAAACGACGTTATTGATTGGTGCAGGCGCGAGTATTTGCGGGGCAGCAGCTGTTATCGCCGCAGAGCCAGTGATCAAGGCCGAAGCGCACAAAGTCACTATCGCTGTGGCTACGGTCGTGGTCTTTGGCACCATTGCGATGCTGCTTTATCCGTTTTTATACCATCTTGGTTGGTTGCAACCTTGGCTAAATGCTCAGCAGTACGGGATTTATACGGGTGCCACCATTCATGAAGTGGCGCAAGTCGTCGTCGCTGGTAACGCAGTCAGTCCCGAAGTGGGTGACACAGCGGTTGTCACCAAGATGATACGCGTGATGATGCTCGCGCCGTTCTTATTGGTTTTATCTTTTGCGTTGACCAAAGGCAGTAACGATCAAGGTAACAAACCCTCTGTAATGAGCCGCATTCAACAAGTCAAAGTGCCTTGGTTTGCCTTCATATTCATTGCCATCGTCTTACTGCACACTTGGGTGCCGATGACCGCAAGCTTTGAGCGTAGTATGGTGATACTAGACGATGTGCTGCTCACCATGGCAATGTTTGCGCTGGGTCTAACCACGCATTTGGGCGCTATCAAACAAGCTGGCGTTAAACCCCTTATCTTAGGTGCGATTATGTTTGCTTGGTTAATCGTTGGTGGCGGCTTGATCAATATTGGCATCGCTTCACTGTAAAAAAGCTATTTAACCCCAGTTCGGGATAAGCCACATTGTAACTCATTGATACTATTTACAATGTTGCTACCTGTCCCTGCTGAGGCATATTTTTGATGGTGGGTTTATAGGGAAACCAGCAATAAGCAATTAAACCTGACAGCAAGTTTGTGATAAACCCCGTGACACTACGATGGCGTGAGTGTTCGATTTGGCACAAGTTTTTAAGCTCTCCAAACACCGTTTCAACCAAAGAGCGATGATTGAGTAGTGCCTCATCCATAGGCTCAAGTAATTGGGGTTTCATATTACGCCGAAGTTTGGTTATCAACGTGGTATCACTGTGTTTTGTGAGCCACTCGTTTAGGGCTTTACTGATATAGCCTCTATCCCCAAACACCTTGCCAAACACAGGCGTTGCCATATCCTTAACAGGCGCTCTATCATCGGTATTACCCTCAGTGACTTTGACGGATACCAGCTCACCTTTATGATTGATAATGGCGTGTAGCTTAAAGCCATAGAACCAGCCCATGCTGCTTTTGCCTCGGGTTGCAAGTCCTTCAAAGACTTTATGACGGTAGATACGTTTGTTATGACAAACTGCTATCTTGGTTGAATCAATATAGCTGATACCCGTACAGTCGCCCATCATGCTTTGCAAGTAGGCACATAGTGGCATGATACTGCGCGGCACAAGCTTTATAAATCGCGAGTAGCTCGGCAGATTTGGAAACTCCCGTTTCATCATGCCAAGCATGTGATGGTAGTAAAACGCCTTAAACTGTCGATAACGTAATTGATGAAACAGTACCAAGATGGTCATAATCTCTGCTACACTTATCTGGCATGCTCTTAGCCGTTGACGGCCCGTTGCGATTAAATGAGCGTCAAACTCAGGTTTGAATTGCTGATAAAAGTCGTCAATATGGCAGTATAGTTCGGTTAGGTTGTCCATGTAAGAAGTCCTTTTTGCTTAAGTGGTCTTGGTAAACTTACTTTAGCAACTTTGGACTTCTTTTTTTATCTTTTTTTTGAGCGCTTATCCCGAACTGGGGTTATTAATAAGTTAGCGATGGACAGTAAAAATCATCCTTTTCAGCTATAACTGGGCATTGGCGCTATCAACCTCAGCATATACCGCTGTGCTACCATCTTTATTTATTTGCATGATTTGATAAGGGTCGAACTGATTGTTATATTCCATACCAGGACTCCCCATAGGCATACCCGGTACAGCAAGGCCAATGGCGTCGCTTGGCGGGTTTGCTAAAAACTCTGCAACATGCTTAGCGGGTACATGGCCTTCAAACACATAACCATCACTCGTGACCGTGGTGTGACAAGAGCGCATATTATTAGGGACGCCGTAGCGCTGTTTAAATACCGCTAAGTCGGCAACATCTTGCCCCTCAGCGGTCATACCATGATCTTCGGCATGGCTAATCCACTCTTTACAGCAGCCACAATTGGCATCTTTATAAACCGTCGCAGAGACGTTTCTCAGCGCATCACTGTTACTGCTAGCGCTCGGAGTCACCGTTTTAGGCGTTTGGACTTTTGAATTCTGGCTGTCTGTTGCCGTCTCTACAGTCGCTGTGGTTGCAGCAGTGGTATTGGTTTCGCTACAAGCAAATAACGACGATGTCACTGTCAGTAGGATAAGCGCACCAAACAATTTATGCTGCTTAAAAGTTAAGTTATGGTTATCAGGTTTCATACATACCCTCTCGTCATTTATTGTTTATTGTTGCATTTGATATTTAACCCCAATTCGGGATAAGCGCTCAAAAAAAGATAAAAAAAGAAGCCCAAAATTGCTAAAGTGAGTTTACCAAGACAAACTTCACAACAAGGACTTCTTACATGGACAACCTAACCGAACTATACTGCCATATTGACGACTTTTATCAGCAATTCAAACCTGAGTTTGACGCTCATTTAATCGCAACGGGCCGTCAACGGCTAAGAGCATGCCAGATAAGTGTAGCAGAGATTATGACCATCTTGATACTGTTTCATCAACTGCGTTATCGACAGTTTAAGGCGTTTTACTACCATCACATGCTTGGCATGATGAAACGGGAGTTTCCAAATCTGCCGAGCTACTCGCGATTTATAGAGCTTATGCCGCGCAGTATCATGCCACTGTGTGCCTACTTGCAAAGCATGATGGGCGACTGTACAGGTATCAGCTATATTGATTCAACCAAGATAGCAGTTTGTCATAACAAGCGTATCTACCGTCACAAAGTCTTTGAGAGTATGGCGCAAAGAGGTAAAGGTAGTATGGGCTGGTTTTACGGCTTTAAGCTGCATGCCATTATCAATCATAAGGGCGAGCTTGTATCTGTTAAAGTCACTGCGGGTAATACGGATGACAGAGTGCCTGTTAAGGATATGGCAACACCTGTGTTTGGCAAGGTGTTTGGGGATAGAGGCTATATCAGTAAAGCCCTAAACGAGTGGCTCACAAAACACAGTGATACCACGTTGATAACCAAACTTCGGCGTCATATGAAACCCCAATTACTTGAGCCTATGGATGAGGCACTACTCAATCATCGCTCTTTGGTTGAGACGGTGTTTGGGGAGCTGAAAAACTTGTGTCAGATTGAGCATTCACGCCATCGTAGTGTCACGGGGTTTATCACAAACTTGCTGTCAGGTTTGATTGCTTATTGCTGGTTTCCCTATAAACCCACCATCAAAAACATGCCTCAGCAGAGGCAGGTAGCGACATTGTAAATAGTATCAATGAGTTACAATGTGGCTTATCCCGAACTGGGGTTACCCCATTATTGATAGTAGATTCACTGATTTTTAAATTCTAGGCGTCGCTGTCGAACACCGAAGCAAACTTAAATAACTTATGACGCATTATCTAAAATCACTAACTCTTCATCCGTAATCAATACCATATAAACAAAAAATCGCAGCAACGGAGAAAATTGCCATTTATCATTTACAGAGGATCTGTTATCAATCAAAGCGATTCCAATGTTGAACGTACCCATACTATCTTTACTGATGCTACGCAATCCCTTCATATCAGCTAAATTAAGATGGACTTGTGATGCCGCAGGATGAGCAACTAGCCAATTTTTCGCTGGCAGTAATTGTTTGGCAATTTTGATAAAACGTCGTAACGCTTTCTTTTCTTTGATTGAAAAAGGAACAAACGCCTTACTGTAAGATAGATGCTCTTGGCATAGAGCTATAAACCACTGCCAATCATCTAATGAGTTATCTCGTAGTTTTTGAGCACTGCTTTGCAGTGAAGACAGTAATCTATAATCACTTTTGTACTGAATACTTTTTGGAAGGCCATTTGTTCCAATGAATCTAGGGTTATCATGGCTCGAGGTCACATTGGCTACTTTTCGCGCTCGATTTATAATGATATCTGCGTCGTGTAAATCAATATTAACCATTATTGCAGCCTGCTTTAAAGCTATGCCTAAAGCATTTTGCTGTAATAAGAACCAAATGCTATTCATGCCATAGCGCATAAATAACGTTTCTGTCCTACTTTGTGAATCGACTAAAAGGGTCGTGTTTTTAATACATAAGCGAGGCGCTTCATATTTGCGCTGACTAAGACTTCGAAACAACAACTTTCGGACGCTAGTTAGGCTGACGTCGTTATGGTCGATAATGGCATCATTCTCTTTAAGCCTTTTTCTATTGATGCCAGTGACGTTGTTAATGGCAACAACTGGTAGCTTAATATTAGCGCCGCTCAGCGCATAAGTTGCCATTAAAACAGCGATATGGTTGTAATACTCAAAACTGCGCTGCGGTGATAAATGACCCATGATTCCAGATAGAGCGTACCAGCGATCTTGCGCATTAAGATGCTCACCAAGAACGCCATATTTGATCCGTTTAATGTCTTCTTCGTTATAATCAGTCAAAGCTTTAACAAGCTCAGTATCACCACATAGTACAAGTGATAAATTAGTAACCGCCGTATGTCGAAACGCATGAAAGGTTTGCTCCGGCTTATTACCTGGCTTTTTTGGGATGTCCTGTAAGATACGTCTTAGCAGTTGTAGCGGTACGTGATCATCAATTGGCGTCTTTTCAGAAGATAGTGTGAATATAAAGCTTCTAGGATTAAGACCGACAGTACTTTGTGTGTATCTTATAAATAATGCCAACTCGTCTGGCTGCAACAAAGCATAAATAGGGATTCTACGATTGCTGCCAGCTGTTTTTAAATCACGATAAGGATTACTACGAACAACAAGTGACGGAGACGGTGAATTTAGGCCTTCTATATCAATGTACCGTAATCCTAACAGCTCCTTTTTACGCATTCCTGTTCGATAGACCAGCATAATCATCAAAGCAAACATCTCTCGCTCTAGAATATCCACGCTATGCAAAATCTGTGTAATAATCGCGTGATACATATGAAGGGAAATCAACTCAGCACGAACGCGTCGACCCTCTTTTTCATAGGCAATCGTTACTTGTGGTAGATCGTAATTTTCATGAGCAAAGTTATGAAGGCGTTGTAACAGCTTTGCATAATAAGAAATATTTATGTGACGGCGAACTGTGGTTTTGTACTCCAAAATATCCTCATAGAGCACCTCAAAGTCCTCTTCATCCCAACCATCAATAGGCTGATTCATTGAAAAATACAGCCATTCATAGCCAATGCTTCTAATGTATTGCAACACGGAAGTACTTTTAATAGAATTGTCCAACTCATCTTTTAAAAGAGCCAGTATCCAATCTAAAAACACCCTCTCATTAACTGCAGTGTATTGCTCATACCTTTTTTCTATCCTTTGGATCAAAGTAAGCGGTTTATAGCCTAATCTCTTACTTTTTAGACTTCCTACAATTTTAAAATCACTAGCGATATCCGTAATCAGCTCTGAGCGCCGTACTTTTCTACCATGTAGGCTTGGAGTCGTGCTTTTATCTAATATATTTTCTGATCCTTTTATTGACAACTTTAGAATATCGTCTAAGTCGTAATTTTTTACCGATTTCTTATATTGTCCTTCTAAAAATTCTTTAAACTTCTCTTTGGTCAGCCCTGCTGTATTTTGCTTGCTACTCAGTACCGCTACGGAAGCTTGATCAATATCAGCACCATCAAGCATCTCCCAATGGTAACTTGCGTAAGACAGCATCTGCGGAAAAGTTAAAATCGTCAAACCCCCATTGTTAAGCACTGGTTTTAAAGCGTTTATCAAGTAACTCTCAGCACTTTTTTTTAAACTTTTTTCAGCCTCATCATTGATAGCCAGTTTATTTTTTGCTTGGCGATATCGTAGCAACCAGCATTGGCTGACCATATCTAGAACAATTTGCTGAGTGTTGTAAAGCTGATTTTGTGTGTTACTACGCTCATTGCCATAATACGCTTGTAGAAACCGGACTGATATTAGTAATCGCTTATTGATAAATGGCTGGTATTTTTCATTTATTAGAGCCTCAAGCCAACTTTCAAGTATGGCTTTACTATTAATGCCACCATACATGATGCCAGAGTAAACCAGCCATCCTAATATTTCTTCTAAGCTATACTCACTCGTTTGTGTCCAGTGGTGACTTACCGCTCGTACCATCTCATTAATTTGCTTACCTTTAGTGATCCAATCATTATTAATGAGGAGCGGATTAAATTTTGTGGGCAATACAGTCTTGATATTAGGATAGCGATAATCATTAAGCATAAAATGCTTGTTTTGATAGTCAATAAAACGATTTACCACTTTATAGGCTTGTTTAACTCTTTTCTCTGTTTGGCATGTCTGCGTGATGGTTTGATGAGCATAGCTTTGAAACTCTAAAAACCCTTCTGCATCTATGGGCCTGATTTGTTGATTTAAAACAATATTGAACTGTTGCAACAGCAAATCCCAACGCCACCAGCGCTTATCAAAATATATAATGCGACATCTATGCTTCTCTACTAAAAAAGTATGGCTATGATAAGCACAAGCTTTACGAGAGTATTTTTTAGTATCTTTTAGTATCTTGATATTATCAGGATACGCTTGACGTAGTTGCTCCCATTTGGTTTGAAACTTAGCAAGCAATCCAATTTCAAGCTGCTTGGCCTTCCCTACCTCTTCTAGTATTTGAGGGTCAGGGATATAAGCCTTTTTTCTTCCATCAAATTTTGCCAGTGTATCTATAATTTTAGGCGGCTTGATTTCATTTACGAGCACGACATGCTCCATTCATCATGATTGTTTTTGATATTAATTTCTTTTAAACCCAATGTCTCTGCCAGCTGTTCAAACTGATCACCCACTTGTTTAATCTGATGCTTACTAAGTGATGAGAAACGTCCTAATGCATGTTGGCGCGCTTTTTCATGACCAACAACTGCATTGATGAGCACCATATCAACGCCTAGTCTTTCAAGTTGAGTCCGTACAAAATGACGGGTCCAATAAGGGTCAGTGTCAATAATATCTTTGGTCATATGATAAGCGTCGCCTCGTTTGATGACATCAAGTGTACTGAAGTTCTCTGATAGCAGTCGCAATAATGCGATCTCATTACCTAGACGTATCTCATCAATACATTCGCTAATTTCCTGTTTCAATAAATTATTAAGCTGATAACCAATTAAATAGCTCCGGTAATCGCTTAGTAAGCGTATGAGTGTCGAACATAAAGGTATGAGTCTATGACTCTTTGATTTTCGATTGGGTTTGTCATCAATCATTAGCCAGCCAGCCTCAAGATCGATATCGCTCATCAGTCCGATACCGTTATTTGGTCGTACACCCGTTAATAAACAAAGTACAAACCATACGAAAATGCTGATACGATTAAAATGTGTATTGGCATCAGTACTGCTGTCCGCCCATGCTTGCAGCTCAGTGATAATCTCACGAACATAATTTGGCGTAAATGCAAATCCAGAACCTAACGTGTACTTGTGCCAAGGGGTGATATATGACATATCAAAGTGATTGTCTTGATTAAATATACTCAGCGCTAATTTATAGTGAGACAAAATCTCTTCGCTAAGATGACTGCTGTAATACATGGCTGGAGCTTGAGAGGCAGGCGTTCTGCAAATCAGGTCAGCGATGTGAGCATTGCTGTTTGGCGTGTAGCGAGAAAGCACCACATGCAGTGCAGTCTCAATACGATTCGTTGATAAGTACGGCAAACTTATTTTAGCGCGTAGATAGGTAAGATATTCTTGAATACCATTATCTGATGGTAGCTCACCTGTTAATATTTCATCGATAAGCCATTGCGGGACAGGAATTTTAATGATGTCAAGCTGATTTTCATACTTACTACCATTAAACGCTTCTTGCCGTTTGGTAATACCAAGCGAATGATGAATGTAGCTTCGATTCAAACCAATTTTAAAAATACTCGGATGACCAATGTATCCTGCAATAGTTAAAGATTTAATGGGCAACGCTGTAATCATAGACAGCAACAAAATGTAAGCACAGTCCCGATTGGAAGTGTTGGTTGAAAACTGAGTATCTTGGCAAAGCGCTGAAAATATCCGCTGATAGCTGGACTTTGGTAGTACCCGAACGTTTGAATTGAGCGCGAGTTCTTGTTGAGAAATGTGGTTTTGTTGCAGCGATAAGTCTATCGTTTGGAGCGGAAAAGACAGCCCTTTTGGCAAGTCAGTAGTGACTTCATAACTTATAAAGGGCGGGTCATAATGATCAATACTTTCTTCATATGTGGTGGTTAAGCCCTCATAACTCTCAGTCATCGCCGTATAAAACTGCGATTGCGACTCTAATACGAAATCTTCAAAATGTTCATCATTCGACCCTAGGTCATTTTGAACATTATTGACTGCTAACAATACAGGTTGATTGGCTAGGCTAATAGGCTTTATCTGGTTATTGGGTTCTATTTTTAGACGTTTTTTCACATAGTGAGCATCTTGATAAGACGCTATGATCTTATTAATTTGTCTGACATCAGGAAGCTTTAAAAACTCTTTTTGTGTACGATCACCATACTTAATCGCTAAACGCTTTGACACATCTTGTAGTGATATCAAGATATTATCTACTTTTTGCTCTGGTATCTCAGGAAGCTCACGCCAAATCCAGGTTCGTGTTGCTGCCTTTGAGAATTGAGCCAGTTTAAATTGCATCAAAATATTGTGCATATGCGTCTTTTTGCCATGATATATAAGCAAAACCGCAGTGTGTAACGCAATTGCAAGCCAATACAGCTTCTGCCGAAGACGAACGGTTTGACGACGCTTATACATGATATTTTGCATCAAAATTAAGACTTGCATTATAAGCGGCTTTTCACTGAGCTCAGATCTGCCAATGTGCATATCACGCTCGGCAACCGGTCTCTCATGCAATATTTTTATCACTTTATTAATCAGTTGCTCTTGGTGATCAGCATTGCAATAACCTTCCTGAACCACTGCTACGATATCACCAATAGCTGCTACTGCCCTTTCTCTATTCTTAAAATCGTCATGATCGCCTTGGTGGTTGATGGTCTGTTTGATAACGTCGAGACTCGGTACATCGCGAAGATGGTAGTGAGACTTAATAGTTGACATTATTTTTGTCCTTTTTATAACGTTTATAATAAGTCTGCTCATGAATGTTAATAAGATTACAAAAAGTACCGATAGAGAATTTTTTTGAGCTAAAAAGCTGCTGGTTTATATCAGCAGTGAGAGATCTATTTAAATGAATATAAATTAACCTGATATCTAAATATTTTTGATATCTACATATAAGGTCAATCAATTCATAAAATGCATATTTAACCTCGAATTGCGCTTCATTAATTTTTACTATGGATACTTTCTCTGCGCACAACTCTTGGTTAAGATCTACAGTTTTTAACAGATAAAAAACTTCAAAGTTATTCACTAATTGTATTACTTCGCTGGTTTTTATAAATAGTATAGGCTTGGCTAGCGTCAGATTTTGATAAGCTATAAATGTGTTCGAAGATTTAATTTGCGGACGAATGAACTGATTATAGATTTCAAACAATTTGACGATGTCATTAACAATCACGACTGAAGTCTTTTGTAACTTAGCAATAGTGACATTATCCATTTTATATTCCTCTAAAATTTGACCTCTACCCTTGTTAAATACCTTACAACTTTAAAGGATATTAAAAAAGCTGCTCTGAGAGATAAGCGTCAATTGGTGTCGCATATAATTAATTCTGATTTTGATGCTAAAGTGGATGAGAATGACTTGTATTCTAGTTAATCCCCTTACTCACGAGGAACAGGGCTGGTAGCGTAAAGTGATGTTAGCATGCAACGTTTTTATAGCGTGTCGGCTCAAATACTTAAACATCGTAATGATTACTACAAAATATTAGAGCGTACTCAAAAAGGGAATGCAGATGTTACTGAATGGTTGATTTGGTTTTTACAAGCTTTAGAGTAAACACTATTATGCGCACAGAAAACCACGGATAAAATCATCAGTAAAGCCAGCTTTTGGCAGACCCACCGTCAGCAACTATTGAATCCAAGGCAAGTAAATATGGTCAATGTACTGTTGATTAGTGTTTAAGGCAAACTCATGATCAAAAAAAAAGGGGGGGGGGATAATGACGAAGTGTTCGGCGAATACTGAATTGAAAGCTATTAAGGATTTGGTAGAAAAAAGCATATTAGAGAAGTCTACTGCTTAAGGGCGCAGTACGAGTTATGAGCTAGTCTTATAAAGCTTACTCTCTATCGTAAAAAAACAGTATGACCAAAGAAAAATCAATATACTCGAGAATTCTAAGTTAGTCAGATATCCCTGACCACAGGGGGCCCTCAGTGCCTGCTACTAAAAAGGTTGGCTGCTTATTTTTAAGTTTTGTTAAAAGCTCTATTTCTGTTAGACGTTCATAGATCTTGATTAGATTACCATCAGGATTTTAATGCACAAATCACTTATCACACTGATGTCATCGAATAAGGTCAATAAACTGGCTCATGCCATCTAAGATCCTTAGCGCATATTCGCGTAAATTAATAAATAGATTTCTATTGAACTTTTTTTAATGTTTTTTAGTATCACCAACAATCTTGTCCATCAAGGCAAACAACAGGCCTGAAAGTACAAACGTCATATGAATAATCACTTTCCACATCAACCTATCAGCATCACTCTCACTCATCTCTTTGGGTATATCCATAAATGATTTAAGAAGATCGATAGCAGAAATGGCAACAATAGCACCGATGACTTTAAGTTTTAGGCCAGAGAAATTAATTTTTCCCATCCATTCAGGACGATCCTCATGATCCCCTGTATCAATTTTTGAGACAAAGATTTCATAACCACTGAATATAATGATGAGTAACAAACTTGCGACCAATGACATGTCGATAAGAGCTAACGCACCAACGATCACATCGGCTTCAGACGCACTGAGCACATGGGTGATCATATGCCACATTTCTTGGAAAAATTTGATAAATAATAAAATAATACCGAGTACTAATCCCAAATAAAATGGGGCTAGTAGCCAACGGCTATTAAATATGATTTTCTCTAATCTTTGCTCAGTTTTCTTTAGCATAGGGATCTCTTAAGGTTTTCGATGGTATTAATTACAAGGCTTAATATGATGACAATCACATTATTGGTAATCGCAAATGCATTAATCATGCTTTCAAGGCTGAATGGGAGGTTAAGGACTTCAAAATATAGAAAATAATAATACCTTTCCTCATAATTGCGCTGGTTGCTTATGCTACTATAAAACTGAGCCTTCTATTGCTCAATTTTTTATGCCCATTTTTCTTAACGATTACTCTAACTTTTATAAGGAAAGACACTGATGTGGTTGGCAATACTTGCAGTAGTCGTAGGACTAGCAATTTTGGTATGGAGTGCTGATGTTTTTATTGATGGTGCCGTCGCTTTAGCTAATAAGTTGAATGTACCCAGTTTTTTGATTGGTGTCATCATTCTAGGTTTAGGTACTTCAGCACCAGAGATGATAGTGTCCATGTTAGCTGCTTTAGAAGGTAGCCCTGAGCTAGCATTGGGTAATGCTTATGGTTCTAACATTGTTAATATCGCCTTAGTATTAGGCGCAACGGTATTGATAAGTCCAATTATTATCCGAAAAAGTATTATCAATCGTGATATGCCCTTACTACTGTTGGTGACGGCAGTAGCTGCTTGGCAATTAAGCGATGGCGTCTTAAGTAATACCGACGGTATAGTATTAATAGTACTTCTAGTCGTTGTCTTAGGCATACAAATCATCTTGAGCCTGCGTGAAGGCAACCACGAACATGAAGGCGATACTGTAGAAGAAACTGCAAAAGCTGAACACAGTATGGCGCAAGGTTTAGGTAGGTTGTTTCTTGGTTTGCTCGTATTAATACTAAGCTCGCGCGCTATCGTTTGGGGCGCTATCGAACTTGCTACTTTATGGGGCTTGAGTGAGCTTATCATTGGTCTCACTATCGTCGCTATCGGTACGTCACTGCCTGAATTAGTTGCGAGCTTGTCGGCCGCACGTAAAGGCGAGCATGATATGGCTTTGGGTAATATTATAGGCTCTAACGTTTTTAATACTTTAGGAGTCGTAGGTGTAGCAGCACTCATTGCGCCTATTACTCCGAGTAGCATTATTCTGTCGCGTGATATATTAGCGATGGGTCTCTTAACCTTACTACTGTTTGCGATGTGCCTATTTGCATTTAAAACCAAGCGTGCATTCGGTCGTACTTCTGGCACCACCTTAGTACTATTTTTCGTCGGCTATACTGTCTGGTTAATTCAGACGGTCAGTATGTAGCAAGTTACTAATAATCACATACGTTTGATTCGACAGTTTACAGTTTCTAATAATTCGTCATAGACTTTCATGTAATTACCTAGGCATCTTCAAATTGAACCGCCCCGACTTTATCGGAGGCTGATTTACTTTAGTCAGGCAGCAATGCCTGACAGGATTAAATTATCATAATACCGCTTTTCGGTGGTGGTTCAAAAAGTAGGCTAAATTAAACATACCCATGATTGATGTAAAAGAAAGCTAAATCAAAGGCTTTAAAGTGATTTTCCAGTTTTTTAGAAAAGTTACAACTTCGCCTAAATGCTCGCCTTACTCGATGTCTGATAGTGCAATTATTACCTTCAATGCCGACCGTGAAAAACTTGCCAATGACTTGGGTAAAGCCCTTAAAACCAGTAACAAAGCTATCCCAGGTATCACTAGCGATTCTAGCACAACTTACGCCTAGGGCTTTCAGCTTAGCTTTAAGCTTTTTGACAGTGTTAAGGTCTCGTTTTCCCCACACATAGGCAACAATTTCACCTGTGTCACGGTGATAGGCATAAATTAGCCATTGTTTGTTGGTTTTTTTACCTACGAATGTCCAAAGCTCATCAATTTCAAGACAGTCGTATTGCCTTTGCTTGGGGGTTATTGGGTAGTGACACTTTTTTAGGGTGGCTAGTACTTTGCCTTTGCTGATTCTCTCAACGCAAGCGATGTCTTTTATGCCACTGCCTCGAACCATAAGATATCGTATTTTGCTATCTTTTTGGGAGTGACATCCTTGGTACGTTAAGGCATGGTCTCCAATAAACTGCCGTTTGCAGTCTTTGCATTTATAGTTTTGTTTACCATAGCTTTTGAAGCCATTTTTCTTTATATTGTCACTTAGACAGGCTGGGCATTTGATGTATAGTGTGATGTGCATTTCACTATTTTATCAATTTCTCAGCCTGTTTTTTTCCCAGCCTACTTTTTGAACCACCACCCGGATTCAGATACCTTTATGAATAAAACAACTTTTAAAATATCGAAAATGGACTGCCCTTCGGAAGAGAACCTAATCCGAATGAAGCTAGATGGCAATTCGGATATTGAATATCTTGAATTCGACATTCCTAATCGTCAATTAACCGTATTTCATCATGGTAATGTTGAAAATATACAGCATGCTATTCATGACCTAAATTTAGGCGACACCCTACTTTCAACCGAAACTATTGACCCCTCTAATTCAAATGATAATATCGAAGTCAAAACTAACGCTAATCATGAAAAAGACGCGGAGCAACGTAAGCTACTGTGGATAGTGCTGGTTATTAACTTTGCCTTCTTTATTATCGAAATGAGCACTGGGCTGATTTCTCGTTCAATGGGATTGGTTGCCGACAGCTTAGACATGTTAGCAGATAGCTTCGTGTACGGAATCAGCTTGTTTGCTGTTGGTGGAACGGTTGTAAAGAAAAAACGTATTGCTAGAATTGCTGGATATTTTCAAATCACGCTAGCGATTCTCGGCTTTTTAGAAGTAATAAGACGTTTCTTTGGCAATGAGCAGTTACCTGACTTTTCTACCATGATTGTTATATCGATTCTTGCTCTGATTGCAAACTCAATCTGCCTTTATATATTGCAAAAATCGAAGAGTAAAGAAGAGGCTCATATGAAAGCCAGTATGATTTTCACTTCAAACGATGTGATTATCAATTTAGGGGTGATTGTTGCAGGTGTTCTGGTGAATTGGTTAAACTCGAGTACCCCTGATTTAATTATTGGGAGCATCGTATTTGCTTTAGTTATTCAAGGCGCCTTTAGAATACTAAAGTTAAGTAAATAGCTGAGCCTAGTAGCTCAAGCAAATAGCCCAAGTAAGTAGCTTAATCAAACCGCTAAGTGTAAAGTAGCTAGGTTTGAAGGAAACAAACATCATAAGGATATGAGACCTCGAGCAGGTGGTGGTTCAAAAAGTAGGCTGGGAAAAAAACAGGCTGAGAAATTGATAAAATAGTGAAATGCACATCACACTATAGGCTAATGATAGGGCAAAAGCGCGGCGACCAGTCCCATAATTCAAAAGCCTGTTATAGATAGTTCCATATTAACAGTCTATTTTGAGTAGTCTGTTAATAGGTTTAAAGGGTGAAATAGCTGGTTCCTTTGGGGTATACATAACAGTGTATTTTTTGAGGATGTTTTTTTACGGTGTGATGATAAACTTTAGCGCTAGATTATGAATGACTAAAGGGGTAAGTTTTTTGTCTGAATTAAAAACAGTTGGGCTTTTTGCCATTACGGCATTAGCAGAGATTGTAGGTTGCTATTTGCCATACTTATGGCTGAGAGAAGGTAAGTCAATATGGCTACTTGTCCCTAGTGCGCTTAGTTTGGTCGCTTTTGTATGGTTGCTGACTTTACATCCAACCGCCGTTGGCAGAGTTTATGCCGCCTACGGTGGAGTGTATGTAACAATGGCAATTCTATGGTTATGGGCTGTTGATGGTATTCGACCAACGACATGGGACATATTAGGTACAGCAGTGGCACTTCTAGGTATGGCTATTATTATGTTTGCACCGCGCAATACATAGGATACGGTTGTTTTAACCATCACGTGCTAAAAACTCCAATAGAGTGGGAACATTCTCTCTAGCACTGCGTCCAGCACCAATCAGAGTGGCAGAACCTGGGCTTGCCCAGTCACCATAACCAAATAACCATAACCGAGGCTCCTTGACCGCTTGCCCATCTTTAACTTGCACTTTTCCATCAGCTTCTAAGACATTTAAAGGTGCTAGATGGTCAAGATTTGGTTCAAACCCAGTACACCAAATAACGGCATCTATCGTTTCTTCACTACCATCAGCCCAAATGACGCCTTGTTCAGTAAATTGGTTAAACATAGGTACTGAATGTAAAACCCCTTTGTCACGTGCCGCCTTGACGGGAGGCACCATGACGATATCACCGATACCGCCCTCAGGATCACCATTATTGCTGCCAGTAATACGTGCTGTTGCTCTTTCAAACAGGACACGTCCATCGACATCATCGGCTAAAAACAATGGGGGCTCACGTGTTACCCAGCTGGCGTTAGCCACTTCAGCCAGCTCCGCATAGATTTGTGCACCTGAATTACCACCACCTACTACCAATACGCGCTTATTTCTGTAGGCGTCTGGGCCTTCATAATGCGCGGAGTGGCATTGCTCCCCAAGATACGCTTGCTGACCTTTGATAGAAGGAATTATAGGATTGCTCCAGGTTCCCGTTGCGCTCACGACGGTTTTTGCCAACCATGTAAAACTTCCATCAGTCACCCGTAAGCAATTGTTTTCATCATCACGCTGTACGCTTTGGACTTGATAAGGTCGGTAGATTGGTAACTTATAATGTTCTTCGTAGTCAGCAAGGTAATGGATGACCTCGTCTCTATGGGGATACTCTCCATCTTTTGCTTTTGGCATCAAGCGACCTGGCAAGGAGCTCATAAGAGCAGGAGAAAATAGGCGTAACGATGGCCAAGTATGCTGCCACGCGCCGCCACTTTGGTCTTGATTGTCAAGAATGATGAAGTCAAGTTTCGCACGTCTCAGATAGTAGCCAACGGCTAAACCGGCTTGACCACCGCCGATAATGATGGTGTCGAATACTTTAATTGACATAATGCTCCTTAGTGTCTGCTACCAGAAAAATCAATTGCTCATACTGAGGCTTGCTTTTTACTCTTCAGATCTTAATTGAATACATGTTTTGACGAAATTTTTATCGACATCTTGATTCAGCTTATCATGCAAATAATCTTGCATCGCTCCAAAATATCATTTCACTAACTAAAGCCAATAATAACTATTAAAAGACTGTACATATGAAATATTGTATATATAATATTTCATATGTACAGTCTTTTAATAGGGTTAGGTTATGGAACATTCAAATAAGAAAAAGGTATTGTTTCTCTGTACCAGCAATTCAGCCAGATCACAAATGGCTGAGATATTATTAAAGTATAAAGCCGGTGATATCTATGATGTCTATAGCGCAGGTATAGAAAAAGGCGAAGTAGATGAACGAACCATTCAAGCCTTAGAAAGGTTCGACTTCGACGCCAGTGGCTTAAGATCCAAGCACGTTGACGAGTTTGAAAGCCAGTTTTTTGACTACGTCATTACTTTATGCGAAAAGGCCAGTACCGAATGCCGAAGCTACCCCAATACGGCCAAGCAACTGGCGTGGGATATCCCTGACCCAAAAACACGTGCTGGCAGTCATCCCTTTACCACTACCTTGAGTGAATTAAACAGTCGCTTAACGATGTTTCTGTCTGTAGAAAAACATAACCTCACAAAGACTGCCGTCAATACAGAAGACACGGCATCATCTGACTTTGATCCCATTACCTTTTACAAAAGCTTGACGGATGACGTTCGACTCAAAGCGTTGATGCTGATCGAATATCATGGTGAGTTGTGTGTGTGCGAATTGATGGAGGCCTTGGAAGAAGACAGTCAGCCCAAAATCTCACGCAATCTTGCTGTGTTAAAAAAGGCAAACGTCATTACTGATCGAAAACACGGTCAGTGGGTATTTTATCGTATCAATCCTGAGTTACCTGTATGGGCAAAGATTGTGGTTGCAAAAACCACAGAAAACAACACTCACTTAATTGAGCGTGAGATAGAGCGGTTAAATGTCATGCAAAACAGACCTGACAGAGCCGGTTTTTGTAAATAATTAATAAATAACTATCAAACATTAAGAGAATCGTAATGGGCATTTTTGAGCGCTATCTATCGGTCTGGGTGGGTTTAAGTATTATTCTTGGCGTGGTGATGGGTTTATGGCAACCTGATTTATTTCAGTTAGTTGCAAACCTTGAGATCGCTCATGTCAATCTTGTTATCGCGGTATTCATTTGGGTCATGATTTATCCCATGATGGTACAGATAGACTTTTCTGCCATTAAAGATGTGGGTAAAAATCCAAAAGGATTGTTTTTAACAATCGTTATTAACTGGTTTATTAAGCCTTTTACTATGGCCGGTCTAGGCTGGTTATTTTTTAATATTTTCTTTGCCAATTTGGTGGATCCAGCATCGGCTCAAGAGTATATTGCGGGAATGATTTTATTAGGCGTGGCGCCTTGTACGGCCATGGTCTTTGTCTGGTCACAGCTGACCAAAGGTGATCCCAATTACACCTTGATACAAGTGTCCGTTAATGACGTCATCATGATATTTGCCTTTGCGCCTATTACCGCTTTTTTGTTAGGCGTTAGCGATATTCAGGTGCCATGGGAGACGTTAATCATCTCTGTGGTGCTTTATGTTCTGCTTCCTTTGATTGCTGGTGTACTGACCCGCAATATGCTCAATAAGCGCCGTGATAAAGCGGCACTGGATAATCTATTGTCAGTGCTTAAACCTTGGTCAATGGTAGGTTTACTCGCCACTGTGGTTCTGCTCTTCGGCTTTCAAGCTGAAACCATCGTCAGTAAACCTCAAATTATTGGGCTGATTGCCATTCCTCTCATCATTCAAACTTATGGCATTTTTGTGATTGCCTACATCGCTGCCATGTGGTTAAAACTTCCGCATAACATCGCAGGTCCTGCTTGTTTGATAGGCACGTCTAACTTTTTTGAGCTGGCTGTTGCGGTGGCTATCTCGCTTTTTGGATTACATTCAGGCGCTGCACTGGCGACTGTCGTCGGCGTGTTGGTTGAAGTGCCTGTGATGTTATCGCTAGTTTATATTATCAACCGCACACAACATTGGTTTAAAAAAACCTAAGCATTTTTAATATTTTTTTCTGATAACACTTGGACAAGATAAAGGACAATTTTATGACAATCAAAGTAGGTATCAATGGTTTTGGACGTATGGGACGCTTGACCATGCGCGCGGCATTTGACTGGGATGACATTGAGATCGTCCACATCAATGATCCGGCGGGCGACGCTAAGACCCTTGCGCATTTGATGACGTTTGATTCTGTGCATGGTCGCTGGCATCACGACGCTACCCACGAAGGCACGTCCATGATTATCAATGGCAAAGCCATTCCTTGTACGCAAAACAAAGCGACCAAAGACACCGACTGGTCACTGTGCGATGTGGTCATCGAAGCCTCAGGCAAGATAAAAACCAAGGCTTTACTACAAGCCTATCTAGATCAAGGGGTCAAACGTGTCGTTGTCACAGCCCCCGTCAAAGAAGAAGGTGTGTTAAATATCGTCATGGGTGTAAACGAGCATTTATATGATAAAGACATCTATCCCATTGTGACTGCTGCCTCTTGTACCACCAACTGCCTAGCGCCTGTGGTTAAAGTGATGCACGAGAAAATAGGCATCAAGCATGGCTCGATGACCACCATTCATGACATTACCAATACCCAAACGATACTAGATGCACCGCATAAAGACTTACGCCGGGCACGTGCTTGCGGTATGAGCCTTATCCCAACCACGACAGGCTCTGCGACTGCCATTACGCATATCTTCCCTGAATTAAAAGGTAAGCTAAACGGTCATGCCATTCGTGTGCCTTTGGCTAATGCTTCGCTGACCGACTGTGTGTTTGAAATGGCGCGTGGCACCACGGTTGAGGAAGTCAATGAACTACTTAAACAAGCATCTGAAACTGAGCTAAAAGACATATTGGGCTTTGAGACACGTCCACTGGTATCGATTGATTATAAAACCGATCCACGTTCAAGTATCGTTGATGCGCTATCGACGATGGTCGTCAACGATACCCAAGTAAAGCTCTACGTTTGGTACGACAATGAGTGGGGTTACGCCAATAGAACGGCTGAATTGGTCCAAATGGTTGGTCTAGCAGATAAGGGTTAATCATGGGACTGCTATCCGTTACGGATTTATCGTCGCAAGTGAAGCAATACTTAGTCATCACTGGCAACTATTGGGCATTTACCTTAACGGATGGCGCATTGCGAATGCTCGTTGTGCTGCATTTTTATCAGTTAGGCTATAGTCCACTAAGCATTGCGATGCTATTTTTGTTTTATGAGATTTTTGGGGTTATCACCAATCTGGTTGGTGGTTGGCTTGGCACCAGTCTTGGGCTCAACAAAACCATGAATATTGGATTGGCCATACAAATTGTCGCCCTTGCCATGCTCGCTGTACCTGCTGATATGCTCACCGTGGTTTATGTGATGATCGCCCAAGCCTTATCAGGTATCGCCAAAGACTTGAATAAAATGAGTGCCAAAAGCGCAATCAAACTGCTGGTGCCCAAAAATGCTGAGAGTAAGCTGTATCAATGGGTAGCGATCCTCACAGGATCTAAAAACGCACTAAAAGGTGTTGGCTTTTTTATCGGTGGTTTGCTACTGACCTTGATTGGATTCAAAGGCGCTATGATACTGATGGCATCACTTTTGGCCATCGTCTGGGTGTTTAGTTTAATAGTCTTAAAAGAAGACATCGGCAAAGCCACCAACAAACCCAAATTTAAAGACATTTTTTCTAAAAGTCCTGCTATCAATATCCTCTCTGCGGCTCGGCTGTTTTTGTTTGGGGCAAGAGACGTATGGTTTGTGGTGGCCCTCCCGGTGTTTTTGGCAGCGACTTTTGACTGGAGTCACTGGTGGGTCGGCAGTTTTATGGCCAGCTGGGTCATCGGTTATGGCATCGTCCAGTCGGTTGCACCTTACTTTACAGGTAAGAAAAAAGGCGTGTTACCAACGGGTCGCGCAGCCTTTTTGTGGGCAAGCTATCTGACGTTTATTCCTGCTGCCATCGCGCTGGCCTTATACTTTGATTTTTATATTCAAGCATCGGTTATTCTTGGCTTGCTGATATTTGGCGTGGTTTTCGCCGTCAATTCCTCGTTACACAGCTATCTGATCGTCAGCTATGCTGATAGTGATGGCGTGTCATTGGATGTGGGGTTTTACTATATGGCAAACGCGATGGGCAGATTGATTGGTACGGTGCTGTCAGGTTGGGTCTACCAAGAATTTGGTTTAGAGGCGTGTCTTTGGATATCGAGTGCGTTTGTGGCAATCGCCGCGTTACTATCACTAAAACTGCCTAATACGTACAAAGCGGCGGTATACTAATTATATTTTTATCAATGAATCTGTTGTCTATTTAAAATCAAAACACACTTATGATGATATAGAGCTGGGATAAAACTCTTGCCACTTGCTGCGCTGGTATATGCAGCAGTGGTAAAGTTTTTATCCTAGCCCTACTGTATTCGTTTTCTAATGAATTGGCTACACTAAGAAGTTAGCGAACCAAAATTACTGGTGATAGCGTCTTAGCAATGATTTTTGTCGTAGTACTGCCAACAAATAACTGTTGGAATTTAGAATGTCCGTAAGCGCCAATGACAATAATATCGACCGCATTTTGCTTTTGAAAAGCCAATAATCCATCAACAGCATCGGAGGCAGACACATGATGTGCGTCTACTGTAAAGCCTGCTGCTGTTAGCTGCTCAGTTGCTAGTGATAGGCTTTTTTTGGAGGTCGCATCCTCATTACCTGGCATATTCATAAACTGTCTCAGTTATGCAGTGTTTATTATATGTGGCAACACACTTTGAGCATTGCCACACAGGGAAGCTTCTAAAAATTGACTTCTAAAGAACTAGAATTTATAGGTTTGACCATCATTAGGAACAAGCGCACGCTGTTTGTCTAAGTGTTTTTCTTCGATAAAACGGCGCAGCTCTGCCTTCGACAGTGCGCCATGATTGACCGTATCCATGTGCACATTAATTATCTGAGCATTAGGTGAGAATTGATACGCACGGTATACATCGTCTTTACCCATAATAATAGAGTCATCGACAAAGGTAGACAGCTTTGCATAGCCTGTATTAAGGATGACCGCATCAGGCTTGTAGCGAGTCAGCGCATTCTCTACGTCTTTATTCCAAATGGTATCCCCTACTACATAGACGGTCTTGTAGTTTGGCTTTTGGAACACAATACCCATCGTTTTACCAAGTGCCTGAGCAAGCGCTGGAACTTTGTACATCTCATCAGTGCCATGCTGTCCGATGGTTTTATTGATTCTAGTGCCTTTAAACACCACCCCTTGCTCTGTCAACACTCTGACATCGGTAAAGCCATCTTTACGCACGATTGCCGCATCGGCTTCATTTTGGGTAAAAATTGGCATATTACGAGGGACCAGGTTGCGTGCAGCATCGTCCCAATGATCCGCATGTAAATGGGTCAAAATAATAGCATCCGCCTTAAGCACCTCTGCAACAGATACCGGCAAATCTACCATTGGATAGCGTATTTGGCTATTTAACGTATCTGCAAACCCTGGATAAGCGTTTTTAGCCGCGAGCATAGGATCCACTAAAAACGTGGTACCGTCATAATCAAGCTTAATCGTGGCATTACGGATTTGCTGAAATTGAACGGTATTGGTCGCCGTCTGTTTTACCGCGTTAGAATTGGACGCTGGACTGGCAAAGGTGGTACATGCGGTTAACAACATGACACCACTTAATAGTGTGGTGCCGGTCAGAGATTTCGATATTTTCATAATTTGATGCCTTATTGATGAGTCTATATTATGAGTTAATAATGGTTTGCTTAAAAACTTATGACTAACGCGCAATCCAAGTTTGGGTGTCAATCACTTCGCCATATAGAAACTCAATCGCTGCCATAATGGTGGCATGAGCATGAGCTGCGGGTACGGTCGTGCCATTAAATTCAAGATCAAGCGTGGCACAGGCATCATGGATGGTGGTCGTTGTATAGCCAAAGTCAACCGCAGCACGAACGGTTGCATCAATACACATGTGGCTCATGGCGCCAATCACGGTAACGTCTTTGATGTCTTCTTTATCAAGCAGATCTTTAAGAGAGGTCTCACGAAACGAATTGGGGTAATGCTTAGTGATGACGACTTCGCCCTCTATAGGCTTTACTTTCTCATTGATTTCTACACCATCAGTACCAGGCGTAAAGATTGGTGCGTCAGCAGAAGGCATTTCATGACGAACATGAATGACGGTATGGCCTTTTTCTCTAGCAGACTCAATCACCAAAGCTGCATTATCAGCGGCTTCATTAATACCAACGAGTGATAATTTACCTTGCGGAAAATACTCATTTTGAATATCTACAACGATAAGTGCTTTTGTGCTCATGATGATTCCTTTTTTTATCAAAGTGACTGTATAGGCGTCTATTTTACAAGCTCTGTGCTACACTAACGAGTGGCTACATCGACACATAAGAGGTTAATAACGACATATGAAACAAAAACATGCTATTGAAATAGGCTTGATTGTCTATGAGAAAGCACAAATGGCGGCCATCCTTGGGCTGACTGATTTACTGATGGTGGCCAGTAAAATCGCTGCCAAACATCAAGATACAACCGATCTGCCTTTACAGGTCAGTCACTGGGAGATTAAGGGTTCTAAGCAGCAGCCTACCTGCACTTTTTCGAGCAATCCCGATAGCGCAGGAAAATTAGCGGCCGTTATCATTCCACCCACGTTAGAGACGCCAATTGCAAAGCAAGCGGCAGAACCTTGGCTAGAATGGCTAAGAGATCAGCATTCGACAGGGGTGATATTGTCATCCGTCTGCGCTGGTGCTTTTTTATTGGGCGAAACAGGACTACTCTCCAAGCGCAAGGCAACCACGCATTGGGGTTATGTAGAAGAGTTTGAACAGCGCTTCCCTGATGTCGATCTGGATGTCGATCGCATTATTATCGAAGACGGTGATATTGTGACCGCTGGTGGCGCGATGGCTTGGACGGACTTGGGGCTTAGGATGGTTGACCGCTTTCTTGGCTCACAGGTGATGAATGAGGCCGCTCGTGCATTGTTAATTGACCCCTCAAGGCGTGAACAATGCTATTACAGTGCGTTTTCTCCCAACCTCACTCATGGTGATGCCGCCATACTAAAGGTGCAGCATTGGCTACAAAAAACAGAAGCACGGGTTATTGATTTATCCACCCTAGCCAGTTGTACGCAGTTAGAGGAGCGCACTTTTCTGCGCCGTTTCCATAAGGCGACGGGCATGACATCAACAGAATACTGTCAGCGATTACGCATTGGTAGTGCAAAAGACTTTCTACAGTTCTCTTTAATGCCTGTTGAGCAAATAGCGTGGAAGGTGGGTTATAGTGATGTTAGTGCGTTTCGTAAAATATTTAAGCGCATTGTTGGTTTGACACCAAGTGAGTATCGGCGCAGATTTACTCTGGATGAAGAGTGATAGGTTTAGGCGATTTCTGGATTAAAGGTAGGTGCATTGACTGCTTGTAGGCAGGAGATAGGTTTAATAAAACGGTCCCAATGTAGTTGCGACCGCCTTATCCTTTAATGATAATTAATCGGAAGATCTTGTTTTAAAACGCAGTAAACGCAATGCATTCAGCGTCACCAGTACTGTAGCACCAGTATCCGCTAGCACAGCAATCCAAAGCCCTGTCACGCCGAGCACAGTGGTTATCAGAAATATGCCCTTTAACCCAAGTGCAAATATGACATTTTGATGGATATTTCTCATGGTGGCGCGGGATAAGGCAATAAGGTTAGCAACGTCTATCACGCGGCTTTTTAATAGGGCAATATCAGCCGTTTCGATAGCCACATCCGTGCCACTGCCCATCGCAATGCCAATGTCTGCCGCTGCCAAAGCGGGTGCATCATTGATACCATCACCAATCATCGCTATTTTACTATTGCTTTGCATCTCACTGAGTAGACGTAGCTTGTCTTCAGGTAACAGCTCAGCTTTCCACTCTATATCTAACTGACTGGCAAGCGCTTTTGCCGTACGACTGTTGTCACCTGTGAGCATGACGGAGCGCACGTTCATCTTGTTAAGCTGGGCAATGGCCTGCTTTGCATCCTCTCGTAACTCATCACGTAGAGCGACCAATCCGAGCGCCTCCCTCGTTTGCTCATCAAACAAAATAGAAACCGTTTTACCATCATTTTGTAGCATCTCAATTTGAATCTGCTGCTCAGCTGGCAACATCACTTTCTCAGCGACGTAGACTGGTGAGCCGATGGCCAAAGAGCGTCCAGCAACCGTTGCATGAACCGCTTTACCTGCGGTCGCAAAGGCGTTGGAGGATCCAGGTATGACTACCTTAGCGGCTTTGGCATGATCCACAATAGCAATAGCAAGCGGATGACTGGAGGTAGCATCGACACTTGCAAACAGTGACAGTAGTTTATCGCGACCCTCAGCATCGCCATGTACTGTTTTAAAATCAATGATATCGGTTACTCGAGGTTTGCCCTCGGTCAAAGTACCCGTTTTATCAAAAGCGACAGTGTTGACCTGACCCACCAACTCCATGACATTACCTCCTTTGATAAGCAGTCCATGGCGCGTGCCGACAGCCAAACCTGAGGCAATAGCGGCAGGTGTTGACAGCACAAGAGCACAAGGACAGGCGATCAGTAATAGCGCTAAACCACGGTATAGCCATACTCCCCATTCTGCTCCCATCAATAGAGGTGGGATAATAATCACTAAAGCCGCAATCGCCATAACGATAGGCGTATAGTAGCGGCTAAAGGCTTCAATAAAGCGTGCAGTCGGTGCTTTGGACGCTTGTGCCCGCTCCACAAGCTCAATAATACGAGCAATTGTATTATCTGCCGCTGTTTTTTCTACGCGTATTTGTAGTACCCCATCAACGTTGATAGATCCAGCAAAGACCTCATCGCCTATGGTTTTGGCAACAGGAACAGACTCTCCCGTCACAGGTGACTCATCAAGGCTAGACGTACCTTGAACAATCACGCCATCAGCAGAGACTCTATCACCAGGACGCACAAGCACCTTATCATTCACTTGTAGTGAAGTCGCTGCCACCTGACGTTGTTGTCCTTGCGCGTCCAGTAAAATAGCTGTCTTTGGCACAAGCGACGATAATGCTCTGATTCCTGCGCGCGCACGATTAGCTGCGACACTCTCTAATAGCTCCCCAACCGAGAATAAAAAGACCACGGCAGCCGCTTCTTCAGCTTCACCTATGATAAGCGCGCCAATAGCCGCAACAGACATGAGCATTTCAATTGAAAAAGGCGATCCTGCTAACGCCAGTGCAGAAGCTTTGCGAGCAAATGGTAGGACACCGATAGCCACAGCGGCAATAAAAGCCCATGCGCCATATTCAGGGAAAATTAAAGACAATACATATGCGGCACCCATCAAAAGCCCCGTACCAATGACCTGTTTGCCTTTTATGGTTTGCCACCAGCGCTGATTGTCCACCGCTGATTGATTACCATCATTGCCCCTCTCATTTTGTTGACCCGTTAACGCTGACACACCAAACCCTAGGCTTTTAATGGTTTTCTCGATATCTTTAACGCCAGTATTCGTATCAGGCGCCAAGGTTAGCTCTAGCTTTTGAGTCGCAAAGTTTAACTGAACCTCAGAGACACCAGGTATTCGCATTAACGCCCGCTCGATTTTACCAACACAACTGGCACAGTCCATACCTTCAATATGATATTGCATAATCACTTCTCCTCTTGTTAAAGGCAGTATGAACCCTATAGTAACTTTAGGGTCAAGACTTTTAACGATAAAGAGGTTTGATTTTTTATCAGCAAACCTTATAGTTACTTTATTGTTTAGATAATAGAAAATACTATTTAAGGAGATACACATGCTAATCAAAATTGGTGAGCTTGCCACGCGCACCGGTGCGACGGTCGAAACCATTCGCTATTATGAGAAAGAGAGGTTATTACCAAAACCTGCGCGTAGCCAAGGCAACTATCGTTTGTATAATGAAGCGCATTTTGAGCGTCTACAATTTATCCTGCACTGCCGTACGCTCGATATGACTTTGGATGAAGTACGAACCCTGCTTCAATATAGAGATAAACCTGATGAAAACTGCGGTGAGGTCAATGTGCTATTGGATGAGCATATCGATGCGGTAGAGACACGTATGGAAGAGCTGATACAATTAAAGCAACATCTACTAGCGTTGCGGCAAAAATGCGCAAGTGAAGCGCTAGCTGAATCCTGCGGAATATTGCATGCGCTTGCCGATAACTCGTGTCATAGATAAAGTATTCATTTTGATAACACTGTCCACTTTTTATCATTAAAAGTAGACCTATAACCAAAGGCGCGGGGCAAACGCATCACTAAGATGCAGTTGCCCATGTCAGATTTTTTTCAACTGGTCAATATTTTCAGATGTGATTCAGCCCATCGTCCTTTCTGTCAAACAGATAGGCTGCGCGTTTATAAGGCTGATTCATTGCGCTTGTGCAGGGAAACCGCCTTTTGCTAAAGCAGCTGTCATCTGCTCAATACTGGCGATGGTTTCGATACTGACCACTTTGGCTGCTAAATCAATCTTAACCTTGGCCTTTGAGTCGATATTCTGAATAGCTGCTGTCACACCACGGGCACAACCGCCACAGTTCATATTTGCAATCAATAGTTTCATACCCTTTCTCCAAATAAGTTTTATTTCATCACCGCATAGGTGACTTAGAAAATCAATGTCGTTTATATAATCAAAGTCTTGTTCTTCATCACCGCATAGTTATTACTAGTACTGATAAGTGTATAAAACATATAAGAGACTCTCCTAAAGAGTCTTTTTTTAGATAACATTAAACACATTAGTTCTAGTAAAAAGTGTATAATATATAGATTAGCTTAAAGCATATAGAGTTAAATACATGAAGACTGTCAGAGTTAGGGCAAAAGTAATTCAAGATGATTCGGGAGTCTATTCAGAGATTCCTGTTCTAATTAGTGAGAGTAATGAAATCTTAAAACCATTAATGGACTATGCATTAAAGTTAAAAAGAGATGGTAAGAGTCATTCCACAATCAATAATTATATAAAAGCTACTCAGCTTCTAATTGAATATATGACTGCTAATACAAGTGGCTTTGAGTCGCCTGGAAACTTATTTGAAATATTTAGTAGTCGCTTGTACACAGGAACTATTAATGAAGAAGGTTTAGATCCATCAGGCTTATATTGGTTACCTTGTAGTAAGCAGGTTGCAAGGTTACACATAAATGCTTTAAGCAGATTAACCGATTGGATGGTAGAAGAATATAATCTAAATTCAATCAACCCAATGGTTGAAGCAGATAGTGTTACGCAAAGGCTCAATTACGCAGCTTGGTTTCGTAAAAATCAGTATGATTTTCTAGGTCATATTAAAGATAAGCAGATTAATTCCACCTCTAGAAATGCTCGTAGGGTACAAGGTAAACGTTCATTAGGTAAGCAAAAACAAGAAGCGATAGAATTTCCAGAGCACTATTTCGAAAGTTTTTATATTGATGGCTTAGGAGGTGCAAAAGACCTTAGGGTTGCTATTCGTGATCAGCTGATTCTATTACTTCTACACGGTGGTGGTTTAAGAGAGTCCGAAGCTTTACACCTTTGGATTGAAGATGTTCTTATAGATCCCTTTGACTCTGATAATGTGAAAGTTCGTATTTATCATCCTGAAGATGGAAAAGCTCCTAATGGGTGGCGTGGACGCTCTGGAAAGACCACTAGAGCTGCTTACCTAAAAGAAAAATATGCTCTAAGTCCCCGTAATGAATTAATAGGTAAAAAACGTGTTGGATGGAAAGCAAGAGTTACAGATAGTAAAGACGAATACATTGAAGTACATTGGTTCCCTACAATTTTTGGTAAGGTATTTGCAAAGCTTTGGCAAGATTATATTCGACTTCTAATAAGTGTTGATCGTCATCATCCTTACGCTTTCGTAAGCTTTCACCACAGTCATCTTGGTAACCCTTATACTTTAAATGCTTTTCATGACAGTTATCATCGAGGTCTTAAGCGAATTGGTCTTAATCCCAGTAAACCTGACGGTTTATCACCACATTCTCACCGTCATAGCTACGGAAGACGTTTGCGTCGCGCAGGTGTACAAGAGATAGTCATTAAGAAGTGCTTACATCATGCATCTATAGAATCGCAAGCTGTTTACACTACCCCAACGTCCATCGAAATTACGGCAGATTTAAATGATGCTACAGAAAGACTTATGCTTTCTAAAGAGGACTCTAAACAAAATAATAACTTGAGCTGGAATGCATTAATGCGCCATGGTTTTGATGATATTGATCCTAGTGGACTATTTACAGGAAAGAATCCAAGGTTAGGGATAAATAATGAAAGCAACTGAACAAGCTAAATACGATGGCAGAACTAGTGACCTCACTCTCGGATGGCTGACGAAAAGGCATGGTAAGGCTTGGGAATCGTGGCGTGAATTTGCAGAAGAATGGATGAATGCTCAGGACACATCGCAACACACTAAATTAGACGCTTTGTGTATATTTTTTGACGTCTATTTAACTTCTAATGCACTTTGGGCGTCAGACATAGTTACATTCTTTGAAGCCAAGCAGAATGGTTGGCAAATCTCAACTGATGATTTTAAGACTTCAATATTTGAAAATACCAAACGCTCAGATAATTCATCCACTGTAGTATTAATGAATCATATTTTTGATTTTATTGAATGGTTGTTGACAGAGCATTTTAGTGAAGAAGATGATAATGGGTCTGTCATTAAGCTATATACGAACCCCTTCGAGAAGCAACAGAGAAAAAAACAATATACTGAATCTGTTTATAACCCTTTACCCTATCGTTATATATGCGACCTTCGCAATATTTTATGCCCTGAACCTAGGGGTGATTTTAAAGACTGGATATGGGCACATGAAAAATTGACGCATGAAGGACGAGTGTCTAATAGTAATTGGTTTGAAGTTGAACAGAAACTTATTGATAATAATGATAACGACTGACCCCTGCCGTCAAATCCGTAGAACCAAACTTGGGAGATTTTAATTACGCAGCCTGACGATAGAAGTCAAACCACACCTGTCTTGGCGATTTATAGCCCAAGCCCTTTTGAATCCTTGTTTGGTTGTAGTACAGCTCGATATATCCAATGATATCACTGATGGCTGCAAACCTTGTTTTATAGTCTTGGTGATATACCAGCTCATTCTTTAATGTGCCCCAGAAGCTTTCTATTGGCGCGTTGTCGAAGCAATTACCTTTAGCACTCATTGACCCTTTAAACTGCTGTTGCTTGATAATCTTGTGATACGCGTGGCTACAGTACTGACTACCTCTATCAGAATGAACAATCAGTCCTTGGCTTGGTCTTTTGTTCTTAATGGCCATGTTGAGCGCACGGCATACTAAATCTGCTGTCATGCGTTTATTGATAGCATAACCGACTAACTCTTTGGTGTATAAATCTTTCACTCCAGCTAAGTACAGCCAGCCCTCATTTGTCCAGATATAAGTAATGTCACTGACCCAAGATTCATTAGGACGCTTGGCATCAAACTGCTGATTGAGCACATTGTCATAGACAAGTTTGTTGTGATCAGAGTCGGTTGTCACTTTGAAGCGCTTATGACGCAGGCATTTGATGCCGTGCTCTTCTTTGATGCGTCTCACCATATAAGTGCTGATATCATGCCCTTGCTCACTCAGATGCGCATGTAGACGCTCGACGCCGTAACGCTCACGAGTTTCACTGTGAGCGGCTCTAACCAGTAGCTCAGACTGGTTTCTATGTATCTGCTGGTCGCTGAGACCACGGCTTAGCCAGTCATAGTAGCTTGATGGCTTTACATGTAACACACGGCACATCCGAGTGATACTAAAAAGCTGCTGATTATCTTCAATAAAGGCGTACTTCACTAGCTGTGCTTTGCAAAGTACGCTGTGGCCTTTTTTAGTATCTCGCGCTCCTCCTCCGCTACTTTGAGCTGGCGTTTTAGGCGCTTGTTCTCTTCTATAATGACCATAAGCTGTGGATCGTAATGTTCAGTCCCTGCAAGCTTGCCTTGATTGGCTTTATTGTGCCAGTTGGATAAAGTTTGCATGGCTATGCCGAGCTGCTTTGCTGTGGCTGAGATATTGCCATTATTGTCTGCTATCTTCTTAACGGCTTCGGCTTTGAATTCTGTACTGTAGGTTCTTATTTTATTGGTCATGATAAACTCCGGTTATTGTGCTTAGTTTACCAAGTTTATCTCTACGGTTTCTTCAGCATAGCTCAGACTGTATATGGCGTAGTAGAAATATTAGAAAAGACAAGCAAAATATTATTATCTATGAAATTTGGTCACCTGTTGTCGCAATGTGCTTATTCATCAAATTACATCTGCCTCTTCGAACTTATCAAGTTAGGATGTTGGACTCAGGTGAAGCAGATACTATGCGTTATGAAAATGGCAAATGGATAAGAAATACTAAGCATTCATTTGCATATAGAAATTATAAAAAAGGAGTTTTTCGTCAGTTTAAAAATAATGTAATGGAAATGGAGTCTACAGGATTATACATCAGCACTAACAAGACCGCAGACCAAAACAAAGATGAAGTAGAGCGAGGCTATGAAATTCCATGGCAGAACGAAGATGTATTATATTGGTTGGAAAAATTGAGAAATTGGCAAGAAAAATATAATCCTATCAGTAAGCCTACAGATTGTAATGAATTAACACTTAAACATACACAACGTAAAGTATCTGAATCATATCTTGATGCAATGAATGATAGTTGTTTTTTGATGCGTGATGCGACTGCAACTGACTTGGAGGATAGGAGCAAACCAATCAATGATGCCTCAATTCCAACTCTTTGGTACAAGCTTCTATCTAAACTTGAAGATAATCTTCGTCTATCAGGAGACACATTATCCGATGGTACATTTTTTAAACTAGTTCACGATTATGGTAAGGGTTATAAGACTACTAAAACTAAAACTGAGTTCCCTCTGCATAGCCTTAGAGTCTCCCTCATAACATGTTATATCATGGATGCAAAATTACCTTTGCCAGTGGTTTCTAAGCTGTTAGCAGGTCACTCACGCCTACTTATGACTATTTACTACGCCAAACTTACCCCAGCAGTCATGAAAGAAAAAATGATTGAGGCGGAAGATCGTCTTGAAGATGTGTCAAAAAAAAGTGTTCAAACTTTTCTTAAGAATGCTGAAATGAGTCAGATCGAATGTAAAATGGCTTACCACGATAATAATTCGATTCAAGCTGCTTTGGTTAATCGTAATCCTATAGGATGGGAAAAACGACATCATGGTCTATGTCTAGTTGGTGGCAATACAGTTAAATCTGATGAAGTTGGAACTGTAGCAGGGTGCTGGAACGGTGGAGAGCTTATTAAGGACTCAAGTGTTGTTTCGCGAAAAATTTACGGAGTTGTGCCTCATGGTCCTGAAAATTGCGTTCGCTGTCGCTGGTTTATCACTGACGCTCAATACTTACCAGCACTCACTGCACACTTGAACTTTATGAGTTACAAAGCCTCTGAAGCTGCAAATTTAGCTATAGAACTAGAGGGAGAGATAGAAAATATTGAGGAAATAAAGTACGAAGCAGAAGCTAAAGGTAAGCCTTTTACTCATCATAACAAATTACAAGAATTGCAGCGACGACGTGAGAAGCAATCGTTAGAAGCAGATGAGTATACTAAGGACTTAATTGCAACTCTCAATCTCATTTATCGTTTGGTTGAAATTGAGCAAGAACGGGATAAAGATGATCATAAAAATAAAATAGTAGCAGTTGGTTCCAAGAACGATATCAGAATTGGATTTATAGAAACAAAATCTGAGTTGCTACAACTATCCTTAATTTGCGATGATGCAGAAATTTATCCAGATATGCTTGATGATGTTAAGAAGACTTCAATCATTCAAGATATGACTCAAATTATCAGTCGAATGATGATACGTCAGGGTTATATGCCACCGTTTCTAAGTTTAAATAAGAATCAGCAACTTATTGCTGCGAACGCTATGGTTAGACAAATGGCATTACAAGTTAATTCAAAAGACAAGTTAGATGGCCTTAGTAAAGTGGCAAACTATATTGAGTTAGAAGAGTTTATGCAAGATAGTAAACTCTTAGATGACAGTATGAGTGTATTACAGGAAACCGTTAAGCAGCCTATTAATTATATCAATATTAAATCCCTAACCTAAGTAAATGAGAGGAGAAATATCTTATGGATATCAATATCGACATAATTTTAGATGATTTAAAGGAAGGTAAAAGTCAACGTACGAAAGATTCGTTAGACAATCTGAATACTTTACTAGAAACTGAATTTAATAAAGATGAGCACGATTATTCTATTGCTCATATTGGAAGACTGTCGAAAGCTAGTGGTGGTATCAGCACTGTTAGCATTCGTAATAAGTCAGGTAGTCACTACAGGCTTCTGATTGACGCTTGGGCAACTAAAGCCAATACTACCATGAAAAAACCACCCTCTCCTCAATCTAGGAAATATGATGTCGCATCAGATATGGAGTTATTAAAATATCTGTCTGACCCTGCAATGCGAGCTGTTTTTGGTCAAATTATTGCAGAAAAAAATAAATTAAAGTCAGAAAATCGCATCCTTAAACAGAACATTGAGGTGAACATAGATATGCGTCCTAATAAGATAGCTCCTATAAATCAAAATTCACAAGTTGTGCAAGTATTACCTTCATTAAGTGGGATGCTGTTAGATAGTGATATTGAAGCCCTACAGGATGCTATTAAGGAAGAGAAAATTAATAAGCTAGGCTGGACTGTATCAAAGTATGGTGCAATTAAAGATGAAGTTGGTCGAACATTATTTAAAACTGGTTTTGTTTTAGCTATACAAAAAGTATTAGCTCAAGTCTAATAGTAAATAAATTTTATATCTTCCAAATAAATCATCTTATTCAGTGACAGTTTTTACAGATAAAGCGCAAAACGATATAGTTTTATTTAAATTGATGGAAGCTAAAAGGCTTATTATTGAGGTAACTCTAGAAAATGAAATATTGAAGTCTAGATTTCCTTCGATTGAAAGATTACAATAACGGCTTCTCCCATTTTGTATATCTATTTTCTTACAATACTTTAGTTTGTAGTAGCATAATAAATATGTTCCAAACCTCTTATAAGCCTACGCCAACCCTTACTTCAGCTCTATTTTCCTAATAGTCGAGTTATATCTATAGTTTACAATCTGCCCATTCACTATCAAGTCAATCGCTGTATTTATCTGCTCCAAAGGCACACTGAACCATTCTCGAGGTTTGCACATATTACCTTGTAAGTCTGCAATCTCCACATCAATGCAAACATCTCTAAATACGGTATGTACTAAGTTTTCAAACTTTTGCGTATTCATGTTATAGCACTCATAGCTGGCAACAACTTCGACTGGAGCCATTAAATAAGTAGGCTCATTGGCAGCATTTGCAATACGCTTTTTAACTGGTGTGCGTGAATAGCCTATTTTAAATAGATTTGGTATGGCTTGGATGCGAGAGTCTTGGCTTTGACTGCTTAAAATATAAATGAACCCAGCTGACTCATCTTCTTCGTTGATGCTTTTGATATCAGAGAAATACTCCCCTTTAGGCGAGACAATTTTCCCTTCTTTAGACAGGACTTTGGCAAGCGACCTATAAAGCATATTTGATTCTGTTCCATTCTCAAAAATACACCTTGTACGCCCATCTTTTCTTACGACAACCCCATCTATAACTTGATCTTTTGAAGTTAAGCTAACCTTGTCTACATACAATAAAATACCATCTAAGATGTAAAAACTACCTTCATTAATATTGTAGCCAGTTCCTTCAAACTCGATGATCTTACGTTGACCACTATTTAACTCTTTTTGAACAACAGGAAACAAGTCTTTATATTTATCAAAATCCTTACATGGTTTACGGCGAGCAACAAAGTCAGTCTCAGCTCGTTTATCTACTTTAATATGTTTGATGTTGAAGATGCTCTGATCAGAGTCCCCGAGTAAGCCAAAATCATCATCTTCAAAGATATCTTCAAACGAATTGATCTCTCTTTCAACCAGTTCAGGTTCTGATGCAGCGACTTCATGCGTAAGTGGTAACAGGTTGAATTCGTCAAAATCTACTAAAGCATGGCACTGCTCATTGTTATTCTTAATAGACTCTAAACGCTTAAACAGCATAAGCTCACTAATATTCGCCATATTATTCTCAGGTAAGCGTTTATTAGCGTTGTAGAAGTCGCTTATCTCTTGGAATTTAGCGACTAAATGCTCATCTGCTGTAGGTGCCCGCGACTTTGCTTTAATCGTTGTAATACCTAACTCGTCATTACTATCAATGAAGTTTAGCCAATCATCTAATTCCATCGACTTTAAAACTTGCCACTCTTCATTCTTCATTATGCAGTTGCTCTCTTGCGTTTTTGTTGCTTAATATAAATGACACATTCAGCAAGCCTCTTTTCATTAAAGTCTGAGCTATTTAAGTCAGGCTCACGACCCTTTTCATGCACAAACTGCTTAACTTTAGGCCATAGCAGCTTAGCCTCTTCAAAGTCCATTTGAATACGAGTGGTTTCAATGGATTCTTGGATAAGCTTGAGTACGTCTGTCGTTATGGATTTTGAAAGTATTTCAAATGCTTTTTGGAAAGGATTGATCTGATCAATCAAGTCAATATGGAGCTCATCAATATTGATAAACTTGTCGGCCATGCGGATAAATTTCTTACCGCCTTGCTCGGTTACTTCTGCTGAGCTTATTGCACAATCGACTACTACTTGCTGTCTGACTTCTTCAAGTTCAGCTTCAGTCAAATCAGGATATTTGCGCTGAATTATTTTCGGTATAAGGATTTTATTGACTACCTCAGGATCGACTTTACCTGCCGAAGCTGCAATGACCTTATCATCTTGCAAGATAGCAGCTTTTAAATCAGCCAAATCAGACTCTATAATAGCTTTGGTGCGTTTGGTGCTTGGTTCTTTAAAACCACCTATTTTCATTGTGCCCGGTGGCGTAGGTTCGAAGTCACCATCTTTTTTTGTTTTAAATTTAAAGTTAGGGGCAAGGACTTGTTCCATTAATAAAGAACCAGTAATAGCCTTCAGCATATTGTTTACAGCAATGGTGACATTCTCGTTTGCAGCGTCAGGTTGCGCGATAAGATTGGTGAATTGAGCGTGGCTTTTATTTTCGCTATCTCGAATACAACGACCAATGATTTGAATAATTTCAGTCAGTGAGCTTCTATACCCAACAGTGAGTGCGTGCTCGCACCACTCCCAGTCAAAACCCTCTTTTGCCATACCCAAAGCAATAATGATATCCATATCGTCTACGTGATTCATATTACGTAAATAGTTTTGGATAATATCTCGCTCGTTTTCCTCAACTAAATCTGCCACCTTAATGACTGTACCATCGGGCCGTGTAACGAGAATAACGCCTGTTTCAGGATCTCTTTTACCAGCTTCACCCAGCACTTCAAGAATAGCATCTACTTCATCATATTTTTCTTTAGTTGATTCACCCGAGTTTACGTTTGGTATATGAATAATGGTTTTTTTACCATAGTTTTCTTCTGAGTTAAGCACCTCATGAATGACATCAGTATATCGACCTTGGTAGAAGTGGTAGCCAATACCGAGCGACTTTAAATAGTTATAACCATTGAGCTGCTCATAATAGTTAAAAGAAACTTTATCAAACTGGGCTTCATCTTCAGGTGTCAGCACAGGAATACTATCGCCACGGAAGTATGAGCCTGTCATAGCAACAATATGGGCATTGGTATTTGCCATGATGCTACGCAACACACCACCTAAAATGTTAGCTTCATCAGCTGATAAATGATGAAATTCATCAATTGCGATTAAGCAATCATTAAATACATCATCTTCCATTGCTTGAAAGGCTGAACGCAGTGCGGCATGAGTACAAATCAATATCCTGTCGTTGCTTGCCATAAAACGCTTAAACGCTTTAGCTTTACTACTTTCGCCACCAGGAACACAAAGATCATTGTTGTCGTCAACTTCCCAATCATAGAAGAAACCATATTTAGTTAATTCTGTTGATCTAAAGGATCCGCCAATAGAACGCTCTGGCACTGCTACAATCGCTTTTTTGATGCCTTGATTATGTAGCTTATCCAGTGCCAAGAACATGAGGGCGCGTGATTTACCTGATGCAGGAGGCGCTTTTAGCAATAGGTACTGACTATTACGAGCGGCATAGGCTCGCGCTTGCATTGCTCGCATACCCATAGAGTTTTCGTTTGAGCTAGCACCAGTTTGAGCATATTCAAAGTGCATTAGATTAGGCATTACAGCGTTCCTGTTCGGTAAAATAAATAGCAAAAAGATTTTCTAACAACTGATCTTCTGTAAAACCAGAATAACCATAAATTCGCTCAACCAATTTATCATTCTCAATGTGAGCAATTAGTAAGTCTTCAGGCATCTTTCCTTTAGAGTAAAGTTGAAAAAGATTTTTATCAGAGTGCTTTTCTCGTGCTTCAAGTATATTTAATGCCGATAAACGAAGCTCATTTTTATCAGATTCTGAAAAAACTGGTGTAGGAAAAGAGTTATAGCAAACGCCTAATGAGTATCGGTAACCATCTCCTAAACGACCTGTAACAGTTCTTACCCATAATTGGTGCAAACTACTGTTAAGTATAGAAAACACATAGATATCAGGGTCTAAAATCATGAATGCGAGGTCTGTTACGATAGTTTCTGCATCAAGAAACCCCATAGGAATGTAGTCACGAGAGCACGCAGAGACTGCCGGAATAATCATCAAGTTTCTTTTTGCTTTATTTATTCCTTTAAACCTATAGGGAACATTAGCATAAGCTTGAGCTGTTTCGAGCCTTTCCTAAAAACTGTGTAACTGCTTATAATCCACTAACTGGAGAATAAGCAATGACTACTCAATCTGACATTAAAAAACTAGCCGAGCAAATGGCTGGCAGCATGAACAGCTTTGATGACAT
>NZ_CAJGZK010000024.1 GCF_904846215.1 Psychrobacter glacincola | reverse complement strand
GGTCAGTTATTAGAGATATGCAAACAGGCGAATCATTATCTGGCAAAGTTCCGTATTATGGTTGAACACAAAATAGGCTTGATCAAATTATT
This sequence comes from Psychrobacter glacincola, assembly GCF_904846215.1. Lineage (GTDB taxonomy): Bacteria > Pseudomonadota > Gammaproteobacteria > Pseudomonadales > Moraxellaceae > Psychrobacter > Psychrobacter glacincola. The sequence continues at coordinate 43,310 of NZ_CAJGZK010000024.1, read as the reverse complement.
CAAGATCGTGGCTCATAAATATCGCAACCGTCGTCAGCGCTATGATCTTAGAATGAAGCTGTTTGCTGGTATCGTTAATTTCGAGCTTAATCTATGACTTTTGCAAGAGGTCTATTTATTACTTTTTGTAATTTCTAGCTACTCAGATTTCGCTTCTGTAACTTCTGCTTTTTTTACTTTGGAACTACCTATGGTTTTATCACGTTCATCTTCGACCACTTATCTTCGATTGTGTATTTTAAGCGCACTTAGCGCATTTGCTATGAGTGCTAACGCCGCAGCTGATGTCAGTGTCATCAGTGATAGCGAACTACCACAAGTTGAGCTTGATAAAATTGTGGTGACCGCCACTCGTACGCCAACTAAAACCAGCAACGTGATTGCTCAGACTCGCGTCATTGATAAAGAAGAGCTACAACGTTATCAAGGTCAGACTGCTCTTGAAGTGATTCAACGTCAACCGGGTATTAGTTATTACGGTAATGGCGGCATGGGTACCGTGTCCAATATTTATATGCGCGGCTATGATGGCAAACAGATTTTAGTACTTATTGATGGTGTTCGTTATAGCTCAATCAGTACGGGTACAGCCGCATTAAATCTACTCCCTACAGATCAGATTGATCGTATCGAGATTTTATATGGTGCATCAGGCTCTAGTATCTATGGCGCAGACGCTATGGGCGGCGTCATTCAAATTTTTACTAAAGGTAGTAATGTTAAAAAGAGCAACTTCTCTGTTACCGCAGGTGTTGGTTCAAACAATCAGTATCTATATGGTGCCAGCGCACAGTTAGCTACTGACAAAGGCACAGCACTAAGTCTGTCAGCCAGTCATAATGAGACCGATGGTATCAATGCTACGGTACCGTCAAACAGTTTTAGTTATAACAAAGATGATGATGGCTTTGAGAGCGATAACTTTAGTATCGCTTTGACTCAACGTATCAATGAGCAGTTGCTGGCTGGTGCTAGCGCTCTGTATAGCAAATCAACCACCGAATTTGATAATGGTGCAGCTCCTAATGTTTACTCTGACCAAGAGATTGGCTCAGCACAAGCATTCGTAGACTGGCGCTATCTGCCCGGCTCATCCGTAAAGCTTCAGTATGGTCATTCAATAGATAAAATAGACACCGAAACTTACCAAAGTTTTTATGATACTAAGCAAGATCAAATCAGCTTAGTGGTTCAGCAGCAACTGGCATTAGGTAAAGGTATTTATGGTGTGGAATATCTCAATCAAAGCATTGATACCAGCGACTTTGATGTTGATGATCGTGATGTGACCAGTGCATTTTTGGGTTATGTATTGGCTAATGATAAGTTCGATGCACAAGCCAACCTACGCTATGATGACAACTCACAGTATGGTGATGAGACCACTTATAATTTAGGTGGCGCGCTACACATCAACCCCAATCTACGCATCGGTGCCAGTTACGCTAAAGGGTTCCGAGCACCTAGTTTCAATGATTTGTATTCACCTTTCGGTGGTAATGCTGATTTAAAAGCTGAAACTAGTGATAATTATGAAGTTTTCATAAAATATGACACACCACTCCAGTCTACGCGTTTAACTGGCTATCGCAACAATGTCGAAGACTTAATTACCTATGTCACTAAACCTGTACCTGGTAATCCTTTTGCCGGTGGTAGCGAAAACGTCAACGAAGCCAAAATAGAAGGGGTATCACTGACTTCAGACTGGGAATTAAATAGCTATCTGTTCGGTGGTAGCTACGACTATCAACAAGCTAAAGATAGCAGTGGTGGTGCTAACGACGATAACTTCCTTGCTATTCGCCCTGAGCATAAAGGCTTAGTATACGCAGGCTATCGTTTACCAAGCTTAGATATTCGTGCTGAATATCAATATGTAGGTGATTATTACAGCAACCCTGCTAACACTGACTCACAACTCGTTGACAGCTATGGTCTATTTAATATTAGCGGAAATTATAAGCTGAATTCTAATCTAAGTCTGACCGCTCGCTTAAACAATATTACCAACGAGAAGTACACCACACTACCGGGTTATAATACTGACGGTACTAACTTTTTCACCTCACTCACTTATAACTGGTTCTAAACTTATTTAGCATCACTTAAAAATTGTATTATCAATAATAAAGGCTATCCATCGATGGCCTTTTTTTATGCCTGTATATCAGCTCTCAGGCATATACAATAATTTTATATGCCATAACCGTCACCTATTTACCTCAGCCAATAGGTGACAAGTTAAGCGCCATACATTACAATAACGACCTCCGAGAGGTGTTGCGCCATATGAATTAATAGTTACGTTTGAGATTTATGCACAAGCTATGCTAATCAGTCATCATGTTAGGCTCGGTAACTGTTAAATAATTGTTTCATTCATTATTGACAGCGCAAATAACGACACCTGCGTTTTTATTCTTTTTATCATAAATTAACCACTGATAGGAGCATATTATGGACGCAGTGTCTAATACCCCATCTGCCCATACGATCGATCCCGCTTTCACTGACTATAAAGTCGCTGACATTAGCTTAGCTGATTACGGCCGCCGTGAAATCACCCTTGCTGAAGCCGAAATGCCTGCCCTAATGGGCTTGCGTCGTCGCTACGAAGCAGACCAGCCACTTAAAGGCGCCAAAATCGTCGGCTGTATTCACATGACCATCCAGACTGCCGTCCTTATCGAGACTCTAGTCGCGTTAGGTGCTGAAGTACGCTGGACCTCATGTAATATCTTCTCAACCCAAGACCATGCTGCTGCGGCAATTGCTGCTGCTGGTATCTCTGTTTATGCTTGGAAAGGCGAAACCGAAGAAGAGTATGAGTGGTGCTTACGTCAGCAAATCCACGTTGGCGGTGAAGAATCAGGTAAACTTTGGGATGCTAACTTAATCTTGGATGACGGCGGCGATTTGACTGCTTTGATTCACAATGATTATGCTGAGCTACTTGATAATATCCATGGTATTTCAGAAGAAACCACCACTGGTGTACATCGCTTAGTTGAAATGCTAAATAAAGGCACACTTAAAGTACCAGCGATCAACGTTAACGACGCCGTTACTAAGTCTAAAAATGACAACAAATACGGCTGCCGTCATAGCTTAAATGACGCTATCAAACGTGCTACTGATATGTTCCTTGCTGGTCGTCGCGCCTTAGTGATCGGTTATGGCGATGTCGGTAAAGGTTCAGCGCAAAGCTTACGTCAAGAAGGTATGATTGTACGGGTCTCAGAAGTTGATCCTATCTGCGCGATGCAGGCTTGTATGGACGGCTATGAAGTACTGTCACCGTACATCAATGGCGACAATACTGGCGGCGCGGAAGGCATCGACACTCGCCTGTTAGAAGACACAGACATGATTGTCACCACCACTGGCAACTATCATGTTTGTGATAAACACATGTTAGCCGCACTAAAACCAGGTGCTGTCGTTTGTAACATCGGTCACTTTGATACTGAAATTGACACTCAGTTTATGCGTGACAACTGGCGCTGGGAAGAAGTGAAACCACAAGTCCATCAAATCTTCCGCTCAGACGACGTGAACGATTATTTGATTTTGCTTGCTGAAGGTCGTTTGGTGAACTTAGGTAACGCCACTGGTCATCCATCACGCGTCATGGACGGCTCATTTGCCAACCAAGTATTGGCGCAGATGTATCTGTTCGAAGAAAAATTCGCCGACTTGCCAGCTGATACGCGTACTGAAAACTTATATGTCAAAGTACTGCCAAAGAAACTAGACGAAGAAGTTGCCGCTGCGATGGTTGCAGGCTTTAACGGTACGCTAACCAAGCTGACTGAAAAACAAGCTGAGTATTTGGGTGTGCCTGTCGAAGGTCCATTTAAGCCCGACGCTTATAAATATTAAAGGGAGTCAGACTGTGACTAAGCCTGCTTTCTCCTTTGAGTTTTTCCCTGCCAAAACTGAGCAAGGACACGAAAAGCTCCTCAGCACTTATGATGAGCTGAACAAGCTATCGCCTGCGTATTTTTCGGTAACTTACGGTGCGGGCGGTTCAACCCGTAGCCGCACCTTAGATATCGTCCAAGCCTTATGCGCTCGCGGTGACACTGATATTGCGCCGCATATGTCTTGTATTGGCGATGATAAAAGTGAAATTGCTGAATTGCTTGATCTTTATAAGAGCTTAGGTATCAGCCGTCTTGTTGCGCTTCGTGGTGACTTGCCATCAGGTCAGGTCGACATAGGTGAGCTGCCATTTGCGTTAGACTTAGTAAAGTTTATCCGTGAGCATTCAGGTGATCACTTCCGTATCGAAGTAGCCGCCTACCCTGAAATGCATCCGCAAGCTCGTAGCTTTGAGCTTGATGTCGACAACTTGGTCAATAAATATAAAGCAGGCGCCAATGCTTCGATTACGCAGTTTTTCTACAACGCTGATAGCTATCTGTATCTGCGTGAGCGCCTAGAAAAACGCGGTATTGATACGGTTGCACAGCCTTTGGTTGCTGGCATCATGCCCATTACCAACTCTAGCAACCTGATGCGTTTTGCTGACAGCTGTGGCGCTGATATCCCGCGTTATGTGCGTAAACAGTTGGCTGATTTTGGTGATGATAGCAAGGCGATTCGCGAGTTTGGCTTTGAGGTGGTCTACCGCTTATGCGAGCGCCTAATCAGCGAGGGCGTGCCCGCCATGCATTTTTATAGCATGAATAAGGTTGAGCCCAACAAACGCTTGATTGAAGCACTGGGCTTAGTCCATCAATAACCGCTTAGCAAATGATTCAATAACTGGCGTTCTTCCTAGGAGCGCCAGTTTTTTTATAGCCAAAATTTTTATGCAATTATCAAGGATTAACGTGGAAAACCCCTAACAATTGATATGAGTATATGAATCCCAGAGTACAATCATTGACATATATAGTTAAAATATCTCAAAAACGCTACCGTGCTGCTGGTATAAATTTTTTTCAGCCTCTGTCAGCTAGCTACAGCAAGCAAGAAAAATTGATACCAGCAGTACTTGATGTATCGATATTACTGTTCCCTGACTATAGTAGTAACAGTAGTACGGATAACGATCCTTTACCCATGTCAACAATATTCTGCTAATATGTTTCAAAATAGTATGATCACATTATAGGACTCAGCCACTGTGCGACGTTTTTTTTATGCTGTTAATGATGATAGCAACCAATCAGAGACCGCTCACCCTCAGCTAAGCAGCTTGTCTATCGGTGATAGTGTCGAATTAACAGAGAGTATTGTTCATCATTGGTGCCGTGTATTACGAGCAAATATTGGTGACCAAGGTGTTTTGTTTGATGGCTTTGGGGGTGAGTATCAAGTACAGCTACTCGCCATCAGCAAAAAACACGCCACTGTTACCCTGCTTGCTCATATAAATGAGGATCGTAGTACAGCGATATTTACCAAAATCGGGCTGGTGATGAGTCGCGCAGAGCGAATGGATTATGCCATTCAAAAGTCTACTGAGCTTGGGGTCACTGCCATTCAGTTGCTAAGCAGTCATCATGGCGAGGTCAATCTAAAACCTGCCCAAGTGGAGAAAAAGCTCGCCCATTGGCAACAAATCGCCATTGCCGCTTGTGAGCAATGTGGACTCAATCGCCCGCCCCTTATCTTTGCTCCTATCGCTATTAACGATTGGCTCAAGCCCCTACCGATGACCACACCTGTAAAGGTGGAATCGGCTGTCAGCTCTATGGTCACTACCCTTAGTCAGGATACTTATTATCATGTATTACAGCAAACAGCCGATTTGCGTCTGCAGCTGAGCGTACCAGAGGCGGGACAACCTGCTATGCCTGATTCGCTATTGACAATATTACAGCAGCCAGCGCCTTATATCGAATTGTTGATTGGTCCTGAAGGTGGATTAAGTGATGAGGAATGCAAGCAGGCACAAAGTGTCGGTTTTGAGCCTTGGCAAATTGGCGTAAGGGTGTTACGAACAGAAACTGCACCAGTGGTTGCCTTAGCAACATTGCAGGCGCTATTGCCACGTGTTCACCCTTAGTATAGTTAATCCATTTTATGAGTTCAGTTATGACTGCTTTCACACCGATGCCACTGGCGGACAAACAGCAATTATTGATCAAACTCTGTGAACAATATGAAGATGCTATCTTTATCCTAGATGCAAATTTGTATTATTTATCGGTCAATGCGACTTATGAGCGCATGATCGGTTACACGGAAGATTTTTTGCTTGGGCGTCCGCTTGGCATATACGCCGCTGAATTGTTATCAGAAGATGAACAATTGGTATTAAAAAATCTGATTAGCAGTTTGGACAGCACAGGGTTCTGTGAAATTGATTTTTCCATAGCAAACCGTTACGGGCACAATGTTGATTGCCATATCACTTACCGCAGAATCTACCTAGATGATACGCCGTACTATGTCGGCACGATTCGAGATACCTCGATCGTTGTAAAAAATAAAAAGAAAATGGTGCATTTGCTCAATCATGATGAGGTGACTGGACTGCCAAACCGTAAGGTATTTTTGAGTCAGACCAGTGAGCTGTTGTTAGAGAGCTATCAAGAAGTGGTGATTGTCCGTGTCAATATCGATCGTTATCGCAACCTTGCTACATTGTTAGGACCTGAATACATCAACACTTTGGTTGAGGATTTTGTATTGCGGATTAAGGCACTGGCACTTGATCATTTGCGCTGTTTTTCACATTTTGGCGGTGATGACTTTGCTTTATTGTTTGAGTGTAGTGACGCCAATATGGTGCGCCATCAGCTAGACAGTTTAATGCAAATGTGTGAGCGTCCTTTTTTTGTCAATGATAATGGCGCCACAAATACCGAAGTATATTGCCATGTCTCTGTTGGGGTCAGCTACTATCCCGAAAATGATAATGAGTTTATCGGCTTATTGACCAAAGCTGAAAAAGCATTAAACTACGTCAAGCAGCACGGTGGCGATGATGTGTATTGGTATAACAAATCCATTATTGAGCTCAATGCTGATCATCTACAGTTAGAATACGAGCTTAGAAGAGCCACCATCGAAGGTCAGTTCGTCACCTACTATCAACCCAAATTTGCTCTACAAACGGGCGATATCTCAGGTTTTGAAGCATTGGTACGCTGGCAGCATCCCACTCGCGGATTGTTGCAACCTATTGATTTTATTGATGCCATCATCTCTCATAAATTATCACTTGAGTTGTTCTCTCAGGTGGCAACCCAAATCGCTGAGCAGCTAAAGATTTGGCAAGGTTTGGGCTTTGACCAACATATCTGTATCAATGCCGATGCCACTGAATTCAGCAATCCAGAGTTTTTCAATTTGGTCAGTAATTTACTGGCACAGCATCAGATTGCAGCGCATCACTTACATATTGAGGTGACAGAATCATCTTTGATGAAGCGCCACTCTAATGTCAAAAAACAGCTTGAGTTATTAAAAGCGCTAGGAGTTTGTCTGGCTTTAGACGACTTTGGTACCGGCTACGCTTCCTTGAGTTATCTGCAAGAATATCCCTTTGACTTCATTAAAATCGATAAAAGCTTTATCTCCAAGATTACCGCGGATAAAACCCAACGTGCCATTGTCAACGCTATTTTGACGTTGGCAGAGGCACTGGATATGCAGGTCATCGCAGAGGGTATCGAAAATGAACATCAGCGCGATTTGCTCTTGGCTATGGGTTGTCAGTACGGTCAAGGCTATTGGTTTGGCAAACCTATGTCTGCTGAGGTTGCAACCGATATGTTAATGCAACAACATTTGTCGAAAAATAACCGTGATTAGAGTGGCAGTATAAAACATCCTGATCACGCTCCCCCGCCATATCTACCAATACTCTTAGCGCGTAGGCTATATTGCACATAGGATGCAAGATAGGTTGATGACTTATCAGTATTGTCACCAAACTTGTATATTTACCAGTGAACGCCTATCTTTTACCAAGAATTTACAGATACGGTCTTAATTCTTTTCTCTTCTCAATGTTATTTCATATGATCGGTATCGTTGTTTGTTAACTATTCATTAATAACGCAGACACATTCCATGCCAGCGAGATACTAGCAACTCAGACTTAAAAAACACAGTCGTCCCATCGCTGTCGGTCATACACTAAAAAAGGACAGGAAGTTATGCAATACAAAGCACCCTTACGTGATATCCAATTCGTGATGCATGAGTTACTTGACAGCGAAAGCCACTATAAAACCTTGCCTGCGTTCCAAGAAGCAGATCGCGAGTTGATGGACAGTCTGTTTGAGATGGCAGCAAGCTTTGCTGAAAATGAGCTGTCACCATTGAATCAAAGCGGTGATGCTGAAGGCTGCCAGTTTAATAATGGTCAAGTCACCACGCCAAAAGGCTTTAAAGAAGCTTATAAAGCGTATTGTGAGCTTGGATTCCCAGCTTTGTCCGCTGAAGAAGCATTCGGTGGTCAAAACATGCCGTTCTCATTATCGACGGTCATCAATGAGATGGTTGGTACCGCGAACTGGTCATTTTCTATGTACCCTGGCCTATCGCATGGTGCTATCCAAACCATCGAGCATCATGGTACGGATGAGCAAAAGCAAACTTATCTAGAAAAAATGGTCAGCGGCGAATGGTCAGGTACCATGTGTCTAACTGAAGCGCATGCTGGCTCTGATTTGGGTATTATCCGTACCAAAGCGGAACCAAATAATGATGGCAGTTATAGCATTACCGGTCAAAAAATCTTTATCTCAGCAGGTGAGCATGATCTAACCGACAATATTATTCATATTGTCTTGGCTCGTCTACCAGGCGCGCCTGCTGGCACCAAAGGCATCTCTTTGTTCATCGTGCCTAAAATCATGGTCAATGAAGACAACAGCCTAGGCCAAAACAACAAGGTCGTTTGTGGTTCTATCGAACACAAAATGGGTATCAAAGCCTCAGCCACTTGTGTGATGAACTTTGATGGTGCAATCGGTTACTTAATTGGTCCTGAAAACCGTGGTCTACAGTGTATGTTTACCTTTATGAACGTGGCCCGTATCGGTACGGCGGTTCAAGGCTTAACCGCGGCTGAATATGCGTTCCAAGGCTCATTAATGTATGCCAAAGACCGTCTAGCGATGCGTTCATTGTCAGGTGCCAAAGCGCCAGAAAAAGCAGCTGATCCAATCATTGTGCATCCAGCCGTTCGTAATATGCTGTTGACTGAAAAAGCCTTTGCAGAAGGTGGTCGCGCCTTAGTTTATTACCTCTCACATTTTGCCGATACCGTGGCAAAAGGCGAAGGCGATGCGCTGAAGTTTGCTGACCAAATGCTGTCACTGCTGACACCGATTGCCAAAGCGTTCTTGACTGAAACGGGTCTAGAAGCGGCCAACCATGGCGTACAAGTTTATGGTGGTCATGGCTTTATCAGCGAATGGGGCATGGAGCAAAACGTCCGTGATACACGTATTGCGTGTCTTTACGAAGGTACCACTGAAATCCAAGCGCTTGATCTACTAGGTCGTAAAGTCTTAGGCTCACAAGGCAAACTGCTTGCCAACTTTGTGCAAATCATTCAAGCATTCTGTGACGATAACCAAGACAAGGATGAGATGGGTCAATTTATTCGTCCCCTTGCCAAACATCTAAAAGAATGGGGCGATTTGACTGCACGTATCAGTATGCAAGCCACTGAAAACCCAGATGCAGTGGGCGGCGCGGCGGTTGATTATATGTATTTTAGCGGCTATGTGACGTTGGCGTACCTATGGGCACGTATGGCATTAGTCGCGCAAACCGAAATCGCTAATGGTAGCAGCGAGCAGGCATTCTATGACGCCAAAGTAAAAACAGCACAATTTTACTTTGCCAAATTATTGCCACGTACCACCACTCACGTACAACGTATCGCTACTGGCGTTGAGCCGTATATGAGCATGGATGTTAATCAATTTGCCTTTTAATAAAAGTTTTAACTGATCATTGTTTCATCAAAATCTCTTAATAATCGGCAATATACCAAGGTGTGTTGCCGATTTGCTTATTACCACTATATTTAAGGGTAATTATTTTGCCTCATAAATGTTTTTGGTGTACGCACAATTCACGAAGAAATACACAAGCCAAGCCGCTAATTTGCTAAACTTTAGCTATCGACCGTTAAGGTTAACTCAAAAAGAACAACCGATAATCTTAATGTATTTAATTTTTATTCATTTGAACCAAAGGAATGTTTATGGCTGTTTATAACGCCCCTCTTAACGACATGCGCTTTATTTTGACTGACGTATTTAAAGCCCATGAATTTTGGCAAAATAACGAAAATCTAGCTCATGTCGACATGGAAACGGTCGATATGATTTTGGAAGAAATGGCAAAACTGACCAAAAATGTTCTGCTACCTATCAACCGTAGCGGTGATGAAGAAGGTGCAACCTTTCAAGGTGATGGCGTCGTTACTACTCCGACTGGCTTTAAAGAAGCTTATAAGCAGTATGCAGAATCTGGCTGGGTCGGCTTAAGTGGTAACGCTGAATATGGCGGTCAAGGTTTCCCCAAAATGGTGACCATGCTCACCGAAGAGATGGTTTTCACTGCTAATCAATCATTCGCCCTCTACCCCAACCTTACCGTTGGCGCGACATTGTGTCTCAATGCTGCTGGCTCAGAAGAGCAAAAGCAAACCTATCTAGAAAAAATGTATAACGGTGACTGGGCGGGCACCATGTGCTTGACAGAACCACATGCTGGTACTGACTTAGGTATCATCAAAACCAAAGCTATCCCTAACGATGACGGTAGCTATGACATCTCTGGTACCAAAATCTTTATCACAGGCGGTGAGCATGACCTTACTGACAACATCATTCATTTGGTATTGGCAAAAACGCCGAACGCACCAGAAGGCTCAAAGGGTATCTCACTGTTTGTGGTACCGAAATTCTTGGTTAATGAAGATGGTAGCTTAGGCGAGCGTAACACCTTGGCTGTTGGTTCTATCGAGCACAAAATGGGTATCAAAGCCTCAGCTACTTGTGTGATGAACTTTGACAGTGCCAAAGGTTGGATGGTTGGTGCCGAAAACACGGGGCTGTCTTCTATGTTCATTATGATGAACTATGAGCGTGTCACTATGGGTCTACAAGGTCTTGGTGGTGCTGAGCTTGCTTACCAAAATGCGGCGCTATATGCCAATGACCGTGGTCAAGGTCGTAGCGACACTCAGCTGCAAAGCCCAGAAAAACCAGCTGATGCAATTATCCACCATGCCGATGTACGCCGCATGTTGTTAAATGCTAAAACCAATACTGAAGCATCACGTTGCTTTGCGATGTATGTCGCCAAAAACCTTGATGAAGAAAAGTTTAGTACCGATCCAGAAGCTGCTCAAGCTGCTGCCGCTCGCGTTGCCCTACTGACGCCAGTTGCCAAAGCATTCTTGACTGACAAAGCGCTAGAAGCGACGATTGATTGCCAACAAGTATTCGGTGGTCACGGCTATATCCGCGAATGGGGTATGGAGCAAATCGTTCGTGATACCCGTATTGCGCAGATTTATGAAGGCACCAATGGTATTCAAGCGCTTGATCTACTAGGTCGTAAAGTGGCGAAAAATAACGGCAAATACGTCACCAACTTCTTAGGTGAGATTCGTGAGTTTGTCAATAATATGCAAGCGGATCATGGTATCAAGCAAGCAACACTGGACGCTGCAGATACGATAGAAACCCTTACCCAAACAGTACTGGCCAATATTGGCGAGCGTAAAAACGAAATCAATGGCTGTGCCGTTGACTATATGCATGCCTTTGGCTATCTATGCTACTCGTACATGTTTGCGTTAATGGTAGAAGCTGCTAACGGCAAAGAAGGCGAGTTCTACACCAACAAAGCTAAGCTTGCTGATTACTTCGTCGGTCGCGTGTTGCCACGTATTGATGCTCATGCTCAGATGGTTCAAGCAGGTAGTGATCCGATGATGAACTTTGACCTTAATTACTTTGATGTACCTGCTAGCTAATTGCTTACTTTTATAATAAAGTAAGCCCTACCGCACTACGATAAAAGGGACAGTCACACTACTGTCCCTTTTTTTGCCAAAAATATCGCCATAGAAATCGACACTACCATCAACACAATATCTGCTAACAAAATAGTTGACCACTGATGCGCCGTTACGATTAAAATAACGCAAAACCTGGATTAAACTTAATAAAAATATCCCAAAATTTATCAATGAATGCACTGTCAATTAACAAGCGGTAAATTAATAAAGACATATATCGCAACAGTGACAGCCACAGCCACAGCCACAGCCATCACTACAAGCACATATATCGTTGCACCTACTGAATAATAACAATGATTGAAATAACCACCATAAGGGATACGATGTGTCAGAGATAAAACACATTTTACAACAGATTACTGCCTTAAGTGATGTGCCAGATCCTGCGGTACTTAAGCGCTTAATCGATAAGCTACGAGTGAGTGATAAAGAGCCCGCTTTAGCCAATCAGAATATTCAAGATCTCATTGAGGTTTTACGTCAGCATCCAGAATATGGCGACGGACTGTCAAGTTTCGTCTTAAAACTTATTATTGAATATCGCCAAATCGCTCTTTATACCGATACTGGCATTATGTCAGACCAGGGTTTCTTTTACAGTTTGCGCCGTCTGATTGGTCATCGTTTTTTGCCACTGCTGCCACAAGAAGATTCTGTCGTAGAATTGGTTGGTTATTTATTTGATAGGCGCTCTGATGAGCACTGGCTTGCCAATATCGAAAAAGAAAAGTGGGATGAGCTGGTCGGCCTACTCAAAGTCAATGAGCAGCATTTAAACTTAGTCGCGACGGCAAAAAACAGTATTTTGAATGCGATTATTATTTTATCTTATCGTATCAGCGGCATTGGCTTGCATCCAGACTTGATGGAATCTTACCCGCAAATGCTGAATTACTCAGCGTCATTCGTAGCACAAAATCAAGAAGCGGTCTTGTACGTCAATCAGTACCGAGAAGCACATGAGCTTGATACCTTAACCGATATCATTCCCGAAAAAGCTGTGGATCCAGCGCCTTTATTGGTCATGATTGAACAATGCGAGGATATTGTTGCCACCATACGCAAGCGCATTTATAAAACCGGCATCTCTATTCGTCTAACCAACATGATGCTACGCTTGGATCAAAGCTTACAGCGTATGCGCATCTTAACTGAGCTGGTAGCAAACAACTACGATAAGCGTGATCGGGCAATAATTGAATTGATTCAAACGCTGATTACGACTGCCAGTCACCGTTATAGCATCGGCTATTTGATTGACAATAATACCAAGCTGCTGTCACGTAAAGTGACTGAAAACGCCAGTCGCGTCGGTGAGCACTATATCAGTACCGATAAGAGCGGCTATCAAAAGATGTTTAGAAAAGCCTCTATAGGCGGTTTTATTATTGCTTTTATGGCAACCCTCAAGATCGTGACCTATCATTTAGCGCTAGCACCGATGGGACGCGCCTTTATTAATAGTATGATTTATGGTTTGGGCTTCGTTTTTATTCATATTGTTCATGGTACGGTCGCCACCAAACAGCCTGCCATGACAGCAGCAGCTATCGCTTCCACCATATCGGACAGCTCGGGCAAAAAATCACATCAGTTAAATAAGCTGTCTGAATTGGTGGTCGATATTTTACGTACCCAGTTTATTGCCATCATGGGTAATATTATGGTGGCAATACCAGTCGCCCTGATTATCTCTTTTGCTTGGTTACAATATACCGGCGCGCCGATGATTAATACAGATAAGGCCGCACACCTACTTCATGACCTCGACCCTTTTCGCTCGCTGGCTTTGCCACATGCTGCCATTGCTGGGGTATATTTATTTTTATCGGGTCTGATTGCGGGCTATTATGACAATTTGGCGGTCTACAACCAAATAGGCGCCCGTATTCAGCGTCATAAGCTATTACAGTACTTATTACCCAAAGCATGGCTACAGCGTTTAAGCGGCTTTATAGAAGCCAATCTTGGCGCCATCATGGGTAACTTTATATTTGGGGTATTCTTAGGAAGTACCGCAACGATTGGTTTCTTATTTGGCTTACCGATTGATATTCGCCATATTGCTTTTGCCTCCGCAAACTTGGCTCATGGCTTATTTAATCTCTCATCGAATCAACTAGACTGGGAGGTTGTGCTGCTTTCTGTCTTGGGCGTTTTACTTATTGGCATGGTCAACTTAATTGTCAGCTTTTCATTGGCGCTATTTGTCGCATTACGCTCAAAAGAAGTAAAGTTCGTCGATTGGAGTCGCTTGACCAAGCAGCTCTTTAGCCACTTAATGACGCACCCTTCAGACTTCTTTTGGCCACGTGACAAACCGATGAAGTATGCACGTATTGACAGCCAAGGTCAGATGATTTTTGATGATACGGCACCACAAAATAGCAATCAGCCCATTCCCAAAAACTATGTGGTAAGGCGATTATCTGATGTCAAAGTACTACCAAGGTCCTTGCAAAAAAAGACACCAGAGGAGCAGGCGGTCATCGATATACATTATGCTAATCCATCAGCAGAGCATCAGCTGAATCCAGAAATGAGCAGCCGTGAGGCGCATACCACTGTCAACACACCAGCCATGAATAAAACCATTGAGCTTGATGATGGTCTGACAGAGGAAGCTCTCAGTAGTGTCCCTTATCGTCAGGACATTGAATATGATAAGACGCATGCCGCGTTTGATGACAATAATCCAACGCCCCCTGATCTTATAAGCCATGATAGCCACCCTGACAGTAAAGTCGCAGGCGACGCCAAAACACCGTTACCTAAACCAAAAAAACCACCAAATTTACCCAGTTAATGGGTTAATTTGGTGGCTTCACTGGTTTTTTGCAATCTCTAAAAAACTAAGAAGACGTGGGCAAGCACTGCGCATTTGACGTCAGGGTTTTGCCATCACTCAAACGATAGGCAATCAGATAATTGCCCCACACACAGCCGCCATCCAGTGCGCGTGCATAAGGCAAATCAACCTCACCTTTGAGCGCGGCCCAATGACCAAATAACACCTTACGCGTGCGCGGCACTTGCCATTCAAACCAAGGCAAAAACCCTTCTGGCATGCGCTCATCTAGTGCTGAGGTAAAGCTAAATTCAAGTAACCCATCCTGCTGACATAAGCGCATACGAGTAAAATAATTGGCTATCGCCCGCATTTTCGTAAACCCATGAATGTCTGCATGCCACTCATCTGCCGTCTTGCTATAGAGATTTGGTAACAATCTATCAAGCTGCTTTAGATGACCACGTAGCTGTGACTCTAACTGCCGTGCATAATGTGCGGCCTCCTCAATACTCCAGTGCGGTGGGATACCCGCATGCACCAGCACTGTATGCTCATCAGGATAAGCCAATAATGGCTGATGGCGTAGCCACTCCAGCAAATCATCACCATCATCGGCAGCAAAAATCGGGGAGGTCTTATCTTTTTTCTTAATTTTCGTCGCACCGCGCCAGACAGCTAGCAAATTAATGTCATGATTGCCAAGTACTGTAGCGGCGGCCCCTTGCTCACATAATGATTTGACATGACGCAAGGTATTTAACGAGTCCTCGCCGCGTGCCACTAAGTCACCGGCAAACCATAATTTATCTTGCGCAGGATCAAAATCCAATGTTTCAAGTAGCTGAAGATACGCCGCATAGCAGCCTTGTAAATCACCGATGACATACTGATGACGAAAACTCATAAACCCTCAATGATTTTTATATGATAGCTTTTAAATACAGTTGATCCACTTTTAAAAGAGTGCAGCACTACTGGGGTTAATGATTCGCAGCCTCTGTCTGCTAGCTACAGCAAGCAAGAAAAATTAACCCCAGTCGTGCTTTATAATATTTGTATTTCTTTTATTTAGGACTGACTATAATGTTTAAATGGCTTTTAGATATTTGTGATTATCTGGTACTTTTTAACCATTAAATCAAAACTATTTACTTGATGGTCAAAATAGCACCCGTCTACTGTCTCTGTGCCAGTGGGACATTAATACATTATACCGGCACAGTGCGCGCCTGATTGCTTAGCCTCACAAAATCTTTCACGCTCAAGGTTTCAGGACGGGCTTGTGGGTGGATGGCACAAGCCGCAAAATCGTCTTCGCTCAACGTCGGTAATAGCGTTGATTTTTTAAAGATAGCGCGCAATGTCTTACGGCGATGATTAAAGGTTTCGCGCACCACCAATGCAAAATAGTCTTCATCTTCTGCCACGACCGGCTTATTAATATGCGGGGTCAGACGAAAAACAGCACTGGTCACTTTTGGCGGCGGATTAAAGGCACCGCGCGGTACGGTGAGTAGATAATCCGTATGGCAATGATATTGCATAATGACAGATAGGCGACCATAAGTTTTATTACCAACATCGGCAGTGATACGCTCGACCACTTCTTTTTGCAGCATAAAATGCATGTCTTGAATCACATCAGCATAACTGAGCAGATGAAAGAGTATCGGCGTAGAGATGTTATACGGTAGATTACCGACTACCCGCAGCTTGCCGCGCTGCTCGCTATAAAGCTCTCGATAATCTACGTGCATGGCATTGTCTTTGATAATCGTGAAATCCGGATGGCTATTAGCCCCAATACGAATACGCAAGCTATCGGCCAAATCCCGATCCAGCTCTATCACAGTCATTGCATCCACTTCTGCCAATAGCGGCTCAGTCAATGCGCCCATACCCGGTCCAATCTCAATCAAATTATCATCGCGCTCTAGACGAATGCTCTCAACAATCTCACGGATAACACTACGGTCATGTAAGAAATTTTGACCAAAGCGTTTACGCGGTTGGTGTTTGGCAGCTTTTAAGCTGTTGGAAATGCTCTGTGCATCAAATGTAGTTTTTGACATAGAATAGTCTTAATGAGTAAGAGGTAAAAGTGAGCAATGACGATAAAATGAGTGTTTTATTGGGATGAATTATATCACAGCTTATTATTTGACTGTGTTTTTGAGATATTTGATCCGTAAACTACCCATACCTTGGCGCAACCGACACAGTAGCTTTTTTGTTCTAAACCATTTGCTATAATATGGTTGTATATACGGTTCCCTAGTGACGACTTGAATCTTCGGCTGTAGGCTACTAGTATCAATGTTTTAACTCGCTGAAATACTCACAGGGTACTTCATGGTGTACAGAAAGTTAGTTTTTCGAGGATAGATTGAGTTATTCGCGATTGCCATAAGTACCATCATGTGAGTAAAGTTGAATTTTCCTGATAAGCAAACATTTATACCTTAGTTTTAACGAGTGGCCAAGCACGCAAAATTGGTTTGAATGCATCTAATTCTTGTCCCATATCACCTGACGATTGTCGAATCATATAATCCTTTGGTTTGAACTCAAGACAATGAGAAGTTTTGCTAATTTTTTGTTGAAAATAGCGAAAAGTATTTAACTTATCAATTAAGCTTAGAGTTTTGTTAACTGCGTAGTGCTCTAACATATAGAAATGCGCTCCGTTGTTTCCGTTTGAATCTGCACCAAGAGTAAAAAACTCTATCTTAGGAAATAGTTTTAATGCACCCCTACTTAAACGAAGCTCAGACTCAATATTGTTAACGTTTAGCGACATGTATGTACCACTTGAGTCATTCGAAAACTCAAATCTGATATAGTGTGGCCCTATCCCATCTAAGCGTGCTTTAAGCGAGTGAATCTCCTGCCGGGAATCAAAGCACTCAAAAATAATCTCGTTGTTATTTAGACAAACTGAAATTCGATCAGTGTTTGCAGAACCGTAATCTGCAATGAACGTTTTTCCAGACGCTTGCATATCTCCAAAATAAATATGTGTTACGAAGCACCACCCATCACGCGATAAGCTATCGCTTCTCCCGATTGAATACGCTTTGACCATACGCTCAAAAAGATCATCATAGAAAACTATCTCGGTCGGTACTTTTCGTTGTGCCATAATAGAGTTAACAAGATGTGTGTCGTTCTCAGCGCTAAGTGCATAAATAAGTTTCGCACGGTAATCAGAAGTTTTAGAGACATTAAGCACTTTCTTGACTACATCCCTAGCCTCTCGATTCTGTCTTATAGACTCAACATACTCAGTTGTTTGCGAAATATAGCCTTCAGCTATAGCTTTGAACTTTGCTCTATTACCATCATTTCGACTGGTTGTAATATTTCCCACAAAAGGCGTTTTTAGTTCTACAACAGTCAAGATCCCAGCTTCGATTTCTGCTCCAATGAAATCAGGTTCAGGATTAAAATTTCTATCTTCATCAAATGGCAGAGTATTTGGCGAACTTTTTTCAAACGACGCTGCTGTATCTATTCCGAGCACAGTGAAAATAGCAGGATGCTGTTCAAAAAGCCTTTGATAGGAGGCCTCCTCGTTATTCTTACTGGCTAAAAGGCAATAAAAATCATAAATTGCAATCCAAAGTTGCTCAGCTGATGACATGTAGCTCAATCCTATGATATGTAGCACTCATTTATGTAGTTGTTGATTTTATAGCAGAGCAGCACCCGATATGAAAATATTATTAGAGCAAGTTTGTTATTTACCATCTAAAGTGAGATTGCAATCATACGCTATACCCCAAAGGAACCAGCTATTTCACCCTCTAAACCTATTAACAGACCACTTAAAACAGACTGGTATAATAGAACCACTTATATTAGGCCGTGTTTGATGATTCATAAAAGGTATTGCTGATACTAAAACTACCCAATACTGCGTGACAAATCTCGCCAAGGCATCGACTTATGCAAGAGGTCTATCAATGATTGATTTATCGGCCATCTCATTTGCCATGATGAGTGCTTGGTATAGGCTGGTTGCACTAGCGCCGCCACGTCCTGCCAAATCAAGCGCCGTACCATGATCGACCGAAGTGCGAATATAAGGCAACCCCAACGTTAGATTGACGGTATCACCAAAGCCGTGCGATTTAAGTACTGGCAAACCTTGGTCATGGTACATAGCGATAACGGCATCGCAGTTGGCTAAATGTCTCGGCGTAAATAACGTATCCGCTGGCATCGCCTCTGAGATATCGACACCTGCATCGATAAACTCTTGTAGCACGGGATTGATAATCTCAATCTCCTCGACTCCCAAATGTCCGCCTTCGCCTGCATGTGGATTGAGACCACAGACCAAAATACGTGGCTGTATTAAGCCAAATTTCTCACGCATATCATCGATGACGATTTGTACCGTTTGGCGTACATTATCGGCGGTGATGGCAGCAGGCACGTCTTTTAACGCCAAATGCGTCGTAACAAGCGCGACTTTCATGGCTTCATTGGCGAGCATCATGACGACTTTAGCACAGCCACTTTGCTGCATAAAAAATTCAGTATGACCGCTGAACATCGTGCCATCGAGCAATTTAATATCGGCATCTATCAACGCTGATTTTTGCAATGGACCCGTTACGATAGCGGCCACTGTTTTGTTGGCTGCCAGTTTATGCGCTATTTCCAACTGCTTTGCGACCATTGCAGAATTATTGATATCAATTTTCCCGCAAGCCACGAACGCAGCACAAGGAATATTGAATAAGATAAAAGCATTACCATCATTAACCGTGCCACCGTTAATTTCCTGCTGTGACATTTGATGTAAAAAATCATCGTCTTCTATAGTTGCTTCATGTGCATTGATCGTTTTCCAAGGTGGGCAGCTTTTGAGTATGCCCGCAGCAATAAGCTCATCGGCACGTTTTTGCATTGCCTTGCTATCTGCCGTGACCCAAACTGGGCGATCAAAATTTTGTAACTTACCTTCTGTGGCTAGCAGCAGTACGATGTCCATACCGATGCCCGCAGGTTCGCCAGTCGTGATGAGTAATGGTAATTTTTCTTGCATAGCAATAACATCCTATTATTATATTAAGTAGCTGATTCTATTTTATTTTTTATGATAAATGAGCGTATTTGAAGCTGTGTTATATGCCATGAACTTCATTTCATAGAAGCGTGCATTTTTATAGATAATTACTTATATGAGCCGAAAAAACGGCATAATGTGTTAAACTTTTGCTTTTGATTGTAGCATTTACTGGCAGGAGTGAGACGACGTTTTGGTACTTCTCTCATCGAGGTGCATCGCGTTTGCTTTGCTGTATCATGACTAAAATAAATACTTATATAGTTGATCCACTTTTAAAAGAATATAGCCCTGCTAGAATTCATGGTTCGTAGCCCATGCCGGCTAGCTACAGCAAGCAAGCAAAATGCATCCCAGTAGTGCGTTATAATATTGTATTTCTTTTATGTAGAACAAACTATACCAAATATCCATCTATACCGACTTTTGAAACATTAGGCACTCATGGCAGATACCGACAAAACCGACGACTTACTCAATCAGACACCGCCGCACAATATCGATATTGAAAAGGCCTTGCTGGCGTCTTTGATGAGTATCGAAGAGGCATATGACAAAATTGCAGATATCGTCACCAAAGACGACTTTTATGCGGGGCGACACCAATATATTTTTGATAGTATCGCCCATTTAGCCGCCGTCAATGAGCCTTATGATACGGTCATGGTGCATGATTGGTTAGAGGCGCAAAAACTGCTCAAAAGCGCTGGTGGTGACAGTTATTTGGCAGATATTTTGAGCCAAAGTCCGGCGACTTTATTTAACCTGACGGCTTACGCCCAGCGTGTGCGCGAGCTGTCTACGCTACGTCAGCTCATTACTACCGGTAATGATATGTTGACCCTTGCCTACAATCCCAAAGACCAAACCGTCAGTGATATTTTGGATAACGTAGAAGCAAAGATATTTAGCATCAATGAGCAGCATAACAAACGTGCTGAGCAGCGTGGACCTGTCGGTATTACCGCCGTATTGACCAATGTTATTGATAAAATCCAAGAGCTTAAATCAAACCCAGATGGCATGATTGGTCTGCAAACCCCATTTGTTGAGCTTAATAATAAAACCCAAGGCTTGCAAGCAGGCGATTTGGTCATTGTGGCTGCACGTCCATCAATGGGTAAAACCACCTTTGCCATGAACTTGGCAGAAGGGATTTTATTTAATGAAGATTTGCCCGTGGTGGTATTTTCGATGGAGATGCCAGCAGAATCTATCGTAATGCGTTTGCTATCATCATGGGGCGCGATTAATCAGACGCACCTGCGCTCTGGACAAATGAATGAAGATGAATGGGCAAAAATGATGAACGCCATTCAGCATTTGCAATCAAAGCATCTTTATATTGATGACAGTACAGCCTTGCCGCCGTCAGAGCTGCGCTCACGCTGCCGCCGTATTGCCAAAAATCATGATGGCAAGCTTGGCGCTATTATCGTCGATTATCTACAATTAATGAAAGTTCCTGGTCTTGATACCAACCGTGTTGGAGAGATATCTGAGATTTCTCGGAGTTTAAAGGCGCTGGCCCGTGAGCTTGAATGTCCAGTCATCGCCTTATCGCAGCTTAACCGTAGTCTAGAGAATCGCCCTAATAAGCGCCCTATTATGTCGGATTTGCGTGAATCTGGTGCGATTGAGCAGGATGCGGATTTGATTATGTTCATCTACCGTGATGAGGTTTATAATGAGAATACAGACCATAAAGGCGTGGCTGAAATCATCATTGGCAAACAGCGTAACGGTCCTATCGGCACCATACGTTTGGGTTTTGAAGGTCAATTTACCCGCTTTATCAATCTGACGCCAGAATACTATCAAAATGCCAGTTTCGAGAATGACGAATAATAACTGTTTCAAATAAACGCTAGAATATTATTGATTAATAATTTCTACCAATAGCCAGTGATTTATCAGCCGATGATGAGTCACTGGCTTTATTATTTTATAACTTTTCTAAAAAGAAGATGATTATGCGCACTATCACTATTAAACCAGCAGCTATCACCCATAATCTTAATCAAGTTAAAAAACTGGCACCAACCTCTAAAGTACTTGCTATGGTAAAAGCCAATGCTTATGGACATGGGGTTGCTGCTGTCTTGCCTGCGCTGCAACAAGCCGATGGTGTGGGTGTAGCAACGTTGATAGAGGCTCTGGAGGCACGAAAACTAGGATGGGACAAAACGATTGGTCTGATTGAAGGGGCGTTTACTGTCAATGAATGGCAACAAGCGATCGAACATGATATCAGCTGCGTGATTCATCATGCGCCGCAATTGACATGGGCATTAGCGCATATACCGCCTATTAATAGCGCCACTCGGGTCGTTTGGCTAAAGTACAATACCGGCATGAACCGCTTGGGCTTTAACGAGCAAACGCTTATTCCAGCAGCAAAGTTACTGCATCATGCTGGTTATCAGCTAATTTTGACCACCCACTTTGCCAATGCCGATAACCATTCGCATCCACTAAATGCCATTCAAATCCAGCGTTTTAATGACATGCTTAGCACTTTGCGAGAAACCATTAATTGCGATGTCAAAGGCTCACTGTGCAACTCTGCTGGTATCGTTAATTTCTCAAAGCATCATCATGATTGGGTACGTCCAGGCATCATGCTGTATGGTAGTGCGCCTGTCATTGATCAAAGCGCGTGTGAGCTAAATCTGCAACCGGCCATGGAATTCAGTGCTCAAATTATCGCTCTACAAACGGTCAACGCAGGTGATACTATTGGCTATGGTAGTCGCTGGCTGGCGCAGCAAGATACCAAAACTGCACTGGTCAGTATCGGCTATGGAGATGGCTACCCACGTATCATTGGTGATGATGTTTATGTTTCTGTCATTGATACCATAAACCATAAAAGCTATCCATGTGCCGTGATTGGGCGGGTCGCTATGGATATGATTGTCATCGATGTTAGCAACGTACCAGAGGGCATTGCCTTAAATAGCAAAGTGATACTATGGGGTGATACGCCACATGTCGATGAAGTCGCAGCTCATGCAGGTACGATTAGCTATGAGTTGCTGTGCCGCTTAAGCTTACGCCCTCAAAGACTACAGGGCTAATGATTGTCCCAGATAGCCACTCACTAAGTGCCTGTGTGCATGACTAAAAAATCAGAGTAAATTGAACATTTACATTGAGAGTAATTGCGCTATACTAAAAGTTTGTCGTTATCCCAGCATACGCACTGACGCCCTGATGTATTGACGCGATATAACTGCCGGCTGATAACCTATTATTTTTCACTGACTGTGTTCGACTGCTAGGATTGCTATGAGTTTGCGCCATTTTTTGACCTTATCTGATTTCACCAAACAAGAACTAGAAAACCTCATCAAACGCGGCAGTGAATTGCGCAAGATGCAACACGCAGGCGAGATATATCAGCCTTTTGTTGGTCGGACGCTCGGCATGATATTTGAGAAGTCCTCAACCCGTACGCGTATCTCGTTCGAGACCGGCATGGGACAATTTGGTGGTAGCGCTATCTTCTTATCGCCAAATGATACCCAGCTTGGACGCGGTGAGCCGCTTGAGGACTCCGCACGTGTCATCTCTAGTATGGTCGATATCATTATGATTCGCACCTTTGGTCACGAAAAAGTCGAAACCTTTGCAAAGTACTCAAGTGTTCCAATCATCAATGCTCTGACTGATGAATTTCATCCCTGCCAGCTACTGGCTGACATGCAAACTTATTATGAGCATCGCGGCAGTATCGAAAATAAAATCGTCACTTGGGTCGGTGATGGTAATAATATGTGCGCCTCATTTATGCAAGCTGCCCACCAGTTTGGTTTTGAGCTGCGTATTGCCGCGCCTTATGGCTTTGAACCTGACTCCGCACTGATGGAACGCTTCTCGCATTGTGTCAGCCTTGTCGAAAATGTCCAAGATGCGGCAAAAGATTCCAATCTGATTGTCACCGATGTATGGGCAAGTATGGGGCAAGAGTCTGAGCAAAATACGCGCGCACGTCGATTTGCGCCTTATCAAGTGACACCATCACTGCTCGATAAAGCCGATCCTGAAGTGGTATTTATGCACTGCTTGCCTGCGCATCGCGGCGAGGAAATCTCTCATGATATGCTAGATGATCCACGCTCTGTCGTATGGGATGAGGCTGAAAACCGCTTACATGCCCAAAAAGCTTTGATGGAGTTTTTGTTAAAAGATAAGATCAAACTATAGTCAGAGAAAAGTAATATCGATACATTATGCACTGCGGGTATCAATTTTTCTTGCTTGCTGTAGCTAGCCGACAGAGGCTGCAAAAAATTTATACCAGCAGTACCGTAGCGTTTCTAGAGATATTTTAACTATACCTTCATAAATATTGGTTTATAAAAACTAGCACGTATAAAAAAGGCAGACTACATTGATTGTAGTCTGCCTTTTTTATACGTATATCATACACAAGCACTATTAATTAACGAGTCAGTACTTCAACCCCATTACTGCTGGCTTTGAGCAATACATCGGCTTGATTGGCAGCAAAGATACCATTACAAACCACACCGACGATATTATTAAGCTGTTTCTCAAGCTCTACTGGATTACTGACATCTAAATCATAAGTATCCAAAATCACATTGCCATAATCGGTGACAAAGTCTTCACGATAAACCGGTTCACCGCCCATACGAGCTAATTGTCTGGCGACATAAGAGCGCGCCTGTGGCAGCACTTCTATCGGCACCGGGAACGCGCGTCCTAGTATCTCAACACTTTTACTAGCGTCAACCATACAAACAAATTTGTTCGACGCCGCAGCGACGATTTTTTCGCGTGTGAGCGCGCCGCCGCCACCTTTAATCAATTGCAAATGAGCATTTACTTCATCAGCACCATCAATATAGACATCAAGTGTACCGGCAAAATTTAAATCAACAATCTCGATACCAAGTGCGCGCAATTTATCTTCTGTCACCTGCGAGCTTGCCACCGCGCCCGCAAGTTTTAATGTCGGCAATAGCTCAATCAGACAACTGACTGTACTGCCCGTCCCCACGCCAAGTATCATGTCATCTTCGATATAACTTAGTGCGGCGCGGGCGGCGGCTTGCTTTTGGGCTTGCTGATCACTCATCATAAATCCTTGGCAAAATAGACGTATCGTTTTAAAAAAAGTAAATGGTAAAAGAGGTAAAATGCGTGCCTATTATAACCGATGACTTTGATGGATGTCAGCGTAATAGCGCCTCTAATAATAAGATATGACGTTAATCTTAAGACTAAGACAAATAGGGCAACCAAAATACCAAAGCCAACAGTGTTACCAATAATACTGGCGGCGTAATAATCAGACCAATCTTCATATACTGCCCCCAGCTGATTTTATAACCCTTTTCGGCTAGTACATGTAGCCATAATAAGGTCGCCAGACTGCCAATCGGCGTAAATTTGGGTCCCAAATCATTACCGATAATATTGGCATAAATCATCAGCTCGCGCGTCGCAGTCGGTACTTGGGCGCTATCAATCGCCAGTGCGCCTACTAAGGTAGAGGGCATATTATTCATAATAGATGCCACAATAGCGGAGAGAAACCCTGTCCCCAACGTTGCGATCAGTGCGCCTTGCTTTCCTAACCAAGTTAGTATTTGTGCGCCGTATGCGGTCAATCCTGCATTACCCAAGCCATAGACGACCAAGTACATACCGATTGAAAATAAAACGATCTGCCAAGGTGCTTTACGTACAATATCAGGCACAGACATCACGGCCCCGCGACCACCTTGCCAAAATCGCCCAGCAATCGCCATGAGCAGTAATGCCGCCGCACCAGTAATCAATGAAATAGCCATACCGAGCGACTCTATTGCAAAATAAGCGACAAGCAGCAAAGCCAATAGCGGAAAAGCGGCTTTAAAAACCAACGTATCTTTGATCGCTGACGCAGGTGCGCTAAGGTTGACCATTGAATAGTGTTTTGGAATATGGCGCGCATAAAATATCCATAGCACCACTAGCGTCGCCAATACAGAGGCGATATTGACCGGTACCATAACCGCGGCATAACGTCCAAAACCAATATCAAAATAGTTGGCACTGACGATATTAACCAGATTCGATGTCACCAATGGCAAACTTGCGGTATCAGCAATAAAGCCTGTCGCTATGATAAATGCCAACGCAGATGGTGCTGAAAAATCAAGCCGTAGCAATATCGCAATGACAATAGGCGTCAATAGTAATGCAGCACCATCATTGGCAAAAAACGCTGAGATAAAGGCACCCAACATCACAATCATAGGAAATAACAAACGCCCATGTCCATTACCCAACCTCGCCACATATAGCGCAGCCCAACCGAAAAACCCTGCCTCATCCAAAATAAGCGAGATGATAATCAGCGCAACAAAGGTAAAGGTCGCATCCCAGACGATGTCCCAGACGATACTAACATCAGATAATTGCACCACACCAAAAGCCAAGGCTACTAACGCCCCGCCCATCGCACTCCAACCAATACCCAAACCTTTAGGCTGCCATATTACTAGCCCTAAAGTGACAATAAAAATAATGAATGCGAGCATGGACAACCTTATAGAGGCAAACTTTATAGACGTGGGTCATTTACACCAATCAAAGGCTCAATATCGATAGGATGAATAAGACTTGCATCAATATTAGGTAAGTCAGCGATGTTTAGCTTATCAAAACCACCTTCATCCAAACCAATAGGCTCTGAAACCGTTACAGAGCCTCATCACGGACCTTTAACGTCACAAACAATCTCCCCATCTTCTTTGGTGAAACTGCTGACCGGATTGGCTAACAATGTAAACACTCGCTCTGATGGTCGACACAATGCTGCGCCTTTATCAGTGACTACGATAGGACGATTAATTAAGATAGGATGGGCAATCATCGCATCGATAATCTTATCATCAGATACTGCAGGGTTGTCTAGACCCAGCTCATCATTGATAGATTCTTTACTGCGTAACAGCTCTCGTGGCGAGAGTGCCATTTTTGCCAATAATTCAACCAAATACTCGCGGCTTGGCGGCGTTTTAAGATACTCAACTACTTCTGGATTCTCCCCTGACGCTTGCATAATGGCGAGCGTATTGCGAGAAGTACCACATTTTGGGTTGTGAAAAATCAATGATGTCATAGCACTCTCATTTATTTTTATGAATGTAGAATTGGGGCGTTCTTTGATTGGTGGTGATTCAACAGTGCGGCTGGTTATTCACATCATCTAATGTATTCATTGCACCGTTACTATCGGTTGAACAGCCATTTAAATTAATAACAAGAGCGGCACACAGCTCTGCATTTCCAGCACAGCAATCTTGCAATAAGAACTCAATGACTGCCTGCATATGTGATAAAGAAGCACGATAGATAATCTGGCGACTTTGGCGCTCTGATATCAGCCATCCTGCTCGTGCCAGCACGGCTAAGTGCGTTGACATCGTATTGTGTGGCACAGATAACTGGCGTGCAATTTCACCCGCAGCCAATCCTTTAGGCTCGTGACTGACCAATAGCCGAAATGCCTTTAAGCGGGTGTCTTGTGAGAGGGCGGCAAAACTTGTAATAGCATGAGTTATTTCCATATGTCCAATAATACAGACATATGGAAATAACTCAAGAATTTTTAGATAAACAATCAAAAAAACTCTTTTGTTTTTAACTTTCCTTTAGATTTCCCGCAATTGTTGCTCATCACTCACCAAAGCGTCTTAAAAACTGCAATTGTGTCTTGCAAGATGCTTAAAATCAGCATAGGCTAATCTATTTCATTTTTACCATTCTCTGCATTTTTTGGTAATTGTTATTGTTAATTGCCACTTATATAACCATATTCATTTATAAATATGGTCACTTATAAACATAATCATTTATAAACATAATCATTTATAAACATATTCATTTACAAACATATTCATTTACAAACATATTCATTTATAAACATATTCATTTATAAAAATAGTCACTTTTTATATTCATACACACAAGTCTAGGAATTTTTATGCTGTCACATTGGGTACGAGCCATCTTACAAGCCACCGTCTATGACGTTGCTATTCAAACACCACTTGAAGCGGCACCCAAGCTGACCCAGCGTTTTACTAATGACATTCGATTCAAACGCGAAGACCTGCAACCAGTCAAATCCTTTAAATTGCGCGGCGCTTATAACCGTATCAGCCAATTAAGCGACGAGCAAAAAGCACGCGGCGTGATTTGTGCCTCGGCAGGCAACCATGCTCAAGGCGTTGCGTATTCTGCCCGTAAACTTGCTCTGAACAATATCATTGTTATGCCAACCACCACCCCTGATATCAAGGTAGATGCCGTAAGAGCGCTTGGCGGTCATGTCGACTTGTATGGTGACAGTTTTGATGAAGCGAACCGCTATGCGATTGATCGCGCTGAGCGTGAAGGTCTGACTTTTATACCACCATACGACGACGAGCTGGTCATTGCCGGACAAGGTACTATCGGCCTTGAGCTGACCCAGCAGTGGCGCAATATGGATTATGTCTTTGTGGCAGTCGGTGGCGGTGGTCTCATCTCTGGCGTCGCTGCATTTTTGGGTGAAGTGGCCCCGCACATCAAAGTTATTGCCGTAGAGTCTGAGCAATCAGCTTGTTTAAAAGCCGCACTTGAGGCAAACGAGCGCGTCAAGCTTGAGCAAGTAGGACTGTTCGTCGATGGTGTGGCAGTCGCCCAAATCGGCGAATTGCCTTTTGATATTGTCCGTATGCAAAAGAGCGATCAATCCGGTCCTGTCGTCGAACCTGAAGTCGTGACTTGTACCAATGATGAAGTTTGTGCTGCCGTCAAAGATATTTTTGAAGAAAATCGTAGCATCGTTGAGCCTGCAGGCGCGCTGCCGGTCGCTGGTATGAAGAAATACCTTGAGACCCATAACATACAAGACAAAAATTGCGTCGCCATTATCTGCGGTGCCAATATGAATTTTGACCGCTTGCGCTATATCGCTGAACGTACTGAGATTGGTGAGAAAAAAGAAGCGATATTTGGCGTGACAATCCCTGAGCAGACTGGCGCTTTCTTAAACTTCTGCCGTAGTCTACACGGTCGTAATATCACTGAGTTTAACTACCGTGCCGATAGCAAAAAATCACCGGATTCTATGGAAGCTGCGGCGATTTTTGTTGGTATAGCCCTAAAAGAAGGTGACAAAGAGCGTCAAGTTATCCGTACACAATTGGCCGCTGATGGTTATACAGCGCACGACTTGACAGATGATGATGTCGCCAAATCACATATCCGTCATTTGATTGGTGGTCATGCGCATGTTGAAAATGAGCAATTGTTACAAGTCACTTTCCCAGAACGTCCGGGCGCTTTATTGACTTTTTTAGAAAAATTGGGTGATGATTTTAATATCACGCTTTTTCATTATCGCAATCATGGCGCAGCTGAAGGTCGAGTATTGGTAGGCTTGCAAGCTTCTGAGGGCAACTCGCGCCAACTACAAGATGCCTTGCTCGATATCGGCTATGATTGCAACATGCTCAATGACAATATTGGTTATCAGTTGTTTTTAAAGTAGTACTGATAAAGTAGTGCTAATAAAGTAGTGCTGATAAAGTAGCTTTTCATAAAGAGTTATAAATAAAACAAAGCTCATATAATACTGCAAGCGATCTCTCTTTTTAAGCGTGGTCGCTTATTGATGTTAGCAACTAATATTAGAAGCTGTTATTAACAACTTGATATATAGAGAATATCATGCACATCCCTTCAGTCTTTTGCGAAGAAAATTTTGATAGTATCATCGACTTTATTGCCGCAAAGCCCTTAGCGACTATCATTGCCCAGACCACTCAAGGCATTGAAGCTTGCCCTATCCCTAACAATGGCCGCAAAAGTTGCTACTCATAATAGCTGAGCGCCCTTTTAATCAGCAAAAAAGCCACCATTATTATCTTACGTTATTGATAGCTATGAGGTTTTGATGAGTAAACACAATAAAAATCACAATCAACCCAGTCATAGCAAACCTGATGCTGTGCGTATGCGTATTGATAAATGGCTATGGGCGGCACGCTTTTATCGGACGCGTAATCTTGCTAAAGAAGCCATCGAAAGTGGTCGCGTGCATTATGCTGGTAGCCGCGTAAAGACCAGTAAAGAGATTGCTGTTGGCGATGAATTGCAGATTCGTCAAGGCTCAGCGACTGCTATGACCGAAAAGACGGTCGTGGTTGAAGCATTAACCATGCAACGTGGTAATGCCACCGATGCGGAAGTCTTATATTCAGAAACTAAAGAAAGCATCGCTCGCCGTGACTATTATGCTGAGCAGCGCAAACTTGCCAACCTTGCTCGCCCAGATAATAAACCCAATAAAAAAGAGCGTCGGGATTTACAACGCTTTAGAAGTAACCAAGATTGAGACTATGAGCAACGCTGGTAATAGCCTTAAATCGCCGTAAAAACAATAGGGTTGGTAACTGTTCTTTATCTGCCTGACAGATTGACCCGATTGTTCACCCTCTGCCCTTGCCATTCAACGCATTAACCGTTACGCTATAACAATTTACATTACCCGATAGCATGCTCATAAATCGCCTTTTCAGGGCTGATTTTGATAGCATGTTTTTTTATTGCGACAAAAGGTCATCCTATGCCAATCAAAGCGTCTACTCCGTCATCTGTATTACTGGTCTGTTTGGGGAATATCTGCCGGTCACCGACCGCCGAAGAGATTTTTCGTCAGCAAGCAGCGATTGCAGGGCTGTCGATGAGGGTGGATTCAGCTGGAACTGGAGATTGGCATATTGGGCATGCACCTGATGAGCGAGCACAGCGTCATGCCAAAGCCCACGGTTATAAAATCAATAAACTGGTCGCGCGCCAAGTCAATGCTGATGACTTTCGCAATTTTGATTTAATCTTGGCGATGGATGCACAAAATTTAGCAGACTTGCAATCTATCAAAGATGGTCTAAAAGATACCGATACAAAATTAGCCAAATTGGCTTTATTTAGTGAAGAAGATCCCACTTACGGTGGTTATGATGTGCCAGACCCATACACCGGTGATAGCGATGCCTTTGAAGAGGTAATCGAGCGTATCGAATCAAGTGCCCAAGCTTGGATTGAAAGCTGGAAGACATAGTAATCATAAAACGCTGTATTTTTGCTACCTTCATACGCCGCATCCTTTATAATAAATATCGTATGAATTTTTGTTTATTTGCTCCATAGGCTATGTTATGACTTCAGCTTTATGCTCTAAATCCAGTGCACTATACCCTCTATCTGATGACGCAGCGGATTTGTCTCATAGCAACACCATGGCTTTGGCGTGTACAGCTGACTCTGTCCTTACGTTGAAAAATGAAGCGCAGCTTGATGAGTTTATGGCAAACTATGGGCAAGATACCAAGCTTAATCAGCCCTTATTTGTCCTATCCGGCGGTAGCAATGTGCTATTGCCAGCAAAGCTCAATGCGATTGTCTTACGACCACAAATGCTTGGGATATATGTGACAGCCCAGACAGACTCTCATGTCGATATCGAAGTCATGGCAGGCGAAAACTGGCATGACTTGGTTGTACATACTGTCGTTCAAGGCTGGTATGGACTTGAAAACCTTGCCCTCATACCGGGTCTTACTGGTGCCGCTCCCATACAAAATATCGGCGCTTATGGTGTCCAGCTGGAGGACTGCTTGCAGTATGTACGTGCTTATCATCTGCCAAGCCAAACTTGGCATAATCTGACAGCAGTCGACTGCGAGTTTGGCTATCGTGATAGTATGTTTAAGCGTCAACCAAATACGTGGTTAATCAGCCGTGTGGGTTTTAGACTGCATACTGATATAACAAAGGTGTTGGCAAGCTATGGCGATGTACAGACCGTTGCACAGCGCTATGCGGCGCAGCAAAGTCGTACCAAGCCGACGCCCGCTGATGTGATGCATGCCATTATCGAGATTCGTCAGCAAAAGCTACCTGACCCGAGGCAATTACCAAATTGTGGCAGCTTTTTTCAAAACCCTATTATCCCTCAAGAGCAATTTACCGAACTGCAATCATCTTATCCCGCTGTTGTTGGTTATCCAATGCCTGACGCAATGGTTAAGGTGGCAGCTGGTTGGCTTATCGAACAAGCCGGTCTAAAAGGCGGCGGTATAGCACCTATTTTCACTCATCAGCAGCAAGCGTTGGTACTGACCAATCATGCGCCCTATCTAACCACCCAAAAAGAGGTAGCCGCCGCTCAGCAGTATATTACCAATACTGTGTATGAGAAATTTGCGATACTGTTGTCGCGCGAGCCGGTGTGGGTAAATGCCGATGGCTCCTTCGGATACGATGAGCATGTGGTCTAAACAGTCATGGTCTACTCGTCTATGGCGGCATTATTTACGTTCAGCTGAGCGTATGCTTAAATTGTTTCGTATTATCAATGCCACATTTTTGCTGGGTGCAACGACGGTTATTTTGCTTCTCATCAGTTTATTTACGCCGCTATTTTCTCAGGCGGTTATTTATATATTAGCCCATCTGCCTTTGCCAAATATGCCACCTGTTGCTCTGAGCTCGCCGCCTACCGCTTATGTGGTATTGGGCGGTGGTCTGACCAATGACCATAACAACCAAATTATCCTCAATCGCTATAGTCTCAATCGTGCCCGTACTGCTGCCACAGCTTACCATGACCTACCTTTGCCGATTGTGCTCAGTGGTGCTGAAGCGCCTTGGCTTGGTCAATGGCTGATTGAGCATGGTATCGATGGGTTAATCAGTGAAAATGCCAGCATGAATACCTGTGAAAACGCCCGATTTACCGCAAAACGCATCCCTCTGCATCATGTTTATCTGATCACCGACAGCTACCATATGGCACGTGCTCGCAGACAGTTTGCCTTAAACGGCATCAACAGCACAGCCCTTAATTCCCCTTTACCCGTCAGACGTGATTGGAGGGAACCGGCACAAAACTTAAGCCATTCGCGGCGCGCGGTGTATGAAGTTGCCGCTTACTTACGTGATGTGATACGTCCTCAAGCAAATTGTCGTCAAGCCAAAGAGGTAACGTCGCAGCAGCTATTAACACCGAGAGGCAAGGTCGCCAAAACTGCTGATGACTAGAGCTTGCAAGCCAATCTTGGCAAACGTGCGGTCATTAGTATCTACCCCCTTACTTTTATCTTTACCGTTCATCCACCTCACTGGCAACAGGTGTATAATGATAAAAGAAACTGCTATTAAAGAGATGTGCCATGCTCAGTATATTTTTATTAATTCCATTAAGTCTCATGCTGTTTGTGGTCGCGATTTGGGCAGTACGTTATGCGGTAAAATCCAACCAGTTTGAAGATTTGGATAACGCTTCACAGCGTATTATCTTAGACGATCGTCAGGAGCGTCGACAAGTGATGCAGGCGCAGGAGAATGCAACTGCTACTCAAGAAGTAAAAGAAGCGCACGATATGACTTCTATTGAAGAACACTCTAGTAAGCTAAATAATGTGGACATCGCCGCAAATCCTCTGTCTGATACAGACAAGAACTCAAAAATATAGCTGTGGGCTATCTTACTAATGCGTTACCCACTTATTCTATCTGTATAAGAGAGTGATAAGTCGGTACGCTTTTTACCATTTTTAGGAGTACCTTGCCATGACCACAGCTTTACTCGTTGCGGCACTGTTAATGGGTTTTTTCGGTTCTCCGCACTGCTTAGGAATGTGTGGTGGCTTAGTAACTGCCTTTGGTCTGTCAATGAAAGACGTCAGCCCTGCCAAACGCCGTGCATTGGTTGCCACCTATCATTTCGGTCGCTTGACCAGCTATGCATTTTTGGGTTTGGTCGCAGGATTGATAGGCACAGCCGTATTACAGCCATTGATGCAAAGCAATAGTGCACCGCGTATTTTGCTTGGTTTGGTATTGGTATTTGTCGGCGTGACAATGCTGGGGGCACCGTTTCTAAAAAATCTTGAGCGTTTTGGCATGCGATTTTGGCAGTACCTAAGCCCTATTCGCCAAAAAGTCTTCCCACTTAATACCTTTCCGCGGGCATTGTCTGCTGGTCTGCTATGGGGATTTTTGCCTTGTGGCTTGGTCTATGGCGCCTTACTTATCGCCGTGGTCGCGCACAACCCACTCAGCGGTGCCGCCTTGATGTTCGTCTTTGGCTTAGGAACTGTACCGATGTTAGTCGCCACTCACGAGACCGTCGGATGGTTACGGGATAAGATTGGGCGTTTTCGCTTAAGACAGCTCAATGGTGCGGTGATGGTATTATCAGGTTTGGCTGTGGTCTTCTTTCCTATCGCCATGTCTAATATGCATGGCGGTGGTCAAGGCATGAAGCATGGCGGTGGTCAAGGCATGGAGCATGGTGATACTATGATGATAACTGATACAAATGGTACTACCCACCACGATATGAGCCAGATGGATCATAGTATGCCCAATATGGATGATGACTCGGCAGCGATGGAAGAGCCTCACTAATTTATGACTCATTAACGTTATCACCAACATTACAGGCATAAAAAAGCCCTTAATACATCGCTAAGGGCTTTTTTTATTTAACGATTTTAGCCAGCTTAATGAATAAGATAGTGACTAATCTCTAGGATTTAGGTGCTTAGGGCTGCCACTGCTCAAGCTTAAACTTAGTGTCCAAATGCTTCTCTAATGCCGGTATGTTAAAGGCATCATCTTCACTGACAAAGCTGATACTGATGCCCGATTGTCCAGCACGACCAGTACGACCAATACGGTGTACATAGTCATCTGGCTGATCTGGCAAGGTATAATTAATCACATGGCTGACATCATCAACATGAATACCGCGCCCTGCTACATCGGTCGCAACCAACACAGAGGCATGACCGTCTTTGAAGCGCTGTAAATATTTTTCGCGTTTTTGTTGAATGACATCGCCTGATAACATGACGATTTTGTATCCCTGACGCAGCTGATGGTATAGACGCTTTACTTGGTCTTTACGATTGGCGAAGATGATCACTTTTTCTACCGTACTATCCGTGATGATACGTTCGACTGCTTCTAACTTTTGCTCTTCGGTTAATAGATAAAAATGTTGATCTACCAGCTCGCTGGTTTTATGCTCAGGTTCAATCTCAACAAACTCTGGTTCATGTAACCAGCGATATGCCAAACCCATCACATCTTGGTTAAAAGTCGCAGAAAACAGCAAGCTTTGACGGTCGGTATTGGCTGGCATGCGACTGACCAAGCGCTTAATATCGGGGATAAAGCCCATATCGAGCATGCGATCTGCTTCGTCTAATACCAATACCTCTACGCGATCCAAATAGACCATGCCTTTGTGCATCAAATCAATCAAGCGACCAGGTGTGGCAATCAAGATATCGACATATTGGCGCTCAAGCTCATGCTGTTGGGTTTCATAATTGGTACCCCCCATAATACAAACGCTATGCAAAGAGGTATATTTGGTTAAGGCGATACAGTCATCAAATATTTGCTGAGCAAGCTCACGGGTTGGTGCCATGACGACGGCACGCGGCTCACCTAAATGGCGCTCTTCATCAGCGGCAAACGGACGTTTGAGTAACGCCTCCATAATCGTCAATAAAAACGTGGCCGTTTTGCCCGTACCCGTCTGTGCCTGTCCAATTGCATCTTGATTTGCCAACGTATGCGGCAGTATCTTTGCTTGAATAGGCGTCAATTCAGTAAAACCTAAGTCACTTACTGCACGCAAGGTCGCTGCTGAAAGTGGCAAATCCGTAAACGTCGTAAAGTTACTCAAAAAAATATCCTTTTATATAAATCGCTTGTGTATCATAAATAAATGAGCGGTCATAAGGCTTAGCTGTTTGCATTAAACATTGGCCAGCAGGCGAAGCTGTATAAAACTGATAAGCATAAAAAAGCCAAGCCCTATGTCGATGCTTACCCAATATGCTGCGTTAAAATCAACATAAGTAAGACAGGACGGACTTGACTCAGCAGTATATCAGTAGTTTGTACAGACATTATAGCTAAACTATAAGAATGACTGTCGCGATTACTCTTCTACTTTTCTGACTTCTTCAGCTTGTAGACCTTTATCACCTTCTACCACACTGAACTCAACTTTTTCGCCGTCTTTTAAAGAGCGATAACCATCACCTTGTATCGCGCGGAAATGCACAAAAATATCTTCTCCGCTGTCACGTTGAATGAAACCAAAGCCTTTTGAGTCATTAAACCACTTAACGATACCTTGTTCGCGAGCTGACATAATATTACTTCCTAAAAAGTTTACTTAGTCCCAAATTCCTTTGCATCATTGCATATAAACGGGTACTAAAATTATGAAATCAAAACTTAAGAGTGACTATCCAATATAATATTAGCGAAATCTAAAAGATTCATAATAGCTTTTAATATTTAGCATATAGTCATTTTACTGCCTCTAGTCTTTGACAAAAACCAAAACCGCTTTACGAAAAAAGCATTAATCATCAAATAAACTAGAATTAGCAACAAACATGTAATGTTTGTTGTGTAAAAAATATCATAGCACGGCTTTTTAGCAACACAAAGACTTTTCATATGATTTTTAGAACTTGAACGGTCTTTTAGAATTATTTTTTTATAACTTATAGTCGATTCATTTTAAAAACGATACAGTGCTATTGGCCGCGAATAATTAACCTCAGTAGTTCTGTACTCTTTTAAAAGTGGATCAACTATAATATAAAGGGGTAGAGAGCGCTATGTTCTCTAAAATCTGTTATTGTAGTACGCTTATATTCACCAAAAATTTATATAAAGATATTCATTGCTATTCATAGAGACCATTATGACCACCTCATCTCAATCAGCAACGACCCCCACTGCATCCCATCAAAAAGCCAATAAAACCCTTACTTATAAACTACTATTGATTAATGGTGTGAATCTAAATCTACTCGGCAAACGTGAGCCTGATATTTACGGTCATATGACCCTTGCTGATATTGAGAGCGCCTTAACCGAGCGCGCAGCAGCCCATGGTATTGAGCTGATTTGCAGTCAGTCTAATCACGAAGGCAAGCTGGTCGATGATATCCAGCATTACGGTCTATTAGCAGAGGCAAGTGCGCAGGTCGATGCAATAATTATCAATCCTGCTGCCTTTACACATACCTCAGTTGCGATACGCGATGCCCTACTTGCCACCCAAAAGCCATTTATAGAGGTACATTTATCCAATGTCCACGCCCGCGAGTCGTTTCGAGAGCACTCTTATTTATCTGATGTAGCCGTTGGCGTGATTTGTGGTTTGGGTCAGTTGGGTTATCATATGGCATTGGATTATTGGCTGACCCATACTTATGCCATAACATTGAATAAGTAGTTTGTTGGCGTTGAAATTTTTATATGAATAATACTGCTAAAAACATGATAAAAATTACTGCGACAAATAGTACAAAAATCGTCATAGCGATACTTTTGGCACAGTAGTCAAACAGCATTTATGTAATTAAAATAATAATATTAGGGTTTAGAAAACAACCCACTATATGGTGATAGGCATGGCAAAATCGTCCGGAACGCGCTTTATGAAACTCGCTGGTATGACAGCAAGTATTGCCGGAAAAGCAGCTAAAAACTCACTAAAGCAT
This sequence comes from Psychrobacter glacincola, assembly GCF_904846215.1. Lineage (GTDB taxonomy): Bacteria > Pseudomonadota > Gammaproteobacteria > Pseudomonadales > Moraxellaceae > Psychrobacter > Psychrobacter glacincola. Next base: position 5,802 of record NZ_CAJGZK010000024.1, on the reverse strand, counting down.
CTCTCAAGTGACGAAGAAAAACGCCTACAAGCACGCTCAGAATTGATGCAAGATGTCGGTATTCAAATCGCTGAAACCTTAGGCGAGATGAAGGGTGCGGTCATGAAGGTAGGGCAAATTGCCTCACAATATAAAGACGTATTCCCGCCTGAAGTGGCAACCGCATTGGAGAAGCTGCAAAAGGATGCACCGGCAATGCCCTATGTGCAGATACGAGCCCAAGTTGAACGTGAGCTCAAAGCGCCTATTCATGAATTGTTTACTGAATTTGAAGAAATGCCTTTTGCCGCAGCTTCCATCGGACAGGTGCATCGAGCAATGCTGCCATCTGGACAAAGAGTGGTGGTTAAGGTGCAATATCCGGATGTCGACAAAAACTGTGATAGTGATCTAAAACAAGTGCGTATGGCACTAAAAATCGCTGGCGTGCTCAATATGAGTAAGCAATTGCAAGAGCAGTTGTTTCACGAGATTCGCCAAAGCTTACATGACGAGCTGGACTACATTAAAGAGGCGCATAACTTACGGGTATTTGGCGCTTTTCATGCCGAAGATACGGGTTTGATTATTCCAAAGGTGATTAGCAGTCACTCTTCCAAAAGAGTTTTGACCTTGACAGAAGAGAGTGGCGAGTCGATGACAGTGGCAGCGACGTGGGATAATGATATTAAACAGAAAATTGCCGCGCGTCTGTTTCATTTTACCGCAGGGCAGCTGTTTGGCTTATATCGAATGCACTGCGATCCTCACCCGGGCAACTTTGCGTTCCGCACTGACGGCAGTGTGGTAGCATACGATTTTGGTGGGATTCGCAGCTATAGCGATAGCGAAGTGCAACTGTTTCGGCGATTTGCCAAACACGCTTTAAAAGGCGACGTCACCGCTCTTGAGCAGGATTTGGTCGCTCTTGATATTCGCCGTGAAGACGACAAAATCGTACCCGGAGAGTTTTATGGCAGATGGCTAGAGATTGGGCTAAAACCCTTATCCATCAAACCCTATCAAGACGGCGCTTTTGACTTTGCACACAGTCAGACCCATCATGAAGCCATCGCTCAAATGCGTACTTCTTTGAAATACTTTGGGCAGTTTCAGCCATCAGCATCTACGATGATGCTTGATCGCACAATATCAGGACAATACTGGAATCTCGTCAATCTAGGAGTGACGATAGATTTATCACCACTGGTCCATGAGTATATGTAGTTTTAAAGCATTGGATTTTGGAGTAATAAATATCTATAGTCAGTGAAAAGTAATATCGACACATTATGTACTGCTGGTATCAATTTTTCTTGCTTGCTGTGCCCATGCAGACAGAGGCTGCAAAAAATTTGTACTAGCAGTACCGTAGCGTTTTTAGAGTATTTTGACTATACATATCTACTTATCTACAGAATAAGTTTCAGTATTGATTATATATGCAAGGCATGGCCACAGCGGTCACAAAACTCAGCACCGACTGCGTGACCAAATTTACCGCAGTTCGGACAAGTCACAGGATTGAGCTGCGGGCGCATATTACGGGCAAGCTCTGAGGTAAAAATCCCTGTCGGTACAGCAATGATTGAGTAACCTGTAATCATGACCATGGTTGCAATGGCTTGCCCCAATGGTGTTTTTGGTGACATATCACCGTAGCCGACCGTCGTCAGGGTGACCACTGCCCAATAGATAGACAGCGGAATACTGGTAAAGCCATTTTCTGGTCCTTCTACGACATAGATAATAGAGCCGAAAATGGTAACCAGTAAGACCAGTGATAAGAAAAAGACAGTAATTTTTTGCTGACTGGTTTTAAGTGCAGACGCCAAAAAACCTGCTTGTTGCATATAGGCTTCAAGCTTGAGTACTCGAAAAATACGTAAAATACGTAAAATACGAATGACGAGTAAGTACTGTACACCGCCAAAGATCAAGCTTAAGTAGCTTGGCAGTACGGACAATAAATCCACTACCCCAAAAAAACTAAACGCGTAACGTAAGCGATTGGGTGCTGAGAGTAACCTGAGCATATACTCAATGGTAAACAAAATAGTAAAAAACCATTCCGCGTAAAAAAACAGCGTACCGTACTGCAAGCGCATATAGAGCACACTATCGAGCATCACGACTGCCACACTGGCCACAATCGCGATCAACAATACAATATCAAACAGCTTACCCAAACGAGTATCTGTGCCTTCAACAATAATATGAATGCGGTTACGCAAATGAGTAATGGCTTCGCTATTCGGCTGCTTCATTAAGTCAATCAAATCATAGGATCAATGGTTATATAAAACCGGACAACTTAGGCGTATATGCGTAAGCTAAGATTGGTCAAAATACGTGAAAGTGGTTTATAATATTGAAAATAATGTGGTTATCGGCCGCTATCCGTCACTACGAAAATAACTGCTAGTGGGTTAAAGGCCAGAACATAGCAGTGTAGCAAAAAAGCACTGTTAACAACATAAAAATCGTTAACTTACCAACAAATCACTTGCCTAATGTTAACAGTGCAATCATATAATAAAAAGCTGCATCAGATATGAAAGGTTTTTACCAATAAATTTTTATCCATACAACAAATAACTCGTAACACTTAAGGACGTCATATGGCAGGCCATTCAAAATGGGCAAATATCAAACACCGTAAAGCCCGTCAGGATGCGGTAAAAGGCAAAGTATTTACCAAAATTATTCGTGAAATTGTTTCTGCTGCCAAGCAAGGTGATCCTGACCCTGATAAAAATCCGCGCCTACGTGCTGTGATTGAAAAAGCCCTGTCCGTGAATATGACAAGAGACACCATCAATCGTGCCGTAGCTCGTGGTACAGGCGGCGATGACAATGACAATATGGATGAAGTGAGCTATGAAGGCTATGGCATCGGTGGCGTCGCGGTACTGGTCGCAACCATGACCGACAATCTCAACCGAACGGTCAGTGAAGTACGCCATGCCTTTACCAAAAATGAAGGCAATCTGGGTACTACTGGCTCTGTGGCTTACCTATTCAATAAACGCGGTGAAATCAGCTTTAATGACACAAGCTTAGAAGATGAAGTCATGCTGGTGGCATTAGATGCAGGCGCGCTTGATATCGAAAATGATGGCGAAAGCTTGCTTGTCATCACTGAATGGGAAAATTTCGGTCATGTCAAAGACGCACTGAATGCCGCAGGTCTTGTCTCTGACAATGCTGAAGTGACCATGTCGCCATCAACCAGTGCTGAAATAGACAACGTTGAAGATGCCGAAAAAGTCATGAAGATGATTGATATGTTAGAAGACATCGATGATGTGCAAGAGGTTTACAGCAACGTCAATTTCTCAGACGAAGTCATGGCGCAGCTTGAGCAATAATTTTTGTATTTTGTATCATAAAAAAGCCAAACGTTTTTAGCGTTTGGCTTTTTTTATACGTGTATGTACTTAATAGTGCAATAAGCACTTGCTACAAACTAAACTTTGCACGTGACGCCTTCAAGCGCTAACAAGTGTATTTTCTTATCTAAGCCGCCTGTATAACCGCCAAGCTTACCGTCGCTTGCAATGACACGATGACAAGGAACGATAATACTAAAAGGGTTTTTACTATTGGCATTGGCAACTGCGCGAAATCCTTTGGGACTATCGACATTTTGTGCCAGCGTTGCATAGCTGATCGTCTCGCCATAACCAATATCTTGTAGTGCTTGCCAAACTCGCTGCTGAAACTTGGTTCCCAAACTTGTATCTAGTGGCAAATCGAACGCTTGACGCTCACCGTTAAAATACTCCGTTAATTGTGCTATAGCATTTATTAATAATGCTTGAGCAGGTTCGCTTTTGCTTAGGCTGTCTTCATCTATGAACGTAAAGCTCTGATTATCAATACCGTAATGCTTTTTAAGTTTGGGAATAGATTTTGAGCTGTGCCAAGAGTCACTTGCCCGCAGCCAATTGACCTCAACCAGTTTAGGACTGCTATGCTCATTGGCACGCGCAATTAATGTTAATTGATTAGATCCAAAAGCGGCGGTGGTGACTATCATGACTACTCCTTTCAAATCGTTATGGTTTCAAGACTTTATTATTGGCTAAAATGAGCTGTTGAGCGCTATGCTTTATCATCGGTCTCAAACAATGCGGCGACAAATTGTTTGGGACTAAAGGCACGCAGATCATCAATCGACTCGCCTACGCCAATATAACGAATAGGCACATCCGTCGTTTCGGCTATATTAAAGACCACACCACCTTTAGCAGTACCGTCTAGTTTGGTAATCGTAATACCAGTTAATGGCACCACTTTATTGAATAGCTCAACTTGGTTAATGGCATTTTGACCCGTGCCAGCATCAAGCACAATCATGCCTTCATGCGGCGCGCTTGGATCGGCTTTACGCATGACGCGCACTACTTTTTCGAGCTCTGCCATCAGGTGAGTTTTATTCTGTAAGCGCCCAGCTGTATCGGCGATTAACACATCAATATTTTTTGCCTTAGCAGATTGCATGGCATCAAAGATAACTGATGCACTATCAGCGCCATGACCTTGCGCCACGACTGCAATGTTATTGCGTTCACCCCAGATTTGCAGCTGTTCAGTGGCGGCAGCGCGGAAGGTGTCCCCTGCTGCCAGCATGACTGACTTGCCCTCGCCTTGCAGACGTTTGGCAAGCTTGCCGATAGTGGTGGTTTTACCCACGCCATTCACGCCTACGACCAAGATAACAAAAGGTTTTTTACTGGTATCAATGACAAGCGGCGCAACTTTTGGCGTTAAAATATCGACCAGCTCAGTTTGTAGTGCCTTGTACAATGAATGTGCGTAGATTAAATCGCCACGCGCTGTTTGTTCAGTTAAGCTTTTGATAATACGGTTGGTGGCATTGACACCGATATCAGCAACCAGCAGTTGGTCTTCCACTTCCTCTAACAGCTCATCATCAATCTCTTTGCCACCGATAAGGATACTGACCATCCCTTCAGCTAAGTTTTTGCGTGATTTACTCAAGCCGGTTTTCATCCGGTTAAACCAGCTGCCTTTTTTGCTGTTTTCTTGCTCCTCTTGCACCTCTTGATTTTCTTGCGACTCTACTGCCACCTTTTGCTGTGGCTCAGAAGGCACTTGATTGCTATTGTTAATGGTACTGCTAGAAGTAACGCTTGGCAGATCGCCTAATTGTGCTTGTAAGGGCATAGTGGGGATTTTTGACGCAGGGACAGCTGGTGTTGCAGTCTCTGCATCATTGGTATTTGCAAAGCTCTCTGAGGTATTGTCAGTGTTACTGTGCTTTTGCGTCATAAGGATAGGCGCGCCTAGGGCAATACTCTCGGCTGCATCGGTGCTTGACACTTGCTTATTGACAGTAGGCGTTCCTGACTCATCGCCATCACTTACATCACTTTTTTCAGGCGCATCGATAATGGGCACAGATTGCACTGGTAGACTGGGTAAGGTAATATCATCGTCATCTAATTCATCAAGTCCGCTGTCAAGATTAATGACCACACGATTGCTATTATTGGGGTTATTCATAATTTTGCCCTAAAGTTTATCAATATCAGTAATGTGTTTATGGTAAGACCGGATCTGTATAACGTCGCATCGTCCGTTTTCTATGATTCAATCCAGAGAGTATTTTTAGCCTAGTTTAGCATGATTCAAGTTGAGCTCAGCCTCTCGCATCCTAGATTGCTGGTAAATGAACCGCCCCGACTATATCGGAGAGTGTTTTACTTGAGTCAGGCAGCAATGCCTGACAGGGTTAAATTATCATAATACCGCTTTTCAAATTCAAAAGGTGACACATATCCAATCGTGCTATGC
>NZ_CAJGZK010000023.1 GCF_904846215.1 Psychrobacter glacincola | reverse complement strand
CTGATAATGAGATACAGGACATTGAGAATAAACTAAACAACAGACCAAGAAAACGCTTAGGGTTTAAAACGCCCAATCAGGTGTTCTATAATATAATTTAGCGTTGCACTTGGTATGTTAATCTAAGGCGTTAAAAAAGCCGTCATTCATTTTATGATAACGGCTTTTTTGCTACATTTTTTGCGATAATAAACGCTGTTATATCAGGTATATATAGTCAGTGAAAATTAATATCGACACATTATGTACTGCGGGTATCAATTTTTCTTGCTTGCTGTGCCTACGCAGACAGAGGCTGCAAAAAATTTGTACCAGCAGTACCGTAGCGTTTTTAGAGTATTTTGACTATAGATAAGCGATGAGTGCTACATAAAGTTTGCCAAAAATTTGTTAATCGCTTTATTCACTTGCTCCGGCTCTTCAACTGTTGAAGTATGCCCAGCGCCTTTAATCACCACCAGCTTAGAGCCTGCTATCGCAAAATGCATGCGCTCAGCTTTTGCATAGGGCGTTGCCACATCTTCATCGCCTACAATAATAAGCGTCGGCGTCTTTATGTCACTTAGCTGATCGTACGTTGCAGAGCGCTCAATCACACCAGTAGTCGCTTTTACGACTCCACCCTTTCGATTGCTTTGTAACATAGACAACCACTCTCTACGGTCAGCCTTACGCGACTTATCTGACAAAAAGCTGCTGCCAAACATAATGGGCATTACCTTTTGGCTGACGCGCTTCATGCCAAGCCAGCGAATGGCTTTAATCAGCTTGCGATATTGCGGTACGTTTTTTGGGTCTTCAGGATCAGCGGAGGTTTCAAGCAGCGTCAGCGATAGTAATAACTCAGGACGCTTTAGAGCGATACGTTGGGCAACAAACCCACCCATCGAAAGTCCTAAAAAATGACATTGATCAATATCTAGCGCATCTAACAACGCCAATGTATCCTCAGTTAAGGTTTCCATATCGTAGCCAGTTTTGGTAATTTCAGACTGACCTTGTCCCCGAAAATCAAACGCAATACAGCGATAACCCGCTTTAAAGTACTCGACTTGCTTGTCATACATACGCGTATTCCATAGCAAACCATGGGCAAACACCATGACAGGCTTTTGATTGTCATTCGGCGCGCTGTCTTCATAATAAATATCGACATTATTGACATGAATAATTGGCATAACCACTCCCTTGTTGGTTTAATAAATAAAAAATCAGCCTTTTAAAACCTGCCTTCTAGCATAATTCAACCCTCTTGCAGATAGTAGCCTTATTTTTGAATGATAGGTTTTATAGCTTTAGTCATACAGATAATAGCAAAAAATGTTATTTAAAACGTGTCTTAAGCGCGCACAAATCTCGCTTCTATAATAAGCTCAAGCTGCTATAGTAACTGACATTGCCCTATTTGTTTTACTTACTGCCGATATAGTTGTTCCAATTTTAAAAGAGTACAACACTACTGAGGTTAATTATTCGCAGCCTCTGTCTGCGCAGGCACAGCAAGCAAGAAAAATTAACCTCAGTAGTGCTTTATAACATGTATATTTCTTTTATTCAGGCATGACTATACCAGTATTTTATTGCAACCATTATCTAGAACATCATTTTAAGGATATCCAAAATGCCACAAGCTCTTGTCGAATACCAAGCAGAAAACCATATCGCTACCATCACAATGAACGATCCTAAAACCTTGAACGCCTTTAGCACGCTACTTAAAGATGCCATGATGGCAGCACTGACAAAGGCAGATGAAGATGAGCAAGTACGAGTCATTATTTTGCAGGGCGCCGGCAATAATTTTTCAAGTGGCGGACATATCGGTGAGATGTTAGAAACCGGTATGGAAAGCGAGGCATTGTCCACTAAGCTGAACTTTATGGTTGGCGAAGTGGCTGAGATTAGCTTAAAGCTGCGTGATATCCATAAACCAATTATTGCCAAACTAGAAGGTGCCGTGGCAGGCGCTGGGATGAACTTGGCGCTGACTTGTGACTTTCGGATTGCTAGCGATAATGCCAAATTTGTACAAGCTTTTGTCAATATTGGTCTGGTTCCAGATGCTGGTGGTATTTACTTATTGAATCAATTGATTGGCGTCGCAAAAACGACTGAAATGGTCATGCTTGGCGATAAGCTCAAAGCTGACGATATGGCACGCTTAAACTTGGTTAATGATGTGGTCAGTAGTGAGGAGCTTGATGCAAGCGTTTTGGCGTTGGCAACGCGTCTGAGCAATCTACCCGGAAAAGCATTGGCATCGATGAAACATATGATTAATACGCATGCGTATATGGGGCTAAATGAAGCACTGGATATGGAAGTAGATCAACAAACCATGCTAGCAAAAACCGATGACTTTAAAGAAGGTATTACCGCCTTTATGGAAAAGCGCAAACCAGTTTATCAAGGTAAATAGTACGTTGATGACATTGTTCTTTGCAATATTATCAAAAAGGCTACCAAGGTGCAGTCTTTTTTTGAATGAATTATATAATTAATGGACAAAACCATTTCCATTAACCTCTTTATTTATCAAGAAGCAGAAGCACTTTTATGTTGATGCGGTAAGGTAAATATTTTATCAAAACCCAAGGTAAAGAAAAAAGTATAGACCAAGAAAAACAGCAGTAACGCAGCTTCCATTATAAAGGCCTTTATAACACCAACATCGTACCAAATCATATATAGCGGTAGGCAAATCAGAACCAACCCGCCTTCAAAACCTATCGCATGAGCGCTGCGTACCAATAACGTGCGCTGCGTCACCTGCTGACGACGTTCCCAACTTTCAAACGCCGTATTATAAATGAAATTCCAAATAACCGCTGCCAATGAAACCATGGTGGCAATCGGTAGAGATTCTGCGGCGCTGCTGTTACTCAACAGCATAAGAACCAAGGTAGATGAAATGATAGCAATGATTTCAAAGACAGTCACATAGACGATGCGACGTTTGAGTGGGGATAAAGTAATCAACCAAAACTCCAAAGCACTTGAGCATAAACAAAAAAGTGCCTATAAAAGTATCGGTCCGTCCCGAGATATAAAAGAGAAGAAATTACAGAGCCACGGTTTCCGCCTGCTCTCATATTATATAGTCAGTGAAAAGTAATATCGACACATTATGTATTGCTGGTATAGTCAGAGAAAAGTAATATCGATACATCAAGTACTGCTGATATCAATTTTTCTTGCTTGCTGTGCCCGTGCAGACAGAGGCTGCAAAAAATTTGTACCCGCAGCACCGTAGCGTTTGTAGAGTATTTTGACTATACATAAGATAATAAAAGGAATCAGCCATTGCCCATAGCAAAAAACCCCGCATCATGACGATACGGGGTTTCTACTTAAATAATAATTGTAAAACTTCAAATCATTTAATTTAAGATTTGACCAAAATTAGCTCAGCTGAGCAACGTTGATCTTATCAGCTTCTTCAGTATAGTCTTCCATACGGTCGAAGTTCATGTATTGATACACCTCTTCGCCCATACTATCAAGCATGCCAGCGTACTGCTGATACTCTTCGTTGGTTGGTAATTTACCAAGTACCGCAGCAACAGAAGCCAATTCAGCAGATGCTAGATAGACGTTAGCACCTTGACCTAAACGGTTCGGGAAATTACGGGTTGACGTCGATACCGCAGTAGAATTCGGTGCGATACGCGCCTGATTACCCATGCATAATGAACAACCTGGCATCTCAGTACGAGCGCCGGCTTGTGCATAGATGTTGTAGTAACCCTCTTCCATCAACTGACGCGCATCCATCTTAGTTGGCGGCGCAATCCATAGACGAGTTTGCAAGCTACCTGCTGGAACATCTTTTAGCAATTTGCCGGCAGCGCGGAAGTGACCAATGTTAGTCATACACGAACCAATGAATACTTCATCAATGGTGTCACCAGCGACATCAGCCAATGTTTTTGCATCATCTGGATCGTTCGGGCAGCAAAGAATCGGCTCTTTGATTTCAGACATATCGATAACCATATCGATGGTATATTCTGCATCTTCATCAGCACGCATCAGGCTTGGATTGGCCAACCACTCTTGCATACCTTCGATACGACGGCTAATCGTACGTGCATCGCCGTAACCTTCTGAGATCATCCATTTTAATAATGTGATGTTCGACGTTAGATACTCGGCAACTGACTTTTCAGATAAAGTAATCGTACAACCAGCAGCACTACGCTCAGCTGAGGCATCAGACAATTCAAACGCTTGTTCAGCGGTTAAATCTTCTAAACCTTCGATTTCTAAAATACGACCGTTAAACTCGTTGATTTTACCTTTCTTATCAACGGTTAACAGACCTTCTTTAATCGCTTGATAAGGAATCGCATGGACTAAGTCACGTAAGGTGATACCGGCTTGACGCTCACCAATGAAACGGACACGGACCGATTCAGGCATATCAAGTGGCATAACACCAGTCGCAGCAGCAAAGGCGACTAGACCAGAACCGGCTGGAAATGAGATACCAATTGGGAAACGGGTATGCGAGTCACCACCAGTACCAACGGTATCCGGAAGTAGCATACGGTTCAACCACGAGTGAATAATACCATCGCCCGGACGTAAGCTTACGCCGCCACGGTTCATAATAAAGTCAGGAAGGGTATGCTGAGTTTCGATGTCAACTGGCTTTGGATAAGCAGCCGTATGACAGAATGACTGCATCACCAAATCTGCTTGGAAACCTAAGCAGGCTAAGTCTTTTAGCTCATCACGGGTCATCGGACCAGTGGTATCTTGACTACCAACCGTAGTGATTTTTGGTTCGCAATACATACCAGGACGAACGCCTGGCAGGCCACAAGCTTTACCAACCATTTTTTGCGCGAGCGTAAAGCCTTTACCGGTATCAACTGGCTCTTCTGGTTTAGCAAATACGTCTGAATGACCAAGACCCATATATTCACGAGCACGATTGGTCAGACCACGACCAACGATGAGTGGAATACGACCACCAGCACGAACTTCGTCAAGCAAGGTTGGCGAGTTTAGCTTAAAGGTTGAGAGTACTTCATCAGAGTCATGCTTGGTGATTTTGCCATCATAGGGATAGATATCAAAGACATCGCCCATATTTAGATTATCAACCGCTACTTTTTCGATTGGTAATGCGCCAGAATCTTCCATAGTATTGAAGAAGATAGGTGCGATATTGTTACCAAGGACTAGACCACCGCCACGTTTGTTTGGCACGTTAGGGATATCATCGCCCATGAGCCACAATACTGAGTTGGTCGCAGATTTACGGCTAGAACCGGTACCTACCACGTCACCAACATAAGCAAGTGGATGACCCTTTTGTTTTAGCGCTTCGATCTGTTTCATCGGACCAATAATACCCTCTTCGTCAGCAGTAATGCCGTCGCGAGAGTTTTTATGCATGGCTAATGAATGTAATGGGATATCAGGACGGCTCCATGCATCTTGTGCAGGAGACAAATCATCGGTATTGGTTTCGCCAGTGATTTTAAACGTCGTATAAGTCGTCTTTGCTGGTACAGCATCACGGCTCAAGAACCACTCAGCATCAGCCCAAGATTGAACGACTTCTTTAGCAATGGTATTGCCCGCTTCAGCTTTTTCAGTCACGTCATTGAACGCGTCAAATACGAGCAAGGTCTTTTTCAAAGCTTCAGCGGCTTCTTGCGCGACTTCTGCGTCATCTAATGCAGCAACGAGTGGCTGTACGTTGTAGCCACCTTGCATAGTACCTAAGATTTCGACGGCTTTTTTCTTACTTACTAGTGAAGAGGTCGCTTCACCTTTAACGATAGCTGCTAAAAATGCCGCTTTAACATAAGCGGCTTGGTCAACACCGGCAGGAATACGATTTTCAAGCAAGTCCATCAAGAACGCATCTTCGCCCGCTGGTGGGTTTTTGAGTAACTCAACCAATTCCGTTACCTGTTTCTCATTTAATGGAAGTGGTACAGTTCCTAGCTCAGCACGTTCTGCGACATGTTTACGATAAGCTTCTAACACAATAGTCGTCCTCGTCGGTTGGTAACCAGTACATCACGTGAGTAGTCAGTATGACCGCCTGCATTGATGTACTGCATTGAATAATTATCCGTGCAATCATAGCTCAAAACGCCTAAAAAGTTAATGGCTGAGCCGATAATAGCCGCATAATAAGGCGATATTGGATATTTATTATAAAAATAGTGCCATAAATAATATAACTAATGGTGCCTATATCATAAATCCTGAATTTTTCATACTGAGCACTTATCATATCGTTTAACATTCGAAATATATTGGTAGTAAAGTGCGGTTACAACTCCCTATTTACTTAAAAATCAATACAGCGCTGCTGCCTTAGGATCTCGTTATTGTGATACGTTGTTATGGTTAAATCGACTCAACTATATCTCGATTAACGGTTAAACAAAACACGCTCAACTGTTATAATGTTTGATAACAACACGCTCGTTATATAAACGCACACACCTATTAAATACAAAGGATTTAATCATAAAACCAAGGATGACAATGCCTAATAAAGAAAGTGAAGATCGCAATACCAATCACAGTATCGCTCATAATGCCAATCAAGGCACCAGTCAAAACGCCAATTATGAAAACGGTTTAAAAGTTCGTATCGAGGTTATGGGCGCAGCGCACGTCAAACGCTCGCTTGACTCAGCAACCCCATTTACCCAGCCATTACAAGACTGGATTATCGAGCACGCTTGGGGCACTACGTGGCAAGATGACTCGGTCTTACCGCGCAAATATCGCTCGCTTATCACGATTGGTTTTTTGATTGCGCAAAAAAGCCCAAATGAGCTAAAAGGACACATTCGAGGCGCCATCAATAACGGTGCCAGTGTTGCCGAAATTCGAGAAGTTTTGATGCACAGCTTGCCTTATTGCGGTGCACCCGCCACTCAAGAAGCATTTCGTGCCGCCATAGAAGTGCTAAATGACATGGACATTGATATCAATAAATAAAACTACGGTAAACGCACGCTTCGTAGTACCCTATTATTCATACAAGCCTTCTTATTATTCAGAGCCTTCTTATTAATAGCAGTCATTTTAGTCGTCGTCTTAACAAGATTGCCTAAAAGAATTTGATCAAATATCTGCTATAATAGCTCTATTCATAAAGCATTCTAATAATTCCATAAACCCTTATTCTATCAAGGGTTAAGAGAACATTTGATTATGACAAACGCCGTACAAACGCACACCCCTGCTGCCCGTGCAAAACCCAAAAAAGCCATTCAAGGCGAAAAGTTACGTGGCTACGATAAAGTTGCTCGTATCCCAATTAAAATCATCCCGACCATCGAGGCAAAGAAAAAGCCAGATTGGATTCGGGTAAAACTGTCCTCCCCTGCGGAAGTCGCACGTATCAAATCTACCTTACGCGAGCAAAAGCTCTATACCGTTTGTGAAGAAGCTGCCTGCCCTAACCTGCCACAGTGCTTTGCCGATGGTACGGCTACCTTTATGATTATGGGTGATATCTGTACGCGTCGCTGCCCGTTTTGTGATGTCGGACATGGTCGCCCAAATGAGCTAGATAAAGATGAGCCGCGTCATACTGCCGAGACAATTCAAGGCTTGGGCCTTAAATATGCCGTCATCACCTCTGTTGACCGTGATGATTTAAAAGATGGCGGTGCGATGCATTTCGTCGAAGTACTGAATGAATCGCGTGCGCTAAGCCCAAACTGCTTGATCGAGATTTTGGTTCCTGATTTCCGTGGTCGTATGGATATCGCGTTGGACTTATTAACTGAAACGGCGCCTGATGTTTTTAACCACAATATCGAAACCGTGCCTCGTTTATATAAAGCCTTCCGTCCCGGCTCTGACTATCAGCATTCGTTAGACTTGCTAAAAATCTATAAAGAACGTCGTCCTGATATCGCCACCAAATGCGGCTTTATGGTTGGACTTGGTGAAACAGAAGAAGAAATCTATAAGTTGCTTGATGATCTAAAAGCGCATAACGTCGATATGATTACAGTTGGTCAATACTTACAACCCAGCAAAGACCATGCCCCAGTTGATCGCTATGTGCATCCGGATGAATTCCAGCGTTATATGGACTATGGCAAAAAGATTGGCTTCTTTAATATTTGGGCAGGTCCTATGGTGCGCTCAAGCTACTTTGCTGATCGTCAATACTATGGTGAAGATTGCCCAGCACCTATTCGTAGCAAAAAGGCACTAGAGGCTGAAGGTAAGCTTGGCTGTTAAGTGACGGTCGTCATCACACTAAAAAAACATTTAACTTAAAATGCAAAAAGGGCGAATAACAGATATCTGCTATTCGCCCTTTTCTATACTGCTAATTTTTTTGTCTCACTTAAAGCATCAGCATATATAGTCAGGGAAAAGTAATATCGACACATTATATACTGCTGGTATCAATTTTTCTTGCTTGCTGTGGCTGCGCAGATAGAGGCTGCGAATAAGTAACCCCCGTAGTGTTGTAGTCTTTTAACAGTGGATCAACTATATGAGGTTTAAGCGCTTAGGCATTTAAAGCGGTTGGCGCCTTACTCCCTTTTATATTGAACGCCGCGATACCTAGTACTATTGCCCCTCCTATCATGCCTGTGACAAGACCAGGATAAATCAGCAGTAATGCACCTAATGCCAATATTAAGCGCGTAACAATATTCATATCACTTTTAAAATAACCCTCTAATGCCGCGCTGAGTCCAATCACACCAATGACCGATGTCACAACAGCAATAATAATATCAATAACAGGCGGCAATGGAAACTCTTTCGCCGTGACGGCAAGATCTGTTGGGTCAATCATCAACATCGCAGGATTATAAATAAACATAAACGGGACGATAAAACCTGCTAACGCCAGCTTTAATGATAAGTATCCTGTTTTCATCGGATCACCACCCGAGATACCAGCACCAGCAAAGGCTGCCAAACAGACTGGCGGGGTAATATTAGCAAACACACCAAAATAGAAAACAAACATATGCGCTGACAAAATAGGAATATCAAACCCAGCTAGAGCAGGCGCTGCCATAGTTGCGGTAATAATATAAGCAGGGATAGAAGGCAATCCCATTCCTAAAACCATCGAAGCTAGCATGGTCAAAATCAATGTGAGCAATAACGACCCTGCGCCCAAGGTGACGATTGAGGAGGTCATTACCGTACCAAAGCTTGTCAAGCTGACGACGCCAATGATGATACCTACAACCGCACAAGCCGCCATAACGGCTAATGACTGGCGTGCGCCGTCTTCTAAAGCACCCAAAATATCCTTAAAGCCCATACGTGTTTCTTTGCGTAGCATACTGATGACAACAGTAAAGCCAATGGTATAAGCCGCAGCATAACCTACAGGAACATTTTGTATTAGTAAATAAATTAGAAATACGATAGGCAACAGCATATGACCGCGTGCTTTTAATACCTCTTTTACTTGTGGCAGACTCTCTTTTGCCATGCCTTTTAAGTCACGGCGACCTGCGCGAAAATGCACCTGTGCGATAACGCCTAAATAATAGAGAATGGCAGGTAATAATGCTGCCAAAGCAATGGTACTATACGGTAGACCTGTCGTCTCCGCCATAATAAAAGCACTGGCACCCATGATAGGCGGCAATATCTGACCACCGACCGACGCACTTGCCTCTACGGCTCCCGCAAAATCTTTATGATAACCGACCTTTTTCATCAAGGGGATGGTAAACGCACCTGTACTAACCACGTTTGATAAGGCTGAACCATTGATACTGCCCATAAAGCCACTTGAGATCACAGCAACTTTAGCAGGTCCGCCCTTTTTATCGCCTGCCAGCGCCAATGCCAAATCATTAAACAGCTGACCCATTCCAGAACGCGCTAAAAATGCCCCAAAGAGAATGAATAAGAAGATAAAAGTGACGGATGCACCGATTGCGACCGAATATAAGCCTTCTGTTTTTAAGAATAACTGACCAAAAATATCCCCCAAATCATAAGGGCGTGTGAGTAGCCTATCAGGCATAAAATCCAAATGACTGATAAAGGGGTATAGCAAAAATACAGAGGCTAGTATGGGCAATATCCAGCCTGTGATGCGCCGACTGCCTTCAAGAACGCAGATGACCGTAATAATAGAAAATATCACATCGACCGAATTTGCCATACCGCCGCGACTGGTGACAATATCTTGATATTCATAAATAAGATACGTCATCCCAGATAAGGAAAAGATAAACCAAATCCAGTCATACCATGCCACTTTCTTACGGCTGCTCTTTTTGCTGGCAGGGAAAATCAAGAAAATCAAAGCGAAGCCAACACCCACATGCACAGAGCGCTGTAGTAGTGACGGCATTGGGTTAAAGGTGATATATAAGTGAAAAATGGAGTAGAAAATACAGATTGCAGCGATAATATACTTCACTGGACCTTGGGTGATATGACGAGTAATAGACTCTCGATCGTATTTTTCTAATATTGCCTGTGTGACACTAGGATCAACGTCATCGTAATTCTCAATATCTTCAGGCGCATTTGGCTGAGTTGCCAACTTAGCATCATCACTGACGTGAGGCTTATCGCTACTGTGATCCATCACTTGGGAGTTCATGACAAAAATCCTTATTGAATCTATCGATTGGACTATATGCTTTTGGCATGATAGTTACTTCTGAATAATCTAGTACCAGTTGATGAATAAGAATGCGCTGACCGGCATAATCAATCTCACCTTGAGTCAGTCTTGATACAACCCAGTTGAGATGGGGAAACCTTTGATTGATTTGATAGCCGACATAGCCCTCTTTTTTTATAGGAGCGACATTTTCAGTCGATGGTGTACCAGCACCAAATGCTTGAAAGTAGGTAGTGGTTAATAGCAAGCCATCTGCTTCACGAAGATACTGCTCCTCCCACCACTGTTTTTCTACTGAATGAATCCAGCGCAATTGAAAATTGGGTTCGACAAAATAGCAGACTAGGCTATCGCTATCAGCAACGTCCGCTACTCGTACTTCGATGACAGATTGGCGGCTAAAGATTGCCCATAGTACAAACAAAGCCAGCGCAGCAATAGCTGCTGCGCCAGTAACCCACCATACTCGTTTATTTAGCTGCTTTCTCATCATAGTATTTTTTGGCACCAGGATGAATAGGAGCAACCATACCGACTTGGGCCGTCTCTAAACTGATATCGCTCGCCGCTTGGTGAGCATTCTTTAGCCCATCCAAGTTTTCAAACAACGCTTTTGTCAGCTTATAGCCATCATCTTCCGAGATATCAGAGCGTACTAACAAGGCATTCATGACGGCTGTGGTTGGAATAGCAGCAGCATTACCATAGGTACCGGCAGGAATCTCAAAAGTCTTAAAGTAAGGCTTGGTCTCAATAATCTTTTTGAGCTTATCTTGATTGATGGTGACTAGCTGCAACTTAATGCCCTGCTCTAGCTCTAATAACGAAGAGTTCGGTAAGCCACTACTGAAAAATGCCGCTTCAATTTTGCCAGCTTTCATTGCATCTGCGGCATCTGCAAAGCCTAAATAATCAACTTTGACATCATCATAGGTAATCCCAAAACCTTCTAACAAGGTTCGAGCATTCACTTCGGTACCAGAGCCTTGATCACCAACCGCAATACGCTTACCTTTTAAATCTTCAATGTTTTTGATGCCAGATTTCTCTGAAGCAACCAACTGAATCACGTTGGGATACAGGACAGCAATTTGCTGAATGTTGGTAATAGGCGCCTTAAAGTCATTTTTGCCTTCGACTGCATCAGTGACGACATCACTGAGCGCCAGTACCATATCTACTTTACCTTGGGTCAATAGATTGACGTTTTCTACTGAAGCACCTGTCGTTTGAGTCTTGGCATTGACGCCAAAAGTCTTGGCATAAATCTCTGCCAAAGATGTCCCGATAATATTATAAGGACCTGAAGCGCCGCCTGTAGCGATAGTAACAAATTTGGTTTCAAGCTTGTCGTCTGCTGTGGCAGCGGTATCTGTAGTAGCACCGTCAGTAGCTGCACTATTATTAGCCGCTTTGTCTGAACAGGCAACCAGCGTCATACTGGCTGCAATCATTGCTGCAAGTAAAGGCATTTTATAAATAGACTTCATTATTTTCTTCCTTGATAAAATAAAGCAAATGGACTTATAAGAGTATGACTCAAATATGATAGCGTTATCCATATTCGTCATACCAGCAACATACTATTTTAGATGGCTTTTTATTCACTCTGTTGTCATGAGCTCACCATAAAAAACAGTCTATCTAATTAAAACATGAGAAGCGCTATATTGCTATATTGTTTTCCTCGCTAGCCCTTATCCTGATTATTGATTGAGATTTATTCAGAATTGAGCCCTACTATTTACTAAAGACTGTCCTTTTGTTTCGCTAAGCGATACTAAGTTTCATATTTTAAGTTATTAAAACAAACTTTAACCGCCTTGTAAACCTTTATGTCTATAAAGCATACGCCCTACTGGAATATTTATCACGGCTTTTCCCATGACATCATTTGATATAAGAACAATCATTGAGATATTCTAATAGCACGTTCATATTTCCTTTGTCATCAATATTGAGTTCTAGTAAGATGACTTTTTATCTGTTCTGATGTATATCATGCAAATATTGCAAGGCATAGTCAGTCCTAGATAAAAGAAGTACAAATGTTATAAAGCACTACTGCGATTAATTTTTCTTGCTTGCTGTGCCTGCGCAGACAGAGGCTGCAAATAATTAACCCCAGTAGTGTTGTACTCTTTTAAAAGTGGATCAACTATATAGGTAGCAAAAAGCAAATTATAGGTTTTGGTGTGTCTGCTCAGCACGATATAAAATTTTAAATATGTCCCCTCATAATACTGATCAATCTGAAAGGAAATCTGATGAAAAAATTATTCGCATCAACAGCATTATTGGCAACATTTGCGTTAGCGGGCTGTGCCACAACGGGCGGCAATACCAATGCTGGCACAGCAATGGGTACAGCAAACGAGATCGGTATGAACGTTTTTAAAGCGGCTATCGACAATCAATGTCGCAGTCAGATCGAACAGCAGAACGCGTGGCGTATTGCCAGTGTCGCTATGACCCAAGCGCAAGAAGAAGCTGTCAAAGGTAGAGTTTGCGGTTGCGTCAGTGAGCAAGCACCGCAGCAAGTCAGCATCATTGAATTGGGTAATGCAGCCATAGACCCACAATATCGTGTGCAATTAGTGGCTCGAGTCGTCGCGAAGTCACTGCAGAGTTGTTACTCTAGCATCGTTAAATAAGCAGCTTCTATAAAACGAGATACAGTCAATTCATTTTAAAAACGATACAGTGCTATTGGCTATAAATTTTTTGCAGCCTCTGTCACGCCTGCGAACAGCAAGCAAGAAAAATTATAGCCAATAGCACGTTATTACAATCGTATCGCTTTTCTTTTGAACGAACTATAGCGTTAAGCAATAAAAAAAGGACGTTATTCATATAACGTCCCTTTTTTATCAAGCACAATAGTACTTATTTATGCTTTAACTCTTTAAACGCTTCCACCATTTGATAGGCTCTGAGGCACTACTACGGGTAGAACTCTATGGCGAAAATATTTAGATTTACTATCAAGGATTTTATTCACCTCTTTGACCAAGTCATGAATGATGTCATCATAAATTCCGTGATTCAGTTCTGTCTCAAACGAGGTAAATGGATGCTTACGAGCGGCTGATCTCACATCCGTTATACCTTGCTTAGTATAAAAAACATTGACTCGACCATCACTGTTTAAAATGCATTTTAATTGACCATCATCAACCATAATCTCTATCGTCTCTGGCATAAAAATGTAGTCATCCACATCGAGCAATTCTTTCTCTATTCCTCTTTTTAATAACGCCTTTATATCGAACATCAATACATCCTTAAAATTCAAAAATCTTTCAACGTGACTTACTCAAAATAGCTATCACGTAAGTTATACTTCGTTGATCTATTATATGTAAAGCCGCTGTATGCCCCTATGGCAGAATAGTTGTCACCCCTTAAAAAACTAACCACATGGGAGCGACAGCCCTGCTCTTTTCCATTTTACACCTTACTTTCTAAACTTTCTAAATCAAATGCGCCTTCAATTCCAATACTTTATCGCGAGTCTTCGCGGCATCTTCAAACTTCAAGTCACGCGACATCTGCTTCATAAGCTTCTCAAGACGATTGATTTCTTTAGCCAGCAAATCAGGACTACGTAAGATACTGATATCGACGTCAGGCAGATTGCTCTTAATTGGAATCATCTGATTATCATTGGCATCATGGTCATCACCTGTATCGATTTTATCCGTGATACTACGGCGCGCGCCTGTTGGCGTGATGTTATGCTCAAAGTTAAAGGCCACTTGTTTTTCGCGGCGACGATCCGTCTCATCAATCGCTTTTTGCATACTGTTGGTAATACGGTCAGCATAGAGAATCGCTTTACCATTAATATGACGCGCAGCACGACCAATGGTCTGAATCAAGGCACGCTCAGAACGCAAGAAGCCCTCTTTGTCCGCATCAAATATCGCCACCAATGATACTTCGGGCATATCAAGACCTTCACGTAGTAAGTTAATACCGACCAGCACGTCATGTACGCCAGTACGCAGCTCATGAATAATCTGCATACGCTCAAGGGTATCAATATCTGAGTGTAGATAAGCGACTTTGACATCGTATTCTTTAAGATAACTGGTCAAATCCTCCGACATACGCTTGGTCAAGGTAGTGATTAATACCCGCTCATCTTTTTCACGGCGCTTGGTAATCTCAGATAGCACATCATCGACTTGCGTTAATACGGGACGAATCTCAATCTCAGGGTCAATCAAACCGGTTGGGCGCACCACTTGCTCGACCACTTGCTCGCTATGTTCAAGCTCGTATAACGCAGGCGTGGCGCTGACATAAATGGTCTTGGGTTTGATACGCTCCCATTCTTCAAACTTCATCGGGCGGTTATTCATCGCACTTGGCAGACGAAAGCCGTAATTAACCAAGTTCTCTTTACGCGATCTATCGCCTTTATACATCGCACCAATCTGCGATACCGTCACGTGCGATTCGTCAATAAATAGCAGCGCATCTTCTGGAATGTAATCAAACAGCGTCGGCGGCGCCTCTCCTGACGGACGACCGGAGAGATGCTGCGAGTAGTTTTCAATACCGTTACAGTAGCCAAGCTGCTGAATCATCTCAAGGTCATACTGAGTCCGCTCTTTGAGACGCTGTGCTTCAATCAGCTTGTTATTTTCACGGAAATACTCTAAACGTGGCTCAAGCTCAGCGCGGATAGTATGACTGGCAGCTTCTAACTTATTGCGCGGCGTCACATAATGCGATTTTGGATAAATGGTAATACGCGGCACCGTACGCACCGTTTTGCCCGTTAAAGGATCAAACCATGTGATTTTTTCCACTTCATTATCAAACAGGTGCACACGTACCGCCAGCTGTTCAGACTCAGCAGGATAAATATCTAGTAGCTCACCGCGCAGACGATAAGTACCCCGCCCGAAGTCTAATTCGTTACGCGTATATTGCATCTCAACCAGACGCTTAATCGTCGCAGTGCGGTCTATTTTGTCACCGACGACAACGTGCAGCAGCATTTTCAGATAACTCTCTGGATCGCCCAAACCATAGATGCATGATACCGAAGCAACGATAATCGCATCACGACGCTCTAGCAAAGCACGCGTCGCTGATAGACGCATCTGATCAATAT
Organism: Psychrobacter glacincola; assembly: GCF_904846215.1. GTDB lineage: Bacteria > Pseudomonadota > Gammaproteobacteria > Pseudomonadales > Moraxellaceae > Psychrobacter > Psychrobacter glacincola. The sequence continues at coordinate 32,136 of NZ_CAJGZK010000023.1, read as the reverse complement.
GATCATTAATAGCGCTGTCTTTTTCGATAAAAGTATCACTGGCAGCGACATAGGCTTCTGGCTGATAATAGTCATAATAACTGACAAAGTACTCAACCGCATTGTTGGGGAAGAATGATTTAAATTCCCCATATAACTGCGCAGCAAGCGTCTTATTATGCGCCATGATAATGGTTGGACGTTGGGTTTCAGAGATGACTTTTGCCATGGTATAGGTTTTACCAGAACCCGTCACACCCAATAACAACTGCTCATCCATGCCAGCATTGACACCGTTAACCAGCTTTTTTATCGCTTGCGGCTGATCGCCTGCTGGCTCAAATTCGGTGACCATCTCAAAGGCACGACTTGATATTTGCGTACCAGACGCATTGACACCACTAATTTCAGCTTCGCCCTGTAGCTGAGTGGCCAATTGGTTTAACTGACGCGACGAGCGCGGTTCAGGCATTCGCATAATGGTTGTCTTCCTGATATTTATAAAAGGTTATAAGAGGTTAAGTTTCTAACAAGATGGGGTTAAATCTTTATTTTTAAAGGTCATTTATCGCGCTAAACACCTACACATAGATGCAAAAACCCTCAATAAAAAATATAGAAACTCAGGTATAGTTCAATGACAATCAATAAAGGAAAGAGTTATGAAAGGTCACTGTCTGTGCGGTAACGTCACCATCGAATTAGAAGATATTAATACCTTTGAGGCTTGCCATTGCACGATGTGTCGCCGTTGGGGCAGCGGACCATTGATGGCGATACATAGCCACTCAAAACCTGATATTCAAGGTGAAGACTCAATGACGGTCTATCCCTCTTCAGCATGGGCGGAGCGTGCTTTTTGTCATAAATGCGGCACCAATCTATACTATCATCAGTTGGGCTCTGAGACTTATGTCCTATCGCTTGGGTTATTTCAAGAAGATCCGAACCTGACTTTTGAAAGTCAGATTTTTATAGACAAAAAGCCTGACTATTATGAGTTTGCCAATGACACGGTAAACTTGACCCAGCAAGAGCTGTTTGATAAATTCGCAGAGAAAGGCACTAGACCAAAGGATTGAGTATTTATAGGGTTTAGAATATCTATACTTAGCTCCTCATCTTAACGTCAACTAAATCAGATTTTAATAAACTCAAACATGCTGCTGTGTGCACCGATTGTTATCAAAGCGTCTATTTTAGCTATTAAATTTACAAAGATTTTCATGATTAACAAACTCATTACACGACCCTTGTATAAAGCCTAAATGTCGGGGTTCCATCTGTTATTTAAGCTGTTATTATCGATAATGAATTTACAAGCAGTCAGCAACACCTTAATAAATAAAAATTTAAAGAGTTGTTGATATAGATATTAATCAAAAACCTAAATTAATTAAAATAAAATACTGGAGCAAAATATGAGAGAACGTTACGCAAGTGGTATCGACGATAAAACTGCTAAAAAAATGATCGATTTGTTGAATGCTAACCTAGCAAATCTGATTGATTTGAGTATGGACAGCAAGCAATGTCATTGGAATTTGCAAGGTACTGGCTTTATTGGCGTGCATCAGTTATTAGATGACACTTATGGGCGCTTAACGGAAGCTTATGATACGGTCGCTGAACGCATTGTTATCCTTGGTGGTAAAGCCAATGGTATCTCTAAGCGCGTCGCTGAAGACTCTATACTAGAAACTTACCCGACTGATATCACTGACGTTGACCAGCACGTTCGTGAGCTGACCAATCGCTATAAGGCTATTGCTGCGTCTTTGCGTGAAGGGATTGATGCCGCAGGCGATGCAGGCGATGAAGACACCGCTGATTTATTGACTGAAGTGAGCCGTACTGTTGATAAAGATGCTTGGTTCATCGGTGCAAATGCCCCTAAAAAAGATACCTCTAAAAAATAAGAGCGTCTCAATGTAAGATTAACTTATTTGCTAAATAGAAAAAGGTCACCTCTATGGTGACCTTTTTTATGTTTGATGATTTTGACTATAGTCAATATCGATAAATCGCATACTGCTGATATTAATTTTCTTTACTTACTGTGTCTACGCAGACAGAGTACGCAAACACAAACTGCAACAAATTTATACCCGTAATGTCGTGGCTTTTTTAAGGTATTTTAACTGCATCTATAAAATATACTTTAAAAAATACCTTTTACAATTTGCTTCATCTGCGGCAACAACTCACTTAACTGACTTTCAGTCTCTGAGGTATCTTGCGGTAAGGCTTGCTTTAAAAAAGCGGCGGTAATTTGTGGCTGTTTTGCTAAGATATTTTGACCGACAGCGGTGTCGTAAAATTTGATTTGGGCATCCACTTCCGCTTGCGTATAGTAGGTTTTTGCTGCACTGATATAAGCTTGCGTTAAGGTTTGAATATCTGCCGTATTACCTATCCCATTGGTCATGATTTTAGCATATTGACCTAAAACACTTTGGATCTGATTTTGTAGCTCGCGTTGACGCTTATTTAATGGTTTATCATTTATCTGTTGATTCTGAGTTTGCGTATTGATTGCCTTGATAGCCGCCTGCTTACCATCGACGATAGATTGTATTTGCTCATCAATGTGCATCACCTGCATGAGCTTAATGATAGAGACATCAGTCGGTAACGGGCTGTTGACTCTTTCTAATTCATTAATCTTACTAACAGTATAGGGTACTGCTATAACCGTTTTTGAGTGTTGAATTCGATTGGCATCACTGTGTACGATTAACTCTGCATTGGCTTGCACAGCAGTAGTTGACATCAAAGTCGCTACTACTAGTGCCAATAACGGCGATACTACTTCTGAGCGGCGATTGGGATTTTTGGTTAGAGGTTTTAAAGGAATTTTCATATCATGTTCTCATTCTTATTATAAGTTATAGATTATAGATTATAGATGTTCATTATCAGGTAAGCGTAAGATTTCAGCGTTAGGGACAGACAAGGTCAAAATAGCTTCTTGAAACAATGCCTGACTGCGAAACTGGTTTTCTATACTTTCAAATTTATGTGCAATTTCTTGCTCGTGTTGATTGCCAGCAATATCGACCGCCGCGACCATAAATATTTTTTTGGGTCCTACCCACTCCAAATGCAAGTAAGAAACGCTATCAATATCTGGATGCTTGATAAGCTCTGATAAAATATAATCATGCATTTTTTCTGAGACTCTATAACCAACCAAAAAATCACGATTGCGACTGATTAAAAAGACTGCCACTACGGCCAGCAATATACCGACAATGATAGACCCAAGCGCATCCCAAAATGGTTCGCCAGTATAGGCGTGCATTGCCATAGCAGCTGCGGCCACAACCAACCCAATGACTGCCGCCAAATCTTCAAAGAACACACCGCGCAAGGTGGGGTTGGAGGTGTCCATCACATAACCGATGGCACTGACATTAATCGCTTCGCCATGTTTTTTACTTTGCAAATACGCTTGTGTTAAAGAAAATCCTTCAAGCACAAAGGCGACTGCCAAGATAATAAAACCAATGGTATAGTTGGTTTCAGTCTCAACGGCATTCCACTCGGTAATGCCAGTATAAATAGACACCACTGAACCTGCCATAAAGACGCCAAACGCTGCAATCATCGACCATACATACGACTCTTTACCGTAGCCGAGTGGATGGCTTTTGTCAGCAGGTTTGACCGACTTTTTCTCTGCAACGATTAACAGTGTACCATTGCCCGCGTCTGCCCAAGAATGAGCAGATTCCGCTATCATAGAAGCAGAACCCGTCATAAACGCCGCTACCGTTTTTGCAATCGCAATAATAAGATTGGCACCAACTGCAATCAATACCGTTATTAGTGAGCTTGATTTTTTGTCATCATGGCTTGGCGCAGATGTAGAGTGGTCAGAGTGAATGTTATCTGGAGCATTGAAGGGGTTTTGAGCGCGAGAGCGGCCGATGCCGCGCGTATCAGCGCGCGGCATTGGATCATCTCTTGGATTGGATTCTGGTGGTTTTACACTCATCTGAGTCTCAATAAATGGATGGTTTAAGGTATTAAATCAGACTCGCTATAGATGAGACGCTGGCTGATTTATTAGTTACTTAAGCTTCCATTTACTATAGTCAAAAAACCTGTTCTTATCAGTAATGTTTTGGTGAGGCTTTGTTTATTGTCTGCATCAATGAGCAGATTTTTCATTTGCTATTTTTTTAGTGAATTTATTGATGTCACAACTGATACGTTGTGAGCCTTCCATACGTAACTTTTTGCGCTCTAATCCTGCGTCAAATCGGCATTGTTGCATAGCATCTTTAATCTCAATCTCAGGCGCCGGTGTTGGCCTACCTTTATCATCAATCGCGACCATCGTAAAGTAGCAGCTGTTGGTATGGCGGATTTTACGCGCACGGACGTCCTCTGCCTCAACCCGAATACCGACCTCCATTGAGGTTTTGCCGACATAATTAATACTAGCTGCAAACGTTACCAACTCGCCAACATAAATAGGCTCACGAAACATCACTTGATCAACCGACAAGGTCACTACATAACTACCACTATATCGACTAGCACAGGCATAAGCGACTTGGTCCAGCATCTTAAGCAAATCCCCCCCATGGACATTACCAATAAAATTGGCCATATCAGGTGTCATCAGTACTGACATATATAGCTCATGGTTTAATGGCACTCTTTCAGCCGTGGAGCTGGTGTTATATTGCGACATAGTGTTCCTTAACGGGGTAAAAATATTATTAAGTGTTATTTATACAGCAGCAATGGCCACAGCGCAAATGTAGTCAATTCATATTAAAGAACAAACTAGCTTAACCAGTGAAAACGATAAGCGAGCCATGCCACGATAGCACTCACGGAACCCGTCAAAATACCGCCCCAAGCAAAATCAACCAAAGCGGTGTCCAGAGTAAAGCCTTTATATAACGCTAAGCTGGTAAAGTCATAAGTACCGTAAGCCATCAGCCCTATTAAAGCACCCAATATGAAAATATGGTGAATCGGCGCATTTGATCTGATTTGTGGATAGAGGATAATAATGCACAGCACCAACAGGTAAAACAGGTAAAACACCCCAGCGGCAGTCATATTTGGCTCATCGGCAAGCAAATGCCCGATACGTTTTTCATAAAACATACCCTTCATGGTCGTAAGCCAAACCGCATCAATGCCCAAAAATATGGCAAGAGAAGCAAGATAGATATAAATATAACCCATAGTAAGATCCTTTTATAATGGAATAAAAATGCAGCGTATTAATGCGATGTATCAATGTTGTTTGGCTTGACCGCGGTGACTTGCACGACTCCAATCGTACGTTCCAAAAACCCCCCTTCGCAATAGCAAAAATAAAACTCCCACAGACGAATAAACGCTTCATCATAACCGAGCGCTTTTATCTCTTCACGCTGTGATATAAAGGCAGTACGCCAATCTCGTAGCGTGAAAGCGTAGTCAAAACCGTAATCGTGCAATTGCTTGATGACCATATCGGTCTGCTCAGTAAACTGCGTCGTTAATTCTTGATTGGACAATAAACAACCACCGGGGAAAATATGCGTCTGAATAAAATCGACAGATTTTATATAATCCTGATAATTTTGATCATTAAAGGTAATGGCTTGCAGCACCATCAATCCTGTTGGCTTAAGTAGAGTATTACATTTGGCAAAAAAAATCGGCAAATATTCATGTCCAACTGCCTCAATCATCTCGATACTGACCAATTTGTCATACTGTCCTGTCAGCTCACGATAGTCTTGCTTTAATAGGGTGATTTTATCAGTCAGCCCAGCTGCTTTGACACGGGACTGCGCCTCTTGATATTGCGCGTCCGAGATAGTCGTCGTCGTAATTTGACAGCCATAATGCGTTGCTGCATAAATAGCAAAACCGCCCCATCCCGTACCAATCTCTAGCACAGTATCTTCGGGCTTCAGTTGTAGGCGCTCACAAATCAGCGCCAGTTTATGCTGCTGCGCCTCAGCCAATGTCGTATCTAGCGTTTTATAGACTGCCGATGAATACATCATCGTATCGTCTAAAAAACGCTGGTACATGTCATTACCCAAGTCGTAATGCGCTAAAATATTAGATTTTGAGCCAGATTTGTCATTACTGCGCAGTTTATGATTTGCCCGCTCAAAAGTCTTACTAATACCAGCAAAGCGGCTCTCTAACTGATTGAGCACCGCCAAATTACGCGCTGCCAGTCGAATCAAACCTGTCAGATCGTCCGTATCCCATTCGCCATTGATATAACTGTCCGCAAGCGCAATAGAGCCGCCAAATAACAGCTGACGATACACACTACTATCATGAATCTTAAGTGTCACATCTAATGGGTGACGACCGATAGCTGAGCTGCTTATGTTGTCAGCAGAGGGTTTGCCAAAACGATGCGGCTCAGATTCCTGTCCAGTAAAATCCTCAATAATAGTGATACTGCCAAATTGAATATGCGTCAAAGCACGGAATATGGCTTTTCTGGTTAGATAATTGACACTATTACCGACTGGCTGCAAAATAGCACTTTCGCTAACCGTTTGACTCATACGAGCGATAATTTTTCCTGTTTTTGATGCGGGTGCCCTGCTGGTTGGTCTTGCTGACATCGTCTACTCATCCTTATATAAATGCTCAATAGTAAGCACTTTAAGTTAAATCTTGAATCCTTGAAGCCTTGACATAATAGAGTCAGTTCAAAATAAAAGCGCTACGATGGTAATAACATGCTATTGGCTATAATTTTTTCTTGCTTGCTGTGCCCATGCAAACAGAGGCTGCAAAAAATTTATAGCCAATAGCACTGTATCGTTTTTAAAATGAATCGACTATAGTTACTGCTTACTTTTATTATTGCCATCATGCTGCTTGCTATCGGCTAATGTTTCATCGTAATTGATATAGGGTACTTTTTTAATGGCATAGAGTTTAAAAGCATGCCCATAAATACGCATTAAAGACGTTATATTCATTAGTGGATTTTTACGCAAGCTATCGCGAATCGTTGTCGCTGTCATTGGTACGCCTGACATTTTTATACCGGTCTTTAATACTTCACCGCGCTTGTCACTGATGTTGATGGCAATACGAATATCCAAACACTGCTTTGACAACGTGGTTGCCTCAGTTTTCACTTCACTGATGACAGTATTTTTTATCGCTCTTTTAATCGTTACGTGCCACTGATATTGCTGGTCAATGGGATTAAAAGGTGAGACATGAAAACTTTTATCATGACAAAACTCAGTATTTATCCCCTCTAATAAAAACCCATAATAATGGCGTTTGTCCCATGGTGTATTGGATACTTCTGCCAATAGATGGCTAGGTTTTTGCGCTTTATCAAAACCCAAATAAAAATTCACTGGACTAAAATATATACCTGCATTGCGGCAAACGAGCATGCCAATCATATCGCCTGTTGGCGCACTGCCTGTCTGTGTGGTAAACGCTTGTCTTAATCGCTGCTCAAGCGCTTGAGCAGCGATTAAAAATGCGTGTTTATCTGGTGTTTTGCCTTTGGCTGACGGTTGGCTGTTATGATTAAAATATTTATTTTTACTTAGGCTATCCTTATCTTGTCCGCTTAACCCTTGTAAATAATCCTCAGCATAAAACTGCTGTAAGGCTTTTTTTGTTCCAGAAAATAGCAATAGTTTGTTAAATGGCAATTTTTTCAGGATTTTGTTGTCGATAAATGGTCTGATATCTACTTCTGGTAATGCCTGACCTGCTGCTAATGCCGTAATATTAATACCCCAATAACGATAAGGATAAGCGAATTTATGCATACTCGGTAGCAATCGACTGTGCCATGTTGTGCCATGAAATATTTGGTGTGGTAAACCCTTAGCATCATCTGACAACGCAGGCTCTACGCATATACTATTAGACTGTTCTGATGCTGGCATGCTTATTACCTTCAATGAGTAACGCTATGTTTAGCGACTACAGCTACTTATCTTTACGACGAGCAAAAAAAACCGATTTCTTCTTTTTAAATGCTTTAGCCACCGGCTCTAACGTTGCAATGTATTGCACCAACTCTTGATTGGTCGTAGCAGTGGCTATCTGACGCTTTTTGAGTTTGGGTAATTTTTTATCTGCTTTTATTGGCAAGTCTTTGTAACGGAACGGCGTATGAGCGCTTTTAGCATCAGGCAAATGGATTGGGTCAACGGTATCTTTGATATCGATGTCGCATCCTAGGGCCTGACAGACACGTAGAGCGCTTCTTACACCGTCTTCATGGAAACCATTAAACCAATAAGCACCGCAAAAATGGGTATGTGAACCGCTACTACCAGAAATACTTGACCACTGTGCTTGCGCGGCAATCATCTCGTTATTAAACACGGGATGACTATAGTCTATACGCTTGATAACTTGGCTTTCATCCACCTCATGATTGAGTGTCACTAAATAATTGTGCTTTTTGGTTAAGCGCTGCAGGATATTCATATGATAGGTCAATACTGGCTTTGTGGCACTTTGCGGTAGCGCTTTGCTGTCCTTATTTGCATCTTTATTATCGATTAAATAGTTCCAGCTTGCCCATGCCAGCGAGTTTTTTGGTAAAACTGAGGTATCGGTATGTAGAACCGCTGTATTACTGGTAAAGACAAATTTACTTAATGTTTTCTGCTCAACAGGATTGGCGTCTGTTAATATTTTGAGTGCTGTATCTGCATGGCAAGCAAAGATAACTTCATCAAACACAAGTGTTTGCGCCTTATCATCGGTTTTATCCATAACCTTCAACATCACTTTGTCATCTGCGCGACTGATCGACTGTACAGGTGTATTGACGCGAATGCTGCCACCTGCTTTTACAAAACGTGTGACCAACTTATTTACATACTGCTTAGAGCCGCCTTTTATCGTAAACCACTGTGGACGATTGACCACATCGAGCAAACCATGGTTGTCAAAGAATTGAGCGAAGAACACTAAGGGGAAGTCTTGTACGTCGCGCATACTGGTCGACCAAATGGCAGATACCATCGGTAATAAATAATTATCCTTGAACAAGTCCCCATATTTTTTAGTATCTAGATACTCGCCTAGCGTTTGTTTGGTAAAAACAGCAATATCCTGCCCCTGCTCCCGTGCCTTATCATAATCTTGGCATAGCTGACGCACTTGTTTATTGAACTGCAAAATATCAGTGATAAATGCCCAAAACTTGGGACTTAAAATATTCTTACGTTGCGACAATAACGTGTTGAGCGTATGACCATTATATTCAAAATTACGGGCACTGTTTCTGACTGAAAAGCTCATATCCGTTGCTTGAAAAGGTACTTGCAGCTCGTAAAGCAGGCGGAAAAAATTGGGATAGGTACGCTCATTAAAGACGATAAAGCCAGTATCTATCGCACTTTTCTCAACCGTGCTTCGCTTTGCTTTTTTACCATCTTGTAGCGTCACATCGATAGTATTTACATGCCCGCCAATATAATCACTGGCTTCAAATACGGTGACCTCAAATTGCGTTGCCAAATAATGAGCACAAGTTAAACCTGATACCCCTGAGCCAATAATAGCGATATTTTTTCTGACTTGTGCATCATTCTTATCCTCTGAATGACGGCTTGTGGCCTTAACAACGGCTTCTACTTGATTAGATAGCTGCTTAGATTTACGGCGCAAAAACGGCATAAAATATTCCTAGTTATTTTCTTTATAGGTGTTCAAAAATAGTAAAACTGGCTATTTTTTATTGATTTTTGTACTGACCTGTTGCCACACCAAATCAGGTAATGTTCCTAATACTTTTAATGGCAACGTCAGTTTTTTGGGAAATTCAATGACGTCATGACCACTCTTAATTCCAGCACGAATCGCTTGACTTGCCTGCTGTGTCGTCTGTAGAAACGGCATCGGGAAATCGTTTTGCTTGGTCATTGGGGTCTCAACGAAACCGGGTACTACTAAGCTCACCGATACACCATGCGGTGCAAGACTAATCTGCAAAGTTTTCATTAAATAATGAATAGCTGCTTTTGAGCTGCCATAAGCCTCTGCACGGGCAAATGGCACGTAAGCCGACGCTGAGCCGATACCCACCAAGCGCCCTTTTGATGCCATCAGCTTTGGCAACACTCCTTCGATAGCATGCGATAACGTGCCCATATTCACTGTGACAACCTTCATAAACGCCGCGCTATCAAAATCAGGCATATCTAAATATTCGCACATGCCAGCACCGCAAATCGCCAAATCAATCTTACTGATTTTGTCAAAAGCCGTTAATACCTTTTCGCGATCCATCAGATCAACCTCAACCGTCTCTGCTCCTAATGATTTAAGCGCAGACAAGGCTTCCTCATCACGACCGACGGCATAGACATGGTGTCCCTCTACTAGATAATCTTTTGCTAGCTGATAACCAATACCAGAGGTCGCACCCGTAATCACAATATGTTGTTTCTTAGCAGTGTCTGTCATCGCAAATATCCTTTTTAGTCGCTTGAGGCTTTATACTTCGGTCGGCTTTGATCAATCTTTATTCTATAAGCCTTTAACAGTTATATAGCTATGATTAAGCTGACGCCATTAGCATTATTTTATTAACCAATAGCTCAGTTCATTTATCAAAACTAAATAATTATAGTATAAGCAAGTGCCTTTATTTGTTGTTGCTTCGCAAACAGATTTATATCAAAGATATGACGCAAATTGGCTCGACAAATCCTTTATGACAGCGCTAGTATTTCTAATCTATAAAAATATGCAAAAAAAAGCTTGACGTATTTTTTATCTTTGCTAGAATACGCCCCACTTAGCAAGAACTCACTAGAGATTCTCTAAGCTTGTTGTAAGCGATTAAACACTTACCGCCTATTCTCCAATAGCTCAGTTGGTAGAGCAACGGACTGTTAATCCGTGTGTCCCTGGTTCGAGCCCAGGTTGGAGAGCCATATTTTAGTAGTAAATTTTTTGAGTCATCTTTGATTCGATTATGGCATTTGCCAAGACCCTCATCACTTTGATGGGGGTTTTTTTATGGCTGCTATTTTTGTAGCTGTCGTTTAAACATCTGGACTATAACACCCATTGAACGCCAAATAACATACTAATGTTGCCAAATTTCGCAATTAGAGTGGTTGTAGCAATAACTTATCCCTATAATAAAGTTCTAAAAAATATATAATCTATCTCATCATACCCTTAACCATTCAAGGACTGGATTTTTATGAGTAATACCGCACAAATCACCTCCTCTGACAACACCCATTATCTGCATCATACCTTTTTTGAGCCGAGCCATAGTGATACTGCCATTAGCGCAACTTTGCTGATTGTACATGGCATGGCAGAGCACAGCGGGCGCTATGCAGACTTTGCGCAATTTTTAGCCGATCACGGTATTGCGGTCGCCACTTATGATCAGCTTGGTCATGGAAAAACCGTCAAATCTGCCAAAGATTTGGGTTTTTTTGGTGAAGAGCATCCTGTGCAGTCATTGTTAAAAGATGTCATCGTCATGGCGGACAGCTTAAAAGTGCGTCATCCGAATGTACCTCACTTCGTCATGGGTCACTCTATGGGCTCGTTTATCGTACGTAACGTCCTTAAGCACCATGCGCGTAACTTTACCGGCGCTATCTTGATGGGTACAGCTGATGCCAATCCATTGACCAAAGTATTGCTACCAATCAATAAGTTACTGGCAAAAGCGGCGCCTAAAAAGCCAAATACCCTGTTTGCTAACGTGATGAATAAAGTACTCAATAGCAAGCTTAACAATCGCATTTCTTCATCAAATTTTGCGTGGTTGAGCGAAGACCCTGCCGCCGTTGAAGCTTATGAAGCCGATCCATTGACGGGTTTTGACTTTACCAATAACGGCTTTATGACCCTCTTTACATTGATGGACGCAGGCTTGCATAAAAACTGGGCGATGACGATTGCCAAAGATTTTCCGATGTTATTGATCAGCGGAGAAAATGACCCCATCGGTGATATGGGTCGCGGCATTCGCAACATTGCCAATCGCTTAGACAGACAGCATTTTGATCATGTCTCTGTGCAGCTCTACCCTCATATGCGCCATGAGCCGCTCCATGAACAGAACAATACGCTAGTTTATCAAGACATTTTAGACTGGATAAATAGCAATACTTAAGACCATGAACCCTTAAACTTATAGTATCGTCTATCACGTTTGCTAAAAGTTGCCAAATTAGCGACAATACGGCAAGTTTTTTATTTACTTTCATCAATTTTAGGAATGTTTATGTCATTACAACAAACCATCGAACAAGCTTTTGAGAATCGCAATGAATATAGCCCAGCAACCATGCCACAAGATGTCCGTGATGCCATCAATCAAGTACTTGAGCAGCTAGATAACGGCACTTTGCGCGTTGCAGAAAAAAAGGATGGTGAATGGGTCGTCAATCAGTGGGCAAAAAAAGCCGTCTTGCTATCGTTCCGCCTCAATGACAACTACGTTCAAGCAGCGGGCGAGCATGTCCAGTTTTATGACAAGGTACCAACGAAATTTGCGGATTGGACAGAAGCGCAGTTTAAAGAAGCTGGCGTACGCGTCGTGCCGCCAGCCGTTGCGCGTAAAGGCTCTTATATCGCGCCAGGCGCCGTATTAATGCCATCGTATGTCAATATCGGTGCTTATGTTGACCAAGGCGCTATGGTAGATACCTGGGCGACCGTTGGTTCATGTGCTCAAATCGGTAAAAATGTCCATTTATCAGGCGGCGTCGGTATCGGTGGTGTTTTAGAGCCATTACAAGCCAACCCGACCATCATCGAAGACAACTGCTTTATCGGTGCGCGCTCTGAAATCGTTGAAGGCGTTATCGTAGAAGAAGGCGCAGTGATCTCTATGGGTGTCTATATCGGTCAGTCAACGCGCATCTATGATCGCGAAACAGGTGAGATTCATCGTGGTCGCGTACCAGCAGGCTCAGTCGTTGTGCCAGGCAGCTTGCCTTCTGAAGATGGCACGCATAGCTTGTATGCGGCTATCATCGTGAAAAAAGTGGATGCACAAACCCGCGCCAAAACATCAGTCAATGAGTTACTACGTTTGGCTTAAATACTTAGCCTAAATACTTATAATCCGTTCAAAGTAAAATAGGTACAGTCACTAAAACGTATCGCTGGTATAAATTTTCCTCGCTTGCTGTGCACTGCGTCAGACAGAGGCTTCGCAAAATTCATCCCAGCAACACTATATTTCTTTTATAGTGGATAGACGATAGCCTAGATACTTAATGATGATTATTTCTCGTTTTGAAAAAAGATGCTGAAGCTTTGTGCTCCAGCATCTTTTTTGTTGCTGAATAGCAGCTTAATAGAGGACTTTACGTTATAATCTTCGTCTCGTTTGGGCACTGAATTTCCGAGCGTTAGACAGATTATTAAACCTTTTTTATTTGATATGTGCTCGATGGCACAATCAATCTTTAACTGTATTTGAAATATTATGAGTGAGTTATCTTTACGCACGGCTGTCATCCCTGTCACTGACCCTGAAGCTGGGTTACGTTTGACGGAGATTTTCTATTCCTTACAAGGTGAAGCCATCACCTCAGGGTTGCCGACGATATTTGTACGCTTGACCGGCTGTCCGCTTCGCTGCGTCTATTGCGATACCGAATATGCCTTTAGTGGTGGCGAACGTCAATCGCTTGAGACCATCATGGCAACCATTGCAAATTTCCCTTGCAAGCGTATTTGCTTGACCGGCGGTGAGCCTTTAGCACAGCCCAATGCCATTGAATTGATGAAGCGTTTATTGAATGATGGCTATGAGATTTCTCTTGAAACCGCAGGCGCACTGACGGTTGAAAATGTTCCGCCAGCGGTCAGCAAAGTGATGGATTTAAAAACCCCAAGCTCAGGTGAAGTCGATAAAAACTTATGGTCAAACCTCGATTATCTCACTCAACATGACCAAATAAAATTTGTCATCATGAACCGCACCGATTATGACTGGGCAAAAGCCAAAATTATCGACTATAAGCTAAATGACTTGGTCGGTACGGTATGGTTTTCACCGATGTTTAATGTCGCGCAAGAAGACACGGTAAACGATACCAGTCCAGAAGTGCCGGTGTTGGCGCGTGAGCTTGCTGAATGGATGTTAGCCGACGCCCTGCCCGTGCGTTTTCAATTGCAACTACATAAGATTATTTGGGCGGATGCCAAGGGCAAATAGTCTCTAAAATCTGAATGGACACTTAAATACATATAGTCAAAATACTCTAGAAACGCTACGGTACTGCTGGTACAAATTTTTTGCAGCCTCTGTCGGCTAGCTACAGCAAGCAAGAAAAATTGATACCAGCAGTACATAATGTGTCGATATTACTTTTCATTGACTATAGCAAGCCAAGGAATAAAGGGATAGGTATGGTCAAACTCATTTTATTGGGCTTATTAGCGGGCGCGTTTTTTAGCTCCACCTTTATTCTAAATGAGATGATGAGTAGTGCCGGTGGACACTGGTTTTGGTCAGCAAGCCTACGCTATTTATTTATGTGGCTCATCATTACTGTTCTGATTGCGATGCAGCATGGTTTTGGACGTATTAGAGAGTTAGGCGCTATTTTCTTTCAGCATTGGCGGTTTTGGTGTATCACTGGCAGTATCGGCTTTGGCGTGTTTTATACTGGCATTTGTTATGCTGGTGACCACGTTGCAGGTTGGGTGGTTGCCGCAACCTTTATGTTCACAGTCGTAACAAGTCTATTGGTCTTAGTGGCATTTGGACAGAGATTTGATAAAAAGTTTATCATTTATGCCTTATTGGTCTTTATTGGTGTAGTCATGGTCAACGTCAGTGAAGGCTTACATGCGTCTACGCTCGCCGATACCGTACCTATGGCTGATATGCTGCTATATGGCGCGCTGCCGGCGCTGGTTGCAGCATTCAGTTACCCGATTGGCAATCAGCTGGTGTGGCAAGTGTCTCATAATTCGCGCAAACACAGTGCTGAGCGGCAACAGGCTCGTGATAATCTTCAGCTAAAGGCTACTGATGGTAACACTGATATTCATACCCATACCCAACGCATCATTACCGAAGCCCCTATATTACCTATCGATAGACATGCTGCGTCACGCTTGCAAAATCTCATCGCCCGTATTCCTGCTATCGAGACAACCTTATTACAAAATGCCTTTAATAAAGTCTGGCTAATGACCCTCGGTAGCTTGCCGTTTTGGTTACTGTTAGGCTTAATAATACGTCCTGAGCGACCAGCGACCACACAGGTTTTTAATACGTTGTTAGTGGCAGTACTTGCAGGTGTGGCGGCGACGAGTATATTTTTATATGCCCGTGAGCAAGCGGTGACATCGAGTGAGGTGGCAGGCGTAGATTCTACCCAGGCCAGTGAAGTGATATTTGCTTTGATTGGCGGCATGTTATTGCTGAATAATGCCCTTCCTTCGACACTGGGCTTGGTGGGTATTGCGCTTATCATTCTGGGACTGATATTATTTGCAAAAGATGGTTAAGGCTCAAGTACAGCGATGATAAACACCTTTATTTTCCCTGATATCCTGCTGTATGTTTTGGATATGTTTGGTATCATCGCCTGCGCTATCGCCGGCACCTTGCTCGCGCAGCACAAAGGTTTTGATATTGCAGGCTGTATATTGGTCGCGCTAGTCAACGCTATCGGCGGCGGCACATTGCGCGATATGGCACTTGATCGCCATCCGCTGTTTTGGATGACAGATCTCAATTATGTCATTGTTATTACTGCCACCTCTCTTATCTTACAAATATTTTTTCATCTGTATCATAAGATTGATAACGCGCTTAAGTTCTTTGATGCCATTGGTTTGGCAGCCTTTAGTGTGATTGGTTTTAAGGTGGGATTGGCGCAAGATTTAGCGCCAATGATTGCCATTATGATGGGGGTCTGGACAGCCATTATTGGCGGTCTATTGCGTGATATCATTTGTAATGAGATTCCGCTCGTCCTACAGCGTGAGATTTATATCACTGCCAGTATTGCAGGCTCATTGGCGTATTTGGCGCTCGACTACGGCGGGCTGGATACGACGATAAACGAATTTACCATGTTATTTATTATCTTTGCCGTGCGTATGCTGGCGCTTAAATTCGATTGGCATTTGCCTTCCATTCGCTTGGTCGATTAACGGATTAGCCGGTTTTTACGATTAACGAAGAAAATAGCAGTACCTTAATTTCAATACTTTAATCTCAGTACCTTATTTTCAGTGCTTTAATGAGAATAACTCATGCCGACCATTGCCTTAGATTCTGACCTGATTACTACTTTTAATCCGCGCTCACTCATTTATCTGTTCGATATGATTGGTATTGTCGCTTGTAGTATTTCAGGAACGATATTAGCCAAGCATAAAAACTTCGATGTATTTGGCTGCTTACTGGTATCGATTGTGACGGCTATCGGCGGTGGTACCGTGCGTGATGTAATCTTGGATCGTCATCCCCTGTTTTGGATGGTAGATATGAGTTATTTGACGGTCATTACCATCTCTTCAATCTTGATGCAGATATTCTTTCACCCTAACTCTAGACGCGTTGATACGTTTCTTAAACTCTCCGACACCATTGGTCTGTCAGCCTTTACCTTAATCGGCATCAAGGTGGCTGATAGTATGGGCACAAATGTGCCGGTGGCATTATTACTTGGGGTTATCACGATTATTGTCGGCGGTATCATCCGCGATATGATTTGCAATGAAATTCCGCTGGTACTACAGCAAGAGATTTATATCACCGCCGCTTTAACAGGTGGTATCCTTTACTTTGTGCTACTTAATCTTGGCGTGATCGCTTGGATTGCTGATATCTCAGCAATGGCAACGATTTTTACCTTACGCATGCTTGCTATTCGCTATGATTGGCAGTTTCCGGCCATTGAATGGAAATATTAAAGCATAGAAATATTGACGCTTAGCGACTATTAGCGCAGTTACTATCTGTACCGTTAAGTCACTAGTTTGCTTCGACCGTCTCTTTTACAAGCGCCAAATCTTTTATCATCAACTGCAAACTTTGTTTGCCATTCCACTCATTGATATCCAGCTCAAACAATATATGTACTTTTTCGGCGCGATAATCCCAAACACTGCTATCAAAATTAAATTGAATGGCCTCAATCGGATACTGTACATCAGGATAACGTAGCGATAATTTAAGGTGTTTGTCTTTTAGTACCTTATAGTTTAATACTTCAAACACTCCATCAAATATCGGCGGCGCAAATCCATGCCCCCAAATACTAGATTCTGCCAGATGCTCAGCAAACCATAAGCTAAAATCACTTGCTTGCAAAGCACCATCGGTGAATTTTTGCTCAGCGAATACCTCATCATCCATCTGTGCCAACACCGCGTTAAATGCTGTCACAAAGGCATCAAAGTTACCTCTTTTCAACGTCAGTCCAGCTGCCATGGCATGACCGCCAAAATGGCTGATTAAATCAGGATAGCTCTCGGCAACTTGTTCAATGGCATCACGAATATGTACGCCTGCGATAGAACGCGCTGAGCCTTTGATAGCATCGTCATCGCCTGTGCGTTCAGTATCCGCCGGCGCAAAGACAATGCTCGGCAGATAATGACTTTCTTTTAAACGTCCTGCAACGATACCGATAACCCCTTGATGCCAGTCATCTTGATACAACACAATACTGCGGGTATTGGTGGTCTTCTTCTCGAGTTTATGCTGAACGATAATATCATCGCTTTTCTCAGCATCAACTTCAGCTTCAATACTCGTATCAGCATCAGCTAATGCTTGGACGATGCTATCTGCTTGCGCTCGCATCTCACCTTCTACTTGGCGACGCGTACGGTTAAGTTGCTCAAGCTCTTGCGCCAATCGCTGCGCCGTTGCCCAATCATCTGCTAACAAGCACTCAATACCGATGCGCATATTATCCATACGACCAGCGGCATTAATACGTGGACCTAGTACAAAACCAAAATCTTGCGCGTGTAGCTTTTTGGGGTCGCGACCCGCTTGCTCGAGCAATGCCAATATACCAAGAGAACCACGCCCCTGACGAATGGCGTTCAGCCCATGATGGACTAAAATACGATTATTTTTATCGAGCACACCAACATCAGCAATCGTCCCAAGTGCGACTAAATCCAAATATTGACTGACTTGTACGGTGGATTTACCAGCTTCACGGCGCAGTTTTGCCAGTCGTCCAAGTACATAAAATGCTACCCCAACGCCCACCAAGGCTTTACTAGCAAAATTGCAATCAAGCTGATTGGGATTGACCACGGCTTCGGCAGGTGGAGTCTCTTTGGTCGTAAGATGATGGTCAGTGATAATGACAGTAATGCCATCAGCTTGCGCGCGCGCCACGCCTTCATGGCTTGAGATACCATTATCTACCGTGACGATCATTTGCGGCTGATAAGTCTCAATACCCAATTCAACAATCTCTGGCGTCAAACCATAACCGTATTTAAAACGGTCAGGTACTAAAAAATCCACCTTGGCACCCATGGCGGTCAGCGCACGCATCATTAGCGCGGTACTAGTCGCCCCATCACAGTCAAAGTCACCAACGATAAGGATACGCTGACCCTCATCAATGGCGACATCTAGTAAACATACTGCTTCAATGATACCTTTTAGCTGCTCAGCAGGTAATAGACCAGCGAGCTGAGTCTCAAGCTCATCGGGCTGCACGATGCCACGACCGGCATATAGGCGAGCAAGCGTCATTGATTGGGCGGCAAGGGGTTGCAACAAGGCTGGCAACTCGTCGATGCGAGTGCTGGTATAACGGGGAGTTAAATTTAGCATGAACGTATTCTACTGGCTTTAGTAAGTGCTCACAATATTAATTTAGAGGAAATTTCAGCATATCGGTGCACGGTTAGAGGTTGCTTATGCCTGCATCATCACGTAACTTATAGCGTATAACTCATAGCGTAATTTAAGCGCACCTAGATCATGTATTTATTTTCAAACTGCTACTTTTACCGTATGGCTTCATTTACAAAAACGGTGTAGATTAACCCTATTTTTCAGCATTTTGCTACAAAGCAGCGATTGTATGGTGTTTATAAATCCATAAAATGGTAGGCATCTTATAAACGCCGCAGTTGCTTGTTATCTATCCCATGTTTCATGCTTTATTATTCACTGTCTCTCTTTTATTTACTTTTTCTTTTAATTGCTTTTTCTAACTAATTTAAGGATATTTCATGAAAACAACCCCGTTAGCTGAAAAATTACCCAATACGATTGATCCAAACTTGGATCTTGAGCAAGTCAAAAAAGAATGTATCGCCATGGTCAAAAGACGTGCCAGAATCTCTGCTGGTGTTGCCATTGTACCGGTACCATTTTTTGATGTGGCAATTGATGCGAGCATGCTCACGATGCTGCTACCTGAAATCAGTGAGCGCTTTGGTTTACTCGAAGATCGTCAAGCAGCGGTAGACCTAGAGTCACGAGCTATTCACTGGAGTGCGTTAAAAGATCGTACAGTCGATTTTGCAGGTCTGATGGCAACCCGTGGTATCGTTAAAAAGACAGTGCAAGGTTTTGGTGGTCGTATCGCTGCTAAGCAAGTGACCAAATTTATCCCACTTGGTGGTCAACTGGTCGCAGGCACAATCGGCTATATGATTTTTAAGAAGATCGCCACTGACCATATTAATGAGTGCTATAACTTAGCCAAAGACATTCAGCAAAAGCAACACGGTAAAAATGTCTAAAAAGCTATTTTAAATAAAGAATTTATTTATCCCTTAAAAAAGCCCTGTATCTAGCAGGGCTTTTTTGCGTTTCTTATTTAGTCACCCATGGAGCTTTTAAGTCATTGATTTATGTATGTGGACTTTGCTCAAACGAACCCCTTCGTCTGTAAAGTAAAATTAGATTGTGCGACAGAAACGTTGGCAATAGAAATCAGCCCAATAGTATTACATATTGATGTTAGAGCAGAGATAGGATACTATAAGATTCATTTTAAATGAATCTTATAAAAACCGGTGAATGATTTGACTGCTAACTGCTTAATTCCTGTCTGTTATAGTTGATCTACTTTTAAAAGACTACAGCACTACTGGGATTCATTGTTCGCAGCCTCTGTCGGCTAGCTACAGCAAGCAAGAAAAATGAATCCCATTAGTGCTTGATAATATTCGTATTTCTTTTATTTAAGACTGACTATATTGTCTCATTCAAGCGTCTCAAAAGTCTGATTACTATTATTAATTTCGTTCATCAACCTTCACTCACTAAACATTATCAATGTGAATATTCACTAAAGGATCCACAATGGCGTCACTACAAACATTAGCAATCGTCAAAGCAACGGTACCGGTACTCGAAGAGCATGGAACAGCGATTACTACTGTGTTTTATAAGAATATGTTTCATGAGCATCCTGAGCTACTTGATATTTTTAATGAAACCAATCAAAAACTTGGTCGTCAACAGACTGCACTGGCAATGACGGTTTTGGCAGCAGCCAAGCATTTGGAAAACTTAGCGACGTTATTGCCGCAACTAACGCAAATCAGCCATAAGCATCGCGCCTTACAAATCCTGCCAGAGCACTACCCTATCGTTGGTAAACATCTACTTGCTGCCATCAAGGAAGTGTTGGGTGATGCGGCAACTGACGATATCCTTACGGCTTGGGCAGAAGCTTATGATGAAATTGCCTCGATATTTATCCAAATCGAGCACGGTATGTATGAGCAAGCAATGTGGCAAGGCTTTGCACCGTTTACAGTGACGGCAAAAGTGGAAGCAGCGACTGATATCGCCGCCTTTACCGTTGTCCCAGTAAATGACCATTCAGTAAACAATCAGACTATCGATCTGAGCAAAATTAAACTGTCTGCGGGTCAATACATTACCGTAAAAACAGACCCAGCAGACAGCGATCATATTGCCCTGCGTCACTACTCTTTGTACTCAGCCAATAATGATCAAGGTATCCAGTTTGCAGTTAGACGCGACAATCGCAATGAGCATAACGGTCTAGTGTCTAATTATTTACATGATCATCTGGCCGTCGGTGATACAGTTTTATTGTCGGCACCGGCTGGTGATTTTGAGCTGAATCAGGCGTTGATGCAGCAAAACGACATTCCCTTGGTACTGATCAGTGCAGGCGTTGGCGTAACACCGATTTTATCCATGTTAGAAGCTCAAGTTACCGTTAATCCAAACCGTCCTATCGTTTGGGTTTATGCTTGCCAAAACCAAGAGCATCATGCTTTTGCTAGTGAAGTTAATAAACTGTTGGCTACTGCGACAAACGTAGAAAAGCACATTTTTTATTTTGAGTCTGGACAAATTCTTGATGAGGCTTGGCTTAGCAATTTACCCAAACTTGCTGATATGTATGTTTGTGGTTCCATGCCTTTTATGGAGAGCATTATTGATAGTCTAGTCATCCTTGACCATAGCCTTGATAACATTCATTACGAACCCTTTGGTCCCAAAATGAGTATAGAGCTGGCTTAAGGTTATAACTGTAAACCTCTACAATACAGCCTAATACGCACCCAATAACCTTGCCAAAACTTAAAGACAAATCCTTTAATATAGAGGCAAGGCTTACGTCAAATCCTATCGTCGATTCAATTTAAAAAGAATACAGTACTGCTGGGATAAATGTTACCAAGCCTCTGGAGTGCAAAGCGCACAGCAAGCGAGAGAAATTTATCCCAGCATATTGCTATTCTGAGCGTAACTCTTTTATATTGAACTCACTATATCAAGATGATGATTAAGCAAAAGAATACCTTGTGTGGCTAATCAATCCCCTGTCAGCCATGTCATTCTTATGGTATAACGTATCTCTGATACTATAAACAGTTCAACATTAATAAGATGAGTATAGGTTTATGATTACGGTTGAAGGACTTATAGCTGAGATCCAGCAGCGTGTAGAGAATTATAATAATAACGACTATCCGCTCAATAAAAGAGCCGTCGCTAACTACGATTTATTAGACAGCCATAATCACATACTGGCTGAAGATATTGTTTCGCCTTTTTCGGTACCGAGACAGAACCTGTCGGCGATGGATGGTTATGCGATTGCTAAAAATAGCAAGCTTGCAACAAATACTACCATCACCATCATCGGTGAATCGCAAGCTGGCAGCCCTTATAATGGCGATGTCCAGTCAGGTCAAGGGGTACGTATTTTTACTGGGGCGGTGGTACCTGATGACTGTAATACCGTCATCATGCAAGAAAACACCAACTTTGCTGAGATAAGAGATAGCATTGATAAATCACAGCCATACCCTATTATCCTTAGTCAAACTGCCCAGTCTGATGACAATATTCGCAAACAAGGTGAAGAGATTGAAGCTGGCGAAGCCGTTTTACTCAAAGGTAAGCGCCTAAATCCTGCTGATATCAGTTTATTGGCGAATTTGGGTTTTGATAAAGTCAACGTCTATCAGCCCTTGACGGTTGGTGTGCTCGCGACAGGCGACGAGCTGGTTGCAATTGGTAATGCGCTTAAAAGCTTGGCGCAGATTTATAACTCTAATACCCCAACTCTTAAAAGTCTGCTCTCTGATTTACCTATAAATATTCGTGATTATGGGATTATCGCTGATGATTTAGGCAAAACCACTGAAGCGGTGACTCAAGCGATGCAAGAGTGTGACGTACTGATCTCTACCGCTGGCGTATCCGTTGGTGACTATGACTTCTTGACCACCGTCATTGAGCAGCTCGGCAAAATCAATCACTATAAAGTGGCGATGAAACCCGGTAAGCCGTTTGTCTTTGGTGAGCTGACGCACAACCTTGCCAAGCCCGTCTTATATTTTGGTTTGCCTGGCAATCCTCTATCGACGATCGTTGGTACGCTGCAATTTGTCATTCCTGCTTTGTGGCAGATGGCAGGCGCGGCTCATTCAGAGCGACCCATGCAATTAACAGTCATGGCAACGCTTAAAAATGATGTTAAAAAGTCAGCGGGACGTATGGACTTCCAAAGAGGCATTCTGACCCAAAATAAAGCGGGCGATTTTCAAGTTGAAAGCTTTACTAAACAGCAATCGCATCGTATCAAACAGCTGAGTCAGGCCAACTGCTTTATTGTACTCGCTCAAGATGCAGGCAATTTATCCGCTGGTGCCTCTGTACAGGTACAATCCTTCCCTTGGATATAGTGAATGACGCTTAAAAATGATACAGTGAATTAACGTCTATACCATAGACCGTGAGAAACTTAATATTTATTATCTGATAACTACTACTTTGGTGGTAGTTATTGAGTAACTTACGGTTGATTGTTATTTGACGTCAAGCTGTCATAATTTTATCTAACTATCATATTCCACTCTCAACCTGAGGCAACGCTTAAAAGTCCACAATATACTTTATATTAATGGTAATCACCTATGAACCATCTTGCCCCTACCGTAGGAAATGCTCAATTGTATTCGCCTACTGCTGCACCTACTTTTTTTGATGGTCATTCACCATCGAAATTGGCGGTCTTGTCTACGCATTCTGCAGTGACCCTCTTTCAACCATTAACAGACGGTTTTGCACGACGTCTGACCTATTTGCGTTTATCAATTACTGATTTCTGTAATTTTCGCTGTGAGTATTGCCTGCCAAATGGCTATCAAGGCAAACCACCACAAGATGAGCTTAGTGTCACCGAGATTGCCACGTTAATACGCGGTTTTGCTCAAGTAGGTACCAAAAAAGTCAGAATTACCGGCGGTGAGCCGTCTATACGCCGTGATCTGGTAGAGATTATCAAAACGGTTAAAAATACCAAGGGTATTGAAACGGTCGCCATGACCAGTAATGGCTATAAGCTTGGCAAGCATTTGGCAGATTGGCACGCAGCTGGACTGAATCAGCTCAATATCAGTATGGACAGTTTTGATGCTGCTACTTTTCATAAAATGACTGGCTTTGATATGTTGCCACAGCTTTTAGCTGATATGGATACCTTGCTTGCGACCACCGATATTAAACTGAAAATAAACAGTATTCTGATGGCCGAAACTGCTTTTGAAAACTTAATGAATGCCATCGACTATGTCAAAGACAGAGCGGTCACTTATCGCTTTATTGAATTCATGCAGACCAGTGATAACAGCGATTTGTTTTTTGCTCAGCATGCGCAAACCGACATCATTACCAATTATCTGATAGAACACGGCTGGCAGACCCATGAGCGCGGCAGCAACGATGGTCCAGCAATAGAATACAGCCATCCTGATTATCAGGGGCGCATCGGACTGATTGCCCCTTATGCTGCCCATTTTTGTGACAGCTGTAATCGCCTGCGAGTTAGCAGTCAAGGTAAAGTGCATCTGTGCCTATTTGATCAAGGCAATTACGACATACGTGAGCATTTGCAGCAAGATGATGTTGCAGGACTGGTCAGTACCTTACACAGATTTATGCCGATTAAACCTGAGCATCATCATCTGCATGATTCTAATAGCGGCATGATGAATAATTTGTCGATGATTGGCGGTTAGAGTTATCTATAAATTGATAATAATTTTTGAAATGACGCATTATATTTATTAAGGAATATCCATGAGCAAGATTCAAGCACCCTTTACTCCACTCAATATCGCTGTCTTAACGGTTTCTGACAGTCGTACTCTGGCAGAAGATACCTCAGGGCAGTATTTGGTCGATCAACTAACCGCAGCAGGGCATCAACTTGCCGATCGTCAGCTGACTACCGATGATATTTATGAGATTAGAGCCGTGGTCAGTGGCTGGATTGCAGAGCAAGATGTGCACGCAATTATCACCACTGGCGGTACGGGGTTTTATATCAGAGACAGCATACCGGAGGCAGTCAGCGTTTTGTTTGATAAATCGGTCGACGGTTTTGGCGAGATGTTTCGCTTAATATCAAAAGACGATATTGGCATGTCTACCATCCAATCTCGCGCCGTAGCTGGCATGGCAAATGGTACCGGTATTTTCTGCTTACCCGGCTCATCAGGTGCCTGTCGCACTGCATGGGAAGGTATCTTACAAGAGCAGCTCGATAGCCGCACGCGTCCTTGTAATTTCGTCCCCCACTTTATGCGCACCAATCCCGGTCATGATTGATTAATGGTCAATATTGCGGATAGCTCAAACACAGCTAATAAGGTAAATGATGCAGATAACTCAAGTAATGTAGTTGGATTAAACCACTTAGCAGGTATCGTCATCTTGGCAGGCGGCGCATCCAAACGTATGGGATCACCAAAAGCTGAGTTGATGCTACCGACCAATGAGCGCTTGCTTGATTATCATGTCAGGCAAGCGCTTAAATTAAGTGCAGCATTGACGAGCAACGTACCTATTATGATTGCAGATAATGGTCGTGGTTTTGCTATCAATCTAGATTTGATTGAAAAAAATCCGCAAGTGCCAATCATTCATATCACTGATTATCTGTCTAGCAACAACTTTTCTGCTAATGATCACGAACCAATCGAAACCGGCGGCGCATTGGTCGCCATTGAAGCAGCATTGCAATATTTAATGAGCCCAATGACAATGACATTGACCAATGCAGCAAATGCGCACGCATCTTGGCTGATAGTCATTAGTTGCGATAGCGTGATTGCTGCAACCGACTTATGGCAAAAACTGCAACCTTATATGGCACAAGCTACAGATAAGTCCGTCATTTGTCTCACCGATGATCAGCATTTATACCCATTATTGGGTATTTATCGTTTAGATATTGAGCCAGATTTAAAGCATTATATTGACAATGGGCAGCGGCAAGTAATGAGGTTTATTAGGCCTGTTGTGCAGCCTGTAGCGTTTTCAGAAGATTGGCGACTTCTTACCAATTTTAATACGCCTAAAGAGTTTGAGTGTGCCTGTATTACATTAAACGATTTATAGAAGATTTATTGAGAGACAATAACTTTAAGAGACATGAGAAATGATTCGTGACAGTCAAAAAACCAATCAAACGGCTCTGTCGCATTTAGATAGCGACGGCGATATCACCATGGTCGATGTCAGCGGCAAAACGCCTACGACAAGAGAAGCTTGTGCGTTTGGACAAGTGGTTTTCCCCGCAGATATTTATCAGCAAATCAAAGCTGCTGATGGCATGACCAAAAAAGGCAGCATCACGCAGACTGCTCATATCGCAGGCATCATGGCAGCCAAACGCACCCATGACCTGATTCCGCTTTGCCATCCCCTGCCATTAGATAAGATTGGTTTAACTTTTGAATATGATGACCGTCAAAATAGCATTACTGTCACCGCCACTGTCAAAGTCACCCATAAAACAGGTGTAGAAATGGAAGCACTAACAGCGGTTAGTGTCGCCTGCTTGACCATTTATGATATGACCAAAGCCATCTCGCACGACATCATCATCAATAATATTCATCTGATGAATAAAACGGGCGGCAAATCCGACTATCAGCATGCGTAAGTACGCATTATCGATATGATAGATATAAAGCTTGGTAACTAATAAATAATGGAGACTTTCATGAGCACTTTATTAGAAAGCAATACCAATACTGACATCGATAACAATATCAGTACTATGATGGATATCACCGTTTTATACTTCGCAAGTTTGGCCGATGAAGCCCATTGTCATGAAGAAAAAATCACAGTGCCACAGTCGACGTCATTAACTGGGTTGTACGAGCAGCTGCGTCAAAAACATCGCTTTAGCCGTCCGCAGTCGGAGCTACGAGTGGCAGTCAATGATTACTTTGCCAAGTGGACAGATGAGATTAATCATGGCGATAGCGTGGTTTTTATTACACCCGTCGCCGGCGGTTAATAGCATTTAGGCGCTTATTTATATCGCTAACCATTTTAAAAATAACAAACAGAGACAGTATATGGTAGACCAAGTACATGGGCAGTCGATGAGCATTAAGCGTAGCATCGATGAGGCTTATCTTATCGCTGAACGTGATGGCTTTGCGCTGTTAGATATCGATATCGATGAAAGTCGGCTTAAAAGCACGCTCGATGATGGCAGTTGCGGCGCCTTTGTATGCTTTGAGGGACGCGTTCGCAACCATAATAATGCCAGTAGCGTCAATCGCTTGACCTACTATGGCTATGAGGAACTTGCACTCAATCAAGGGCGCGCCATTATTGAAGAGGCCAAAAAGCGTTTTGAGATTACTCATGCTATTGCTATCCATCGTATCGGTGCTTTAGAGATTGGCGATGTGGCGATTTGGGTTGGGGTGGTTTCCGCTCATCGTTACCCTGCTTTTGATGCCTGCCGCTGGATATTAGATACTATTAAAGCGGATATTCCGGTTTGGAAGCAAGAATATTACCAAGATGACTCTACTAAATGGCTCAGCAATAATGGCTGATAGCTTAATAAAATTTAGCTTTAAAATAAATTAAGCCATAAAAAATATTTTTTAGTAATAATAAATATATTGGCTAAAAAACCAATTGTTAAGCTCAAAAATATAAATAGATAATGTATACTTCAAAATTACTATCTTTTTACTGACTATTGTTCTTTTTTTTAAATTAAAGGATATATACTATGCAATCAAATGCTCATTATAAAACATCTACTCATTTGTATTATTTAAAAGTATTGAAGTCTATAGCAACATTAGGTGCTTCGGCATGTTTAGCGTTAGCACTGAGCGCTTGTAGCAAAGAAAACAGCACTACTGAGACTGAAGCGGTTACCAATGATACTGCGCAGACCACTCAGCCAACTGAATCTATCCGCATAGCTGCCGCAGCCAACTTATCTGATGTATTGCCTGATATCATCGAAGGTTATAAGGCGGATAGAAATCTGCCAGACCAAGAAATAGAAGTCACTTTTGCCTCATCAGGTAAGCTTTATTCTCAAATTATTTCAGGTGCACCATACGATATTTTTTTATCGGCCAATCAAGACTTCCCCGCGCAACTGCTAGATGAGATGTTTAAAGGGGATACAAGCCATACGCCTTTTACTTATACCCAAGGTCAACTGTCCATTTATAGTGCCACAAAATCTGTTGGTGGACTCAACCAAACCACATTGACTGACTTACTTAAAAGGGAGGACAAGAGCAAAATCACCATTGCCAATCCTGAGCTTGCCCCTTATGGTGAATCTGCCAAAGTCTATTTAGAATCACAAAATCTCTATGACGCCCTAACAGCACAAAAACGCCTCATCCAAGCTGAAAATATCGGTCAAGCCTTCCAGTATGCTCATACTGGTAGTGTCGACTATGGCTTTGTTGCGCACTCACAAGTCATCGCGATGAAAGCAACACCAGAGCATTTTTATCTCCTACCACCAACGTCTTATCCTGCTATCTTGCAAGACGGCATAGTGACTACTAAAGTAACTACTAATAAGGCAAACGCAACAGATTTCATCGACTATCTGCGTTCTCCTGCAGGACAAGCTTACTTCTCTAAGGCGGGTTATTTAGCGGTTAGCTAATATAGCTATGGCTGTTATTAATCAATAAAAAGGTAAAAAAACAGTAACGCTATGATGTCCTCATCTCTTGTCTTAGATATGCTGCTTCCTGTGTGGGTGAGCCTCAAGCTCGCTGGTATCACCACCTTATGCTTGCTTGTGTTCGCAACCCCATTAGCCTATTGGTTGGCAAGGCCCAGTCGCGGTCATATTGTTGGACGCATCAAAATCATGCTCATGGGGGTGATTGCCATGCCGCTTGTCTTGCCGCCTACCGTGATTGGATTTTATTTGTTATTGCTGTTAAGCCCCAATTTTGGTGTCGGCAAGTGGCTGTTGCAATACAATATTAGCGCCTTTATTTTTACCTTTGAAGGGCTGGTCATCGGCTCTATTATTTACTCACTGCCTTTTTTTGTTCAGCCTGTCTACGCGCAGTTTTTACGCATTCCAATCAGTGTCATGGAGGTTGCAAGCCTACTAGAGCCTAGCCGTTTCAGACGCTTTATACGGGTAGCATTACCGCACGCTCGTATCGGTATCATTCTTGGTAGCTTAATCAGCTTTGCGCATACCATTGGTGAGTTTGGCGTGGTACTGATGATTGGTGGCAGTATTTCGGGTGAAACCAAAGTGGTCTCTATTGCTATCTACGAGCAAGTAGAGGCTTTGAATTACGAGGCCGCGCACGTCATGTCTGCTATTCTCATCATAATGGGCATGGTCATGGTGGCACTGATTGCGAGTGTCAGTCGGCTCTATCAACGCTCATAAGCTCATGAGTCAAATTTAAAATGTATGCGATTTTTTAGCATCCTTCATTTTTTTCGTAAGCCAATCTTACTTTCGATTTTATTCACATTCACAACAAAAACCCTCATCCAACCGATAAAGTTAGCATGAATTTTGTCCATTACACCTACTTATAAAAAAAATCCCCATTCAATATGAATAGGGATTTTAGATGTGTTCTAAGCTATGATTTAAAAATGATATTTTACCAGTGCACTTGGTGCATGTTCGTCAACACCAGTACCGAATTTATTGTTCCAATAACTGTATTCCATACCGACTTCTAAGCGATTATCGATACCCAGTGTTTCTTGCAAATTGTATTTGATTTGTGGGTTGATACGAAGGCTGTCTTTTTTATCATCATTATTAAAAGAATAATCAACATAGCCATCAATGACGAAGTTGTTCTTTTCCCAACCATAAGTCAAAGTGATCTGTTGGTCATCAGCATCACTAAAGGTATCATTATTAAACGCATGGTAAACTGAGGCCGATGCATATTTCATACCATCGATAGGGATATTTAAATCCGCACCAATACCCACTAGATAGTTGTCTTGGCTAAAGCCGTTACTGTTCGAGCCAAACTCATACTGACCAGCTAAGTTGACTTGTTTGATAAAGCTGTTATCAAACTTTGCCAGCTTATACTTCGGCGCAAGCTCACCATAAGTTTCTCTAAAGTCTTTACCCGCAGCATTTTCTTCACCTTGAAGACGGTCAACAAAGAAAAATACGCCACCCCAAGTATGAGTAGAAGCATGCTCTAGAGTCATGACTTTTAAGGTCTCGTCAGGCACCAATTCATAATCAGAACCATATAGTCCAGTTATGCTGGTATCACCAAATAGCATTTTAGCATTAGCGCTGCTCATTGCGCCCAAAGCAGTAATGGCAACAAGTGCACAGGTAAGCGGCTTAGTAATTAGTGGTAGGCTTACAGATGAATGATCACGCACAGTAGTATTCCTTTATTTACAGTCGTTGGTGCCTAGCAGCATGGCTATCAACGGGGTTTAACTTCCTGTTAAAACGCACCCGTACTGCTAGAGGGGAAAAGGTTATTAGCTTTCAGTAAAAATAAAACATCATCAAAGCAGACATCAATGCTAATAAAACTGCATAAATTATTTCAATAATTCCAATTTCGGCAGCAATTATTAACACTTTGAAACAGTTAAACATGTTTTATGAGGACTGACAACTGCATTTTGACGTCAGATATCAGTAAAAAACGCGTCCTAAGTTATTGATATCAGCTAAGTTTATGATTTTATTAAAATAACTGACTAAATGGTCAGGAACATTAATTTTGTAAAGGAGGGAGAAATCTGGTTACTGTAGAGAATAATCGGCTAATGAAGCGGTTGGATAATTTTCAGACATAAAAAATCTCAAGCAAATGCATACTTGAGGCAAACCTTGCTTAGATTAGAAAGTCCAAATACCATCAGCATAGAACAAACTGATCAATAAGCATAAATTTTGGGAATCAGTTACCACAACCGACTTTTGACAATATTCGTCACAAAATGGTCACCGTTTGGTCACTGAGCAGGTGATCACTGAGCACTTGTCCTCAATTTGCTCAAGCCAGTTTATCTATTGATAAGCTTATATTGGGTGCGATAAGAGAGAGTCAGTTAACTCTGATGGGATAATAGAGATAGAATCACCAAGCCTTATAAACAAAGGCTTTAAAGAGAAACTCAGACACAAAAAAACCTCAAGTAAACTAATACTTGAGGCGAAACTTGCTTAAACTTAGCGTCTAAATTCGTTTTAGCTTTTTACTAAATATGGCGCAGCGGACGGGACTCGAACCCGCGACCCCCGGCGTGACAGGCCGGTATTCTAACCAACTGAACTACCGCTGCTTAGGTCATCTTTAACGTTTCACCTGTATGAAGAGGTCCACTTCGCTAAAATAGTGGTGGGTGATGACGGATTCGAACCGCCGACATTCTGCGTGTAAGGCAGACGCTCTACCAACTGAGCTAATCACCCTTCGAACAATTGCAATGCAATTTATTCCACATCAACCGAGCTCTAAGTTTGTCACTAAGCTCTGCTGCTGTGGGAGTGTATTATATAGATTTACACATTGCTGTCAAACACTATTTTGATATTTAGCGCGGTTTTTTGCTTATTTTAGTGATTAAATTTATAAGCATCTGTTTTCATTCATTTTATAATTTCGCAAAATATCTAATATTTTTTACATCAGCAATTACTTTGCAGCCAGCGCTCGTTCTATATCATCTTTGAGCGCTTCAGGTTTGGTCGTTGGTGCATAACGATCAATTACCTGCCCTTTACTGTTAATCAAAAATTTGGTGAAATTCCATTTGATGCCGTCTGTGAGTAGTCCACCTTTTTGATTTTTTAGCCATTTAAATACAGGATGTACATCGCTACCATTAACATCGACTTTTGCCATCATCGGAAAACTCACACCGTAGTTCTTTTGGCAGAATGCGCCAATTTCATCATTATTAGCAGGATCTTGATTGCCAAATTGGTTACAGGGAAAGCCGATAATAATCAAACCTTGATCTTTATAGTGCTGGTACAGCGTTTCTAATCCTTCAAATTGCGGCGTAAAACCGCACTTGCTGGCTGTATTAACGATTAACAACATCTGACCTTCATAATCAGAGAAGTTTTGTGTCGTTCCGTCGATACGCTCAGCACTAAAATCATAAATAGTAGTCATTATTCATCCTTAAATCAGTTATTCGTTTATTTTGTTATCAAACATTAAATACTGCGTTATGTAAGATACTATAGGGGCTGTATAGAATTCAAATCAGCGGCAGCCAAATAAAGACACAGGCTAGAATCACGGCAGCCTCATAGCTGGCTTTAAGTTTATCATAGCGTGTAGCAACACCTCTGAAGTGTTTTAACCTAGCAAAGGCGTTTTCTACCAAGTGGCGACAGCGATATA
>NZ_CAJGZK010000022.1 GCF_904846215.1 Psychrobacter glacincola | reverse complement strand
ATGTCATCAAAGCTGTTCATGCTACCAGCCATTTGCTCGGCCAGTTTTTTAATGTCAGATTGAGTAGTCATTGCTTATTCTCCTGTTAGTGGATTATAAGCAGTTACACACTTTTTAGGAAAGGCTCTTAGTTATTGCTATTTAAAAAAGCTGCTTTGTTATTTGAGCCTTATCCAACAATACCCAACAATGGCGTTTTGCATTATAAAATGCTGATATCGCTCTTATAATGTAAGAGCGCTATTATCGTAAGCTATTATTTCTTTCATGAAGCGCTGCATTCAAAATCTAATCTCATGACAAACGATTATTTCTATTTTATGCTTTGACCCAGTTTTATTGCCGCAGCAATATTGGCAGCAGTCGTTTCAATATTACGATAAGCGTTTTTAAAGATGTTATCGATGGACTCTAGCTTTTGGATACTGGGCATGATGACATCGAATTGACTGCTCTGAGCTGGTTCTAAGCTATCAACACTGCCGCAGATAGCAATCACTGGCGTATGGCGGGCTTTGGCAACTTGACTAATGCTGCCAGCTACCTTACCCATGGCAGACTGAGCGTCAAGCTTACCTTCGCCTGTGATGACCAAGTCTGCATCGGCAATGTGCTGTGATAAATTGGTAACTTTTGCAACCGTATCAAAACCTGATTTTAACTCAGCTTGGCAAAAGCTCATCAGCGCATAGCCAAGCCCACCTGCTGCGCCCGCGCCTGATATTTTTTGATAGTCCTGATAGCCATGTTGCTCACATATAGCGGCGAAGTGGTGTAAGGCTTGGTCCAAATCATTTACTTGCTGCGGACTAGCCCCTTTTTGAGGGCCAAATATAGCACTGGCACCCGACTCGCCATATAGAGGATTGGTGACATCACAAGCCACTTCAAATACTGTCTCTAACACACCAGCATGGAAGCTTGTCGCCTCTAAACGTTGCAAGTTGGCAAGCGAGCCACCGCCTTGGGCCAATATATTTTCATCACTATCATAAAACGTCATACCAAGTGCCGTTAGCATACCAAGTCCTGCATCATTGGTAGCACTACCACCGAGACCGATAATTATACGCTTAACACCTTCATTCAAAGCATCTGCAATCAGCTCGCCCACGCCATAGCTGCTTGCGATGACAGGATTGCGTTCTGCCACAGTCAATAGATGTAAACCGCAGGCTTGGGCGATTTCAATGATCGCAGTCGCATCAGGCAATAATACATATTTTGCGCTAATAGGTCGCATTAAGGGGTCATGGACACGTACCTCTTTCCAGCGTCCACCCAGCACATAAGACAACACCGCAGAGGTGCCTTCACCGCCATCTGCCATGGGTAATAGCTTATAGCCAGCGTCAGGGAATACTTGACTGAATCCAGCTTGGATAGCGTGGCAGACATCCAATGCCTCTAAGCTTTCTTTAAATGAGTCGGGGGCGATTAAAATTTTCATAAGTTTCTCTTTGATCATTCTATTAAGGCGTTAGATAAATACCAAGGTCTATCGCCAGCTAGATTTTTAACCAAAAAAATGGTCATTATAATGACCGTTTTTAATTTCCAACGACAGCTTAAATGCCTTGAGATACTATTAATAATCAGTTGATGAATTATCGATCTTCTCAAAATACGCTCTCTCAGTTTCTACTACCGCGGAATCAAAGCTCACATAAATACCTTTATCGTCTAATGTCGCATACCAATGGTCAGTATTATTATCAGTCAATATTTGGAAGTATTTATTATTAACGATTCTACCGACTTTATAAATTTTGCCTTCGGTATAAAAATCATTACCTTGAGTACATCGTAAAGTGTCATCAGTATTTATCATGGTGTCCTAGATTTCATTTATAAAATAGATATGGTCAGGGAAAAGTAATATCGATACATCAAGTACTGCTGATATTAATTTTTCTTGCTTGCTGTGACTACGCAGACAGACGCTGCAAAAAATTTATACCAGTAGTACTGTAGCGTTTTTAGGGTATTTTGACTATATGGTCAGCATAGTGGCTAGCAGTATTAGAATACACCAGACTTTATCAATAGTCTTTTGTCATTACGTGTGCAGTGTTTATCGTCTGTATCAGCACCCATCTGAAAGACAAAGTTCGAAACCAACATAAAAAAAACCAGCAACCTGAAGTTGCTGGTTTTTATTGTGACTAAAACTCAGTATGCTAAAGATTACTCTTCAGAATAGTCTTCGTTTTCGTCTGTAGCGTCGTTTTCATCTAGGTCTTCGTTGTCACCATCTTCAGAAAGAATGGTCACTAGAATAGTAGCGGTCACGTCATGATGTAGTTGAATATCAACATTATATTCACCAATTTGACGTAACGTGCCTTCAGGCAGCTTGATTTCAGCACGGTCAACTTCTAGACCTGAGTTAGTCAATGCTTCAGCGATATCGCGTGTACCGATAGAGCCGAATAGCTTGCCTTCGTCACCTGATTTAGCGCGCATGATAACATTAACATCCGTTAATGCGTCAGCACGTTCTTGAGCAACAGCCACTTCTTTTGCTTCTTCAGCTTCAAGCTCAGCACGACGTGCTTCGAACTTTTCAATGTTAGCTTTAGTAGCAGGTAGTGCTTTACCCAAAGGGATAAGAAAGTTACGTCCGTAACCTGGTTTCACATCGACAGTTTCACCGAGTTTACCAAGGTTGACGATACGCTGTAACAAAATAATTTGCATGAGTCATTCCTAGTTAACGGTTAACCCTGATGGTTATCAGTGTATGGAAGTAGCGATAAATAACGAGCTTGCTTGATAGCAGTCGCTAGTTGACGCTGATATTTAGTAGACGTACCGGTAATGCGGCTTGGAACGATTTTACCATTATCACTGATATACTGTTTTAGCAATTCAACATCTTTATAATCGATGTGAGTGATGCCTTCAGCAGTGAAACGGCAGAATTTGCGACGGCGATAGAAACGTGCCATGAGTATTCTCCTTTAATTAGTCTTCACTGTGGTCGTTGTCGTCGTTATCATCACGATCTGGACGACGAGTAGTTGCTTTGCGTGCGCGTTTTTCATCGGCATTCTTGGCTAACTGCGACTCTTCAGTGACAGCATCGTCACGGCGCATAACTAGACTACGAATGATCGCGTCGTTATAACGGAATAATTCTTCAAGTTCAGCTAAAGTCTCGCCGTCAGTTTCAATGTTGAAAAGAACGTAATGAGCTTTGTGAATCTTGTTAATTGGGTAAGCCAGTTGACGACGACCCCAATCTTCTAGACGATGGATGGTGCCGTTGTTGTCTTGAACTAACTTGATATAGCGTTCAACCATGCCGACCACTTGGTCGCTTTGGTCTGGGTGTACAAGTAACACCAGTTCGTAATGTCGCATTATGACTCCTTACGGATTAGTAGCTATTAACCCTATGTTAATAGCAAGGAGATTTATAAGGTAAGCTCAAATCCTACCCATTATTATAAATAATTAACAGAGAATAAGCTTAGTTTATAAAGCGCCATATTATAACAGTAGTTACTGATGAACACAAAGGTTAATCAATGCGCGGCTGTTAATTAAAAATATTCATTGAATACAGGGTTTCTTTATCAATAAAAAAGCAACGCTGATACGCCGCTTTTTATGACAAACATAAGAGATATTATCAATAACCAAAAGTTAAGTTATTTTATTTTTGGTTTTTTTACCAATTGACTGCTATCCGCTTTGACCACCAAAGTTTTGGCCAATTTGTCATGCCAACCAATGTTTTCAGGACTTTTAGAAGCCATATAATAATGAATGGCAACAACAACAAAACCCAAAAAGCTGGTAAAAGAGAACAGTAAATTATAAATAATAAACAGCAAAAAGGTACGCATACCGATAAGTTTTAAAAACGACGGTAGACGATGAGTGGTTTGATCGACCACGCGAATACCTGTAATCATTTTACCCAGTGATTGACCACGCAAGGTGATAAATAACAATTGCAGGGCAAACAAACCAAAGACCATGACCTGCGATATCAGCAACGTGCTGCTAGGCAAGCTTTCCATCAATGTCATTGAATACTGATAAGCGGCGTCCATGTCTTGAATGTTTTGGAACTTGGTATAATCGACATCCATCTTGGTCAATGCCATCACTAGCGGGAAAATGGCTAATAAATACAGTAAAGCATTAAGCGCCGTTGCCAATACCCGTGACATGATAGGAGCCAGTACCACATTACCGACTACTTTATCTTTCGCTGAATTGGCTTTGGCAGCGTTAGACTTGTTTAATGACACATGACTATTTGGCTTGTATTGACGATTGGTTGTCATGTCCGCTTTGGAGTTTTTAGCCGTGTCTTTTGAGCGCTCAGGCTTGCCATATAGGCGATCTAGCGATACGGACTGTTTGTCTTTATTGGTATCTGCTGCATCGTCTTCTGGGAAGATAGTGACGTTGTTAATGATAGAATCATTAACCTCAGGCATTGCTACATGAGTTGGGCTATAAAAGGCTTGATTATTAGTCAAGTTGCCCACGCGCTGCCATTGATCTAAGCCTTCATGCCAGACCAAATCATCTAATAACACCTCACCAGAGGTGAGCATGATATTGAACTGATCCAAAGTATATGGACCGGCTTGTACGTTATTTCGAGCAAGGAAAATCTGCATAGTTGCCTACATCGTTGGTCATATCTTAGATGACTATATTAGGGCGTATTTAAAATTCACAAGTCGTCTTTTTTTAGAAGCATACTGATGTGTTAAATACAGCATAGGGTTTGTATGCTATTTCATCAAAATTAATGATGATTGGCAAACAAACCCTAATAATAAAGTGTACTAGTATTGCTTGTTACTACTAATCTTTAGTACGTAATCTTTAGTAGGTAACCTTTAGACAGCAGCTTACTTTACTTCTTCACCCGCTAAGAAGAACCACGTATCTAATACTGAGTCAGGGTTTAATGACACAGAGCTGATGCCTTGCTCCATGAGCCAGTAAGCAAGATCCGGATGATCTGATGGACCTTGACCACAAATACCGACGTATTTACCTGCTTTACGACAAGCATCAATTGCCATAGACAATAGCTTTTTAACCGCAGGATCACGCTCATCGAATAGATGTGAGACGATACCTGAGTCACGGTCAAGACCAAGCGTTAGCTGCGTTAAGTCGTTTGAACCGATTGAGAAGCCATCAAAGTGCTCAAGGAATTCTTCCGCTAGTAGGGCGTTGGTTGGTAGCTCACACATCATAATGACGCGTAGACCGTTTTCACCACGTTTCAGACCATTTTTTTCAAGTAATTCGATGACTTGTTTGGCTTCACCAACGGTACGGACGAATGGAATCATAATCTCGACGTTGGTCAAGCCCATCTCATCACGTACACGCTTAAGCGCTTTACACTCAAGCTCAAAGCAGTCACGGAAATTGTCAGACACGTAGCGGCTAGCACCACGGAAACCAAGCATTGGGTTTTCTTCTGATGGCTCGTACAATTTACCACCAAGCAAGTTAGCATATTCGTTTGATTTGAAATCTGACATACGAACGATAACTGGCTGATCCATAAAGGCTACCGCTAGGGTTGAGATACCTTCAACCAATTTATCAACGTAGAAATCAATCGGAGAAGCATAACCTGCGATACGCTCATTGATTGCTTGTGAGATTTCACGTGGCAAGCTATTCATGTTTAGCAAGGCTTTTGGATGCACACCAATCATACGGTTGATGATGAACTCAAGACGGGCAAGACCAATACCTTCGTTTGGCATTTGGGTGAATGAGAAGGCACGATCTGGGTTACCAACGTTCATCATTACTTTGAATGCAAGTTCTGGCATAGACTCAACAGAGTTGGTCTTTACTTCAAAATCAAGCTGACCTTCGTAGATAAAGCCTGTGTCACCTTCAGCACAAGAGGCGGTAACGTCTTGACCATCAACCAATAATTCTGTGGCATTACCACAACCAACAATCGCTGGTACGCCAAGCTCACGAGCAATAATCGCCGCGTGACAGGTACGACCACCACGGTTAGTAATGATAGCAGAAGCACGCTTCATGACGGGTTCCCAATCCGGATCCGTCATGTCTGATACTAGCACATCACCTTCTTGTACTTTGTCCATCTCGTTTAAGTTATTCACGATACGAACTTTACCAGCACCAATTCGTTGACCGATTGAGCGACCTTCGCACAATACTTTGGCACCAGTGGTGTTAATGACATAGCGTTCCATGACGTTGCTGTCTTGACGGCTCTTAACGGTTTCAGGACGGGCTTGAACAATGAAGATTTCATTGGTATCGCCGTCTTTTGCCCACTCGATGTCCATCGCTTGACCGTAATGCTTTTCAATGGTCATCGCTTGCTTGGCAAGTGAGTTCAACTCTTCAGTAGACAAAGAAAACTGCATGCGATCTTCTTTTTCGACATCAATGATTTTTACAGATTTGGTGGTACTACCTTCATCACCATAAATCATTTTCTTATGCTTGCTACCTAAGTTGCGACGGATAATCGCAGGTTTGCCGTTAGCAAGTAATTGTTTTGACACATAGAATTCGTCAGGGTTTACCGCGCCTTGCACGACCAT
Source organism: Psychrobacter glacincola (assembly GCF_904846215.1). Lineage (GTDB taxonomy): Bacteria > Pseudomonadota > Gammaproteobacteria > Pseudomonadales > Moraxellaceae > Psychrobacter > Psychrobacter glacincola. Next base: position 42,614 of record NZ_CAJGZK010000022.1, on the reverse strand, counting down.
CTCGCCAAGGCCATAGCTTGAGGTAATAAAGACCACTTGGTCAAAACCACTTTCGGTATCTAGGGTGAACATCACACCAGCCGCACCCGTTTCTGAACGAACCATACGTTGTACGGCAGCAGATAGAGCAACACCTTCATGCTCAAAGCCTTTATGGACACGATATGAGATGGCACGGTCATTATAAAGGGAAGCAAAAACTTCTTTAATAGCAATAAGGACGTTATCAATGCCGCGAATATTCAAGAAGGTTTCTTGTTGACCGGCAAATGAGGCGTCTGGCAAATCTTCAGCCGTAGCAGAAGAACGTACCGCAACAGCAATCTCTTTACCATCGCTCATCTCTTCGAATGAATCACGAACCGCTTGCTCAAGATCTTTTGGCAGCTCTTGCTCAATAATCCAAGTACGGATTTTTTTGCCCGTCTCAGCGAGTTTGTTGACATCGTTAACATCTAAGGTTTTAAGCTCGCTGTTGATTTTGTCAAGTAAGCCTGTTTCTGTTAGAAACTGATAAAAAGCATTTGAAGTCGTGGCAAAGCCGCCTGGAACACTAACGCCCAAATCAGATAGATGGCTGATCATTTCACCAAGTGAAGCGTTTTTGCCACCGACCATTTCAATGTCGTCTTTTCCTAACTGATCAAGGTTAATTACAAGTGCTGTAGATTGCGCTGCCATGATAACTCCAGAAAATAAGGTTATTTAGTAAAGATTATAATGGTCGATTATACCCCTATATTTTGAGAAATTCGAGAGGTTGAAGCAAAAAAATGATGAAAAAGATACAAATTGTGAGATTTGCTACATATTTATTAGGACAGATCATAAATTTTGGCACCAGTAATGTTGATTTTGCTGCGAGCTATGATGTGAAAACCTATGTAAATCTAAGGGTATGCCTGTAACATTGATTCCTATTGAGCGCCTATTATGCGTATAATAAAGATGAAAATTTGAGACGCATATAACCAAACTAAAAAGTGCTAAATGCTAAAATGAAAGGCTGCTACTGAGGTTTCAACCAAGGATTTAAAAAGGGTATCAACGTTATGTATGTAAACCATTCGTCACCACAACCCAATTCTACGATTCAGAATATGAAAGCATTAGAAGTCGATAACGCTCAAAACATAAGAACGGCGTTTTTTATCTCTGATGGCACGGCGATTACCGCAGAAACGCTTGGACGTGCTATTTTAAGCCAATTTGCTTCAGTGCCTTTTGAGACCCGAGTACTGCCTTATGTGGATAATTTAGAACGTGCTGAAGATGCGGTTGTGCAAATCAATACCGCCTATCAGCGAGACGGCCTGCTACCACTGGTGTTTGATACCATTGTCAGTCCTGAGATTCGAGAGAAAATCAATTCAGCGCACAGCTGTAATTTGGATATGTATGAAGGTCTTATCGGTCGCGTAGCAGAAGAGACTGGGGTGGAGCCAGATGGGCATTCAGGTCATGCGCATGATAATGTTGACTCTGAGACTTATAAAGAGCGTATCGATGCGGTGCATTTTGCATTAGACAATGATGATGGCGCACGTACCCGTCATTATCATGCCGCAGATATTATTTTGATTGGTGTTTCGCGCTCTGGTAAAACCCCAACGTCATTGTACTTGGCACTACAATTTGGTATCCGAGCCGCCAATTATCCTTTAACCGAAGAAGACCTAAACGACAATCAGCTCCCAAAAGCATTGCGCGAGCATAAACACAAGCTATTTGGTCTGATTATCGATACGGATCGCTTGGTGAAAATCCGTCAAGAGCGCCGCGCGGGCAGTCGTTACTCAAGTTATCAGCAATGTCAGCAAGAGCAACGCGCGATACAAGGAATTTATACCTCGCAAGGCATTCCAAGCCTCGATGTGTCAGAGATGTCCGTTGAAGAGATTGCCACGCGTATATTACAGATGACCGGTCTAAAACGCCGCATTGGCTAACTAAGATCACTCACTATTTTTTTAAAAATAGTATTTTTGAAAGCGGCAGTTGCAGTCGTGGCTATATTGCAAAATAACGTATCACCACATATGGTGAACAAACTTTAGCACCATGGATATTTTTATCTAGACACTTATAAAAATAAAGGCATCTATGCGCTAAAAAAACAGATTTATAAATGAATAAAGAGGACACGATGGGAAGCAAAACGATAGGCGACGCGACCAATGATACCGGTAAAGACACCAATACTGAGGTCTCTAATAAGGAAAGTGGTCGTGTGCCAAACCCTGAGCATACTGAGGGTAAAAACAAGAAAGAGAAAATCGAACAAACGCATGAGCAAGTTACTGAAGACATCATGCATCATCCAGATTTGGTCAATCCACTAGATGATACGCGTATTGATGTAAAATCTGGCTTTACCAAGGATTCACAACGTCTAAAAAGCGATAAGCATGAGTTTGAATATGATGCAGTCGTATTGGGTGCAGGTCCTGCTGGCGAAGCTGCTGCCATGAAGCTTGCCAAATCGGGCAAGAAGGTTGTGGTTATCGACCCGCGTGAGCAAGTAGGTGGTAACTGTACCCATGTTGGTACGATTCCAAGTAAAGCTTTGCGTCAGTCGGTCTTTAACTTGATTAACTTTCGCCGTGACCAGATGTTTACCAAGACGATGAATTATCATCAAGTACCGCTCAATATCGTGCTTGCCAAAGCGCGAAATGTGATTCGTCAGCAGGTCAATACCCACACCAGATTCTATGAGCGCAACCAGATTGAAGTGATTCATGGCTGGGCAAATTTTGTTGATAAAAACACCATACGTATCGAAATTGATGAAAATACTTTTGAAACCATCACCTTTAATAAAGCCATCATTACCGTCGGTAGCCGTCCGTATCGCCCTGATATCTTAGACTTCAATCATCCACGCGTCTTTGATTCTGACAAAATCCTACAAATGGATTATGTGGTTAAGAAAATTATTATTTATGGTGCAGGCGTAATTGGTTGTGAATATGCCTCTATCTTCACTGGTCTTGGCTATAAAGTGGATTTGATTAATAACCAAAATCAGCTGTTGAGCTACCTTGACAGTGAAATCAGTGATGCCATCGCTCATGATTTCCGTCAGTTCGGCGTGGTTATCCGTAGCAATGAAGAGATTGACCATTTAGAAACGCATGATGACTGTGTGATTCTACATCTAAAAAGTGGTAAGAAAATCAAATCTGATGCGATTTTGTGGTCAAATGGACGCTCAGGTAATACCGAAGGCTTAAATTTAGAATGCCTAGGTTTAGAAGCCAATAGCCGTGGTCAACTGAAAGTTGATGATACGTACTGTACCGAAGTTGAAAATATTTATGCGGCGGGCGACGTTATCGGTTGGCCGTCGCTGGCTTCAGCTGCTTATGATCAAGGTCGCTGTGCTGCTGCCTTTATGGTCGGTGACCGTGATGCAGAACCGGTATCAAGTGTACCAACAGGCATCTATACTATTCCTGAAATTTCATGTATCGGTAAAACAGAGCAAGAATTAACGGATGCCAAAGTCCCTTATGAAGTGGGTCAGGCATTCTTCAAACATCTGGCACGCGCGCAAATCATCGGTGAGCGCTCAGGGGTTTTAAAAATCCTATTCCACCGTGAGACGTTAGAGATTTTGGGGATTCATTGCTACGGCAATCATGCCTCAGAGATTATTCATATTGGGCAAGCCGTGATGAAGTGTAATGCCACGCTTGAATACTTTGTTAATACGACTTTTAACTATCCAACGATGGCAGAAGCCTATCGCGTTGCCGCATTGAACGGTCTGAATCGTGTCTTATAGTGATTAAGGGTATGAGAGTCAGTTAATAAAAAAGCGCCTGTAATCATACAGGCGCTTTTTTTATTCACTTTAATAAACGCTTTTACGCTCTGCAGTAAACCAGCGGAATAGCAAAAGCAGGATAAAGTAAAAAGCCCACAATCCTGCCAACACATAAAAACCGGTCGCTACTTGCGCGATACTGGCACCCATCTGGTTAAGCTGCACGGAAGTATTGATGCCAGGCGTCGTCGGCAATAACCAGCGAATAACTTGCAAAAACTCGGGCAATTGATGGGCAGGCCAAGGATAACCACTGACGAAAAACATCGGTAGCGAGCTAAATATCAGGATTTGCATACTGCGCTCACGCTGGCGAAACCAAAGTCCCAATAGACAGCCAAGGGTCGCGACTGTCGGACAAAATAGCAGCAAAAATAACAAACTGCCCAGCATATTTTGCCCGCGCGGATAATGATGTAGCTCAAATGCCCAACCATAATAAAAACAGCCAATCACGAAGCTAAACATACTCAGTGCTGCGATCCGCCCAAGCCAGCCGCGAATAGTGGTTCTATGACGACGCTGCTCATACCACGTACCAATCAACATCGCTGTAGACATCAACAGTGTTTGTTGCAAGATAAGAATAGACACTGCCGGCACGACGTAAGCGCCATAACCTTCTGTTTGATTGTATAGAGGAATAATTTTTAAGGGCACAGCTTGAGTCTTGGCAGAAGCAGTCGCTAAATACGCCCCTTGTGCCACGTTTTTTTTCACCTCAATACCGGCTGAGACAGTACTAACAGCTCGTAAAAAACCCATTTGTACGTTTTTATTTAATAAAAAATAGCCGCCATTACCAAGTACACTGACACTCGCAGCCTTGCCGGATAACACTTGCTGCTCAAGCCCGCTTGGGATAATCATATAGCCTGCGATATCATCGGTCCACATGGCTTCAATGGCTTGCTGTTCATTTAAAAAGCGTTTTGTATCTAGCTGCGGGCTGGCACTGGCATAGCGAACGATGGTTTGCGACAGAGGGCTATTGTCTTTATCAACAATACCAACAGGCACGTGGTTTACAACTTCTGTAGAATACGGCCAAGGATAAAAGAAGCCATAAATAATCGGCGCAATCATCAGTAATAACAACACACCTTTATCAGAAAATACGTCTTTTATAGTTTGTAAGAAGCTGCCGAAAAAGCTTGGCGATGCTAAAGTTTTCTCTGATTCTGTCATGGTAGTAGAGGACTTGTTTTTGGATGACGATGACATCAGCGTGCTCCCCAGCGTTCAGGATGCGCCAGCGCCCGTCTCGTTAATAAAGCCGTTAAGTACAGCGCAATCAGCGTCGCTATAGTAAGACCATATAAAATAGGCAGAGAGATAATAACGGGAGCCTGCATCTGTAACTGTGCAATGTGTAGCTTCAGATAGTGGGTAAGCGGCAGCACATCTGACCAATGCTGCGCGTTCTCACTAATTGCGATATAAGGAAAGGTAACCCCTGCAAAGGCATAGGATGGCGCTGAGATAAACCCCGTCGAAGATAAACCCATACGTAATGAGAATGAGTTTAAAGTAAGTATAGCCCCGAGCCAAAAAGATAGCATGATGAGTAATATAAGGCTGAGATAAGTGACAATAAGGGAGCTGATTGGAACAGCTTGCTGCGGGGCTGCAAGCCATAGCGCCAATATCGCCCATATACTGTAAGCAAGTAGCGGCCAAAAGTACTTACCTAATAAGCCGAATATGAGTACCAATATACTTACTGTTTTTGGTGCTGATTTTTCTGAAACCTTTTCTGAACTACTTGTTTTAATATCATTAGACGGTAATGCTAAATGAGGGCGGCTACCATCAATAAAGCGATACCAGCGTCCGATTCGCTTGTCACGCAGCTCACGACCGATCGTCGTTGCACCAATGACCATTGCTAATATATGTAGCAGCGCAGGGATGACTGTCGACGCCAAGAATTGCTGATAATCAGTCGCGGCATTGAACAAGCTGATACGCTGAATGCTAATAGGAGCGTAAGCAATCGCGGCTTGCGATGGGGCCATACCTTGCTTGACCAAACGCTTGATCTCAACACCTGCGGACAAGGTACCGATGACAGACTGTACACTGGCTTGAATAATGCCAGAGTGGGTGCCATATTGGGCGTTGACTTGTAGTACGATAGGCGCAGGCTTACTTAATAAGATATTGCGAGAAAAATCTTCAGGGATAATCACGATTGCATAGATATCGCGTTGCAAGATAGCGGCTTTTGCCGCAGCAGGCGAGTGATATAGCTGCTTTACCGTTAAATTGGGATTGGCTTCCAAATACCGCAGCGCCGTATTAGCGACAGGCCCCCGATCATTATCAATCACGCCAATAGGTAAATCTGTAATTTGTATTTGTGAAAAAATCCACCAAATCAATAGCACGGTAGCCAGTGGTATCCACACCACCATCGCCAAGTCCCACGGATTTTTGGCTAAAAACCGTCGCTCGTAAGCTGCACTGCGTACAAAAGCATCCTTTAGCTTCGTCAGGCGCATATCTTACTCTTGGTTCTGATTAACGAGGGCGGGACTAAGACGCACAACCACGCTCATGCCTGAGCGAATACGTCTATCAGGGTTGGTTGGGCGTGCTTTGACCTCAAAGGTACGAACATCAAAACCATCGTCATTATTGGTTGGTCGCCACGTGGCAAAATCAGACAGGGTTGAAGTAGCATAGACCGTAAATTGCTTGGTATAAGGCTTTTCAGGTGAGGATAAAGCGGGAATAGTACCCATAAATTGTTGACCAATGGCAAACTGATTTAAGTGAGTTTCCGTGACATTTAAGACGACCCATTGGTCATTAGTATTGACCAAAGTTAGCAAAGGCACCCCTTGACCGATCACTTCACCTGCATTGACGATGACATTATCCACGACACCAGAGATCGGGCTTTTTAAGTTGGCTTCTTCTTTTGCGACTAAGGCTTCCTCTAATTGTGCATCGACTTGGGCAACTTGTGCGGTTGCCGCTGATTTATCTTCACTGCGCACGCCTTCCATCGCCAGCTCATATTGCAAGCGTGCCGCTTCGGTCTGATCTTGGGTCGCCAGATATTGCGCATACGCTTCATCACTTTTTTGCCGCGCCATCAGTCCTTCTTTATATAAACGATTGACACGCTGATAGGTGTTTTCTGCCAAGTCAGATGCCGCTTTATTTGCTTGCCATGCTGCTTTTGCTTGGGCAATCTCTTGCGGACGCGCTCCATTTTCGGCTTTATCTAACTGACTTTGTGCCATTTGTTTGCCGGCACGTGCCTGATTAATTTTTGCATTAATCTCAGGCGAGTCCATCTCAATCAACTGTTGACCGACCGTTACGGCATCACCTTCTGTGACCAAAATTTGTGCAATACGCCCCGGCACTTTTGCCGCGATAGACGTTTGCTGCATTTGCATTTGCCCTTGAAGGGTAACAACTTGAGGCTCGCTATGCTGATTGCTTTTATATAAGCCATAAGCAATCACGCCCAAAATAACTAAAATCACCAATGCCAAAATCGCCTTTTTAATCTTTGCTGATTTGTCATTTTTTGCTGAAGTGCGTTTGTAACTTGGTAACGTTTGCTCGGGCTCAATATCGGTATCGGTATCAGCACTGCTATTCATATTAGTTTTAGACGAATCGGTATTATTTGCATCGACCGCAGCATCCATGTCCATGGGCGCAGAATTATTATTAGTATTGGTTGATTCAGCCGATGCATTTGAGTCGTCTAGTTTGCGCGAGTCGCCTGATTCGTTGGTAGATTCAGTCATGACAGTGAGGTTCCTAAAGCAATAAAGTCGATAATAAGCACAATAAATCGTTGGTTATCTGATGATTTTTAAGACGATAAATGGGCGCTGTTATTTTTTATATAAGGTTGGTAGCCGAATGTCGGCAGCATTGAGATAGGCATTAAAAGCAAGGGGCGTGCCGCAACTTTGCATAAGGGCGGAAAGTGACTGAACATAATCATATGCCGCTTGTGCTTGCTCAGTACGCGCTTTTAGCGACTGCGTTTGCGCTTGGACGATGTCGATTGGGGTGTTCAAGCCTTCTTGCAATCCGAGTTTGCGTAAACGCAAGACTTCTGCAGCAAGCTCTACATTGCTTTGTAGGGCTTGATAGCGTGATTGAGCATTATTCACGTCATGCCAGTTTTTTTCGACTAGCAATAATAGATTGTCACTGACTTCAATCTCAGACAGGTCAGCTTGGCGTATTTTGGCATTGCTTGATGCCAGTGATGCAGTTTTATCCAAACCACCCCATAATTTCCAACTCGCTGAGACGCCAGCGACCCAGCTTGGGTCTTTTTCGATTTGCCCGTAGCCATATAGCATGACTGTCGGCTTATAACCGGTATCCGATAGTGCATGTAGCTGCTGAGCCTGCGCACGTTTGGCGGCGACTTTTTGTAGACCGGGGTGATTGGTCAGTGCCAAATCCTGAAAATAGCTGACATCGGGTAGAGGACGGCTTGAGACAAACAAAGGCGTACCAGGTTTGATGCGGTACTCAGTACGCAATAGACGCTGTAATGCCATCATGGCAAGGCGGGCATCATTATTGGCATTGACGGATTCGCTTTTGGCATCCGCAAGGGCAGATTGCGCCTCTAAGCGATCAACCCGCGATATAAAACCTTCTTCAAAAAGCCGCTGCGCCATATGGTCGGTCTGCTGCAAAGTATCATAAGCATCATCGCGCAGATAGGCGGCAATGATTGCCAATTGCGCCTTAAAATAACGCTCAATCAAGGTGTTATAAAGCTCATTTTTATCCAATATACTGTCAGCTACCGCTTCTTGAGTACGAGCATTAGAGGCGCCTGTTAGAGCAGCGCTGCGACCAGCAGTATAAATAGGCCATACTACCCCAAGTCCTGCGCCCGCCGTAGAGCCTGAGCGTTTTAACTCATAGGTATCTGGGATACGCTCACCAACCAATTCACCAAAATTTGGCAAATTGGGAATGGGCGGAATAATGTCACCAACACCACTATTAATCTCATTAACGATGCCATTTTTTAGCGACGATAGATCAATGTCCGTATCCAAATTATAGGTAGTGGCTGAGACACGGGCAAATACAAGCGGATGGTCTATGGTTTTGAGGGCGTCTGTTTGATACTCACTGGCGGCAATGGCGGCTTGATTGGCAGCGATTTTTGGAGACACTTGCAGTAAGATATTTTGCGCCTGCTCAAGACTCAACAGGCTAGACACCTCTAACGGGTAGCTGTTCTCAACGCTTTTATGAGTGATAGGGTCGATAAGGGTACTTAGAGCTGCTTGATGTTTAGAGGCATCGCTCGTACTGTCGACACGCGTCGTCGCTGTTTTCACAGAAGCTTTCTTAGTAGAAGGTTGGTTTGCAAAAGCTGTATTTCTAGCGGATACCGGCTGAGAGGTGATATCTTGATTGACTGCTTTTAATGCGCTTAGAGTATTGTTTTGATTGTCGGCATCGATAATCTGTGTCACATTGACGGCTATCACCTCGCTTTGTGACTCAATCATATGGTCATCAGCGCGTGCTGAGGTAGTCGCCGCTATGCTCATGAGAGTAATCGTCATTACAGCAGTAGACAGAGTCGATAGAGCAAATTTCATAAGTCACGTAAGCCATTAATTAGTATGCAGGGTATTTAGCGTCACATGCAGCGTATAACATGCAGCGTATAAGCAGCGTATAAATAGTATCATTCACGCTGAGTACTGTTTATGTTAGAGATAATCCAAGCTAAATATCACGCGAAATATGCGGCTAAATAGGCTAAGTTATCAAACATAGGCTGAAGCTAAAATTTGTTATGGATAACAAAGCGTACACTGTAGTGCCACAATGGTGACGGGTCAATGCTCAGTATTTGCTTATTTTGCATTGTATGAAACTATATTTTGTGCTAGATATCTTATAAAAAGTGAATAATAGCATTATTTATAAAAGGGCTGTTATAAGTTAATTGGGTATTTTTCTTTGATTCTCGGTGCTTTATAGGTGGTTGATATGAGAACCATAAGATTGTCTATACTAGATTTGGGCTTTGATAAATTTATTACAAATAATGAATCGATAAAATAAGATGGAATGTAAACGATGGCAGGATATATTTTAGCTCTAGATCAAGGGACAACGTCGAGTCGAGCGATATTGTATGATGATCATGCGCGCCCAATTAAAATGGCACAACAGCCAACGATTTTGAAAACGCCGCAAGCAGGCTTTGTTGAGCAAGATGCCCAGCAAATTTGGCAGACGCAAATCAGCTGCGCCCATGACGTCATCAATCAGGCGGGGCTGCTCGCTACCGATGTTAGCAGTATTGCCATTACCAACCAGCGTGAGTCTATTGTCATTTGGGACAAGCAAACGGGTAAGCCGCTTGCGCCAGCCATTATTTGGCAAGACAGGCGTACGGCAAGCTACTGTCAAGCGCTTGCTGCTGAGAACCTAAATGCCATGCCGCAAAGTGGTACGGTTAGTAATAATAGCCAAGGTGATATGGCAAGTGAAGTGCAACGTATTACAGGTCTGCGTTTGGATCCGTACTTTAGTGCCAGTAAAATCGCTTGGCTGTTAGAGCACAATCCCAAACTGAGTGTACGCGCCAGTAAAGGCGAGATAGCGGTTGGCACCATAGACAGTTGGCTGATATATAAGCTAACCGGCGGTGAGCATGTCATTGATGTGACCAATGCTTCTCGTACCTTGTTATATGATATTCATAAGTTGGCGTGGTCAGAGGAGCTGTGCGCCCGATTTGGTATACCTATGAATATTTTACCCAAAGTTCTGCCATCTGATGGCGACTTTGGCAAAACCAAAAAGGGATTATTTGCCAAACAAATCCCCATACATTCGGTACTGGGCGATCAACAAGCGGCGCTTTTTGGGCAAGGCTGTCTTGAGGCAGGCATGGCAAAAAATACCTATGGCACCGGCTGTTTTATGCTGATGAATATCGGTCAAAAACCGCTGCTTAGTGAGCATAAGCTATTGACGACCGTTGCATGGCAACGAAAGTCAGCGCCAACTCGTCCGGACAATTTATCATTTGAGCAGATTGTGCAATCTGGCAGACGTATGCTACAGCCTCCAAATAGAGAAGTAACTTATGCTTTGGAGGGTAGTGTGTTTATGGCAGGCGCCATCGTACAGTGGCTGCGGGATAATCTGGGTATGTTCCAAAAAAGCGGAGAGGTAGAAGACTTAGCGCGGCAAGTTGATAGCAGTGAAGAGGTGGTGTTACTGCCCGCATTTACGGGGCTGGGCGCCCCTTATTGGCGATCAGATATCAGTGCCAGTATTACCGGTATGAGCCGCGGTACCACCAAAGCACATATTGCGCGGGCAGCGCTCGAGGCTGTTGCTTATCAGACGTATGACGTACTAATCGCTATGCAAAAAGACAGCCCGCATCCACTCACTGAACTAAGGGTAGATGGCGGCGCAGCAAACAATGATTTACTGATGCAGTTTCAAGCAGATTTACTAGGGGTGCCTGTACTGCGTCCAAAAGATACAGAAATTACAGCAAAAGGGGCAGCGTTACTTGCTGGTCTAAAGACAGGTTTATATGATGATGCCACGATGCAAGCCTCATGGCAGGTGGATAGAGTCTTTGAGCCTAGCATGTCTATAGACATACGCGCCCAACATCTTAATAAGTGGCAACAAGCTATTAGTAGAGCGCTGATGGTGCCTTGATTGCTATGATAGGTATTATTTTGCACGTCATTCAATAGCCGTTTTCGATGTTGTATAATCGACTTACTTAAAAACTATAATTGATCTACTTTTAAAAGAGGACAGAACTACTGGGGTTGATTATTTGCAGCCTCTGTCTGCTAGCTACAGCAAGCAAGAAAAATTAACCCCAGTAGTGATTGATAATATGTGTATTTTTTTTATTTAGGACTGACCATACGTCAGCCGACAAATTTTTGGTAAAGATACAGACTGTAACGCAATACCATCGTGATTTTGACAAAGTTTACATATTCGACCTATCTGTGTTTGCAATCAATTCCTATACTTTAGAAGGTTTACTAAAACGTTCAATCTGCCTTATATCGATAAGAAGTGGATTGATGATAACTAGAATATATAACAAATCAATTAAGGAAGATATTATGAATAACGATGGCCGCATTACAGACCCTAATGACCGTGTGATTACTGACGACTATCTTGAAGTTGGCGATAGAGAGCGTATCATCGATGACAATGAGCGCCGATTGACCGGTAATGATCATGGCATGAATAATACTGTCATTAGACATGAAAATGACAATATCATAGACGATCATGATGCGATTGATCGTACTGCTGTTAAGCAGATGTCGAAAGAAGCAAGAAGTGATTTGAACGCTGACCCTATCACAGGTGAGCCAGGCTCACATCCTGTAGGTACCGGTGTCGGTGGTATTGGCGGTGCAGCAGCAGGTGCGGCTATTGGTACGATAGCGGGTCCGCTCGGTACACTTATTGGCGGTGCCATTGGTGCAATCATTGGCGGCGGCGTAGGTCATGCAGCAGCCGAAGCGATTGATCCAACGCATGAAGAAGCGTATTGGCGAGCAGAGCATGCCAATGCCGACTACTATCAAGAAGGTCATGACTTTGACCGTGACTTACATCCAGCCTATGCGGTAGGTTATGCCAATCGTGCACGTTATCCTGCTGATGCCCGTTTTGAAGATCATGAGTCAGATCTAGAGCGCTCGTGGGATGAGGTAAAAGGCGAATCACGTATGGAATGGAATGAGGCACGTAGAGCATCTCGTGATGCATGGAACCGTGTTTCTTAATGTATTATGGTGACTTTAATAAGATATTAAGTGCTCAGATCAGATAATTTATGAAAGTAGTGAGCGAACAATACTTAAGTGCTGCTAATGGTCTACTTAATATAAGTAAGTAAACACGATTAAAGCTTACTGTCTTATTACTAGATTTGGTGCGATTGTTAACATTTTTTGTTAACAGACAGAATAATCCGGATTTATGCTATTTTAAAGCCTCCAAAGATTTCTTTGGAGGCTTTTTTGCTGTATATTACTATGTATGAATATATAATATTTAATATGCTTTATTGTTAAAATTAGCCAATAAGTAACAGTCAAAAACCTCATGTAAAAACAATAATAGGCAGTTTATGACCAATAACAATGAAAGTACTCATAAGCAATTTTATATAGCGACCGCTAATCTGCTCAATTTTGCCAATCCCAACCGTCTCTATTATCCAAATGCACCTGCTTATACTAATCACGAATACGAACATAAATTGCGCGGCATTACAGACCTACTATCGAAGGCACACGCGGACATCATTGCAGTACAGGAAGTATGGGACAGCAATGCACTTGAAGCATTGGCAGTGTCATTGGGGTTTAAACCTGAACATGTGGTCATTCCGCTGGCGAGTAATGATAGTGCAAGCCCATACACGCAGGGTAAAGGGGCACAAAATACGCCTGCTGTCGGTATCATTAGTCGGTTTGCACACTTAGAGACTGGCTTGCTTGAGGAGATCGCCCCAAAGGCTGTCATTGATATCCCTGATATTGGTCCTTATCAGCGCTTTAATCGTCCGCCCCTTGTGTTACGCGTGGATGCATTTGGGCAGCCGATAACGATTATTACCGCTCACCTGAAAAGTAAACGTGCTTTTTTCTTACGTGATGAGGCAGGCAATTTGTTGGAAGATATGGATGATCCAAATATCCGTATTCGTGCCAAGTTACGTAGTTTGTGTATGCGTGCTGCAGAAGCTGCATCTATCAGGCTATCTATCATAGATAGGTTGCAGCATACTCGTGAGCCTCTAATTCTACTTGGTGATATGAATGATGTGACCGAAAGTGTGACCACCCAGCTGATGACGGAGACTGGCGAGGTTAATTATGACAAGAGTATGCGAGATGTTGCTCTGTTTGATGCAGCTCGTATCCAAGGTCGTTATGGTTGGATGAAAGATGTGGCATATACCCATATTTACCAAGGTATGCCAGAAGTGATTGATCAATTATTTGTCTCTGAAGAGTTTCTGCCTGATAGCAAGTTTTCGCTCGGTCAGGTCGAACGCGTTGACTATTTTAATGACCATTTAAAGTGGGATTATACAGATAGGGTGATTGATCATGGTATTATAAGAGCGAAAATAAAGCTTCACAATTAATGCTATTTCATAATTAATTGCTGAATTGTTTTTCAACCTATTCTTGTTCCTTGCTTGATAGTGTACAAGCGTTTATCATGCCTTCTCGTTGAGTATAGTAGCGGTACTACCAGCCCATATGTGGTTGATAGAAATGGTCCTTTGATTTAGGGCGCATACTATCCGATGAACACTATATTTATAAAGATAGGGCATAACATTAAGAGATTTATCATGAGTGAAAATAAAGACGACAAAATTGAAGATGTACTGGTAGACTCGGAGCTGGCAAAAAAGCTGGTGCCGAATAAGTTTAAATTTACCAGCCAGCAAGGGCGCGCCCGCCGTCAAAAATTATTGATGGGTGCTAAAAAGTTGAGTGAAACTCAATCTATTAATGATATTACGCTTGCGGCTGTCTGCGAAGAAGCGGGTATTCCACGAGCGTCTGCCTATCATTTCTTCCCTAACATTGAAGCCATATTTTTAGCGCTGCGTTTTTTAAATGCTATTGATATCTTAGACGTATTAAGAACGGTTGAAACGGTTAAATATGATAGATGGCAGGGGTATCTTACGGCACTGATTGATCGCTGTGTACAAATTTTCGATGAAGATCAAACCAAAGCCAAATTGATTTATGATACCAATACGCCTGACTTTGAAGGTGACAGTTTTGGTGAGCATATGGATCATCAAGTGGTCAAGTTAGTGTATGACCGTTTGGCTGAACGTTATGAAGTACCTAAGTTTGCAGATATTGAAGATGTGCTATTAATTACTTTTAGTATCGTGAATGCGATATTTACGGTTTCTTATCGTCGTCATGAGCGCATTACTGATAAATATTTGCAAGAAGCAAATACCGCATCTATTGCTTATCTGCGTTGTTATTTACCAGAAAAACTACCACGTAAAAATGATTAATCTGTCTATTAAATTTTGCAAATAGATATTGCATCAAAAATCCGACATATAAATGTCGGATTTTTTATTGCTAAATGTTTATGCATGAGCCTTATGAAGAATTTTTAGTGGCTAATGTATAGTCGATCCTAAATAAAAGAAGCACAAAGGTTATACAGAACTACTGCGGTTAATTTTTCTTGCTTGCTGTGTCTACGCAAACAGAGGCTGCGAATCATTAACCGCATTAGTTCTGTACCTTTTTAAAAGTGGATTAACTATATCTACATTTGATCGAGTGGCGGTAACACTTGACCATTACAGCGATCACCACTTGTATCGAAAGGCGAGTATTGTTCATAATAATGTACCACAAGCGCTTCTAACGCCACGTTTGCTTTGGCGTCATGACCATTAACGAAAGCCTCACGTGCCTGTTCAAGCCAGCGGTCCGCCATGCGAAATTGGCTGCCTGCCTGCCGTGAGTTATGTTCACATTGGTCAGTCGCGGCCCAGATTAATGCCACTTCACTAAATGCAATTTCGCGGGGAGCACTTACGATGCCGCCGCTGTCTTTGAGGGCGCTTAACGTTGCCCATAAATCAGGTCGCATGAGTGCTGATGACGCAGGTATATCTTGAATAAGAACAAGATCGTTCTCTGAGCCTTTTTTTAATGCTTGCAAAATAGCTTCTGCAGATTGTGCCGCTTCTAATCCGGCAGGTGAGCGACTATTCATGCTGTCTTTATGAATGGCATAGTTGAGCCAAGCTTGGGCTTTATAGGCAAAGTACTGTTGCTGCGCAGTTTTATCTTTTTGCTGATAATTCTGTAGTTCTGCTAGCATACAGCTCATCGCACGTTGCTGCGTATTTTGGTTTTTATATGTCGCTTCTAAATCCTGACTCTGGCAGTAATCAGAGGTATTTACAGTAGTGATATGAGCACTGTTTTGAAGAGTCGATACGCATGAAGTCATTGATAATAGCAAAACAGCTGAAAACGCAGCACATATTGGATTTTTATAAGTAGCTACTTTAATAGTAGAGTAAAGCATAACGCGAAAACCTTGTAGTAAGCTGATAAGTATCGGTGCTGGCAATTTTGAGACTGATTTTATCGCTTATCAAATGCTATAGTCAATTTACTTCAAAAATATAGTGCTATTGGAATAAGATTTCAAAGTCTTTATCTTGCTTTAGTGCATGTGAATAAGGAAAAACGATTCCAGAAAAACGTCATTCAAGATGATGCCTTTTTAATTGACTGTCTTAAAATATAGAGGATACAGGTGCTGCACGTTTATTATTACGTGGGTCTTCACGCTTAAATAGATCTTCATCGAATTTGAAGCGTAGTCTAAAATACGCGCCCTCGATGGTAGTATCGTCATAAGCGATGTCTTCATCTTCAAAACCCATAAAGTTATAACCAAGCGACAACCATAAATTGTTCATTGGGCTATAGCCAACTTCAGCGCCAACTAAATAGGCTAGGTCATTGGCTTGCTTATTCCAGTAAGTACCTGCTTGTAAACCAATATCCCAGCGCTCGCTAATATCATATAAGCTGCGAGCATACACAGCATGAGCGGTATTGTCACTTGCAATACCTTGAGCGTCGTATTCGGTATATTTACCTGCATAGTGACCTGATAACGTTAATGGGCGCGTTGGATGGTAGTTACCGCTCCATGACCAGACAATAGCATCCTTTTGATAAGGGTCATCACCAGTTGCATTATCATCTAAGCGATACTCAAGCTTGGCGAGCATATCAAGCTGATTGCTATCGTAATCGCGGAAAGCTGCGCCAAGTTGAAAGCGATTGATAGTCCGATGACCATCATCATAATCAACTTTTGAATAAATATCTTTGGCTAATAAAGTAACTTCATCGTTATAACGATAAGCAACGCCAGCGCTACCTAATAAGGTATCACTGGTATCGCCCCAGCGTTTTTCTAGGCGCCCTGATGCTTTGTAATTTTCGTTAGCAAGGTATTCAACGCCAAAACCTGCTGCAGTTGAGGTACTGTCTTTCTCGCCCTCTAAAGATTCGACACGCTCGAGTAAAGTATTAAGCGTTAAGCCTTTTTGCACATACCATTTATTCTTTAGACCAATAGCAGCTTCCGCTTCGCGAGCACTGATGGCATCACGCATACGGTATTCACTATAAACCTTGCCATCTTTCATATAAGTGGCATCAAAACCGACGACAGTACGTTGGCGCTCCTCAGAATCATCTAAACCGTAGCTGCCTGACAAGCTATTGATTAAATCATGGCGAGCATAGAGTCGACCTAAATTACCCAGTGTGGTTTCACCACCGATAGAGGTAGCATTGCGTGAGCTGTGTTCAATATCTTGCTCGTACTCAGCAAATATCAATGAGTTATTCAGCTTCGGTAAACGCGCAGTCAAACGGGCGCGAGCAGTGGTACCTTCGATGTCTTTTTCTATGCTATTGACGCCATTAAGCGCTGATTGATTAATGATGTCATCGTTAAAAACAGTGTCGTTAGTTATGTCTACGACATCGGTCGCTGCTTGGATATTACGTGAGGCTGCTGCTTCTTGTTTATAGTACCGTACACCAATTTCACCAACGATGTTTTTGCTTAAACGTTGTTCAACACTGGCTTGTATACCCTCAATACTGGCATCAGTAGTCTGGTCCTTTGTACGTACGCCTTCAAGTTTAAGCGCCGTATTTTTATTATTTATAGTGTGAGTGACTTCGATGCCAGACTCGGTACGGCCAGCAGTTTGAGGGGACGCACCAGTGACAAAACCGATATCTGTATCGTTATGATAGGCTTTTGCACGGGTATTTTTCTTATCATCATAGTCAAGCTCGATACGTAGAGCATTGCCTTCGACGTTTTTGTTATCTGATTCTGTGACGTTAATCTGGTTGCTTGGCTGAAAGTTTGGATTCTCAGCTTTGTTTTGAGCGTATTCTGCGACCAGTTTTAACTTATCATTAATTTTAATCACAGTATTAACGCTGGCAAGTTCTTCCTTATTAAGCGGATCATCACTGTTGATATAGCTACCACCGAAAGAGATTTTATCGGTCAATTGCTGCTTGGCGGCGATACCACCAACCAAATAGTTCTCGCCGCCTTCATCTACTTCGACAGTGACGCGCAGATAAATAGGGTTGCCATCAATATCTTGACTGGCAATCGGTGATTTTAGATATAGGCTACGGCTGATAGGATCAATTTCATAATCAGCAAAGCGCGTTAGGGTGTCACGGCTTATGATACGTCCAGGATTATTGGCATCACGGGTGATCACTTCGATGGTTTCTGAATTTTCTAATACCGCATCAAAATTATTGGCAAGTGGGTAAGGACCTGATATGCCTAAGCCGCGAGTCTCATTAACACGCTGTGAGGTACTGGTTTCAGCGACAAAGGCAGTAATACGAGTATTGTCATCTTCGTATTGGGCTTTTACACCCGTCAAGGTGCGGTTGTATTGACCAAGCTTGATACCGTCATCGTTATCAATTTGGGTTTTTAAATCGCCATACATCGCAAATGAGCGACCTTTATCAAGGCGAACATACAGCTTGCTGGTCGATTGCGCATCAAAACCTTTGGCTGAGGAGTCGCCATAAACGGGATAGTATTCACCCGGCTCGATATCACGGAACAGGCGCTCGCCTTTTTTGTCGCTATCATAAGCAAGCGTTAATAGATAATCACCGCGTACTTTACCTTTTAAGAACATTGCCGCGCGCCCAGTCGCTGAGTAATCATCGTTACCGGCGATTTCGCGGAGCTCTTGCTCAAATGCGCCTTGAGCGTCAGTAATACTGCTACCATCGAAGTCTTTGAGCGAAATCGCGCCTTCAACGATACCTACTGCGATGAGGGGGCGTAGTTTTGCCGTGAATTGTAGCGGGATAATTTGTTTAGTCGATCCGGTGTCAATCAACAGCTCACCTTTACCAGGGACGCTTGGTGCAACTACTGATATGAGGAGCTCACCACCATTGACGGTAACTTGCGTACCCGCTTGGTCTTTGCTGGTGTCATTAAGGTTGATACGTCCAATGTTGGTATCGATAGTCATCGGCGTTGAGCCAATGTAAGGGCGACCATCACGGTCTTTTAGGCTGATGACGATCTGGTATTCACTGACGCCGTCCGCAGCAACCAATTGTGCCTGAGTACGATAATCTATAGATTGTAAGGTATCTGGCGTCAAGACATTAATCGTCTGTTCAGAGATGACTTTACCATTGATATCGGTAGCGACACCGCGTAAGACATTACGTCCGCGTTTTAGCTCAACGCCATAATAGTCAAATGCGGTGACCTTTTGCTTTTCTTGCTCAGCTGTTTTACCGATTGTCTCTTCTGATACAGCTTTACCATTCGCATATAAGGTAAAGTTGGCCCCTAACGGCGCTTGTACTTGAATCAATTGCTTATAAGTATTGAGCTGTTGACCTTCACCCATATTGATAAAGGTCACATTATTATTAGCCACGTCTTTAAGATATTCTTCCAGCTCTTTTTCTACTGGAGGAGCAATAGTAGAGATCGCCATATCAACACGATTGGCGGTAGGGTTTGCCATTTCAGTGACAATGGCTGAATCGCAATGAATACCTTGATCTAAAAAGTCGTTAGATTTGCAGCCACTGGCATCAACATTATCATTATTGTCACGATCGTAGTCAGGCTCTAGTACTAATTCGGATTTTACCGCTTGCTCGAGAGTATCGTTTTTGGCACTGATAGTTTTGCTACGGGCGATTAGCTCTGCATTTAAACGCTCAGTGCTATCTGCCATAACACCTACGATACCGAAATCAGCACGATGAAGCTCACCGTATTTTAGATCGACGAAGCGACTACCGGCATCCCCTGCATTACGATTGCTTTGGATGATGAGTTCTGTCGCTCTAGGTAACGTCGTGCGGTCAACTTTTAGCACGTGAGTCTTGGCGCTGACACCATAAAAGTTGTATTTACCTTCAGGGTCGGTGACGATGAAATTACCGTTTTCCATGTAAAGTCGTACGCCGGCAACGCCTAGCTCACCGTCGTCTTTTTGTTGAATACCGTCGCGGTTGATATCGTGATAGACCTTACCGATGATGATACCGTCAGTATTCATCACGCCACGCTCTACATCGATCTTCCACTGTGCTTCTCTCGAGACGAGGATATCCCCTTGATCATTACTCGCTACTGCAACCGCACGGTTGGTACCATCACCACCTAAGGCAGATGCCCCTAGCAACACACGATAAGTGATATGTCTAGTCTCACCAATAGCCATCGTTCCGAGATTCAAGACTTGATACTTACCTTCCGCTTTGAATTCAGTGGTCTGTGGTTGATTGATGTCGATATCGGCGGTTTGGCTGACTCGAACACTATCTTCAACATAAGCGAAACCACGCGGTAAAGCGTCCTTTAGTTGAACATCATACGCCGTAGAGTTACCACTGTTGGTGATGTCGATCGTATAGTTGACGTAGTCGCCGAGATCTGCAATCTTTACGTCACTTTCTTTGGTAACGATTAGACTTGGGCTATCGTTGACGATTTCGATACTGGTATTTAGATCATCGATACGAAGCGTAAAGTCAGACTCTGTCGGTAACTGGTCAGGAGCCGTGCCCACAGAAGGGGCAATACAAGCATCCAAAGACGCCGTCAACGTATCGCCGGCTAGGGTTTGGATAATCTTGTCATTCAGCTTATCAGCATTGTTTTGCGTGGGCGCAGACAGCTGATATTTACCGGTGTTATTACCTGTCTCAATTGCTTTTAGCGCATAGGTATCGCCAGTCAATCTCGAAGTAACAGTCACCCAGACTTGATCCGGCTGATCGAACTGCACATTACACTGCGCATAACTGGTTTCGATATAGACGTTTTCGTCGATTTGTGAGGTTGTCTTGTTGCTATCAAATTTGGGCGTGGTAAAGTCGATCGCTGCGGTAACAATCACTAAGTCATCAGTCGCGTTGGCAGACGCAACCGAAGGATCTTCAAGGACGACAGCACCTAGTTTGATAGCAGCGGTATCGCCACTTTTGCCATTAGGATCAGATAATGCTTGGATAATAAGCTGAATATTTTCGCTCTGACCCAGTTTGATCTGTGCGGTCAAATTATCAAAGATAATCTGTTGGTCAGCGCTATCGATAATGCCGTTTTTATTGAGGTCTTGATAGACTTTGACATTGGATAGAGAAGGGCTGACATCAAGGGTTAGCGCAATAGTTTGATCACTAAAGCTGGTGTTACTAAGTGTATTGATCCAATTCACAACCGTATTTGGTGCGACGGTCTGCGACGGATTTTGCGTCAAGCTAATACCGAATTCAGGAAATGCTGAAGATCTCACTTTTACTAAATTTGAGTCGGTACTAAGCGTTGTATCGGTTCGAGCATTGACATTATAACTGGCTTGAGCCGTATTAGTGATGAACTGTACTAAAGAGTCAGAAGCAGCAAATGCCATATTTGATTGCATAAGCAACATGGCCACCGACAGCGCAGATATCTTCGCTGTACGTAAGGCGATACGATTAGACGGTGTCATGGTAGATAGAGTCATATGTCGCTTATCCAATAAAACAAAATCAGGGTTTGGATTCCTCTAGCCTAAGTAAATTCAGGCTAGGGAAATATCTATATGTACCTGTGGATACTTATAGACCTTAAAAGATAGAAATTAAACTAATAACATAAATCTAGGATTTAAAGACCAGTTTTGATTTTGACTTTGAACTGCATAGTGGCAGTTCCTTGTGCCGCTAAGGTAGCAAGCGTAGTGGTAACTCTATCTGTACCTTCAATCTCTGCACCATCCATATCAGCTAAAGAACCTATAACATAGGTAGCATTGGGCGCAAATTTAGAAAATTCGTCCAAGATGGTGACACTAGTAATAGGAAAACCTGCTGCCGTAGTAGACGTGTTTCTAGCTTGGATTTGGTAGACAATACATTGACCAGGTAGAGCACCAGTAATGTCTGTAGTCACGAAAGACCCGACAATACCAGTACTAGTTGCAGCGCAATCTACAGCTAGCGCTTGTTTTTTCACTAGCACTAAGCCGCGCACTGTTGTTTTGTCTGTTACCGTAATTGGTGTAGGTGCGCCTTCTGCAACAGGAATCAAGGTAACAATGGTGTCTTCAAATGTAGCATCAGCATCATTCGTAGAGGTCACTGGATTGAACAGTGGAGCATCGTTTGCTGAGACGTTATAGGTAATCGTGACGATGCCACCCGCTTTTATACCAGCAGTTAAAACAGTGTTGATATCATAGATACCGTTGACGGGGGTAATAGTCGCATCTGTTACACCAGTGCCTGTACCGCCTGGATTATAAGTGACTTTTACAGTACCAGGTACTACGTTGATCGCATCTCGCACGCCGCCATCATTATCAGTGATCGTAAAGGTTAACTCGCCAGGTTTACTACCTTCAACATCTTTACCGGTGTTGGTAATGACGGTTGAATGGGTCACTTGGCCAGCGGTATCGGCTGCAGTAAGCCCTGTGACAGGTGCAATTTCTTTAGTAGTCACACCAGTTAGAGTCAGCTCACGCTTGATAGTCAATAATGGCACGGTAGAGTCATCACCTGATTTAGCTGGAGTCTCACCCTTAACATAGTTAACCTCTGGATTGGCAGCAGGGTAGAAGGTAGAGACGTTTTCTGGGCTACCAGTTTTTGTACTATCGATAACGATGTCACCAGTAGTAGCCGCATCTTCATCCAAGTCATCAGTGACAGTGACATGGTTGATCATGCCCATAGCAACTGTAGGAGTAATCGTAACTGCGCCAGTTTGTTTGACTTCAAAGGTAATAGTGATGCTTTGACCTATTGGGAGATTGACATTAGTGATGCTGAAGCCTTGAGAACCTAAACTACCTGAAGCAATAGTGCCTTTAGTAGCACCAGTACTGACAGTGATATTACTGGCTATCAATTCTTTCGCCATGACGAGACCGTTTGGTAAAACGTCTTCGATAGTGATGTTTGTAGCATCAGCACTAAAGTTAGTACCGTCGTTGGTCACGACTACTTTATAAGTGGCAGTATCCTGATAAGTCGTATCATTGAGGTCTAGACCATTAGTAATGGTCTTAACGATACCAAAGGTAGGCAGTCTCGTGAATGAAGTGTCAGTGTTTATGAGTGTTTTAGTTGCACCAGCAATGCCAGCTAAGTTTCTACTAGTCACTGATAGTTGGAGTGGTAGGGTTTCCTCACCTTTATTACCACTGGTTTTGGCTCTAATCGTGAACTTAACATACTCTCCTTTTTCTAGAGTAGACGGTATTAGAGTGTTTTCCATATAGTTTAGGGTGATGTTCGTGCGGTCTGTAATTGGCGTTCCATCTGCTTTATATGTGGTAAATGTGACAGTAGATGCGTTTTGGGTATATTTAGGGTCAGTTGCACCCACAGTTATATCATAGGTGTCAGTAGTGTTACCCGTGTTCTTCAACGTATGTTCAAAGAGAACGAAGCCATTAGGCGTCACTGCTATATTTTCGTTTTTATTGTCGCCTTGTACGCCATTTGTCGGCGCGGCTGTATCGTTATTATCAGCAGTCAGTGAAAATGATACTTGTTGTGAGACACTAACTTTTACGATATTTGATTTAGCCTCAGGCTGGGCCTGACCAGCAACACTATAGTTAGCGGTCGCTTGGTTGGTGATGTCTACGCCCGTTGTTGTAGTGGGGGTTTCTACTGCGCTAGCAGCCGTACTGAGGCCTAGTACAGCAGCGACGCCGATAGCTAATAAGCTGTAATTAAAAGTATTTGATTTCATGTATAACTCCAAGGTTTAAAAGTGTCGAAATTGGAATGAGGGTTTGAAAGTAGTGAACGGCACGCTTTAATCAATGATGAGATTATTCAACAATGGTATTAAGAGATACCGCAGCGGTTTTCTGTGCGGGTAATAACTTGATATTCCAGCGCAGGGTACGGTATTCAGAAAACGGAATCTTGACCATCTTGCCATTGACTTTGCGCATCAGTGGCATATCCATATAGTTCTTGCCATCAGTACTGGCTTGCGCACTGGCAGGGCTTGCTTCACCGGTAAAAGTCATATTAGCAGGGATAGGCAGGACCACTGCTAAGTCTTGGATATCTTTGTTAATCGTATTAAGGTAATTGGCTTTATACTGAATGACGGTTCCCTTGGGTGCAGTACGTACAGGTACATAGCTGATTTTACCCTCAGCGTTTTTGATGACTTGATTGACGGTTAGATCCATTTTCAAAGCGTCATCGGCATGAGCGGTACTTAATAATAATACCGACGTTACGCTGGCTAATAAGGTGTTGCGTAAAATATTAAAACCTTTCATATAGTATTCCTTGCTTAGACTATTGTTATTAATGCGACTTAAATGTCATCTCATGTGATTTAAAAATTGCAATGAGTGATCTATAAAAGTACTGATAAATTTATATTTTTTCTTAAGGGTATTGTCACAAAATAGATACAAAGATGCACCATAAAGAAGACAAACGGCACTTTTAGATGGCTGAACGGTAAAAGCCCTATCTTTTAAGATAGGGCTTTTGTTGAAAAGTTTGATTTTTCAGTATTAAGGACGATGCAACATAAGTAATTACTATGGATTCGATGTGGTGCCATATTTGGTATTGAAGTAAAAATCACGTTTTTTTCTAGCAGGTATGGACTGACTGTTAGAAATCACCGTGCCGTTCATCCCAATAGCCACACTATTGCCCGCATAGTTACTAGCTGCGTCAACAGGTGCTACCAATACAGAGGTCGTCGTTGCGTTCTTAACGCCTTTGCTTTGGAGCACGTCACGCATTACGAAGTTATCAACAGAGATATTGGCGCGGTTGGTAGCGACTATCTTATACGCGATACATTGTCCGGGAATCAAACTCTCTGAAACAGTACCCGTACTAAAGCCCGTCCTTGGGTCTGCCGTGATGGAAATAGCGGAATAATTTAGAGTCGTGTCGCAGTCGTTGACATATTGGTATTTCTTCAACACGATCGCTGCATGAGCATCAATGACTCTTCCAAAATCGTTATCGGGATAGTTAAAATTGGTTGGCGCAAAGCCTACATTCTTATTCTCATTAGAGGTCCGGATAGGGTGGGTATCGCCCGTACGACTCTCTATCAGACAGAGATTATTATTACCGCCAAAGGTGCTGATAGGTAAGCTGAATTGGTAACGACCAATAGTAGTACCAGTTGTGACAACTGATTGATTGGCATAGATAGTATTGGTATTAGTACAACTGACCAGCTTCACACTACTACCGGCGATACCTGTTTCTGGAGGCGTGTTAAATACGCCGTTGAAGTAGGTGCTATTATTACTATATGCACTCGCAGTGGTGGTGATGTCAGCATTCTCTTTGTCGGCTCTAGTGCTAGCAATGCCACCATTATCGTCAAAGACAATTCCAGAAAAATTATATAGTGTCGGTCCATTCGTTATGGTACAAGTAATCTCATCGCCGTAATTGGCATTAGCAAGAGTAAATGAGCGAGTTTTGGTGGTTGCATCGTAGGTCATCGCCGTAGTAGGCATAACTGTGGTGCTACCCGTTGTCGCATTATTGCAGACATAGGTGGCTTCATAATTGGCAATATCACCAAGTGTATTCCCATTCATCACTCGTTCAGTAATCTTATAACTTGTATTTTCCGATAGCTCTAATACGACACTACTATTATTAGTGACTGCTGCTGCATTACCAGTTGTCGTGAAGCTATTGGCGGCTATCGAACCACCAGTCGCTTTTATCTCGAATTGATCACGCTTAGCATCGGTATCATTGATGCGATTACCGCTAAGGGCTTTCTTGACAATAATTTTGGGGGGTGCTAGACAGAAGTAGAAGTCAGAGTAGCCCGTTGCATGGCTTCCACTAGTTTCTCTCTTAGTATTACTATGTTTTAGATTAACAACACTGTTTGCGGGTTTATATCCCCATGCAGCATCTATAGTACATTCACCAGTATCACAATTCTCACCTTCTTTAGCGGTTACGATATTTCTCTGCGCGTTAATATTATGAAAAATATTATTAAAGGTTAATTGGCCGTTATTAGCTGAAACATCCACTTGCTCAATGTATGGCGCTCTATTTTCATAACGAGGGAAAAAAAACGATCCAACATTTACTCGTACTGTAGTTGAGTCCAAATCTTGTATTTTATAGCCGATCTTACTGACGGGTCGATTAATACTAAGCTCTAAAGAGTGATCGGTCTGCACTCGTGTAGAATTGTGTACTAAGTTAATAGCATTAGAAGTAGCGTCATTGATGGAACCGTAAAATGGGACTGTGCCATTACTATTATTGGCATCTATCAAAATTGGGAAGGCAATGGTAAAAATCTTATTGTCTGCAAAAGTAAACTCTTTACTGGTGTTACCAGCTGTCCAGCTCAAAGGTAGTGCAACTACGGGTTGAGCAGAAGTAGAGGTAGGAGGATTAGACCCTAAGTAGTACATCTTATGGTTGATGGGGCAGCTAGCGGCACTGAAGTCATCAGGAGTAGCAAATGGATTAGCGACTGCGAAATTGCTATACAATAAAAATAGCAAAATACCAACTAAAGACAACATTTGTTGTAAATACCTACGATATGGAGAAATACTTATTGAGTCTGAAGAGTATCGAGCTTTATACATATCGCTATTCCCATAAACTTATACTAATGACTAAAATTCAAACGGACGACTTAAGTATTAGTAAGTAAATGAGTACATAAGTCGCTTAATTTGACATTGTGTATAATAATTTGTCATAAAACACCTAAAAGTCGACAGATGGTAGATATTTTAGGATGAAATGTAATTATATATTTCAAATTGTAAATTAGAGTAACCAAATGCATCTAGTATAAAAATTGATGTGCTTGTAAATTATCACCGAATATGGAGTGTGATATATTTGAAATATTAATATTGAATTTTAATAACTGCTATTAGTAACTGATATATTCTATAAGAAGCATTGTAAAAAAGGATATAGCTAATAGTGAAGCAAAATTGAGAATAGCTAAATGCAGAAATTAGTATTTCATCACTCATATTTTTAAATAGAACTGATACATATCGCTATTCCTATAAATCGATATTTACTGATAACTATTGATCTAAATACGGACGATAAACATAACCAAAAATCTGTTTATGTTACGTAATGCATTATATTAAGCAATAATTTTGTAAATTTCCTAGAAAACAGATGAGCGGTAGATTTATTATGACCAAATACATTTCTGTCCTAAATCCCACTTAACCGCCTATGTCAAAAAATTTCCCAACAAAATTCTATAATACCTCTAAAAAAATAATCACTATTTATTTTAAAAATACTTGTCGCATCGACATTTCTCTACAGCCATAAACAATTTACTTATAAGCGTCTATAATAGATTGCCATAATCATTTAGTGACTGAATAGACACAGTTAATTGTATATTCAGTTTTATAATTATGCTTATTCAACACGTATGCCAATGTACAGTGCCACTACTTTGTATGGCATAGCTGTATATAATCCACATAAGACAATGGAATGCTCAGATGCAGCAAGGAAGTCATCAAGTAAATCGTTTACTCATTTAAAATATGTATAACACTCTAATTTAATAACACCTGCCATCATGCAGGGCTGACTGATAAAAAGGATTAATAAAGATGAATTATTACAAGGATGCTGATAGCAGCGAAACCCAAGAATGGCTGGAAGCCTTTGAGTCTGTTGTCAAACATGCTGACAAGGATAGGGCGCAGTTTTTATTAAAAGCGTTATATAACATGGCAGTACAAGAAGGTCTGCCATTTAACCGTCTCGATACAGCTTATATCAATACCATCGCCGTTGAAGATGAACCTATGTATCCCGGTGATTTGACGATCGAGCGCAAAATTCGTGCCTTGATTCGCTACAATGCCTTGGCAATGGTCATGCGTGCCAATAAAAATGATGACGATTTGGGCGGTCACTTAGCGACATTTGCCTCAAGTGCGACTCTTTATGAGACCGGATTTAACCATTTTTTCCGTGCTGCCAGTGATCATTTCGGTGGTGATATGATTTATTACCAAGGTCACTCAGCACCTGGTATCTATGCGCGCTCTTATTTAGAAGGGCGCTTGACTGAAGAGCAGTTAGAAAACTTCCGCCGTGAAGTCGGTGGTAAGGGTCTATCAAGCTATCCGCATCCGTACTTGATGCCTGATTATTGGCAGTTCCCAACCGTTTCGATGGGTTTAGGTCCTATCATGTCGATCTACCATGCGCACGTGCAGCGCTATATGGAAAACCGTGGTTTGCTTGAAAAAGAAGGTCGCAAGATTTGGACCTTCTTAGGTGACGGCGAAACCGATGAGCCAGAAAGCTTGGGCGCAATCTCACTTGCTGGCCGTGAGAAGTTGGATAATCTCATATGGGTTGTCAACTGTAACTTGCAACGCCTTGATGGTCCGGTTCGTGGTAACGGTAAGATTATTCAAGAATTAGAATCGGTGTTCCGCGGTGCAGGCTGGCGAGTGATTAAAGTCGTTTGGGGTGGTAATTGGGATTCGTTACTCGATAAAGATCATACCGGTGTCCTTAAGCACCGTATGGAAGAAACGGTCGATGGCGAGTATCAGCTATATGAGGCGCGTACAGCGGAATTTACTCGCGAGAATTTCTTTAATAAATATCCTGAATTAAAAGAGATGGCAGATGAGTTATCTGATGAAGATATCTCACGCTTGAACCGTGGTGGTCATGATCCAATGAAGGTCTATGCGGCCTTTAGTGAAGCCATGAAGACCAAAGATCAACCAACCGTTATTTTGGTCAAAACAGTTAAAGGTTATGGCCTATCGACGCAAACCCAAGCGGTGAATAAATCGCATCAGGTTAAAAAGCTCGATCAAGAAGGTTTGATGTACTTCCGCGATCGCTTTGATTTGCCATTTACCGATGAGCAATTAGAGACGCTGCCGTTTTATCGTCCAGCCGAAGATTCAGCAGAGATGAAGTATCTTAGAGGTCGCCGTGAAGCATTAGGTGGTCATCTGCCAAACCGTCGCAGTGGGCATATTCCATTGAATATCCCAGACTTGTCTATTTTTGATCGTGTCTTAAAAGGTAGTAATGGTAAAGAGCAGTCGACCACCATGGTATTTGTGCGTCTGTTAGCTGCTATGCTAAAAAACAAGGACATTCAAGATCGTGTGGTACCTATCGTACCTGACGAAGCGCGTACTTTTGGTCTAGAAGGTATGTTCCGTCAATTGGGTATTTACTCGGCTGTTGGTCAAAAATATACGCCAGAAGATAGCGAAGCCTTGATGGGCTATAAAGAAGCTATCGACGGTCATATGTTAGAGGAAGGCATCAATGAAGCAGGCGCGATGAGTGCTTGGATTGCCTTAGCAACCAGCTACTCTGTTAACGCGTTACCGATGATTCCGATGTATATCTACTACTCAATGTTCGGTTTCCAACGTATTGGTGACCTTGCATGGGCGGCGGGCGATTGTCAGGCTCAGGGTTTCTTACTTGGGGCAACAGCAGGTCGTACGACACTAAATGGCGAAGGCCTGCAGCATCAAGATGGTCATTCACAAATTCTATTCAACGTGGTACCTAACTGCGTCACTTATGACCCATGCTTTGGTTATGAGCTGGCAGTCGTGATGCATGACGGTCTGCGCCGGATGTATGGTGAAGGTGAGCGTGTTTATTATTACTTGACGCTAATGAATGAAAACTACGATCAGCCTGCGATGCCAGAAGGAAGCGAGGAAGGCATCAAGCGCGGTATGTATTTACTTGAAGATAATGGCTCAACTCAAGTGCAGCTATTAGGTTCTGGTGTTATCTTACGTGAAGTTCAAAAAGCGGCGCGTATATTACAAGATGAGTTCAATATCACCGCCAACGTTTGGAGCGTCACTAGCTTTAATGAGTTGACTCGTGATGGTATGGCTTGTGACGATTACAATCGTCTGCATCCTATGGAAGAAGAAAAAGTTTCGTGGATCACTGAACAACTTGCGCCTCATGAAGGTGTGGTCGTTGCAGCAACGGACTACATGCGTAATTATTCAGAACAAATCCGTGCATGGTTACCTGATAACCGTCCTTATACCACGCTTGGTACCGATGGTTATGGTCGCTCTGATACCCGTGAGAATCTGCGTAGCTTCTTCCATGTCGATGCGGCTCACATCGTCGTTGCAACACTCAAACGCTTGGCAGATGAAGGCGAAGTTGAGATGCGTTTGGTAAAAGACGCAATTTCAAGCTTCGGTATCGAAGCGGATCAACCGCCAGCATGGCAGCAACAGCCTCATTATGATCACTTCCCAGATGCACCAGCACCAGCACCTGACCATATCAATCCAAACCCAGTACCTGAGTTTGTCGCTGAAGATGATGAAGAGATCAGCAGTGAAGGTCGTGCTGAAGATCAAGCCGATGCAGCCTTGCTAAATGATAATGACGTCAAAGAAAAATAACCATAAGACAAGGAGAACAAGGATGGAAATTAAAGCCCCCGATTTGGGTGTCGATAGTGCCGAAGTCAGTGAAATTATGGTTGCAGTTGGTGATGTCATTGCAAAAGACGACAATATTATTTTGATTGAATCTGATAAAGCCTCGGTCGAAGTACCAAGCTCTGCCGCTGGTAAAGTGAGCAAAATTAATGTTGCAGTTGGTGATCAAGTCAGTGAAGGTATGGTGCTGATCGAGCTTGAAAGCGAGACTGACAGTCAAGATCAGAGCCAAAACGCAGAAGCACCTGTCGCTGACACTCAAGATAAGTCTCTTGATGCTGAGCAAAAAGAAGAGCAAATTGATAAGGCGCCAGCTGAGTCAAATACCGACCAACCTGCTCAGCAAGAAGCAACAGCGACCACACATGCGCTTCCAGATTTAGGCGTCGATGAAGCGCAAGTGTCTGAGATTATGGTCAGTGTCGGCGATATGGTCAGTGCCGATCAGTCTATCTTATTGATTGAATCGGACAAAGCCTCAGTTGAAGTACCCGCGCCACAAGCAGGCAAAGTTGAAAAAATACTGGTACAAGTGGGCGATATGGTAGCCAATGGTCAAGACTTTATTGTCATCATAGGTCAAAGCTCAGACAATGACAATGACAATGACAATGCCAATGCTGCAAGCGAAGCCAAAGCACCGGTCGCGCAGTCGCAAGAGGCAAAGCCAGCGGCTACTGATAAAAAGCCTGATTCAAGCCAAAAAGTGGACAAGCAAGTAAGCGCTGAGCCTAAACAAGCTGCTAATACTGTATCTACTGTAATGAGCAGCGCAGGCAATAAGTTGACTGAAGCACAAGTCAATGAAAAGATGGTTGATGTCTATGCCGGTCCTGCCGTGCGTAAGCTTGCTCGTCAGTTGGGTGTGGATATTAGTGAGGTGGCAGGTTCAGCACTGAATGCGCGTATTTTAAAAGAAGATTTATTTGCGCATGTCAAACAAAGCCTAACGACAAAGCAAGCTGCGCCAGCTACGGGAGCTAGCGTATCTAGAGCCAGCTTACCAAGCTTGCCTGATATGAGTAACGTTGAGATTTGGGGTGAAACAGAAACCCAAGACTTAACCCGCTTGCAAAAGGTCTCTATACCGCAGCTGAATTACAATACTTACTTGCCGCAAGTGACGCAGTTTGATTTGTCTGATATTACAGAGACAGAAAATCTGCGTAGTGAGCTCAAAGGCGGTATGAAAGCTGAAGGGGTTGGACTGACGATTTTAGCCTTTATTGTCAAAGCAACCGCTTATGCCTTGACTCAGCATCCGCGCTTTAACAGTCATTTAAGCGATGACAATACCCAAGTTATCCTACGCAAAAGCGTGAATATGGGTATTGCAGTAGCAACAGATGATGGCTTAATCGTGCCAGTGATTAAAAACGCTCACGAAAAAGGCATTAAGCAAATCGCCATTGAAATCGGCGAGCTAGCAATCAAAGCCCGTGATAAAAAGCTAAGTACCAAAGACTTGCAAGGCGCAAGCTTTACCATATCAAGTCAAGGCATCTTAGGTGGCACCGCGTTTACGCCACTGGTAAACTGGCCACAAGTGGGTATTTTGGGCGCATCAGAAGCCACTATGCAACCGAAGTGGAACGCTACTAAGCAAACTTTTGAGCCGCGCTTGATGTTGCCGTTGTCCTTATCGTATGATCACCGTGTGATTAACGGCGCTGATGCGGCAGTATTCACCCGCTATGTTGCCAACTTATTGGCGGATCCGCGTCGTATTTTGCTGTAGGTTTCATGAGTATTTAACCCTTATATACATAATAATAGACTGTCTGCGGATGGTCTTTTTTATGTCTGTTATCTCTTACATACAAGGACCTTATTATAAGTAAGGTTTTAAGCGGAACGTTAAGACTATTATGTGTAAAGTTACAATGAGAAAGGTTTGGATACGTTAAAGTTTACGGCATAACATATTTTAATTATAGGTTTTTGCTATCATGGATACGTCATTATTTTATAAAGGGATCGATTATCTATCATGCTTGGTTACTGTAGTAATTCTCCACTGCGCTGTGAAAACGCTCGCTCATTAAGAGTGTTAGACCAAATAGATTCTTGTTGCCCGAACTGTGGCTTGTTTTTATTGCCTGCCCAAAAACGCAGTGATGAGCTGCGTGCTGAAAAGCGGTTATTATGCATGGCGTTTTTTGCAGTTGCTGTAATATTGGTCATGGTTACCCACATTTATTACACAAAGTTAGTATAATTAGACTCTCACAATGGCTTTTTTGTTCATATAGTTTTGATCCACTTTTAAAAGAGTATAGAACTACTGGGGCTAATTATTCGCAGCCTCTGTCTGCGTAGGAACAGCAAGCTAGAAAATTAACCGCAGTAGTGATTGATAATATTTGTACTTCTTTTATTTAGGACTGACTATCTAAGCTCGGTGTTATACCGCATAGGGACGACATGCTATTTCAATCTATACGGCGCTTGCGTCTTTTTGTCTATAATATTTTGCAAAACGATGAGCATGATACGCTCTTTAGTCGCTGTGTTGATTATTTCCTTATTTTTTTGATTATGGCAAACGTTACTGCGGTGATTGCAGAGTCTGTTGATACTTGGTACTACCCTTATCAAGAATACTTTACGTGGTTTGAAAATTTTTCTATTATCATATTTTCTATTGAATATCTGCTTCGGCTATGGAGCGTTGCTGAAGCTAAGCCAAGCAATACCACATGGCGACAGCGCTGGGATTGGCTAAAAAGTCCGTCAGCATTGATTGATTTGATTGCTATTGTACCTGCCTTTTTGAATTTCTTTGTCAGTATAGACTTGCGTTTCTTACGTATTTTGCGTCTGTTTCGTATTCTTAAGTTGACACGTTATTTTGCGTCATTACGTATATTATTGGTGGTCATTAGTAAAGAAAGAGGCTCTTTTCAAGCGGTTATTTTTATCCTGATAATCATGATTGTGACCGCCTCTAGTGGTATCTATTTGGTAGAAAATCATGCACAACCAGAGGAGTTTGAGTCGATACCAAAAGCCATGTGGTGGGCGGTAGTGACACTCACGACGGTGGGTTATGGTGATGTGATACCGATTACCAATGCTGGCAAGATATTAGGCGCTATTATTACCATATTGGGTGTTGGTTTAGCAGCATTGCCTGCCGGTATTTTAGCGACGGGCTTGGCGAATGAGCTCAGTCAGCGCCGTGAAGAGCTTGAACAAGACTTTCGAGGACAGCTGATTGATAGTGATTTTGATTTGGTACAAAATCAGATGATGATTGAGAAAATACGCCACAAGCTTGGCCTAGATAAAGAGCAAGCACAGGACATTGTGCTGCAAGTACTGCGTGAGCAAGAGCTTGAGCGCCGTGAAAGAGATGTGCAGCAAAAGAATTTTTGTCCGCATTGCGGTGAGCGCTTATAGTAAAGGACTATAGTCAGGGAAAAGTAATATTGATACATCAAGTACTGCTGATATTCATTTTTCTTGCTTGCTGTGCCTACGCAGACAGAGGCTGCAAAAAATTTATACCAGCAGCACTGTAGCGTCTTTAAGATATTTTAACTATACCAGTTATCACAGGTTTTCTTCTGTACCGAATCGCTTATATATAAAATAAAAAATGGTCAATGGCTTTGTATAGCGATTGACCATTTTTTATTAAGCGCAGCGCAGTGTCTTAGCTATAGATTGCCTGTGGAATAGGCAAGGCACGTGCCAATTCATGCGCCACTTGTTGTGCTGCTACTGCCAAATCTGTTGCAGGGAGTGGCAGGTTCTGTAAGGTCAAATGCCAGTCATCTACTTCTCGGCGCAAGTCTGCCACCCAAAGCGTCACGCAATCACGCGGCAGCTGTTTTAAATTAACCTCAAAAGAGCGATTACCTTCATCATCACTCAGATGAATCTCACCCTTTTTAACTCTGGTAAAGGGCTGTCCGTAATAGGAGTTGGCAATCAAAGCAATGTGCGTGATATGAGCAGGAATTTCATCCAAATACAGTCTGATTTGCTCTTGATCAAGGGGTGCAAGGTACATCGCTTCTGTACCGCGGTCTTTGCCATTGAGGCTATCGCCTTGATGGCGAACCGATTCGGCTTTGTCACGCAATTGTTTAAACCAGACGATGTCGCTGATGGTGCAGTTTTCATCATATAACACGCAAGCCAAATCAAGATCCATGGAATTTGCATTTTTATTAAAGCGTTTTTTTAATTTTTTAAATAAGCCTTTTTGCTCAACTTTGGTAAATTCATAATTGAGACCAAAAAACAAAGTCCCTGCGTCTAGACCTAACCCTCTTAAACTGTCTGAAAGTAGTGGCGATGGGGTAGTGGTCGACATAGTATTCCTTTTTGATGCTTGGATTTTTTTATGAATTGTTAAGATAGCTATACAGGTATTAATAAAGGCAACGTAAAGACGGATTAGTGGCTATCTAATTCTTTATCTAATACTGCTTGATGTAATAGCTCTGGCTTGGCATCTAGCAGCCCATTACCAAAACCTCGTAACCACCAAACCAGTTGAGAAGTGAGATTCACGGTTGCTTGTATGGTCAAGCTTTCATCGCTATTGATGGTAACAATTTGGTCATCACTGAGCTTACTTTCGGTCAAGCTCTTGCCTGCTTGTTTGGTAAATTGTAGCTCAATCGCTGTGTATTTGCCATGATTGGGCAATTGGCTAAATAGGGGATGGCTAAAGCCCATGCCACCTGCGTCTAGATAATTATCCAGTTGGAAGTTGTCAGGGGTTTTTGCGGCGCTCTCTAATATCTCAACTGTGGCAAATCGATGTAAGGCAAAGGTGCGAATGATATTTTCGCTATCATCGGTGCGGGTTGCGAGCAGATAAATAATTACCCCGCGCTGGATAATAGCGATAGGGTTTAGGATGTATTCGCTGGCTTGGGATTTATTGCTGCGGGTATAGCAGGCTTTGATTTGTAACTGATAAAATAACGCATGATAAATATTGTCTTTACTGTCCAAATCAATATGCGGGGCAATCAAAGGCTGGGTCGCAGGCTCAATACGAACTCTGTCAATCCATGAATGAGTGACTTTACTGTGTTTAAGTTGGCGCCGTGCCAAATCAAACCAAGGGAATAGCTCATCTAAAATAACTGGTGGTAGCAGTTGGCTTAGATTGGCTTCAACCATATTAAAAGCGACTGCTTGCGATAAATTCATATGCGGTAAGCTTTGTAGTGGTGCATCATCTTCCCAGCGCCAACCTTGCGGGTTGGCGTTGTTTTTTTCGATAGGAAAGCGTTTGGCAAGGGCGTTTAGGTCGCGCTGTACTGTGCGTAAACTGATATCAAAACCTGCCAATATCAGCTGTTCATAGACATGGGTTGTGCCGACCCAGCGATTGCGCTGCAATTGCGACAATACTTGCCACTGCCGCGCAGTTGTCGCAGCGCCATGACGACTATCTGCTGTATCATCAGAGGTTTTATTGTCTAAAGGCGCAACAGTATGCGTCCCTTCATCAATGGCAAGCTGAGAGTCGAGACTGTCATTGTTGGTATGAGCAGTGTCGATATGAGATACAGTCATAAAAAGATAACCTTTGTAAAGTCACGAGTATAAAGGCAGTCGGTTATTGATATTAATATGAGCACGACGGCAGCAGTGGATTATCATCGCAGAAAAGCAGCATAACGTCTAGGGTGCTTCATCTGTGGCAATGCCATTGTCTTCATCAAGCGTTTTGTCTTTATTAACTGCTTTTTTCTTATCTTCTTCTTTTTGCCGTTTGGCTTGACGCTTCTTTTTGGCTTTCTTTTTTGATTTTTTATCATCAATATCATCATCTGTGTTTTGGTTTTCATCCCATAGCATCAAACGACTTAACACCTTGCCAAACAGTGTCTCTTTGCGATAGCGACCTTTCTTATTCATCGTATCGATAGGCAAGCCCGTCATTAATGTGAGCGCTTCGCTCAGCGTGTGCACCCCATATATATGAAAACTGCCCGCTTTGACAGCGGTAATAATGTCATCACGCAGCATAAGCTGTTTGACGTTTGCCATCGGGATGACCACGCCTTGCTGTCCAGTCAATTCCTGCTCGCGGCACGCATCAAAGAAACCAGCAATCTTGGAATTAATGCCACCGACGGCTTGTACTTCACCAAGCTGATTCATAGACCCTGTGATCGCAAGGGATTGATTGATCGGTACGTTTGCTAAGGCAGACAATAGGGCACAGCCTTCACTGACAGTCGCGCTATCACCATCGATATGCGCGTAGCTCTGCTCAAAAGCCAGTGAGGCGCTAAAATTTAATGCGTGGTGCTGACTAAATAACGCCCGTAAGTAGCTGGTCATAATCAGCATGCCTTTGGCGTGTAAGCTGCCGCCCAAATCAACGTCGCGCTCGATATCTAGAATTTCACCCGTACCGATATTTGGCTGAATGACCGCCGTGAGACGGGCAGGCATACCAAACTCACTATCGGCATAACTTACCACGGTTAAAGCGTTGACTTGTCCAACCGCCTCTCCTTGGGTCTGGATAAGCTGCTGACCGTTTTTGAGCTCATCCCAATATAGGTCGCGCAAATATCCTGAGCGCTCATCCATATCCTCAATCGCTTGCACTACGTGCTTGGCACTGACGATGTCTTGTCCGCCCAAACGCGCATGACGGTTAGATTCATGCAACAGTTTAATAAGTAAGTCACTGTGCAGACTCAGACGATCTTGGTCCTCTGCTTGTAGGCTTAAATGCTCAAGCAGCGCAGCCTGTGCCCTTCTATCAAACGGATAAAGATTGGCATAGTCGATGATGTCTGCCATCTTTCCAACCAACGCCAGCTCGTGCTCATGAGTGCGCACTACATCATCATGAAAGTCAGCACGTACCTTAAATACCGCATCAAACTCTGGCTCAAGCTCTAATAATTCATAATATAAATCAGCTTCGCCTAATAAAATAACCTTTATATCAAGCTCAATCGGTGCAGGCGCTAAAGACAAACTGCCTGTTAAGGTCAGCATTTGCTCAAGGCTTGAGAGTTTGATTTTACGAGACTGCAGTGCACGCTTA
Source organism: Psychrobacter glacincola (assembly GCF_904846215.1). Classification (GTDB taxonomy): domain Bacteria; phylum Pseudomonadota; class Gammaproteobacteria; order Pseudomonadales; family Moraxellaceae; genus Psychrobacter; species Psychrobacter glacincola. The sequence goes on along the minus strand of NZ_CAJGZK010000022.1, from coordinate 5,078 downwards.
AGACCCTGCCACGCATAAGGATGCTCAAGCAGATGACTGGCTTCTAGCAGCAGATAGCCACCATTGGCGCGGTGTAGGGCGCCGGCACGAATCATGCTGACATCGGTGGTGACCGTGCCTAATTGGGTAATTTGCTCTACATGACCCAAAAGGTTTAGATGAGTGGGCAGGTCTTCAAGGATAACCGGCGCACCACTGTCAGGCTCATGGCTAATAACGACATTGACAGCATAGCGGCTAGGCGTCGTGGCAAGCAGCGCCGTTACAAACTCTTCGTCATCGCCATTGACGATACGCTCGACATGAGTAACCATATCAGCAAAGACTACCTTTAGATACTCAACGACAATTGGGTGAGCGCTGAACTGCTCATAAATAGGTGTGAATAACGGCTGCAGCGCCCGCTTTGCAATATTGCGATGTAATGACTCAATGGCATCATTAGCTTCGTCTTCTAATTGCTCTAAAGCAATGGTCAGCTGGCTAAGACGTTTTTGCATATGGTTTTTTTGCGCAAAATTATTCAGCTCAGTCTCATATTCACTGCTGTATGCCTTATTGTTAGCTTTAACATCGCTCTCATCGGCGCTAGCGGTAGCCGCTTCCTTATTGTCATTGATAAGGCTATTATTTTTACGGCTATGAGAGAGTTTGCCTTCTTTATCATCCATCTCGCTCGTTTCTGCGGCAAGCTGGCTTGGATGAACAAAAACGGCTTTATTATCAAATGGGCGAAAGGTTAACGCCAAATCATACTGTTTGCCCTCAGCATTGAGCGCATCATAGGCGTGACTTTCTTTTTGATGGGTGTCATTTTTGATGGCTTCAATTTTGCTTTGATACTGGTCGCTACGAAAACGTTGACTCAGCCGTTTTTTGGCTTGTTGCCACAGAGTATTGACTTGTTGTTGCAATACAGCGGCCTGACCAGCAGGTAAGCGTAGGGCGAGCGGCGTACGAGGGTCAGTAAAATTATGTACATATACCCAATCATCCGGTGTCGGTGCATCGGCTGCGATAAGACTGAGCAAGCGACTAATCACTGTCCGTTTGCCTAAGCCATTTTCACCAGCAGCAAACACATGATAGCCACTAGCATGAATATCGAGTGCCGTATGCAATGCCTTAAGCGCCCGCTGTTGCCCAAAACCAATATCTAAATCTGGGGCGCTGCGGGTATCAGTTGGCAGTAGGGTAGGTTTACTATAACGTTTAAGTTGGTTTGCCGCGATGAGGCAGCGCTGAGAGACCTCTATAAATATAGGGTGAGGCGTCATAGGTGTGTCCGCAGTGTCAGGGTTATTTTCTTTTTCTGCAGACTTACGAGCCGTTCTTTTGCGTTTTAAGCTTTGATCTAATTTCTTCTTAGCTAAAGCATTGTTATTCAGGGATTCTTTACTTGCTGACGGCTCTTCATTGGCTGATGGCTCTTTATTGGCTGACGGCTCTTTAGATGCATGCTTATCACTTGAATCACTAATAGGCATCATAGCATCAGCGGTATTGTCGGTGATGTCTTGTTGGTCTTTATTCGGGGTTATGTTGGGCTCTTCAGTCATAGGTGTATGATCAGTCGTTTTTAGTAGTTGGATGGTCATTGAGTTTTAATGCTTGGTTTTAGTACTGGGTTTTAATACTGGGTTTTAATACTGGGTTTTTATATTTAAATATTTATGGTCAATTTTTAATAATGGATAGAACATCTTACAAGATATAGCCATAGTTTAAATAAGTCATTAAGCGCAGTTTTGTATCATAGGGAGATGAAGGTTTTATTTAATAGGAATGCACTTACCTTAACTTCGATATGATAACTTTACGACTTACAAGAAGAATAACGGCTCACTGTCAGTGTAGATAGTATAAGATGGCGGACATTGGCGCAATCTGTAACTATTCAATGGGCAGCCTGCATGATAAAATAGACGGTTCACGTATCAAAACTGGATAATTCCTTGTATGTCAGACACTACTAAAATCGCTGCATCATCTGTTAGCACAGGCAATATCCATATTGATCCAACTGGCTTTGTAAAGCTTGGCACGCAATTACCGACATTGGCAAATGTCTTGGCACAAGCGATAAAGGAGCTCGGTCTCGCATTAAGTAAGACGCAGCAACGCACGTTATTATTGTATTTAGACCAGCTTTTATTATGGAATAAAGCGTATAATCTGACCGCCATTACTGATCCGGTAGAGGCACTTATCAAACATGTTATCGACTGCTTGGCTATTATAACGCATTTACCACCAGGGTCGCTGCTTGATATCGGCACGGGCGCAGGCTTACCGGCGGTTATTATTGCGATTTGCCAGCCTGAGCGCTCATGTACCGCGCTTGATAGTAATCAGAAAAAAATTCGTTTTATTAAGCAAATCAGCAGCGAGCTTGGTTTGAGCAACGTGCAGCCCATCGCGTCGCGCATTGAGGCGCATAAGGCCAGCTACGATGTGGTCACCTCGCGTGCGTTTGCCAGTTTGATAGATTTTGTTGACTCAGCACAGCCAAGATTAGCAGATGGTGGTTACTTATGTGCGATGAAAGGTAAGGCTCCGAGCGATGAGGAGCTGCAAGCATTGGATGATAATTGGCAGATTAAGACCATTAAACTTAATGTGCCACGTTTACATGATAGTCGTCATTTAATTGAATTGTCTCATAAAAATGTCTAAGCTATGAGCACAGCATTTGCCATGAAACTGTGTTTTTATGGTGAAACATCCTTTGTGCTAATGTTTATGCCTTCAGTAAAAGAGCCCGTTAGTAAAATCAGTAATAGATCCTAATTAAATTGAGTGAGTGTATGGAAATCATAGCGATTGCGAATCAAAAAGGCGGCGTGGGTAAGACCACAACGGCGGTAAATTTGACCGCCAGCTTGGCTGCCAAACGCAAGCACGTACTGCTCATTGACTTAGACCCACAGGGCAATGCCACTAGTGGTACGGGCATTGATAAAAATGAGCTCGCATTGACGATAGCAGATGTACTGCTTGATGGCGTATCTTTATCTGATGCTATAGTCAGTAGCCCTGCAGGATTTGATGTCATCGGTGCCAATCGTGATTTGGCGGGTATGGACATCACATTAATGAGCAAAACCAACAGCCATGAGTTATTTAAGACGGCAATGGCAGATTTGATTGATGCGCAAGCAGTGGCACAAAAGCCCGCCTATGATTATGTGATTATAGATTGCGCGCCAAGCTTAAACTTATTGACGATTAATGCTTTGGTGGCAACTGATAGCGTTATTATTCCGATGCAATGTGAGTATTATGCGCTAGAAGGGTTGGCGGATTTGTCGCAAACGATAGAGCGTTTAACAGAATTGAACCCTAAGTTATATATTCGCGGCGTGGTCAGAACGTTATTCGATGCGCGTAATACGCTCGCCCGTGATGTGTCTGCTGAGTTAGAGGCGCACTTTGGCGACGTCATGTATCAAACCATTATTCCAAGAAATATCCGCTTGGCTGAAGCGCCTGCTCATGGTCTACCGGTCATTGCTTATGAGAGATGGTCAAAGGGCGCGCGTGCTTATCAAAAATTGGCCGCTGAAGTCATAAAACAAAGTCGTTAGTTATCTTAGGATAAGACAAAATGACGAATGATAAAAAAGTAATGGATCATTAGAGCAATCAGCTAAATAACAAAACATTGAACATTGAACATTGAACATTGTATTCATTATTAAATTTAAAAACATTTGGCTTTTATTTTAGCGTTAGAGGATAGGTAATCATGGCGAAGAAAAGAGGGTTGGCTGCCAATCGAGGCTTGGATGCCTTATTAGGGTCAATCAAAAAAGAAAAGCAAATTACCGCCTCTGCCTTGCAAGACGATATGGCTGCGCGCGAGCATGCTTTGCCAGCTGAGACAAAAGCGACGGGCAATGCTGCTGAAACTGCAATCAATACGAAGTCTGCGTCCGCTCAATCTGCGGCTTCTGAGCCAAAAGACAATAGCCTGCGTAAAGCTCGCACACCGCGTACGATAAATAAAACTGCGGTTAAGAGCAATCGTGTAAATAGTACAGAAAATAGCGGGTCTGAGGACCAAATCAGTTTGGTGCAAATCGATGTCACCCGTTTGCAAGCGGGCAAGTATCAGCCGCGCCGTGATATGAGTGAAACGGCACTGGCAGAGTTGGCATCTTCTATCGAACAGCATGGTATCATGCAGCCGATCGTTATTCGTCCATTACTGGCAAATGAAGACAAAAGCGAAGCCTTTGTTACTCACGAAATCATCGCCGGTGAACGCCGTTGGCGTGCGGCAAAAATGGCAGGCAAGTCAGTCATTCCAGCGATTGAGCGTGCTTTGTCAGACGAGCTGGCGATTGCCCTCGCATTGATTGAAAATATTCAGCGCGAAGACTTATCGGTCATTGAGCAAGCTGCGGCACTGCAGCGTTTCCATACTGAATTTGGTATGAGTCATGCCATGATTGCAGAAGTCGTCGGTAAAGCACGTACGACGGTATCCAATCTCTTGCGTCTGAATCAATTACATGACACGGTCAAAGATCATTTGGCGACCAATGCTCTAGATATGGGTCATGCGCGTACACTTTTAGCCTTATCTTCTGATCAGCAGCCTATCATCGCCCAAAAAATCATTGATGGCGGTATGACCGTACGCGAAGCTGAAAAACTCGTTAAATCTATTTTGCAGCCAGCACCAAAAGTGAGCCGCACCGAACAAGGGCAATCTCGCGATGTCGAGCGTTTAACACAAAGACTGACAGATATGTTAGGTGCAGAAGTGAAGCTCAAGCATAAAAAAGATGGGCAGGGTAGCGTCGAGATATTCTTCCATAGCCAAGATCAATTAGCCGCTTTAATTAAGCATATAGAAGCACAGGCTTAAGGTATTGAATGCGTTTGTAATCGCTGTTCAAATTATCTTGTCAACTTATCTTGATGACAACCATTTTTATAAAAACTTAGATTAACACATGAAGTGCAATACCAAATGCGAGGTGAAAAAAAGACCTAGATGCGCTAGCATCAAAGTTTATATCCACCGCCAAAGTGAGATTGCAACCATGAACTATACACATCTAAGCCTA
>NZ_CAJGZK010000021.1 GCF_904846215.1 Psychrobacter glacincola | reverse complement strand
CACTCATAAGATCAGGATCATATTGCTCTGTGCCGATAAGCTTGCCTTGATTGGCTTTGTTATGCCAATTTGATAGCGTTTGCATGGCAATGCCAAGCTGCTTTGCAGTGGCTGAGATATTGCCATTATTGTCTGATATCTTCTTGACAGCTTCTGCTTTAAATTCGTCACTGTAGATTCTTACTTTCTTGATCATGATAAACTCCGATTAATACGCTTAGTTTACCAAGTTTAGTTGTACGGTTTCTTCAGCATAGCTCATGGCGTACTTTGACGACAATGCAGTCTAGATAGACGATAGGATAGATGCGGCTCAGTGGCTGGTTCTGTCAAGCGGCGATGTCTTCTAAGATGTTATCTGTGACTCTTGAGACAAGAGATCTTGATATATCGACGTCATAGAGCTCTTTGATGGTTTCGACGATCTCAATGTTGGTTTGGCCTTCAGCGTAAAAGAATATGATTTTGTCATTAAGGCCACTAATACGACTTTGATGCTTACGCCCTAGGACAGGTTCAAAAGCGCCTTCACGGTCTCTTGGAGATGAAATCTCAAGATCGCCTGTGTCGCCACGCAATGTCTTTTTAGTGTGACTATTGCGCTTATTAGGCTTGTCTGTCTTCTCATGCTTAGGGTAGCCTAGATGATCTTCCATCTCAGCTTCTAAGGCAGTGTCGATAAAAGATTGTATGAGTTGCTTTTGAAAATCTTTGATGTCATCAAAGATTTTCATGCTACCAGCCATCTGCTCGGCTATTTTCTTAAGGTCAGATTGGTTAGTCATTGCTTATTCTCCTGTTAGTGGATTATAAGCAGTTGCACAGTTTTTATGAAACTCCCAGTTACCGATTTTCTTAGTTACAATAGACTTCTTTTGATACATTTAGTTAGCTAAGTCTACTTGTACGGTATCTTCTACATAAATTGCTTTTCTATATGCTTTCAGGTTCCATGTCATTAAGCATTTCTTGAACTGTTTTTTGAGGTGATGTTAGTAACTCATGAACAGTCCCTTGATGTGCTGAATATACTAGTCTAGCCATATCTATGTAGTATTTGTAAGTGGTTTCTAAATCTTCATGCCCCATCTGGTTTTTTAAGGCTTCACCGAAAGCAGCGTAAAGAACCTCTGAGGATTCATTAAGAAGCTTTTCCTTAAAAAATTCAATTGCAAACATTGTTGGCCACCAGTGCCTAGCTTCATAAAAAGTAATTTTTTCTCTAAAATCAGGATAAAACTGCATCGCTTTTAATTTGGCATCATTTGAGCGTCTTGAAATCATCATTGGAGTTATAGGTTTGCCAGATTTGTTCAAAAACAAAACTGAAGGTGGGCAAGCAACACCATATTTTTCTCGGTATAGTTTTCTTCTTTCATTATAAAAAGGTTTGATATAGGTATTATCTAGTTCTTTTAAATCTTTGAGATTAATGATGACAGTTCGGAGTTTTCTACCTTTTCCAACCACTTTGAATTCTACAGTAGCTTTATCTTTATCCATTTCAGAATAAGGCATAATGCTCTTATTATCTCCATTTCCAATATATGGAAATTGAACCAGTTCTATAGGGCGCATTCCAGTACCAAGTGATAGCTTGAATAATGCAGAATAGACGGAATCAGCATAGGCATCAAGAAGAGCTTTAATCTCTTGATTTGTAATTAGAGATTTTGAATATTTTTGTCTTCTTTCCTTATCTAAAATTCTTATATTTTTAGCATCTGCGACTTGTTTAGCTTCTTGTTGAATATAATTTAGCATTCTCTTATTTTTGAAATTTGCAATCCAATCTTTATGCTGTACTGAAACATTCGTAATATATCCAGCATTGTGTAGCCACTTAACATAATTTAAAAGAATTCTTGCGTCTTCAAAAATCGTCTTTGAAGTAGGTTTAATAGACTGTTTTTCTACTCGCTTGATTTGGCGATAAATTTGCCATTTTCTGATGTCATGGTTATCAATAAGAACATGATATTTACCAATATCAATACTACTAAACTTGTTCTCTGTAGATAAATATGAATAAAATTGCGATATTATGTTTGCATAACGCCTAGATGTGTTAACTGCCCCATTTGTTTCATTGTAAAGAAATAAATTAGGATGGCTGAGCAATATTTCTTTATCATTATGAAGTAAAGCTTTTAAAATGTAATGCTGAGCATTACTAAGCGTATCAATGCTTTTATACTCGATAAGTATTGTCTTGATTACTATCATTAATCCCCCTGATTGATTCGATATTGGCAAACTGTATCAAAACCATCCTGAACTGAGGGTATGAATGACTTATCAGCTGCTTGTAATTCAAGCTCAGGTACATTTTTGAAAAAGAATTGACGTTGTGTTTTAGTAATTGCTTCTGACTCTGAATAAGGAATATAGATTTTTATCTCTAATTGGCAGCTAAGTCTTTTTAAAATTAACTTTAATTCCGATCTTGAATGTATAGGTAGTCTGGTGAATAGATGGAATGTTTCAGAATCGAATACATAACGTTCTACGAATTTTTTAAAACTACATAAATACCTTTCCATGAATAAGATAGTAATAACTTTTCTATTTGCTGAAATTTTATTCAACTTAGTTATTATATGATCAATTTCGTTATCTTTCTCATCTTCGAAAGTGTCAATATCAACCTTATCAATATAATTTCTAAAGATTAGTTCGAAATTATCTTCTAAAACTTCAAAGTTAGCAGATGAGAGAGTTATTACAGGCTCAATATTTTGTTTTATATGTTGTTTGCTTAGCTCAGTTTGTAAAGTATTAATCTTATTAAGCAATTTATCATTATGTAAACTTTGTTTCTGCAACTGTAGTCTAACAGCGTCTGCATCATACAAAGTAAGATCATTATTCATTAGTGAAGTTGTTATACTATTTTTTATATTAGCTACTTCTTTAATATGCTCTCCTTCAATATTATGAAGCTTGCTCTCCAACTCAATAATCTTTGATTGGTAGGTACATAATAACTGATTAGAAGAAATTTCATCTTCACCCTCAATTAATTCACTTATAGGTTTTTCACCTTTCATATAGGGTTTTAAGTCAGAATAGTATCGGTTAAATGATTGTCTAGATATTTCTACGATTGCGCATATATCTTGTATTTTCAGTTTAACGCTAGGATTCTTGACCTTTTCTTCAACGATAGCGCTAACAATTTTAGATCTGGTTATTACTGAACTCATAATTGTACCACTTTCATTTTAAGAGTCCTTTTGACTCTGTGATGATTCATATCTAATTCTTCTAAGTGCTTTTCATTTGCAGCAAGTTTTTTACGAATCATTTTCCCAGCTTTCTTACCAATATTATCTGTAGATTCTAAAACACTATGATAAAAGTTAATATTGTCAGAGATAGCTTTCCTTGATTTCTCAATCGCGACACAATATTGACAATCCAACTGACAGTTAGTTACATCAGGACTTAAAAATTGACCCAAATTTTTCTTTCCAATTAGACATGGAGGTAAATCGTCTTTCTTTATTTCCCCACTATGAATGCAGTATGTTCCCAATGCAGATCTGTGGATAAACCACATCTCTCCACTAGAAAGTATGTGAGATACATAGTTAATTACTTGAAGTTTAAGTTGTTTACCCACGAATTTTTCTGGAGTCTTAATCATAGCATGTGCAATTTTTTCCGCTGATTTACCAGAATAAGATTCATCTCTAATACTTCTTAATACTTCATGAAAGTCCTTGGTAAAATTCACCTCAATAGCTTCTGCAATAGCATTAACCATAAATGGATTTCTAGCTATATACTTCAGTGTCATTGCATAGCTCTCATGCCCAAATAGCATCCGAATTAAATCGATATTCTTTTCACTTCGATTAATTAATATTTCAGCTATTGTTTTTCTGAACCGATGGTTATGAACTCTTTCTATTCCAGTAAATTTTTTGATCTCATTTGTGATGAGTTTAATCTGTGCATCTGTGAAATTATTTAGAACCTTTCTGCCTTTATTAGACTGAAACAAATAACTTTCCTTATTAAAGTCGGATAAGCTTTTCAAATGCTTGAAAGAAGATACACAGTCACCGATAAAAGAAGGAATCGGAATTACTTCAGTTTCACCTTGATAATTTGAGTCATTGGTCGTTTTAAATCGTGTAATATTAATCCAGTATTCTCCGTTATTATCAATGTAGATATCATCTAGCATGATTTGTCCAATCTCTCTTGCTCTCATTCCTATAAGAAGGCCAACAAAGATAAACAAAGCATTCCTAACGTGATCTAAGGCTATCGCATATTGATTTTTCCATGTATAAGAGTAAGGTTTGCTCCGATTTTCAAGTTTTGTTTTCGAGTAAATTCGACTACTAGACATTACGTTTATTTCATGTATTGTGATATTCGTAAGTTTTTCAAATTCTTCATTTGGCTCCCATGAATAGAAAGTGGCACTACTTTTGTTAGCTAAATCTAGTCCACCGAGATAATCACGTACATTTATTAATTCTGGTAATGCACTTTCGAGCCAGAACAGTGAATATTCCATTAATTTTGCTAATTCACTTTCAGAAAATGGTACCCAAGTAGATACTATGCCTTGAAAGTGATTAACAACATCCTTGTGCCTCTTTTTGTTATCAACAGACGTAAAATCAATATCTAGTCTATATTTTTCAGGTATGGATCGTTGACGTGATAGGGATAACCATAATCTGATCATACTAAACATTGAAGAATAATGCCTTGGGGCATCATTATTATTTTTGGCTCTATCAAGAGCTTCATTTAACATGCTTGGAGTAATGCAATCTATATCGGTTCGATCATTTGCTGATAAATGATTATGCTTAAAAACATAGGATATAAATATATTAAAGAGATTAGAGTAAGATCTAGTAGTGCTGTAACTTTTAATAGTGCCGGAAAGAGAGAAGTCTGGAATTGCGTAATATAATAATACTCGTTTTAAACCATTGTATTTTTCGTCTTCTTTGTAAAAATGTATTTTTGTAGGGTTTTTGCCAGTAGTGTATTCAAGCAACCAAACATTGTCTCTATATAAAGAGTATTCTGAAATAGGAAAGTCATGGCTAGAATTCTCCCTTAGTTTTACAGAAAGTGAAATAGCAGAGCCAGATGTTTTCCCGCACGTTGTTTCTAAAGAGTGATTACACTCTTTATTAGCAGATTCACCTTTATCTCTCTGTAAGGATTCAATGGTAAAATATTTATCTAGATCAAGCATCATCATCCTCAAAAATAACCTTTAAGTCATTTAGATTTCTAGGTAAAAGCGGTGCATTTTTTCTTTGATATCTTGCTGAGTATTTAATGTGATCATCATCATTCCAGTTATCTAGAATTGACTCGATAATCAGTTTTTCATCATTTAAAATAGAGTGAGACTCAAGGGTTTCATTCGTTAAGTCTCTTATATGTAGTAATCTCTCCATCAAATAAGGTACGGAGTCTTCAAAGAGTCGAATTTGTTTACAGAAAATACAATTTTGAATTGAGTAACATTTTTCACCGTTAGAAATTTCATTTTCTGCCTCAAGCCATGTTGGGTCATATTGATTAGAGCATCCCCATAGAGCGCCTCTTTGTCCAGGTATATGAAAAATCTTTAGCCCTATGTTTGTATTTAGATTTTCATCGTTTTTTGTTCCCACAATCCCTTTGAATTTCTTATTTCTAAGTAAAGTAACGATCTCTTCTTGTTCTATTCTTAAACGGTTTTTTCTATCTTGCTTTGCTATACCAGAATTGTCGTAATATTGATCAGTAGTATTTTTTGAATTATGTCCTTGAACTAGTCTCACGACTGTCAAAGGAAGATTCTTCCGTTTGATTTGCATCCAAGTGATACGAATTCTCGAAGTAAGATCGCCAATTGCAGAAATTTGCGTTCCATGCTCTTTAATTTCATGTTTGTTAATAAAATGTTTGATTGCGGTTTGGAAGGCTTTGTTTTGAGATATCGAAGTATGTCTTCCTCCTTTAGAAACCCAGTCGGCCCAATATCTAAGACATATAAATAGAGGGTTTAAATTATCTTCTTGATGATGCATAGGGATATAATCAAATGAATATCTCTCAAGAGGTGCTACAATATTTTTTGCTAATTGAATAATATTGTAGATTGAATATCTATCATCCTTATTGCTTGGAGCTATAAATTCCTTCGAATTACCATAAGGTAGGTTAGAATCTTGGCTTCTATGTTTTTCTGAGAAGATAATGGATTGATTTTCGTTTAAAGCACCAGTTAATACATGCTCATAATTGTTAGGATCAATTGCTAAAATAGTCTCTTTATTCCACCCAGTTTGAAGTGCGAGCATTAAATAGATTGCAGCAGAATCAATCATAGAAGGAAAATACATTCCTAAAAAAGCATCCCAATTGTCTATTTGGGGGTGCTTATATTTTTTTTGTGAACGGGATATTCGTAAAATTAATAGTTGGATAATATCCTCACACTCTCCTATAGCGATGCAAGAATCAGCCGAATATTTTGCATCAATTTCATCCAGCGTCTTTTGCATTGGATAGCCATTAGCGATTAAGGTTTTTAATCCCCTCAAGACATCAAAATTCCAGTTACTTAAGCCAAATCCTTGCTGTTTTTTTAAATGTAGAGTTGTTTGAGACGTATTGATTAATGTTTTATCTCTTTCATAAATAGCTCTGAATTTATCAAGTATTTTTGGATCACGTTGTTCCATTAACTCCGACAACTCAGTATCTATGCAATCTTTTAATTTTATAGAGAGAGTCTGTATATTAAGTCTAGTAGAAACCTCTCCACTGAGTATCATCTCATACCATGCAAAAATACGCTCTTTAGTCATGGGTGGGAATATTTCTGAATGAGCTTCAGCTAATGTATATGGCTCTGCCTTATTAACCTTTTCAATAAAATTAATTTTTTCGTAGAGGCGATCTACTTCTGATTTTAAAGCTTGTGTTAAATCGTCATAACAAATTTTATTTAATGGTTCTGTTGGCTTGTTTTTGCTTTTAAAAGCTGTAACATTGGGTAATGAAGGGATTGGTATTAACTTTGTTTTTTCAGAAAAATCAATAATTGCTGCTTTCAGTTTTGATGGAATCTCTAGGTTTATTTTGTTTTTTTGGCAATATCTGATATAGGCTCTAAATGCTTCAGAGTGTACTTTTGAAAGAGAGTCTACTTTAAGCTTATTAGGTTGTTTTTCGTTATACTTATTTATGAATACGAAAAACGTTTCAATTGCTTGATTCAGAATATACGCTGACGTATTGACCCTATCCTTAGAGTGAAAAAGGAATAACCTGTGAAGCTCAAGGCATAATTCATTATCAAGTTCAAAGCCTGAAATACTTAAATATCTTGCTTTAATAACATGACCAGAGGATGTTTCAACAGATATAACATTCCGAATATCTCCTTCATTCACGACTAGTCTTTCCCCATTCTTCTTCAATGATTAGTTCTAAATCCATTAAGGAACCATTATTGTTAATGACAATGTCTCCTTGTTTTATTTCTATTCCTCTTTCAGAGGAGTGACTTATAACTTTTGCTGCATTGTCTCGCTTAACGTGCCATATATTGCCGTTGTGAGACCGTATAAAGTCAGCCTCATTCTCAAATCTAACATCTTTGATTACAACAATTTTTTCTTTTCCATAAGCTGGAATTTCCCTTGAAGGGAGAGTCAAAGGTATTTCTGATCTTAATAAGCCATAGTTACTGAATTCTAAGTAAGCATGACTATAGAGAAATTCAATCATTTGATTTGGTGTCATATCCCAATAGTTATGATTATTCTCTAGTAATAAAGGATTCCATGCTTCTTCTTGAGTAATCCCAAAAATAGCTTGCGCAGCCAACCTGAAAGGGGCTTTGGGGTCGGTAAAGTCAATTCGCAATTTATCAAATTTATTGGTTTCATTTTGGTTAAATGCCAAGTTTGCTCTTAATAACCAATGATCAGAATTCAATTCTCTAAGCCAATCAGTTCCAACTGTTTGAAAAATTTTTCTAGGTGACCATCCCCAATGAGGGATTATTTTCTCTTTAAGATCATCATCCCAAGTTTCGGCATCGGTTAGCCCAAATAATATTTGGCATCCAATTTTTAACGGGTCGGCTAAGGCATATGTAGTTACATCTTCATGTTTTAATAATATAGAAGCTACTGTGTCTTTACCTGATCTAGCTATAGCTGCAATTCCAATTACTTTAGTCATTCTTAATTTGCTTCCCATCACCTAAGTTTAATTTCTATAAAAACATCTCTTATTAAGCTATATTGTTTTAGACTTTAAATAAGGTTGTTTGTTTTATAGCATATTAGTAGTTTACATTATAGTATATACGGATATAAAGCTTATTAGTTTACAAATTGTTAGAACGGAAGACAAGACTCAACAGTGGCTTATCAAGGCTTTGGACGTGCAGATGGCGACGCTACTGTACGTGCCAAAATCGACATGCTTATTGAGCAGTTTGTTGTGCAATTACCAGCGCTGACATTGTGGTTGGACTTACCAGTATCAGAAGGCATGGCACGTGCTAATAAACGCAGTGCCGCTGACCGCTTTGAGCAGCAAGCGACGGAATTTTTTACCAGAGTACATCAAGGTTTTAGCGTCCTTGCTAGCGAGCATCCTGAACGTATCCAGCGTATCGATGCCTCAGGCAGTGCCGATGAAGTCAGCGCGCGTATCTGGCAGACGGTACAAAAGAAGTTTGGGCTAAGCTAATGCTGGATTGATACCAGCAGTACATAATGTGTCGATATTACTTTTCACTGACTATATCTTAAAGCTTTTAGATTGAAGCTGTTTAGCAGTGTTATTATTATCCTTTACACTCTAAGCAAAAAGCCCCAACTCAGCAGTTGGGGCTTTTATATTATGGGCTGATTTTTAAATATAGCTTTTATTGCTTATCTATATCGATAGCACTGGTTATATTTTCATCATTCATATCGGCATTAGATTTAGAGATATTATCGCCACTGGAGTCTGGTAAACGATTGGGATCAAGCGCCCCTTTTTTGGTTTTCGGCGCGCTACCATTACCATTACCATTACCATTGGTATTACTAGAAGTCTTAGTTTTTGAAGTTGCTTTCTCAACATTAGCGTCCGATGTCTGAGTATTGTTAGTCATATTAGGCGCGGCACTAGGCTGACTTTCTTGCTCAGTTTTTGTATCAGCATCCTTTGCTATGTCTTCTTCAGCCGTTGTCAATATAGACTCTGGCACCGAGGCTTCATTGCCTATATCTGTTAGCTCTGTTTCTTGGCGTTTTTCAGGCGCTTTTGAGCTAGACTCAAAGCTGGCATCAGCCACAGCGCGTGCTTGTTCTTGCTTTGGCGTCACATCGACCGGTTTTGGCTGCACCTCATCATCGACGACCAATGAAATCAACTTACGATCACGTGTTACTGTTCCATCGAACTTATCGGTCATGACATGCAGTTTACCTTCTTTATCGACCGTATAAAGCGGTACAAATTGCTTATTATCAGCTTTATATTGCTCAAAGCTATAGCTGTCAGTGATATTGGTGATTTTGATACGCGCCTTTTTGGACAGCATACTGGCAAGCTTGGTATAGGTAACGTCTTTGCCAAACAACCACTGCGAATGGAAGTTGCCTTGCTTGTCATCGCGCTCACTTTTGACTTTTTCATCGCTAAACTTTAATCGGTATAGTTTGCGCTCACCGAACTCATGACGATAGTGAATCTCGGATAAAGTATTGAGCTCTTTATCCATACTCATGGCAAACAGACGTCCGATACCGATGAGATCCAAATGATGATCAGCGTGGTCAGAGACAGGATTGCCAAAGTAAGTACGCAAGCCACTCATGCGCGCGCTTGCGATATTGGTATAGTTATTATGGGCGACGATGACATCAAAGCCCTGATCTTTGAGCGAGGTAGCGACCAACAACGCGACAGGGTTTGAGCCCACAACCAAAATACCGTTGGTTTCAGGCTCACGGACACCCAAAAAGTTCCCTACCATTTTTGCGCCCAAACCCTGAATCATTACCGTACCAATAATGACCAAAAATACCAAAGGCACCAGTAGCTCAACCCCTTGGATATCATATTCTTGCAGACGAATGGCAAAGAGTGATGAAATAGCAGCAGCAACGATACCGCGCGGACCAATCCAGCTGATCATCAGCTTCTCTTTGGTCTTTAGGTTGGAGCCAATAGACGACACCCAAACTGACAAGGGGCGGGCGACAAACATCACAATCGCTAGTAGCACGAGACCTGCAAAACCGACGCTCAATAAGCTTTCCAGCTCAACACGAGCCGCAAGAATAATAAATAAGACCGACACCAATAAGATGGTGAGTGATTCATTGAATTCTAAAATCGTATCACGTGGGAATTTTGGCCAATTGGCCAGCGCAACCCCAAGTACAGTGACCGTCAATAAACCGGATTCATGCTCTAGATGATTAGAGATTGAAAATAACACCAGCACAAAAGCAAGGGTAAAAACATTGCGTAAAAATTCAGGAATCATATGGCGACGCATCAAAAACGCTAATGCCCACGCGCCAGCTAGACCCATCGCTACTGCCAATACCACAATCTTGGCAAACAGCAGGATACTACTGGCTTCACCACCTGAGATAATATATTCGTAGACCAATACCACCGCAATCGCGCCGATAGGGTCAATAATGATGCCTTCCCACTTCAAGATATTGGAGATGGTTTTGTTCGGTCGTACACTGCGCAGTAAAGGCATAATGACCGTCGGACCAGTCACGCAGACCAATGCGCCAAACAATAACGCAATAATAGGGTCAATATCAAAGAGCAAATACGTCGACAGCGAGACGATAGCGATAGTGATCAGTACGCCGACGGAAACCAGCATCTGTACCACAGAGCCGTGTTGTTTAATCTCTTCAAACTCTAAGGTCAGCGATCCTTCAAATAAAATAATCGCTACGCCTAATGAGATAAAGGGAAACATCAGCTCACCAAGTATCAAGTCAGGATCGAAAACCCCTAATACTGGACCAACAATAATACCAATCAGTAATAAAAATAAAATGGACGGTTGCTTTAAATACCAAGCCAACCATTGGGCGGCAATACCAATCCCAACCACGCCAGATAACAATAGGGCGGTATCCATAAATTAATCCTTTTATAATATAGTCATGCTGTGGAGCGATTCGAGGCTGCAGCATTCGGCATAGACGATTTTTTAGTTCATGATACATTCACATCATTATCAAGAGTCACTATTAAAAGTCACTATAGTCAGTTCAAAATAAAAGCGATACGATTGTAATAACGTGCTATTGGCTATAATTTTTTCTTGCTTGCTGTTCGCAGGCGTGACAGAGGCTGCAAAAAATTTATAGCCAACAGCACTGTATCGTTTTTAAAATGAATCGACTATATCAAAAATTGCTATCGACAGTTACCGCAAGAGTCACAGCATGAGTCATGTATACTATATAGTAGCAAACACAAAATAATAGCAAAGATGAATACGCTTCTAGATAAAGCCGCAGAGCTTTAAAAAGTAAAAGCTAAGAACCAAAAGCGCAAAAGAGAGAAGATACGATAAAATAATAGCCAATTTAAACAATGAAGTATTAATAAGTTCTATCGCTGACTTTTGTTTGTTTTAAATGTGTTTTACTGGTTATCATAACATGATTTTATTTTATATAACTGAGTGCTCACTGTCACCCAAAGCGTTGCAAGACTCTTAAAAGTATAGACAACGTAAGCCATTTTTTCATCAACCAGCGACTGAATGCTGCCACGATGTTGTGCACTAGCTATGGTGGTCAGTGGTTCTAATAGCTAGTATGATGGCTCGATGAAGTCCTTAACTGACGCCGCAGGTAATAATCGTATTCAGATGATTCTGAGTTTGCAGTGTATGGTTTAGTGTATGGTTGATCCACTTTTAAAAGAGTACAGCATAACTTGGGTTAATTATTCGAAGCCTCTGTCGGCTAGCTACAGCAAGCAAGAAAAATTAACCCCAGTAGTGATTGATGATATGAGATAGATGCTCAATAGATGACAAACTAAGCTGCAGTCAGCAAAAATACTCTATAAACTAAGATAAAAGTGCTATTTATTAATCAAGAATTAAAATGCCAAGCCATGCTGTACATTAATAGCATAGCTGCTCACGAAAATTATAAAAATTACTTGGATGAGGGATAAGATGCCAATCGACATATCTAAAGCGAAAATCACCATAGTTACCATGCAGCGCTTGCTTCAACGCAGCACCTTGGCAATCGCTGTTACTACTACCATGGTCGTTGGTATTAATCTAAACACCATGGCAGATGCGCAAGCTGCTGTTACCACCGCTGATTTTTCAGGATTGGTACAGCAAGTCACGCCAGCGGTGGCACGCGTCAATGTGACCAAAACCGTGAGTGAGGCTGAGCTTGCAAAAGCCCAAACGGCTGAGCTGTTACGCAAATTCTTTGGTGATCGCCTACGTATCCCTGATCAAGCCGCGACGCCAGCGATTGAACATGCTTATGGCACGGGTTTTTTTGTGACTGATGATGGTTATATGCTGACCAATCACCACGTGGTGGCGGGCGCAGACAAAATCACGGTGACGCTCAATGACAGAACAGAGCTTGATGCGACCTTAGTTGGCAGCGATGAGCGCTCGGATGTGGCAGTATTAAAGGTCACTGGCAAAAAATTCCCAGCGCTACCGATTGGTGATTCTAATAGCCTAAAAGTCGGTGAGCCGGTACTGGCTATAGGCTCGCCATTTGGTTTCGATTATTCAGCATCGGCAGGGATTGTCAGCGCCAAATCGCGCAACTTTTCGCGTGAAACCAGTGTACCATTTATTCAAACCGATGTGGCATTGAATCCTGGTAATTCGGGTGGACCACTGTTTAACCAACGCGGTGAGGTGATTGGGATTAACTCACGTATTTTTAGTGGCACCGGTGGTTATATGGGACTGTCGTTCTCTATTCCGATTGATGCGGCGATGGATGTTTATGAGCAGCTCAAAACCAATGGTAAGGTTGAGCGTGCTTATTTGGGTATTTATCCACAAGACATCGACCGAAATCTCGCTGAAGCCTATAACCTAGCGCGTCCGCAGGGAGCATTACTGACACGTGTGTCCCCTGATTCGCCCGCCCAAAAAGCAGGTCTAAAATCAGGCGATATTATCTTGCAATACAATGATGTGCAGATTATGGAAGCCTCTGACTTATTGAACCTGATTAATCGCGCACGCCCCAATGACGCCTTTCGCATGCAAATCCAGCGTAATGGTAAGCAATCTCTCGTCAGTGGCAAGCTGAGTGACGTCTCAAATGACATGCAATCACAAAGCCGTGGTCAGCAAAATAACGAGATAAGTCTGGGCTTAGCCTTACGTAATCTGACCCCAGAGGAACAAGTAGAGCTGGCGTCTGATAATAAAACCGGCGTTTTGGTCACAGCAATTGAGCCTACAGGATTGGCGGCACGCTCGGGCATACTAGCAGGCGATATCATTACTAACCTCCATCAAAAACCGATTAAAACCGTCAATGATGTTTCAAGCGCTGTGTCGGTATTGCCTAAAAAGGGAGTGGTGACGATAGAGGTGATGCGTCAAGGTATCCCGGGTATTATTGGATTGCGGATAGAGTAGTTAAAGATATTGCTATTACTTGTGGCACAAAAGGACATAAGCGTTTGTTTGCTTGTATCGGCTAGCCAACGCTGTGTTGACGATTGGTTAAAAGGCTTAAAAAGGTTTTATCGAACTTTAACAATTACGCTAAACTGACGGTTTGGTTTAAAAGCTAAAGGTTATTAAATTTACTGTATATTAATGGCAAATGAAATTGAAGCCACTAGGCAGTTATTTGTAGAATTGCTTGCTTGAGCCTTAATTGATTGATAGCGGTCAATCCAAAATATGCTACACTAGCAGGCGTTTTTATAGCGAGATAATCCGTATATTAGTGTCAGATAAAATGGCGTCAATGACGGTATAAGCCATACAAACATTCAGTATTAACATCGAGCAAGATCTTACCAATGGTGTTTATGAGCATGGATAGTATCTATGCAACTATTTGACAATGAATATATTCATAATATGCATTGGTACTTGCAAACGACCTATCATGTGATAGCTTTAATCAAAGCTAGGATACGAGAGTAAGGCACAGTTATGAGCACAGCATACGACGATATTAAAACCCGACTACAAGGCTCAATGGTAGCCTTGATAACGCCCATGCTTCGTGACGGTAGGGTCGATTATAAACGTCTGGCAGACCTCATAGATTGGCAGATTGAACAAGGCACACATTGCCTTGTGGCTGTTGGTACGACTGGCGAATCCGCAACCTTGTCAATGCAAGAGCACAGCGATGTGATTCGCTATTTTGTACAGCATGTTAAAGGTCGTGTACCGGTGATTGCAGGTACTGGCGCCAACAATACAGTGGAAGCCATTAAGCTGACGCAAGATGCCGCAGATGCCGGTGCAGATTGTGCATTATTGGTCGCCCCTTATTATAATAAGCCGCCACAAGAAGGCTTATATCAACATTATAAAGCCATCGCTGAAGCTGTAAATATCCCGCAAATGCTTTATAACGTCCCTGGACGCACCGTCGTTGATATTGCGCAAGAAACAGTCGAGCGTTTAGCCGATATCGATAATATCGTTGCTATCAAAGACGCGACAGGTTCTGTTGCTCGCGGTGAGCAATTAATCAAAGCAGTTGGCGATCGTTTAGTGGTCTTATCTGGTGATGATGGCAGCGCCCTTGAGCTGATGAAATTTGGTGGTAAAGGGAATATCTCTGTGACTGCTAACGTCGCACCAAAAGCCATGAGCGAAACCTTTACGGCAGCTTTGCGCGGTGACTTTGACGCCGCCAATCAAGTACATGATATCGTTAAACACTTACATCGTGACTTGTTTATTGAATCAAGTCCTATTCCAGCCAAGTACGCTTTGCACAAAATGGGCATGATAGATCAAGGTATTCGCCTGCCGCTAGTATGGCTAGCTGAGCAACATCATGCGACGATTGATACTGCCTTGGTTCGTGCAAACTTATTATAAAATGATGCGTGTAAATGCTAACTCAGAGAGATAATATGATGAAAGTATCATCAATGACTGCAAAAATGTTCCCCGCTGTAATGACGGTCGTGTTGGGTAGTACCTTAGTATTAAGCGGCTGCCAAGCGACAAAAGAATTCATCGGCAAGCGTGACAATGGGAGCCTAGAGTATCAGCAAAGCAAAAAATTGGCGCCGCTACAGTTGCCAGCTGCTCAAGAGACCGCGCCATTTGTACCGCTTTACTCGACCCCTAATGCAGGCGCTAATACGCTCACATTACAGAATGAGTCTGGTAAACAGTACCAGTTGCCAAAACCGCAACGCGCGGTTGCGAGCCGTACTGAATAAAGTCTTTTTTTAACCTTATCTATGCCGCTGATGATTTTATTAATACCAATGCACTTCATTGGTTTTATAAGTTATCAGCGGTCGCTGCGCGTTTTTACCGCATAAGCTTGAACGAACAGGAAACCTCCTAATGCAAAAGCAAAAATTGCTCTATAAAGGCAAAGCCAAATCTGTTTATGAAACAGAAGACAACGATCTGCTGATTTTACATTTCCGTGATGACACCTCAGCGCTTGATGGTAAGCGTATTGAGCAGCTTGCACGTAAAGGCGTGGTTAATAATCGTTTTAACGCGTTTATCATGCAAAAGCTGGCAGACGCTGGTATCGAGACGCATTTTGAAAAGCAATTGTCTGATGATGAAGTGTTGGTCAAGCGTTTGGATATGATTCCGGTTGAATGCGTTGTGCGTAACTTTGCTGCGGGCAGTTTGGTACGTCGTTTAGGCTTAGAAGAAGGGCAAGCATTGACGCCACCGACTTACGAGCTGTTCTATAAAGATGATGCGCTTGGCGATCCAATGGTTAATGAGTCAATCTCAATCTCTCTTGGCTGGGCAACCGACGCACAGCTCGCCAAAATGAAAGAGCTGAGTCATCAAGTCAATGAAGTATTAAAAGCCCTGTTTGATGCTGGTGATTTGATACTAGTAGATTTCAAACTAGAGTTTGGTGTATTCCATGACCGTATCGTCTTAGGTGATGAGTTCTCACCAGATGGCTGCCGTATTTGGGATAAAGCCACCAAGAAGAAGCTTGATAAAGACCGCTTCCGTCAGTCATTAGGTGATGTCATCGAAGCTTATGAAGAAGTTGCAAGCCGTATCGGTGTACCACTAAGCTAAATGTAGCAAAGTTAAAACTGTTAAGACATAAAAAAACTGAGCCATGGCTCAGTTTTTTTGCGATTAAATATACTAGCTGTCTTTACGCGCTTCTTTGATTTTCTTAGCCGCAAACTCCATGGCATCTGCCGCTTTGTCTGCTAATGTGCCGACCACTTCTTTTGCCTTTGTAGTAGCGGTATCAGCTAAAGAAGAGTCTTTATCGCCTTTATTTTTAGCATCTTTATCTGAAGACTTGCTATCTTTGCTATCTTTGCTATCGTGTTTATCTGATGCTTTGCTGTCTTTGCTGTTTGACTGATTACTTGAATTATTGTCTTTATTATCAGACGCTTTATTAGTATTCTGATCTTTAGTGTCATGAGCAGCGTTATTGTCTTTTACATCATTTTTCTTATCTTCTGCTTTGTTACTGCTATTGTCACTGCTATTTTGCTGCTTATTGTTTTGGCTATTAGAGTTACTCATTGTTATATCCTTTTAATTTAATTATGTTTTTAGTGTGGTATATCTGGTATCAAGATTACTATCATATCGAGTTAGCTGTCTGTATAACATCAGTTGCAATAAGTAATGGTGGTCGCTGTCAGACAACCTTTGATGGTTTTTTATGTTAAATTTATGCTGCTATAATAATAGAGTGTAAATATAAACCCCTATAAAAAAGGTTAGGGCTGATGTTATCTTCTCAAGCTGCATCAATTGTTTTGGAGCCATCTTGGTTTGCTCGTCCCACTTGCGTGGTCGCTGCTGACTTGATTGGCAAAGTGTTGTGCCGAGAGTTAATCGATAGCGATGGTCAGCAAAAAATCTTGCGCATGCGAATCTCAGAGACAGAAGCCTATATTGGCGAAGGCGATGCTGCATGTCATGCGCATGCAGGCACACGAACGCCGCGTACAGAGATTATGTACCATATAGGCGGTGTTTTTTATGTATACCTAACCTATGGTATTCATCATATGCTCAATTTGGTCAGTGGACCCACAGAATCGCCAGAAGCGGTCTTAATACGTGCTGGATTTTTGACAGAGAATAGCGCCCGCTTAATCGATGAGCAATTATTAGACGTTAATAAACAGCTAAATCATATCAAACAGCTGGCAGGTCCTGGCAAGCTAACCAAAGGTTTACAGATAGATCGAACGTTATACGGTGAGCCAATCACGCCCGCTTCAAAAGTTTGGGTGGAGGATGATGGCTGTCAGCCACCGGTGTCCCTGCGTCCACGTATCGGCATTGATTATGCTGGCGAGGCAAAAGAGTGGTTGCTGCGCTATATATGGACGGACCATCCTTCTTTGTCAAAGAAATAGAAAGTTTTTTGTGCATTTCATTTAATTTTAAAGATTTGATGAGGCCACTAATTTAAGGAGGCGACTACATGTATAAACTCACCGTTTTTGTACCAGACTCAGCATTAGAGCAGGTAAAGTCGGCGCTATTTGTGGCAGGTGCTGGTAAAATTGGCGATTATGAGCAGTGCTGTTGGCAAGTGCAGGGGATGGGACAGTTTATGCCACTGGCAGGCAGTACGCCGCACATTGGTACACAGGACAATTTGCAAAAGGTTAATGAATGGCGGCTTGAGATGGTGGTTTCTAAGGCTAGTATTAATGATGTCATCAGCGCATTAAAGCAGGCGCATCCTTATGAGACGCCTGCTTATGATGTGATTGAAGTCTTAGATTTTGGATAGTAGTTTGTAATATAGTCGGTCCTAAATAAAAGAAGGACTAATCTTATAAATCCCAGCAGTGCTGTATTCTTTTAAAAGTGGATACCTATATGATCTCACTAATGATATGAAAATTGTGTATGGAACGACGATAAATAGACAGTATACGACAAACAAAAAAAGCGATAAAAAATGGTCAAACAAACTAAGGGCTGGCTTATTTGACCGCGACATCAAATACTAAACAATCAGCTACAGTCTCAGATTTTCATGGGCTTATTATTTCCTACACTACACTACTCTACATCAACAATCGATTTCTAAAATAGCTAAATCAAGTTGTTTTAGGCGCAATTTCAACAGTATATTATTGATTCAATTTTCTGTATTCATCACAGCCGTCTTAATCTTGATTATCACAATTTTTACCAAACCATCCTTTTATAGTGATAGCTCTAAACCAAAAAGCTCTGAGCGATATGGTAATGTCGCTTAGAGCCATTTAGAAATCATTAGATATGAATGTTAACCTATTTATCACTTCGACTTGCTGCAATATTAGTCATCATTATCAGCTGCTTCTACTTGGCTACGAATAATCTTACCAGTCCTGCTATCGACAACCACTTTATGTACTTGAGTACCTTTAGCAATCTCAAACTTATAAACAGGTTTGCCAAAGTCTATGTCAAATCCTGCTTCAATAACTTTCCCATTCACACTCTGGTTGGCTCGCTTTATCGCTTGGTTCATACTGGTTTTAGATTTTTTCATGGCCTTATACTCCGCCATATCTTCTTTATCAAGCTTCTCTTGCTTACGACTTAAAACTTTACCGCTATTTGCATCAACCTCTACTTCATATTCAGTATTGTTAGCAACAAGTTTAACGTCATAGTTACCACCTGCTGAACGACCATTCTGATCAAAATCAGCACTAATCACATCCCCTTTAATAGACTTTTGGGCGATGGTAATGGCTTGCTCAAGACTGATCTTGCTTTGTGCCGCTGCTATGGCTTCACTGACTTCGGTTTTTGTGGTGGCGCTTTGTCCTACAGCGATAGCAGCGGTGCTGACACCTGCAATACTCAGTACCATAATGATAGATTTGCTTAGAGTTGATAATTTTTTCATGATATTATCCTTTGTTTTTGAGAGTTTTTGCATGCTAGATTGGTTTAGCATCTATTGTATTTATAACTTCAGTATATGGGATAAAACATAGGAGAAGCTTAGCGCTGGCTGAGGGTTAAATAAGCCGTATTTTATTTAGGAAAATCGTTAAAATTTGGAAGATAAATAAATCGGTTTTGTATTAAATATTATGCTGATCAGATAGTCGACGTTTAATAAACCAAACAATAATAATGACTATGGCAAGCAACAAGAAAACCTTAGAGTAAGGCGCTAACATAGTTGTAATGACCTCGTAATTTTTACCCAAGTAAAATCCTGCTAGGGTCAACATTGCTGTCCAAATACTAGATCCCAAAGCCGTTAATATTAAAAAAGAGACCATTGGCATCTTATTCATCCCCGCAGGGATGGAGATCAATGAACGAATACCAGGCACCATGCGGCCAAAAAAGACCGCTTTTTTACCATGTTTATCAAACCACGCATTGGACGACAAAACATCCTCAGACTTAATAAACACGTATTTTCCATACTTTTCAGTAAATACTATTAAGCGTTCTTTATTGAACAAAGTTCCCAGATAATAAAGAGGTAATGCACCAAGAACGCTACCAAACGTACCGGCTACTATGACTAATAGTATATTTAAATCACCCCTAGCGGCCGAAAAACCTGCTGCTGGCATAATAAGCTCAGATGGTATAGGCGGAAAAACATTTTCAGCAAACATAGCGAATAAAATGCCGACATAGCCAAATTTTGCCATGATAGCCAGCACCCACTCACTCATTTGATGCATTGATTTACCTTATCTTGTTGATGACTTATTTCTTATTATAGTGGAATAAATCGAATTCAAATTAAAGGTAATTTGTAACAGTAGTTACTAATAATTATTTGGTGGTGTTCTAAAAATTATGCTGGAGATAAAGATCAATAAGAAATCTATGCTACGTTCTCTGATCCTACAGGACCTTCAAGGCTTTAAGAATTGTTTAAATTTTAATCAGCATACTTTTTGATACACCCCCTAATCTTTTTTGATCTTGATCACATTCAAGTTTGGATAGCCAAGTATAATCTCATACTCTTGTGAGCCGCGTTTGGCTTCAATCTCAAATACGCCGCGATTTTTCTTTTCTTCAAATTCAATATCTGTGACTCGATAACCCATACCCTCAACTTTATTGATAGCACGGCGTTTAATCGCTGGATAACGTGATTCATTTTTGATGCTGTCTTCATTTTTATAATGTTTATCTTTGTATTTGCCACTATCTTTATAGTCGTTTTTATCATCCCAGACATTAGACCAAGGTTTTTTGGTCGAGCTGATAAGTCTGAGATCTGGTGAGCTGTATTTAAGCTCATAAGCTTGATCATTCTTTTTAGCAAGCACTGTCAGCACACGGTTACCGCGATAGCTTTCTGTTCTGATGTCCATCACGTTATAACCTTTACGGCGTAAATCCTGACGAAGTTGCTGAATAGCGCGATTGTTTTCAACATGACCATAACCGCTGTTGTCATTGTATATCGGATAATTGTCGTAACCTGGACCGGCGACAGCGCAGCCAGCAGTAACGCCAACGAGTGCAAATACAAGTGAGGCAGAGAGGATAGTTTTAAGCGAGAAAGGTTGTAACGTTTTCATGATGGAATCTCCTAAGATATAAGTTGGCTTAAAAAGCAGCTATATACCGTTGCAAAATTTTGTTGATATATAATGCAGAATAACGCTAACAACCATGAGTAATACGCAAAATATACTTGTAAAATATGGATATTTGTTCTGTATTATCGTTATTCTTGAAATATTTTCTTACATGTACATAATAAAACCTAAAGCTTATCAATACGTGTCGTTGGTGTTAAGAAGTTGTAAATATTGCAAATATTTGCGTAAGCATTCGATACGTTGAGTGACTAGGGTGTTGCTTGGGACAACGAATATCGCTAACACTTAGCTAATTTACATTAATTTTTTCTAGCCTAAAAATAGCTATTTACATTAAAGGCTATTAATATCATATGGTTAAGGATTTTAACTATTCGGATTTAGGCTGTTGTAAGCATATGCTTACACGCAATGACGTTTACGCGACTTAACAGTAGCTCAATAATTTGACACTATACACACACGGCATAAGGGAATGTGACTCAAGGATTGAGTTGACCGTATTAAGGATAATATTTCAACGGCTAGCATCAGGATGATAATAGCAATTGGATTAAGGACACATAACCCGTGTTGCAGGCAGATAATGCCACCAGTAGTAAAAAGGGCAGGATGCCCGACTGTCACAATATGCTCAATATCTTGCAAGGATGCAGCGATTAGAGCCGTGATGGGTAACAAGGATAGTTAACAATAAAACCGCATAACAATTAATTGCTATGCGGTTTTATCGTGTCTGGACTTTGAGATTTATGTTTCAATAACTCATAAAGCTGGTCATAAAAAACCGCATTAAACACTAATGCGGTTTTTTGATTAAACGATTTTCTGTTTTATTAGTATTTGTTTTCAGTACGCCATGCGTCTACTTCACGCTCAGCGTCATCTTTACTGTGACCATAACGCTCTTGCACTTTACCAACGAGCTTATCACGGCTACCTTCGACATGTAATAAATCATCATCAGTTAGGTCAGCCCACTTCTGCTTTGCTGAGCCTTTTACTTGGTTCCATTCGCCTTTTAGAGTATGTTCGTTCATTGCTATTATCCTTATTTTAGTTATTGCGTCTTTTGCAGTAGCTGTTATTTAAAAGTTAAATCAACAGGTTGCATCACGCTTTAGTATCCGACTTATTATTTATGATTCTTATTGCTAGTACAGTACTGCGGTTAAATAGCTTGTTTCTTATATAGCGCATTTTAAAACGCTTAACTACATCACAAATAGCCAGTGGCTAACTTGTGCTACTAATATATGAATTTCAAAATGCTTTGTCTGTATGGACAATGTTGATACTGTTGCTCAATTATGAAAAAAATCATGCCTATGTTATGGGTAGCATAGTTATGTAATCGTCAGGACGTTTTGTCAGCGAGGTACGTAACTAAGGTGCGTAACCACAGTGCATACATTTGACTAGGAGTTATAGTATTAGAAAGATATAGTAGAGAATAGACTATCAGCAAATAAAGTTTTAAGCAGAAGTTTATCGCTGATTTATTGAGAAGGACAATATAATAATAGGGAGCGTGACCGTGGCTACTGAACAAACAAAATCCAAAGAGCAGACGCATTTTAGAACCTGCAATCTGTGTGAAGCAATGTGTGGTATTGAGATAAAGCACGATGGCAAAAAGGTTTTATCCATTAAAGGGGATAAAAACGATCCATTTTCCAAAGGTTATATTTGCCCAAAAGCGACCGCCTTACAGGATTTGCATGAGGATACTGACCGCCTGCGTCATCCTGTTGAAAGAACGGCGCAAGGCTGGAAAGAAATCAGCTGGACTGAAGCGCTAGATAAAGTCGCTGTGGGTATTGCAGCGGTGCAAAAGCAATATGGCAAAAATGCCTTTGGTGTATATTTAGGCAATCCTAACGTACACAATCTGGGCGGTATGCTGACGATCAAGCATTTATTAGGCAGTCTTAAAACGCGCAGTCGCTTCTCTGCTACTTCAGTCGATCAATTACCGCACCATATCGTTAGCATGCATTTATTCGGGCATATGCTGCGTATTCCTGTGCCTGATGTCAACCGTACTCAGTATATGCTCATCATCGGTGGCAATCCGCTAGCGTCTAACGGTAGTATCATGACGGCACCAAACATGCGCCAAAAGCTAAAGGATATTAAATCACGTGGTGGCAAAGTCGTCGTCATCGATCCAAGGCGTACTGAAACCGCCGACATCGCAAGCGAGCATCACTTTATTCGTCCAGCGACTGATGTATTGTTATTATTAGCGATGCTCAATGAGATTTATTTGCAAGGCTATGCCGATAAAGCAAGCATCAATAATAGAGCAGCGGCGCTTGCGCCAGAAATAGAGCGACTGGCAGATTTTGCCAAAGACTATAGTGCAGAGTCAGTTGCCGCTATTACTGGTATAGCCGCAATCGACATCAAGCGACTGGTCACAGAATTTTGTGAAGCAAAAAGCTCGGTTTGCTATGGTCGTATGGGTATATCTGTGCAGGAGTTCGGTTTATTAAGCCAGTATTTGTCTATGGTTATTAATATCGTGACGGGACGATTGGACGAAGTAGGCGGTTTGATGTTCCCGAATGCTGCAGTCGATGTGGTAAATAACTCTGGTCCCGGGTATCTGGGTAAGCGTCATAGTCGTGTCAGCAAGCTACCTGACTTTAATGGCGAATATCCGGTGGTTGCCATGAGTGATGAGATGTTGGTTACAGGTAAAGGTCAATTAAAAGGCTTTATGACAGTAGCGGGTAATCCTGTTTTAAGTACACCCAATGGCGAAAAATTAGATCAAGCTTTTGAACAGTTAGATTTTATGGTCGCCATTGATTATTTTGTCAATGAAACCAGTCGCCATGCCAACATTATTTTGCCACCAGTCTCACCGTTAGAGCGCGACCATTACGACGTTACCTTTAATAATTTTGCCGTACATAACGTCGCTAAATATTCAAAAGCGTTGTTTCGTAAAAATAAGCACGCCAAGCATGACTGGCAAATTTATCTAGAGCTGGCAAAACGCTTGGATAAAAAAGCGTCTTTAGCAACCAAAGCTGAACGGCTATTGATAAGGCGAATAGGACCGAAATTCGTACTCGATCAGGGATTACGGCGTGGACCTTATGCTGGCATGACATTGAATAAGCTCAAGAAAAATGCTCATGGTCTTGATTTAGGACCGCTTAAAACCATGCTGCCGCAAGCGTTAAAGCATAAAGATAAGCAGATTCATCTTAATGTCGATTTTTATCAAGCGGATCTTACCCGCGTGCAAGCGATGATGCAAGATTATGATGACAGCGAGATCTTATTGATAGGTCGTCGTCATGTCCGCAGTAATAATTCGTGGTTGCATAATAGCTATCGCTTGGTCAAAGGCAAGCCGCGCTGCACCCTGATGCTACATCCTGAGACGGCTGAGCTATATGGTATTCAAGATGGTCAAGATGTCAAAGTCACCTCGCGCGTCGGTAGCGTGATTGTTGCAGCAGAAATCACTGATGAGTTGATGGCGGGGGTAGTGAGTATTCCGCATGGCTTCGGTCACGGCCGTAAAGGCGTGAAGCAAAAAATCGCTCAAGCGCATGCAGGCATCAGTTTGAATGATCTGACGGATGATGCGCTAATCGATCAGTTGAGTGGCAATGCTGCTGTGAATGGCGTCCCTGTGCAATTAGAGGCTATGCACGCAGAAGCTGCTGAGTCAGACAGTTGGGATTCTTCTTCACATTTAAAAGCCGAGTCGGGTAGTGCGGCATAAAATACTTCTAGAATAAAATTCTTTCATGTAAATAAAAAAGGCGCTTATATCAGCGCCTTTTTTGGCATTTCTACACCAATAAAGTCAAAATCAACCTCAGGTATCTCGCCTTGTATCAATAAACTAATCGCTTTAGCTGAACCACAAGCATGCGTCCAGCCAAGCGTACCATGACCAGTATTGAGCCATAAATTATCAAAAGTCGCTTGCACATTGTGACTACCATGTCGGACTTGACCCATATGCGCGCGTCCTATTAGTGGGACATTTGAGGGTGTCATTGGTCGCAAGCCTGTCCAATATTGTACGGAGTTGGCAATGATGCCTCTGGGAAATAATTGCTGCACGCGGCGAGTGATGGCCTCACAGCGTATGGTATTCAAATCTAAGTTGTAGCCATTAAATTCTGCCGTTCCAGCCACTCGTAACTTATCACCAAGACGCGATGTAACCAGCTTAAACTCATCATCAATCAAGCTGACAAAGGGGGCTAGATGCGGCGCACGGGGATTGATTTGATAAGTGGCCGAGTAGCCTTTGGCAGGGAAAATAGGCAGATGCATATTAAGGGGTTTCATCAAAGCGACGCTATAACTACCAAGCGCCAATACATGGCTGTCTGCACTAAAGGTTTGTGCGTTTTCACCTTTTGGTCGAATGGTAATACTATGTACGTGCGGCTGAGTAGAGTCCCCATCCGTATTGATGGCTAAAATCTCAGTATCGTATAAAAACTGCACACCAGCCTTTATACAGTGCTCAGCTAAACGCTGAGTAAATAGATGGGCATTACCCGATTCATCACGACTGGTATACGTTGCGCCTTTAAGCTTGTGGGCAATGGGGTAAAGTGCTGGCTCGAGACTGACAGCATTATTGATGTCAATCACATAGCGCTCGCAGCCAAGCGCTTGCATACGCTCCGTTGGGGCAATGGCGGCATCAAACTCCGCTTGCTTGGTATAAAAAT
Organism: Psychrobacter glacincola; assembly: GCF_904846215.1. Lineage (GTDB taxonomy): Bacteria > Pseudomonadota > Gammaproteobacteria > Pseudomonadales > Moraxellaceae > Psychrobacter > Psychrobacter glacincola. The sequence goes on along the minus strand of NZ_CAJGZK010000021.1, from coordinate 32,624 downwards.
GCATAATACCGCGCGTTTGCTGCTCATAATTAATATCAATATCAGCACGCAGCTGCTGCAAAGCATCTCGTGAATACAATCCCAAACGTACCATTTGCACCAAATTTGCATCAGCCCGATCTGCCCGGCACTCTTGCAGAAATTGCATTGCCCATTTAAGTTGCGCCTTATCCGCACGCAAGCGGTAGAGCAGCGGTGCATCCTCGCGAAACAACCATTTAAGCGCTTTGATCGGTGCAGTAGGATTTGCCCAAGGGGTGGCATGCGAGACAGATATCTGTCCACCATTGGCAAATGAGGTCTGCATACCTGCAGCAGACTCACGCTCAATCACGGTCACATCATAGCCTGCCTGGCGAAGATACCATGCGGTGGTTACGCCCACCACGCCTGCCCCGAGTACCGCAATATGGGTCATAGATTACTCTGCTGCGATGAATAAAAATAGATGAGAGCGTGCTTAACGGTTGGTATTACTTTGGACGAGCAACATCTGCTTGTAGCGCTGGCGGCAAATCCAATATGCTCAGACCACTTTCAGCCAACTGCTCTGGACGAGCGACGACCAATGCTTCAAAGCCTTCATGAGTGGCAATCGCATTCACGATCTGTACCTTATCCAGTTTTTCACCAACGCTAGGGGTTGTACCTGTGCCTTTTGCACTTGTTCCTTTTACATAGTGCAAAAATGCCTTTGGTGCAGATTTAAAGTAAATACGGGCGATGACTTCTTGACCGAGATAACAACCTTTATCATAGTCCATGCCGCCGCGCTGATGCAGACGCAGCTCTTGCGGTTGGAATTCGCCTTGCGTTGCCGCTACTATCCAATAATTACCAGTTGCGATACTAGACTGCATCCACGCTTGGGTATTCTCTGAGGTATTGTGGTCGTCCTGATGGCTAAAAGTCGGCACATTATCAATAACACACGAATAAATCGGCGTTGGGGCACTGGTATCAAACTTTGAAAAGGCACCGAACTTTTTTAAATGTCCTTGGAACGCTTCAGCGCAGTCTGTACTGATAACCACGTCAAAATGCTTTTCAGCCTGTTTTTTAATCCAAATACCGAATTCTATGCGACCTTTTAAATTACCGATGGCTGCGGCTTGATAGCTGAGTCCGAGCTTGGTGACGTCACAAGTTAATTGTCCTTGTAAAAATTTTTCGGCATCCTCGCCTTGGATAGACAATTGGGAAAACTGCGGCAATGTCGCCGCATTGATAGATTGAGTCATTGTTATTGTCCTTCTAATGAGAGGTTTTTTATAACGTACTAAATGTTAAAAGTGAATGTTAAAAGTGAAGGTTAAGAATAAGTGTCAAAAAATGATAGCTCAGATGTTTATCACAAGATAAATAACTATAAAATCAGATGAGGCTAAGAAGAGTACCACAAAAAACACTGCCATAAAAAACGTCATTCTTTAAGATGGTTATCCAAGTATTAAATTGGGCACAGCCAGCGGTTTTCAAGCGCACAAATTGGTTAAAGAGTGCGAGTTACGGTACAATATCAGCTCTAGAATAAACCTAATGTATGATGGCTGCCGAGGGAATTATGAGCTTACCCAATTGTCCGAAATGTGATGCTGAATATACGTATGAAGATGGCGCGCTGCTGGTATGTCCCATCTGCGCTCATGAATGGACAGCAGCAGAAACCGATGCAGCACAAGCTCAAGATCAAAACGCGGTCATTCGCGATGCTGTTGGTAATGAGCTGCAAGACGGCGATACCGTCACCGTGATTAAAGATTTAAAAGTCAAAGGCTCTTCAATCATCATCAAAGTAGGAACGAAAGCAAAAAGTATTCGCCTATTGCCAGACGCCACCGATGGTCATGATATCGATTGTAAGCTTGATGGCTATGGTCCGATGAAACTTAAATCATCTGTCGTTAAAAAGGCTTAAGCTACACATTTATTATAAATGAAACAATACAAATTACTAAATAGACAATCATTGAATAGACAATCACTACATAAAAAACGATTAAGTAGAGACTAATTATGAGTACCAAAAACGAACAACTATTCGCCCAAGCCCGTAAACATATTCCCGGTGGCGTCAACTCTCCAGTCCGTGCTTTTACAGGCGTCGGTGGCACGCCAATCTTTATGCACCGCGCTAATGGCAGTAAGATTTATGATACCGAAGACAACGCTTATATCGACTATGTTGGCTCTTGGGGTCCAATGATTTTGGGTCATGCCCATCCAAAAGTCATTGATGCGGTCAAAAAAGCCGCTGATGACGGTCTAAGCTTTGGTACGCCAACGCCATTTGAAACCACTGTTGCCGATAAAATTTGCGAAATCGTCCCGAGTGTTGAGATGATCCGTATGACCAGCTCAGGTACGGAAGCGACGATGAGTGCGATTCGTCTGGCACGTGGTTATACTCAGCGTGACAAAATTGTCAAGTTTGAAGGCTGCTACCATGGGCATTCAGACAGCCTACTCGTAAAAGCAGGCTCAGGCATGCTTGATATTGGCGAACCAACGTCAAAGGGCGTGCCAGCAGATTTTGCTAAGCATACTATTACGCTTCCTTATAACAATCCGCAAGCGATTAAAGACTGCTTTGAGAAATGGGGTGAAGAGATTGCTTGCGTTATCTTGGAGCCAATTGCTGGTAACATGAACATGGTGATTCCAAGCCAAGCATTCCATGATACCTTGCGTGCAGAATGTACTGCCAATAACTCGGTATTGATTTTTGATGAAGTCATGACGGGTTTTCGTGTTGGACTTGGCGGGGCGCAAGCGCATTTTGGTATCGACCCTGATTTGACGTGCTTTGGTAAAATCATCGGTGCAGGCTTACCAGTGGGTGCTTTTGGTGGCAAAAAGGATGTCATGTCTTGTATCGCGCCACTTGGCGGCGTCTATCAAGCCGGTACCTTATCCGGTAATCCACTAGCAATGCGTGCTGGTATCGCCATGTTTGAAGACTTAACGGCAGAGGGGTTTTATGATGAGCTCGCCGTGAAGGTTGACCGTCTGGTTGATGGTTTCCAAGCGGTTGCTGACAAACATGGTATCAATCTACGTACCAATAAACTTGGCGGTATGTTTGGGATGTTCTTCGTAAAGGACAGCGATACGGCAGTACCGCAAAATTTCGATGAGGTGACTGAGTGCGATATGGAGATGTTTAATATCTTTTTCCACGGTATGCTTGATCGCGGTATTTATCTGGCACCCTCTGCTTATGAAGCAGGCTTTATGTCTATCAAGCATAGCGATGAAGATATTGATACCTCTATCAAAGCGGCTGACGAGATATTCGCCCAAATGGCAAAAGCGTAACACAACAGTTTTAGGCGTTTAAAAAAACCAGCACAGTAACAAGATTACTGGGCTGGTTTTTTTATGAATAATAAAGGCAACTGCCTTTATCGCACTTTATCAAATTTACGATTTCTCAAACTTAAATGACCGCGCAGTACGTCAGCGTACATACGAAAATCACTGGCGAAGCTTTTTAAGGGCGATTTAAAAGAAGCCGGTTTGTTTTTTTCAAAGAAAAAATGTCCAACCCAAGCGCAAGCGTATCCTGCGGCAATACCTTTAAGTAAGGGTTTTGCTGAGCGATTCTTAACAGATTTTGCCAGACCTATTAACCCAAAGCTACTGCCTGCAAAATGCAGCCGACGGCAGGCCATATTTTGATGTTCATCAAGATAAAAATCATAAAATGACGGTTTGGCTGAGTGGTCTATTTTTATCAGCTTATTTTGGCTGATTTTTTCGGCAGATACTGCTTTGGTTTGCGTAGAGGTGTTATTCATCGATAGGGCTTCCTTGCAGGTTATGTCTCATCTATCCGTGATGAGGCTTTATAGCAGAATGAAATAGCTTGATACCATAAAGCTCATGGGTAATTACTTATTCTTTACTATAATATAGACAATAGCGACGGTAGCAAGCTGATATTGAACAAATAAGCGCTAAGGGCAAACGATATTTTTAGTGTAAAGAATATGCCAGCTGTTTTTAGTCGCTGTTTAGCGGTTGTTGCTGCTTACTTGCCAGAGTTTGGCATAAATGTTTTAATAGCAAAACTTGCTATTATTTGCCTGATTATTATCGTTTTTATATAGTGTAGTCCTGATTTCAACCCAAGGTATTTTCTATCTTAAAAGCCTAAACCCTTTTAATCATTTCAATCATTTTTTATCTGACACGGTAACGACCTCGCTTATGCCCAAAAACAACCTAAAAAACTCACCACTTGCTGAAGATGAATTGATGGCAGCCATTGATATTGGTTCTAACAGTTTTCATTTAGCCATTGCTCGCCTTGATCATGGTGAAGTGCGAAAAGTGGTGTCTATGTCTGAAAAGGTTCAGTTAGCAGCAGGACTCGATGAGCATAATATTTTGGGCGAAGCAGCAGAGCAGCGTGGTCTAGATTGTCTTAGCCGCTTTGTGGCACGTCTAGATTCGGTGCCTCCTGAGCGTATTCGTATTGTCGCGACCAACGCTTTACGCCAAGCCAAGAACGCCAATGATTTTATCAGCCGTGCCAATAAAATCTTACCCAAGCCCATCGAGATTATTGCAGGACGAGAAGAGGCGCGTTTGATTTATCTAGGTGTTTCGCATACCAATGGCAGTAGTGACAAGCGTTTGGTCATTGATATTGGTGGCGGCTCAACAGAGTTTATTATTGGTCAAGAGTTTGATCCATTATTGACCGAGAGCTTGCAGATGGGCTGTGTTGCCTTTACGCAAAAATATTTTGCTGATGGACAAATTACCAAGGAAGCCTTTAATAACGCCATGTCGGCTGCGCGCAAAGAAGTGCTGGCAATTAATGGGCGCTACCAAAAAATGGGCTGGAGCAGTGCCATTGGATCGAGTGGTACGATTAAAGCGGTGCGTAATGTTTTGGTTTCAAAAGGCTGGGCAGATGAACAAGAACGTATCACTTATAATGGGGTCAAAAAGTTAGAGAAATTACTGCTTAAAATTGGCAACGTCGATGACATTGATTTAGAGGGCGTAAAAGAGCACCGTAAAGCGGTATTCCCAGCAGGCGTTGCGGTATTACGGGCAGTCATGCAGGTGCTGGGTGTTGACACCATTACTTATTCGGATGGCGCGCTACGCGAAGGCGTCATGTATGACATGCTCGGACGCTTTGCTAGTGAAGACGTACGTGACCGCAGTGTGCTGGCACTGATTAAGCGCTATTCAGGCGATAAAAAACAGGCTGAGCAAGTGGTAAAAACCAGTCGTCACCTTTTTGAGCAAGTACAAGAAAAACTTGGCCTCAGTACGGAAGATGGCGATTTACTCAGGCGAGCGGCATTCTTACATGAGATAGGGTTGGCGATTGCCCACAGTAGCTATCATAAACACAGTGCGTATTTGATGGAGTATTCTGACATTCCAGGATTTTCACAAGTAGACCAAAAGCGTATGGCACAGCTGATGCTGAATCATCGACGTAAGCTAAAAGCGGATATGTTGGAGCAGGCGTGTGCGATTGGCGACGATCAGCTTGTTTATCTCTGCCTGCTGCTCCGTTTGGCGGTACTGGCACATCACAGTCGTAGTGATTACGAGTTACCAACATTAGAATTAAAAGTAGAGGATGACAATCATTGGCAAATCATGGTTGGTGATAGCAGCGAGCACTATGCTTTCTTATTGTCTGACTTGCAAACTGAAATAGAGCAATTTGCCAAATGGGACGTCAAGCTAAGCGTTATTGAGATTTAGTTTTTTATCAGTTAAGACGCTTGACTTGTTGGTTAAATAATTTGGTTAGAAATAACGTAACAAAAGCGGTGTTGTCGGTAATGTTATGGCATATAAGATGTGCTATGATAGCTTTTATTGAGTTTACAACTGTACTTTCATTATCCTAAAACCGATAACGATGTTACTATTAAATATAACCATATTGAACATAAGTCTATTAATTATAAATATGAAAGGGAAGCGTCTATGAGTACCGTCTGGGATAGCGTTCAGCTTGCACGGCATGCCAAACGTCCATTGTTTATGGACTATGTAAATCAGCTGTTTACCGAATTTGATGAATTGCATGGCGACCGCGCTTTTGCTGATGACAAGGCTATCCTTGGTGGACTTGCGCGCCTAAACGGTATGCCGGTGATGGTCGTGGGTCAACACCGTGGTCGCAGCACACGTGAGCGTATTGAGCATAACTTTGGTATGGCAAACCCTGAAGGCTATCGAAAGATTATTCGTTTGGTCAAAATGGCTGAGCGCTTTAATATTCCTGTTATGACCTTTGTCGATACCCAAGGCGCCTATCCGGGTATTGGCGCGGAAGAGCGTGGGCAGGCGCAAGCCATTGCCGAAAGCATCGCTGTGTTTTCAAGCCTCAAAGTGCCTATCATCGTCACCATTATTGGTGAAGGCGGCTCAGGTGGCGCATTGGCGATCGGTGTTGGCGATAAGGTAAATATGCTACAAAATAGTATTTATTCAGTCATCTCTCCTGAAGGCTGTGCTTCTATCCTATGGAAAACGGCTGAAAAAGCGCAAGATGCCAGTGAAGCCTTAAAATTAAATGCCATCAATTTGTATCAAATGGGCTTGATTGATGCGGTCATCGACGAAGGTGAAGGTGCTCATATTCAGCCACAGCCAGTGATGACGGCATTAAAAGCATTACTTGTTGAGCAATTGGATGAGCTGAAAGACTTAGATACCCATACACGTTGTGAGCTACGTTATGAGAAATTTAAATCGTTTAACTCGGAAGTCATGTTGCCTTGCTAATATGTTCTATCGCTAATATGTTCTATCGCTAATATGTTCTATCGCTAGTATGTCCCATCGCTAGTAGGTTGCATCGCTAAATAGTTGACAATCAGCTTTTAGCACTAGAGGCTTACGCTTAATGTTAAAATACAAACGTGTCATTTTATGGCGCGTTTTTTTGTGTCAATTTATTCATAGGACAATGAATTTATATATAGTCAGAGAAAAGTAATATCGATACATCAAGTACTGCTGATATTAATTTTTCTTGCTTGCTGTGCCTATGCAGACAGAGGCTGCAAAAAATTTATACCAGCAGCACTGTAGCGTTTTTGAGATATTTTAACTATACCAACTAATTAGCTAAGGTCAATGATGAGCAACAGTGCAATCCTACCATATCCTATTGAGCCAATAGCTGAAATGCCGATTGACGATAATTTGGCAGAGGCATTATTGACAAGTATGTCTGAGTATAGCGAGCAATTACAAGGTCGGCGAGTTTGGCTGGCGTGTAGTGGTGGGCGTGATTCGTTGGCACTGGCAGCGCTATGTGTGCAATTATACTGGCAAGGTAAGTTGCCGTTTCTACCGCAACTATTGCATGTCAACCATGGCTTGCAAGCGGATAGCGGTATTTGGGCTGCGCATGTTGCTAATTGGGCAAAGGCTCAAAAGATACCCTGCACTATCTTACAGGCGCAAGTAAATGGTCATGATGAGCAAGCCGCACGGCAAGCGCGTTATGATGTGATGCGTGCGCAACTCAATCAAGATGATGTATTACTATTAGCCCATCATGCCGATGACCAAGCTGAAACGGTGTTGATGCGCCTGATTCAAGGCGCAGGCGCTAATGGTCTGTCAGGTATGCAGCCGTGGCGTGTACAAACGCAGGATGCGCATCGCATCATATTATGGCGACCTTGGCTTACGATACAGCGCGCCGATATCAACGCCTATGCGCAGCGTTTAAAGCTACCCTATATCGATGATCCCACCAATGACGGCGGTGATAACGTGCGTAGTGGACTGCGCCGTGACATCATGCCAGTATTAGCAAAATACAATCCCAACGTTATTGATAATATTGCTCGTAGCGCGATTTTGCTCAGTGATGCGCAATTAACGGTTAAGGCACAAGCGGCAGAGGATTTACAGCAGACAGAGGTAATATCATTACAGCTACCACCTGCACAGCGTGTGCTAAACATAGATAAGCTGCAACAGTTACCGCTTTATCGCCAGCGCCAATTATTACATCATTGGCTTGGTCAAGATGAGCCATTACCGCCTGCTAAGCAGCTTGTCGATGATGTATTGAGCTTAAGCCAGCGTCATGATCATGATCATCAAACGGAACTGTTTTGGCAAGGTCGACAGCAATCCTATACTATTCGTCGTTATCGTCAGCAGCTTTATCGGCTTAGTAATGACTGGCTCAAATGGTTAGAGTCGCCGCTTGCCGAACAGACGCAGAGCTTGTTGATTCATACTGAGTCTAATCTTATTGGGGCAGATGTTCATGCAACTGGAAGACAACCCGTTCCAATTAATTTACGCAATGATGATAAATTCACTTGGCAATTACAGATTCTGCCAAATGAAGTAATGCGACTATTAGAAAGCAATAAAGATAAGGTTGAGATCACTTTTGCGCCATTAGATCGCAGCACGCGTATTCAAACCGCACTAGCAACACGACCGCAATCGGGCAAAAAGCTCTATCAAACCTTAAGTATTCCATCATGGATGCGTGAGAGTTTGGTAGTCGTTAGCATAGTTCTCGTCAATAAGAAAAGCGTTGAAGATGGGATTCTGGACAATGAGCACCCAATAGTTTGTCCGATTTTATTATTATCCCCTTTTTATAGCTGGGTGTTAGCTTCTGATCAGTTGTTAGCGAGCAATCCTCATTATATAGAAAGTGCTATTAGCAGCTGTTTGACCGTACCTAGCTCGTTTTGATATTTGTTACTCAAAGCCTTGAGTAGGGTAGATCTTCATTTTTTTTGATCATTTTGATATCTACTATTTGTGTATCTTTATAATCTTCTTCACTTTTTTCACCATTACAGACAAAGCCAAATTTTTTATAAAAATGAATAGCAGACACGTTATTTTCTAGTACCCATAAATAAAAATGTGCAGTGGTTTGAGATGCGAGTATGGCTTGTAATGAGATGTTCATCAATTCGGTGCCTATACCTCGCCCATGATATTCTGATAAAACATAGAGAGTTGTAATTTCATAGGTATTATTTTTAGTAAAATATCCAATAAATCCTAGGCTCTTATGATTAGCATCATAGGCTATCCAAATGATGACATCCGGATGAGTGATCACTTCCTGCCACATTTTTGTTTTTTCAATAAGATTGTTTTTATTGTTGATATAAGACTTAGGTAGCAGATTCAAGTAGGCGTCATGCCAACTTTTGCAATGGATATGAGCAATATCCGCAAAATCTTTTGAATGAGCTTTACGAACGCAAAACATATTTTTCCCCTGTACCACTATACATAAACGACTTTTTAATCTAACAGGTAAGCGGTGCGATATTCGATGTTAATTTAGTATCTCAATTAAACGGTAGCACTATTAGTTAGCGTTTGAATTTCCTGAACAGCGCCAGTAGCAGTATGGTAAACTGAGTGTCATTTTACCTATCATTATGTTAGTTTGAATACCTTTGAATAGGAGACATGTATGTCAGTATTAGATAATAAGAAAATCAGCTTTATCGGTGGCGGAAATATGGCACAGGCTTTGATTAGCGGGCTTGTCAGCTGCGGTGTCAAACCGAATTTAATTACTGTTGCTGATCCTAGTAGTGAGGCGCGTGAGCAATTATCTGCTAAAGGATTGAACACGGTTGATCCAACTGCTGATGCAAAAGCTGCCGTTATCGATGCTGACATTGTGGTGTTGGCGGTCAAACCGCAAGTGATGAAAGCTGTGGTCAGTAGCTTTGCGGATGCCTTAGACAATCAGCTGGTGATTTCAGTGGCAGCAGGTTTGTCAACTGAGCTTCTATCTGACATGTTGGGTGGCTATGACAATATCGTCCGCGCGATGCCAAATACACCGGCGATGATTCAAATGGGTGCAACGGGTCTGTACGGCACTGATGATATTTCTGCTGAGCAAAAACAATTGGCAACTGCGGTCATGGAAGCATCAGGGCTAGTCATGTGGGTCGAGGACGAAGCACACATGCATGCAGTCACCGCCGTGTCAGGGTCAGCGCCCGCTTATATGTTCTATATCATCGAAGCGATGGTTGATGGGGCAGTTGCCTTAGGATTGGATAAAGAACAAGCCTCAGCGCTTGCCATGCAAACCATGTTAGGTGCGGCAAAAATGGCCATGGGCAGCGAAGATGCGCCAAGCGAGCTACGCCGTAAAGTGACCTCACCAAATGGCACCACTCAAGCTGCGATTGAATCAATGCAAGCCAATAACATTGATCGTCAAATTGGTGAAGCCATGCAAGCGTGCTACGATCGCAGCCAAGCCTTGAGTGAAGAGATGAGTAAGTAATCATCTTTATAGTAGAGGTAGTATTTTTAAAATGCTGCCTCTGACTGGTAATAATAAATGCCTGATAATGACATTCGTCATCCTAAAACCTGTTAATAATGTCACATTGAGTAGCGCTTCATGAACAACATGTTATTGCAAATTTTTGATTTGGTCACCACCTTCGCCATGATGTTGGTATTTATCCGTTTCATGCTACAGTTTGCAGGGATGGATGCCAGTAATCCTATGATTGCGCCTGCTTATAAAGCGACCCATATTGTCGATGTCTTTGGACGTATTTTTCCAACCGTCGGACAAGGTCGTATCAGTATTGCTGCTATTGTACTGATGTTTTTGATTCGCCTGATTGATATCGCAGGAAAAGCAGCATTAACGCATAAGGGTATTGCGCCAGTGCCATTGTTTTTTACCGGTACTATCAGCTTGGTTTTAGACTTTTTACGCATGTGCCGCTACTTGGTGATTGGTTCTATCATTGTTAGTTGGATTGTGGTTTTTACTAGATCTGAGCATCCGCTTATCGGTATTATTGTTAATTTAGCAGAACCTATTTTGGCACCGTTTCGCCGTATTACGCCAAACTTAGGGATGATTGACTTATCACCGATGATTGCCTTTTTTGCCTTCTATTTACTCGAAATCTTTATTGGTGGTTTGGCATCAAGCTTTATGCCGATGTTGGGTTAAGCCAGTTAAGTTAAAAAGATTTTCGGGATAATAAAATTTCAAATAAAAAAGGCGCTCTATACAAGATAGAGCGCCTTTTTTATCTTTGTCGTTTATATAAAGCTAAAAGCGGACAAAGCGATTGGGTATCAATTGCGCTTTTGCATTATCAGGGTGCGGCGCATCAGCGGCACGCAGCGTTTGGATAATCCAGCTATCAGCAGCCTTTACCGAATCGATAAGCGCATCACCCATCGCCAAGCGTCCAGCGATAAAGCTTGCCAATGAGCAGCCAGAGCCATGAAATTCACCATCTAAACGCGGCAAGGTGCTTTGATGCACCATTTGTCCTTCTATATACAGATACTGCTCGATATCACCGCTATCAAAATCGTGTGAGGTTTTGACCAATACAGCATGAGTACCTTGTGCGCATAATTTTTGCGCACCTGTATGCAAATCTTGCTCAGCGCTTAAGGCGCGTAGCTCATGAGTGTTGGGTGTGAGTAAAGTAGCATAAGGTAAAAGCTGTCTAAACGCAGTGACCAGTGTCTGCTCATCGCCTAAGCTACCACCGCTATTGGCAACCAATACCGGATCTAAAACAAAAGGTGTCCCAGCAGCAATAACCTGCTGTGCAAATAATCGGGTTAGCATAGCAATATTGTCAGTCGTGCCGAGCATGCCTGACTTGATAACGGCGACCGGTAAATCATCGAGCACTGCTACCGCTTGATCGTTGGCCAAACTTGCTGCACATGCTTCAAAGCCAAATACCTGTTGCGAGCTTTGTACGGTAATTGCGGTACAGGCGATGGCAGCATGAGCCCCTGCTTGCCCGATGGCTTCAATATCCGCTTGCAATCCTGCCCCGCCGGAGGGGTCTAACCCCGAAAAGCACAATACGACTGGTCGCATAACATATCCTTTGATATTTTTTATAATAAGTAGCAAATACTATAGCCATCTGCTACCGAAAAAGCCATAAAGACCGATAAATTACTAATTATGCAAAAAGCCTCATTAAAAGCGCAGACAATGCTTGCAATTCGTTTTGGCTTTGCTATAATACTCGCCCACGGCATAAGACGTATCGTTAGCATCGATACTATGTTTAAAGAGGTGTTTTAGTAAAAATACTTTGATAAGTGTCTTAAATCGTTAGGTGAAGTGGGTGAGTGGCTGAAACCAGTTCCCTGCTAAGGAACCATACGTGTAAGCGTATCGAGGGTTCGAATCCCTCCTTCACCGCCATTATATTCGGTTTATTAGTAGAGTTATAATGCAATTTGACGTTGTTGAACGCCGTTGATCATTAAAATAAAAACATTATATTTTAATGATTAAAATGGGTTGACATAGGCAATATAATCTATATAATTACCAACCTAATTTACTACAAAGTTATTTACCGCGTAGTAAATGATGTGTAAAGTAAGCGCTTGTAGCTCAGTTGGATAGAGCACTTGGCTACGAACTAAGGGGTCGGGAGTTCGAATCTCTCCAAGCGCACCATTTACATCATCGATTTTTTACTAAATCAATCGCCTGTCTTACGACAATTTGGCGGTTTTTTTATGTCTGTGATTTTTGTTTTGAGCCTTCCTTGTGGGACTTAATATCTTAGGATAGTGTACGCTAACTGCCGCAATTACGGTACAATAGAGCCATTATTCACTGCTTGCTATGAGCTGGTACCATGTCAAAGAGTTTCTCTAAACACCCGTCTAAATCTGCTGCTAACGCAAAATCACCATCAAACTCAGCATCCAAACTATCAGCGCATCAAAACTTTGAGAGTGAAGAGCCAACGATTGCTAAGCCTATGGCCCGTGTCGTGGCAATTCTCTATGATGGTATGTTGATCTTAGCATTGCTATTTTTGGTAGGGACGTTGCTGACAGTGATTGGCACACTACTTACGATGGATACAGGTAGCGATTCATCACAAGCTCAGTCGCTGCCGACTTGGTATCAGAACTTTATTATGACGCCGTCATTTATACTAACGCTAGTAGGCTTCTACGGGCTGTTTTGGCGCCGTGGTGGTCAGACACTAGGGATGCAAACATGGCGTCTGAAAACGGTCAATAATACCGGTCATTTGCTGACATGGGGACAATCCTTTAAGCGTATTTTTGCAGCGTCTTTGATGCCATTAATATTTGGTATTATTGGCAGCTTAATCGGTGGCTCACGCGCTATATTATTGACCAGTGCGTTTTTGGGGCTGATATTTAATTATGCATTCTGCTTATTTAATCGTCGCGGCTTAGCAGTGCAGGATATAATATCGAATACCATTACTCTAAAAATGCCAAAAGTCGAACATGAAGGCTTGTGGCGTGGTTTTAGAAATCGTAAAAAGAATCGCTAACTGAATAACAAGCTTTCTGCGTTAGTAATAACGCATACGGTAAACAGTAAAAATTTATTCTAATATAGTCAAAATACTCTAAAAACGCTACGGTACTGCGGGTACAAATTTTTTGCAGCCTCTGTCTGCATGGGCACAGCAAGCAAGAAAAATTGATACCAGCAGTACATCATGTGTCGATATTACTTTTCACTGACTATAATACTTTCCTCAACACATAAAAAAGCTGAATCCTATTTGGATTCAGCTTTTTTATTCACTAATAATCACTATACGATAAAATAAAGGCTGGTAAATACCGCGATATAGTCATTCCAACATAAAACGATACAGTTGGACAGCGATGAATTTTTTGCAACCTCTGTCGGCGTCGGCACAGCAAGCTAGAAAAACCTATCCCTGTCTTGCGTCATAAAATAACGTATCTATTTTATTCGGTATCGGATATAGATGTGGCGATTAAGCGACTTGCACAGGGATAATATTCGCAGTGTCTTTAACCGTGTTGTCTTCGTTGCAATAGACCAGTCTTGGCTGATATGTTGACGCTTCGACTTCGTCAAAATGCGCGTAAGCACAGATGATAACGATGTCACCTAAATCTGCCATATGAGCCGCTGCACCGTTTAAGGAGATAATACCAGAGCCCGCTTCAGCGCGGATAGCGTAGGTGCGAAAGCGTTTACCATTGGTGACATTATAGATGTCGATAGATTCGTTTTCACGCAGACCGGCAAGATCTAATAAATCACCGTCAATACCGCATGAGCCTTCGTAGTGTAGCTCAGCATGAGTAACACGGGCGCGATGTAATTTGCACTTGAGCATATTAAGTAGCATAGGTTGCTTCCTTAGTGTAACGGATATAAATGAGTCAAATCAAAACGTTAATGGGGATACACGTATTGAAATAAAAGGCTATTATAATAGAAACAGCATTTATTCAGGTAATTTAAAGCCATTAATTTGCGAACGTGCTTTTTCGACATCACCTTTTAATAATAATGGTAGAGCTTCAAAAGCGGCCGACAAAGCACTATCAATGGCAATTTGCTCATCTGGTGCGGCTTTTGAGAGGACATGTCCGCTAACTTTAGACTTATGACCCGGATGACCAATACCCACACGCAGACGATGAAAGTCGTTGCCAATATGCGGGGTAATGTCACGCAGACCATTATGACCACCATGACCACCGTCAGTTTTAAGTTTGATGCTACCAGCGGGAATATCAAGCTCATCATGAGCGATTAACAGCTCGTCATTGTCAATGCCATAAAATTTAACCATGGGCACGATCGACTGACCGGATTTATTCATAAAAGTCAGCGGCATTAATAGACGCACATCATGCCCGTAAATTTGCCCACGTCCTGTGACACCGTGGAATTTTTTGTCGGGGGCGAGGGCAATATTAAACTGCTGAGCCAAATGGTGGACAAACCAGAATCCTGCATTATGGCGCGTGAACATATACTCCTGACCCGGATTACCAAGACCGACAATAAGCTTTATGGTCATAAAAACACCCTGCTTGACTATAATAAATGAGTGGTAAGGTCTGTGATAATGGAGCTATTCATTGAACAGCAGGCATCTAATTTCTCAAACCTTACTTACAAAAACAGCAGGAGATATTCATCACCTGCTATTTTTTAAACAAACAAACCTTGTATTACATAGCAGACGATAGGTCGCTACATCGAGGTTGTATATTATTCGTCGTCTTCGTTGTTATCAGTACTTTGCTCAGTAGCAGGTACGTCAGAAGCATCAACTTCGTCAACTTCAACAACTTCGTCAACTTCTTCAACCGTTGGTGGCTGCATATTTACGATCGTACGATCGTGTGCATCTTCTGTGTCAAGATCAAAGATGATAACGCCTTCAGGCAGTTTGATGTCTGATAAACGGAACAAATCGCCAATTTCCATACCAGATACATCTATTTCTAGATACTCAGGTAACTGTGAAGGTAAGCAGACGATTTGGATGTCAGAAACTAGCGTTGATAGAATACCACCTGCTTTCGTACCAGGCGCTTCTTCACGACCAGAGAAATGTATAGGAATATTCATATTGATTTTCTGACCTTTCACAATGCGCTGGAAGTCAGCATGCATTGGGAAACCTTTAGCAGGATGGCGTTGCAAGGCTTTGATAACGACTTGATGCTCATCGCCTTTATCGGTCGTGATGGTCAAAATTTGTGAAAAGAAGGCTTCGAATTCAAGTGATTTTACTAGCTCATTGATTTTGATTGAGATAGTCGTTGGCTCTTCACCACCACCATAAATGATAGCAGGAACTAAATTCTGCTTACGTAGGCGGCGGCTCGCACCTTTACCTTGTTGTTCAGCAGAGCGGTCAACCGCGTTGATTGCAAAATGATCAATAGCCATGGATATAATCCTATAGAGAGTATGTGAAGTATCTACCAGTAATAATAGACTTGCGACCAGTCTAGCACTGGATAATCAATACTTTAGAATGTACCAATCATGTCGCTAAGTATAAAAATACCTAAAAATGATAGGTGTTAACTAATGACGAATACAGGCGCGCATTATACGTGATTCTGTAGCAATAATAAAGACCTACGTAAAATAGTCATATAAAACGACCGTGCAAAAAACAGTGCAAAAATAGTAAGTAAAACCATCAAACAAAAAAAAGCGCCAAGTATCTAAACTTGGCGCTTTTTTTAATCTACCATAACGCTTAAGCGTCAAACTAGGCATCAAACATTGCGCTGATAGACTCTTCGTTATTAATACGGCGTAAGCTTTCAGCAAGCATTGGCGCGATGCTTACTTGACGAATTTTGCTACAAGCTTTGGCAGCATCAGACAATGGAATCGTATCAGTAACCACAATCTCATCCAGTTCCGATTCACTTATGTTCTTAAGCGCATTACCAGATAACACAGGGTGAGTGATATAAGCCACTACGCGGCGTGCACCGTTTGCCTTGAGTGCTTCGGCAGCTTTACATAGCGTGCCTGCTGTATCGACCATATCATCAACGATAACGCAATCACGGTCACGAACATCACCGATGATGTGCATCACTTGTGATTCATTGGCGCGAGCACGACGTTTGTCAATAATCGCCATGTCGGTATCGCCCAACTGCTTAGCCATCGCGCGGGCACGTACAACGCCGCCGACATCAGGAGAGACAACCATGATGTTGTCATAATCTTGTTTTTGTAGATCGTTCAATAGCACAGGTGTGCCGTAGATGTTATCTACTGGAATGTCAAAGAAACCCTGAATCTGATCTGAGTGCAAATCAACGGTCATCACACGATCAATACTAACGATGTTCAACATATCAGCGACGACTTTAGCAGAGATAGGCACACGAGCTGAACGAGGACGACGGTCTTGACGGGCATAACCAAAATACGGCATGACAGCCGTGATACGACCCGCACTAGAGCGACGCAAGGCGTCCGCCATCATCATAATTTCCATCAAATTGTCGTTGGTTGGTGCACAAGTAGGCTGCATGATAAACACGTCTTTACCGCGCACGTGTTCTTTGATTTCTACGGCAATTTCGCCATCAGAAAAACGCGTGATATCAGCTTTACCAAGAGGTATATGGAGATGATCGGCTACGGTTTTTGCTAATTCAGGGTGGGCATTACCCGTAAAAATCGCCAAATAAGGCATGACAGAAGTCCTATTGATTGACTCAAGCAGCGACCGCTAAGCAGTGTCAAACTGCTCAAATTAAGAAAAGAGTGGTGGAAAGTATTGATGACTACTATTACAGTAAAAAATGGTAGGGGTAGCTGGACTCGAACCAACGGATGTCAGGATCAAAACCTGATGCCTTACCAACTTGGCTATACCCCTGTAATGTCTAGGCTGTGGACGTCGATATCCAATCACAACTTTTATTAACAGTCATTATTAGAATAGCGTCACGACCTGTTCATTATCTTATAAACGGATAAACCGTCTACAACATAACGTTTCCCTAACGGTGTTCATTGCGAACTATACCGAAACTGGGATAACATTGTCAATGTCAATAAGCGGCCATCTAAAAACTGCTTATAATAAGTACACATCAAATGCTTTGCGCTTAAAAATGGTAGGGGTAGCTGGACTCGAACCAACGGATGTCAGGATCAAAACCTGATGCCTTACCAACTTGGCTATACCCCTATTGAGGCGACCTATTATAAATAAATATTCAGCTTTTGCAAGTCATTTGCGCCTTTTAATGGCTTTTATTCCAAACTAAATAAATTAGTGTGGACAGTATAACTAAGATGCTAGTGAACACAGACTTCTTATTAACCTTTAAAAGTACAAGTAAATGCGCTAATAACGTTATTTAAACAAGAGGATCAACCACTCTACCGCTCATCAATACCGCAGGTTCTGTTAAACAAGCGGTATTCTCTGGCTCATCAATAACAGTATCGCCTTTTCGTAAATAATAACCTGTTATATGCTCTTTAATGACACCACTAGTGATGACTTCTTCACCGAGTTTAACTTTGGTTCCATTTAAGGAAATAGTTTGTTCATTTTCAAAAAGAATGGCTCTGTCTGGATAAAAAATAGGGCTAAGATATTCATTATTATTTTTGACAAAGTATAAACAGTTATTTTTGATGACATATTTGCCTTTATAGACAAAGTTAATCTCGCGCATTGAAAGAGCAGCAGCATAAGTAAAAAGTTCAGCAGGCGAGCTGGCTGTAGAATCCTGCTGAGAAGCAGTATTCTTTTGAACATTATCTTTTACTTTTATATCTGGCTGCTGTGACAAAACTATATTATCAGGCAAGTGATTAGCGTTAGATTCATCATGAGATCTAGATAACGATGTACACCCAGTCAACACTGATGACAAGCAAACAAAAGATGTGACTACTATTACACTCTTACTTATATGTGAATGGTTCATATCGATACCCAATTATTTTAAGACTTATAATGTGTTTTTATGTCTAAAAGACGCACTCGACTAATGGTTTTATTTACCATGTAGCTAATCTCACAAATTCCCTACCACATACCCTGCACAAGGCGCATCGGTAATCCATTTTTCCAAAAGCGCTTTATCAATCGTAACACTTGCATCTAATGGCAAAAACACCGCGCTACCAGAGCCCGTCATACGCGCTGTGCCGAGTGCTTGTTGCTCTAATCCTTGTAAATAACGTAATGCTTCATCGACGGCAGGAGCAAGGCTGGTGACTACTGGCGTAAAGACATTATGATAAGGCGTGTTTAAATGTTGTGCATAATCATTAGAATGGTTTTTAATGGTTTCAATCGATAGCGGGGCGATATCTCGCTGTAGTTTCGGATGCGCAAAAAGCTTAGCAGTATTGACATGAGCATCAGGCGTCAATACTAAATACTGCTGGTCGGGCAACTCAATAGCGGTTAATTGCTCACCAATACCCATGGCAATCGCATCTTGCCCAAAAATAAATATCGGTACATCCGCGCCGCTGGTAGCCCCGATGTTTATCAGCTCATTTTGAGTAAAACTAAGCTGCCAAATCTCATTAAGTGTAATCAATGTGGTTGCGGCATTGGAAGAGCCACCGCCCAATCCTGCCCCCATGGGTAAGCGTTTATCTAAAGTCACTTTTACTTGTGGCAATTGCTCAGGCAGCTTATTTGAGCCTATGGCAGCTGCCAGTAGGGTACTAGCCGCTTTAAAGATCAAGTTGTCCTCTATGCTGGCAGTTATGGCTTCTGTACCAGCCAACGTTAGCAGTTGACCACACAGGCTATTAACATCTTCTGAGCGGTCAATAGTCGTTACTGCTTTATCTGATATCGAAAAATGCAGATAATCACCCCAGTTGAGCAGACGAAACACAGTTTGCAGATTATGATAACCATCAGCGCGCCTACCAGTAATATGCAAAAATAAATTGATTTTAGCCGGTGATAAGCGAGTGATAACCGATGCAGTAGTCGCGTTTTTAGTCATAAATGATGGTCACAATTCTTAAGTACAATTCTCAAACGCAGACAGCCATTTTTATTAATCGCTATTAAAAATGGCATTCAAATCTACTTGGCATATAGTCAGATGAAAATAAAAATGTTATGAAAATTTAAACTCGCTATCGGTATAAATTTTACTGGCGTGCTGCGTTCCCAGAGGCTGCGCAAAATTCATACCAATAGCGCTATAACACTTTTGTAGTAAACTCACTATACTTGTCGCTATTATTTTTGATGATCAATTGTCATCACCACTTTATTGCCTTGCGATTGAACTGCGCTGATTTTGTTTGGTAATTTATCATTGCCTTTATAGCTGAAGTTTGCGCGCCATTCGCCATTGACTGAGCTAATTAGACGGTTTTGGGCATCAAGCTTTGGCGCGCTGTCTGATGGTGCTGGGCGACCGGATATCCAGTAGGGCATTTGTGAGATAGGGGCTTGCCAGCCGGTGGCTTTTTTGAGTAGTGTTTCAGGGTCAGTAGCGGTTAATGTGCCCGTTTTTTCGCTCACTAAGGTCGCTGATTGACCGTTGTATTCTATATTGGTTTTGCCAATGCCTAGCGCGCCGATGAGCTCAATGGCAAAGCGATCATTCTGTTGTCCCCATGCATAAAACGCACTACCGCCTTGAGCGCCAGTTGTATCGCTAGCAGCCGTTGTAACACCAATTTTACCTGTGATGTCAAAGCTCTCAAGTTTCTTTGGTTGCTCAGCATTTTGACCTTGAATAGTCGTGCTAGGCTGGCTGGTCGCGTTGGCGGTCTTCATAGATTGACAGCCCGACGTAATTACCATCGCTGCTGTCATAGCGGCAAGTAAGGCTAATTTATTAGGTTTATAAGAAGAGAGTAGGGTCGACATGATGTTTCCTCAAAAATGGACAAATGTACAAAATGGTTGTCTCGAAAGTAAGTTAGCTTAAGTCTTATTTGTTACTCGGTTATGCGTGGCTGTTAGCTTCTTATAAGTAGCTTGTAACGATAGGATTCAATGATGGGCAGGTTAATACAATTGTATACGGTCATTGATATTGTGTTGCCCAAATGAGAAGCGCTGTTGCAAGTCGGCGAGTAAAGCGTCAACTTTTTCATTATCACCCAAGCCTTGATAAGCGCGTAACAGCAGCGTACCTGAGCGTAGGGTAGGCAGCACATCGTAAGGGGTTTGCAGATAGTCGATGACTTGTTGATACTTTTCGTTGGCTAATGCATTGCTGGCTAGCACATTGAGGGCTTGCAGGTGCAGCTCATTGTCATACCGAGGGTCATCGTAGCGTATTTGTATAATTGCCGTAGCCAACGCCAATCCTTGCTCAGAACCACGCTCATTGGCCAGCAGTAACTGGGCGTAACTCAACTGATAAGCAGGATTGCTAGGGTCAAGCGCTTGCAAATGATTGAGTAAGGTGCGCTTGACGATATAGTCTTCTTTATCATCAAGGAGCTGGGCGCGTGCAAAAAGCAGCATCTCATTATCAGGGTATTGACGAGCAGCCTTAGTTAATAGGCGTAGGGCTGCTGCAGATTCATTCTGCTGCCATAAGATATCGGCTTGTAGCACAAAGCTATCAGGGGCGAAGACGCTAAAGTCTTTACGCAGTTTTTCTAACGTTGCGATAGCAGCATCGACATCATCGTTGAGTAAGTCTAATGCCACCATTTTTCGCCGTGCTTCCAATACCAAGTCCTCTTGCATGACAGCATTGAGATAGTATTTTGCTTGCTCAAAGTTTTGCTGACGTTCGGCACTGATGCCCAGATAGTAATAAGATTGATCTAGATAAGCAGGATTTTTGGCAAGCGTATTAAGCAATTGATCGGCACTCGTGTATTTTTCGATATCTAAGCTAACCAGCGCCGCTAACAAAGTAATCTCAGCATCATCGGCAAAGCGCTGATGAGCGTCTAGCAACAGCTGCCATGCTTTCTCATTTTGTTTTAAATCAAGCAGGTAGCGAATCTCATATAAGTATAGATTCTTACTATCCGCATTACGCAAGCGCGCTTGGTTGAGATACTTAATGACTGCTTTTGGCGTTTCTATTTTGCGCAAGATATCTGCTTTTAAAGTAATAAAAGGCACATAATCTGGCTGACGCTCAAGGGCTCGATTGATATGGACGATAGCAATCTTAGGTTCATTAAACTGGTAAAGCAAACCGGCTTTTAATACTGACAGCGAGGCGTTTTGTTCACTGTCGATAGGTTGCAAGGCACTGAGTAATTCGCGCTTATCTTCATCACTGTTCGGATAAATGCCAATCAGGATTTCACTCAGGTCAGCGCGCGGATCATAGCTTAAGATACGATTTAGGGTTTCGCCCGCCAATTCATAATCGTGCGCGCGCAGTGCCAAATGAGCGACATAAAACCAAGCGGGCACATGGTCTGGGTTTTCATCTTGCCATGCTTTGGCAAACTGTAAGGATTCTTCGACTCTGTCATTACGTAGCGATAAGCTCAGCGCTCTTTCAAATACGGCTGTGGCATCTTGTTTAAAGGATTGCTGCTTATAGATAACCAATGCACGCTCGGTATCATCACGATTTTCGGAAAATTCTGCATCTAACAAGGCATATAAGCTTGGTTCATTGCTTGTTTTATTTCTTGGTTCATTGCTTGTTTTATTGAAGTCAGATGGCATAGCGCTTGCCAATGAGACATTGTCAGTTATCAGATTTTTATTGGCCATGCTTTCAGTCACTGGGGTGTGACTGCTAATGTCTTTAGCAGAGGCTGTATTGGTAATGGTGTCAGTATTTGCGCTAGTAGAGGAGGTTTCGGATAAAGCTATGTTTGGTGAGACAACAGCGTTATCAGCATGGGCCGGGAATCCTAGGCACAGACAAACCGCCAACGAAAACGCTAGCTTATAACGTCGGCATAGCCGCTCGATGAGCGCGTGCAATAAAGCTCGAAAGCTAGATTGAGCGTTATGCATCGATTGTCGTCTAAATGAGGACCCAAAAAAGACCATAGCGTACAGTATTTACCTATTCTGACCGTATTTCTATACTCACAAAAAGATTTGTAGCATAGAAGGCTGGGTTTATTATAATCGTTTTAAAAACAGATATCTGTGACGAATAATGATGTCAAACATTATAAGAGTAGCATGAGGGGATATACAATAGCAGCCGTGTTACTCAGGCATCAGCAATAGGGCAAATTTATTCTATTGCCCGTCCTAAATAAAAGAAATACAAATATTATCAATCACTACTGGCGTTAATTTTTCTTGCTTGCTGTGATTACGCTGTGCCTGCGCAGACAGAGGCTGCGAATAATCAACCCCAGTCGTTCTGTATTCTTTTAAAAGTGGCTCAACTGTAGTAGCACCCAAATTTAGGGGTAACATTGTTAGCTTTAAGTAAACCTATATGCAAGTGTTTGAATGTTAAGCCAGTCATAGCAGTTGATTTGTAGGCACTGCGCCCAGATACAGACAAAGTGCGGGCTTATAAAGGTGAGTGTTAAATAAAGCTGGCAATAATGATATAATAAGCGCCTTTTATTATTTTACTTTTAAAGTTCCTTATTAAAGGCTGTTTTTCAAAGATATCTTGTCAAAAGCTGTCTTTGAAAAATAGGATTTTAACCTTTTAAAAAACCGCTAAGGGTATTTGGTTGGCGAGTGAATATTATATTTATGGTCTGTCAATAATGAGATTAGTGGTCATTGGGGTCAATCACAAAACTGCACCAGTCGCTCTACGAGAGCGCTTGGCGCTTGTCGGTGGCGATGTCAATATCGCACTTGCGCAGCTACAAGGCTTTAGCGACGGTAGTGTGATAGTCTCTACCTGCAACCGTACAGAGATTTATGCGTTAGTACCAGAAAGCATATTATTACCGAACACATCATCGAAAACATCGTCATCGAAAACATCGTCATCGAACACATCATCACCAAACTCAGCCTTATCAGTTGTAGAGACTGCAGTTATAGAGTCTGGTAATACGCCTAACAATAGCGCCAACCTCTCATCGACTATCATCAGCGCTCACATCCTAAAAATTAAAACTTGGCTTGCAGATTTTAAGCAGTTATCACTGAACGAGATTGACCCTTATTTGTATGTCCATCGTGATACCCATGCTTTAACCCATTGGCTACGAGTCGCTGCAGGGCTTGATTCTATGATACTGGGTGAGCCGCAGATACTGGGGCAAATCAAGCGTGCTGTGCATCTGGCACAAGATCAAAAAGCGCTGAGCAATCAGCTAGGCTGGATTGTCGATCAGGTATTTGCCGCAGCAAAACGAGTACGAAATGAGACCCAAGTTGGCGCACAAGCGGTATCGCTTAGCTATGCTGCTGCCAAATTGGTGACGCAAATCTTTGATGATTTGCCAAGTCGCACGCTATTGGTGGTAGCTGCTGGCGAGATGAATCGTTTGGTGGCGACGCATATCGCAGGTCTTGGCGTCGGTCGCGTTATTATTTGCAACCGTAATCCTGAGCGTGCAGAAGCGTTAGCGGCTGAGCTGCGCAATCCCAATCGCCGGATCGAAGTCAGAACGCTGCAAGAGCTGCCGCAAGTATTGGCAGAAGCTGATATTGTGAGCAGCTGTAGCGGTAGCATGGACATATTGATTGATAAAACCATGACGCTGCGAGCACTAAAGAGCCGTCGCTATCAGCCGATGCTAATGATTGACTTGGCGGTACCGCGTGATATTGACTCGACTGTCAGCCGTATAGATGATGTTTATCTATATTCCGTCGATGATTTGCAGCATGTGATAGCTGGTAATATCGAACAACGCCGCCAAGCAGCAGTAGATGCTGAGCTGTTGGTCAGTCAGCTGGTGGTTGAGATGGATCGCCGCTTTCAAGTACGCCAAGTGGGCAAGGATATTAAGCAATATCGCGCGCGTACTCATGAACAGGTAAATAAACTATTGCAGGAGGCTATCGCAGAGCTGCAAGGCGATAGTGCCAACCCTGAAGATATCATGATTGAGCTGACGCGGCGCTTAACGCAGTCCTTAACCCATGCGCCCTCCAAGCTGATGCGTAAGGCGGCACGCGAAGGTGACAATGAGTTACTCGACTTTGTCGTATCAGGTCTACAGGACGCCCATCGAAATCACTGATAATTGTCTTCTATTATCAAAAATAATAAATTGTATCAGTATGGTTTTAACACACACATAGCATTGTCAACCTGCATTATCAGTGCTAATATCAGGCTGTTATGATGATATGAAGTGAGGATGCTTGATTGATAAATAGGGAATTTAGGATACTGGAGCGCTATTCGTTACACCACCAGCGTCTTTATACTATTTAACTTTTATCTGTCCAATCAATCATTTTCAATGACCACTGTTATCAGCCTGCCAACGCGTAGCAACGATAATGGTTTGCGTATCTTATGCGCTTTTACTTAATATCTGATGACATCAACGACGTAAAAGATACCACCGTCAACGGCAATAGCGCTAGGATAAAGTGCTACATCGTCCACCCTGCGTCAAACTCTCAATTATTACTCGATATTCGTACTTAGTGAATGCTATCTATAAACGTATCTGGCTATCATATTCCGTTGGTCAAAGAATGTTTGACTAAAATACTAGCTGACCTAAATTAACTAAGACAGTATCCAGACTTTTTTATCACTCATACTTAAAAAATATTACAACAGACAGGAGCGTCACATGACTGCATTACGTCAAGATATTGATCCAAATGGCTTATTAGAATACTCAGTGGTTTACACTGACCGCGCCCTCAACCATATGTCAAAAGCCTTTCAAGAGGTGATGAATGATTTGCTCAGCAACCTAAAGACCGTTTATAACGCTGAAGCAGCGGTCATCATTCCAGGTTCTGGCACGTATGGTATGGAAGCGGTTGCCCGCCAACTGACCATTGATGAAGATTGCCTCATCATCCGTAATGGTTGGTTTAGTTATCGCTGGACGCAAATTTTAGAAAAAGGCAAATTTGCCAAATCGTCTACGGTATTGACCGCTGAGCGTACTGAAGATACTGAAGCGCCAAAACCATTTGCGCCAGTCGATATCGAAACGGCGGTTGCCAAAATTAAAGCCGACAAATCTGCTGTCGTTTTTGCTCCGCACGTCGAAACGTCATCTGGCATTATTTTGTCAGAAGACTATATTAAAGCATTAAGCGCGGCGGTACATAGCGTTGGTGGCTTATTGGTCATCGACTGTATCGCCTCAGGTTGCGTCTGGTTGGATATGAAAGATTTGGGTATTGATGTACTTATCAGTGCACCACAAAAAGGCTGGAGCAGCACGCCATGCGCAGGTCTAGTAATGCTAAGCGACGCTGCCATCAAAAAAGTAGAAAGCACGGAATCTAATAGCTTTAGTCTGGATTTAAAACAATGGCTAACGGTGATGCGCGCTTATGAAAATGGCGGTCACGCTTATCATGCAACTATGCCAACTGATAGCTTGCGTCAATTCCGCGATACTGTTAACGAGGCCAAAGAAATTGGCTTTGATAAATTGTGTGATGCACAGTGGGAATTGGGCAAGCGTGTGCGCAAGGTACTGGCAGATAAAGGCATTGAAAGCGTTGCCGCTGAAGGTTTTGAAGCACCAGGTGTTGTCGTATCTTATACCGACCGCGATGACATCCATAAAGGCAGTGCTTTTGCAGAAGCCGGCTTACAAATCGCTGCTGGCGTACCATTAAAAGTTGGCGAGCCTGAGAACTTCAAAACCTTCCGTTTGGGTCTATTTGGTTTAGACAAATTAACGGACGTTGATGGTGCAGTAGCGCGTTTTGAAAAAGCACTTGATGAAGTGTTAGCAAAATAATTTGGGCAGCTGACTCGTTTATTAAATAATATCTTTGTTTAAGCAGTCAGCAACCAAATCAAGAGATACTGAGCATTGCATTACGCAAGGTTCAGTATTTTTTTACCTATTTATTATATTTTATAATATAATGTTTTTATATAAAATGATTCTGGATAAAAATAAGCGTAGGTAGCTATTATGAATATGCAAATAGACTGGCAAGCCTTTACGCCACTCTCTTTAGTCGGCGGTCTGCTATTAGGTTTTGCAACCGTCATATTGCTATTGGGCATCGGTCGTATCGCTGGGATTAGTGGTATTTTTTCAAGCCTGTTAAAGCCCAAGCGTGTAGAGATGTGGCAAATACTATTTATACTGGGTCTGGTAGTCTCGCCACTATTTTATAGTTTGGTAAAACCGTTACCTAACATAGAAGTCAGCACTTCTTTGCCATTGTTAATTGGGGCGGGATTGCTGGTCGGTTTTGGCACGCGTTTGGGTTCAGGCTGTACCAGTGGACACGGTATCTGCGGTAATGCGCGCCTGTCTCCACGCTCAATGGCGGCGACGGTGACTTTTATGTTTTTTGGTATTGTGACGGTTTATGTGGGTCGGCATGTCTTAGGTGTGTTTTGAATCACAGTATAAGTAACAAATATGTCATTTATATGAGGCTGATAAAAATTTTCTGACGTGCTGTGCCTGCGCAGACAGAGGCTGCAAAAATTTCTATCAGCCTCTCTATAATCTTTTTACACAAATTAACTATACCAACGAAAGATTAATAAAAGAGAATAGCGAGAGACAATAATGCTAAAAAATATCATTGGATTGCTGGCAGGGCTGCTATTCGGTATCGGGCTACTCATATCTGGTATGACGGATCCTACCAAAGTACAAGGGTTTTTGGATGTCTTTGGGGCGTGGGATATTTCACTTGCGTTGGTGATGAGTGGCGGCTTAATAGTGGCAATCGTCGGTGTACAATTGGCTAAGCGACAACAGAGCAGCTGGATTGGTACATTAATAGAGCTGCCAAGTAAAACCACAATCAATAAAAAACTGCTTATTGGCGCGATGCTATTTGGTATTGGTTGGGGTTTGGTCGGTATTTGCCCAGGACCCGGTATCGTACTGCTTGGGACAGGGCAGTGGCAGGCATATGTCTTTATCCCAGCGATGATAGTAGGTATGCTAATTTATCGATGGCTTGAGCCTAAACTTGGTTGATAACTAGTAAGTTTAAAACCTTCGGTACACAAAAAAGGTCAGCCTAAATTTATAGTCTGACCTTTTTTGTGCTTAATCACTAATATCTGAGGAACGTACTAGTTATTAATTGATAAGTTATTTTGCGCTTGTGGTTACTTTTGGCGTTTCATGGGCAAGAGATTTGGCGGCTTGGCGTAGCTCAAATTTCTGTACTTTGCCGGTACTGGTCTTAGGTATTTCGGCAAAGACGATGTATTTTGGTACTTTAAAACCAGCGAGATGCTGCTTGCAATGCTCCATCACATGATCGCGCTGTAAGGTGCTGCCAGCATAAATCTCGATAAAAGCAACGGGAACTTCGCCCCATTTATCATGCGGTGCGGCGACCACAGCACAGCTTTGAATTTCTGGCATTTTATATAAAACGTTTTCAACTTCAATACTAGAGATATTTTCACCACCTGATATGATGATATCTTTGAGGCGATCCATAATTTTAATATAGCCATCGGGGTATTTTACGCCCAAATCACCAGTACGGAACCAACCATCAGCAAAGGCCGCTTCGGTTGCTTTACGACTTTTTAGGTAGCCTTTCATCACCATATTACCGCGCAGTGCCAACTCGCCCATTTCCTCACCATCGGAAGCAACAGGCTCAGTGGTGCCTTGTTTAAACACATCAAAGCCGCTCATTAAGTGAGAAGCTACGCCTTGGCGCGATTTCTTTTGGGCGCGCTCGGTAATATCAAGGTCGCTCCATTCTTCCTGTTCAGCACAGACTGTTACCGGACCATAGACTTCAGTCAGTCCATAAACGTGGGAAATATGAAAGCCCATTTCCTCCATGGCAGCGAGCATCGTTTCAGATGGCGGTGCACCAGCAACCCAGCCTTTGACTTCGTGGGTGATAGTCTCTTTATATTCAGGGTTGCCGCTGGCAATCATATTGTGTACCACAGGCGCTGAGCAATAATGGCTGACTTTATACTTAGCAATCAGCTGCAAAATCAAATCAGCATTTATCTGACGCAAGCAGACATTCACGCCAGCCCGCTCTGCAATCGTCCACGGAAAACACCAGCCATTACAATGAAATAACGGTAGCGTCCATAGATACATCGGATGCTTGGGCATGTCCCAATCTAAAATATTGGAAAGAGCATTTAATGTAGCACCGCGATGATGGTAGACCACACCTTTGGGTTTGCCAGTTGTGCCAGAGGTATAGTTGAGCGATATGGCGTCCCATTCGTCTAATGGTTTTTCCCAATTGTCCAAACTGTCGGAGCTGGCAAGCAGTTCTTCATAAGTCATTTGCCCAAAACGCTCAACGTCAATCGCATCATCGGTAGCATGAATGATGATTAAATTAGGGAAAGTTTCGTCAATCATCTCGGCATGCTCAGCAAACTCGCTGTCTAAAATTAAGACTTTCGCCTCTGAATGTTGTAAGCAAAAGGTCAGCGCGTTGATATCGAGACGGGTATTTAAGGTACAAAGCACCCCGCCTGACATCGGCACACCAAAGGCGCACTCAACCATCGCTGGCGTGTTCGGCATCATAACTGCCACTGTGTCATTTTTATCAATGCCGAATTTACGCAAGCCATCGGCTAACTGTCGGCAGCGAGTATAAGTCTGCTGCCATGTCTGGGTCAGATTATTATGTTCTAGATCGTCATAGATGATGGCAGCTTTATGAGGGTAAACTTGCGCGCTGCGGATGATAAAATCAATAGGGGTAAGCGGTTGATAGTTGGCAGCATTTTTGCTCAGACCCGTATGGAAGTCGGTCATGTTGATAATCCTTTATCGTCGTTCTAGTATGCAGTGAGGAAATATGTATTGAAACTACTGTAGCAGTAACTGTTAATTATAGACAGTCACAAGCAAAAATTCGGTGGGTTTTGTGGCTTTTTTAACCATCTACCAGAAAGCTTCTTTCTAAAAGAGGTCACTTATTTTTAAAAGATGTCACTTAGTGCGGTTGTTGGCTTAGTGTTCACTGATCAGTCGCTTGTCTGCATAGCTGATAATAATGGCGGTGTGGTACGATAGCGGTAACGCTAAATCGCTAAATCGCTAAATCGCTAAATCGCTAAATCGCTAAATTGCTAAATCCCTAAATTGCAAAGCATCACTATTCTCACAAAGCATTCCCAGCAAATTATTCATAAGGAAAATGACATGTCCGCCAGCCGCACTGCCAATACGATTGACACCGCCAGCAGCAACGAACACTATCCGCATTTATTTGAGCCGCTAGATTTGGGCTTTACCACGCTTAAAAACCGCTTGGTGATGGGCTCGATGCACACCGGTCTTGAAGACCGTTTTTATAATTACGGTAAGCTGGCCGCGTATTTTGCAGAGCGTGCCAAAGGCGGCGTGGCAATGATGATTACTGGTGGTATTGCGCCGAATCGTGAAGGCTGGTTATCGCCTGTCGGTGGCACGATGAACACCAAAGCTGACGTGATTAATCATCAGCGTGTGACTCGTGCAGCGCATAAATATGACAGCAAAATCATCATGCAAATCTTGCACAGTGGTCGCTATGGTTATCAGCCATTTGTGGTGTCATCAAGCCCGATTAAGTCGCCAATCTCGCCATTTAAACCGCGTAAGATGAGCATCAAGAATATCGAGCAAACGGTAAAAGATTATGCCCGTTGTGCAAAACTGGCTAAGCAGGCGGGTTATGATGGTGTTGAAATCATGGGCTCAGAAGGCTATTTGCTCAATCAGTTTTTATCGCGTCATGTTAATAAACGAACGGACGAGTATGGCGGTGACATTGAAAATCGCATGAAGTTTGCAGTCGATGTGGTCAAAGCGGTGCGAGAAGCGGCCGGTGAAGACTTTATTATCCTATTCCGTCTGTCAGTGATTGATTTGGTCAAAGACGGTAACGTCATGGATGAAGTTATTATCGTTGCCAAAGCCCTAGAAGCCGCAGGCGTGACGATTATGAATACAGGTATCGGCTGGCATGAAGCACGCATTCCGACGATTGTGACCAGCGTACCGCGTGCCGCTTTTGTGGACTTCACCGCTGAGATTAAAAAGCATATCAGCATTCCGATGATGGCGGCTAACCGTATTAATATGCCAGAGACCGCTGAAGAGATTGTCGCTAGTGGGCAAGCAGATATGATTCAAATGGCGCGTCCATTTTTAGCCGATGCTCATTGGGTCAATAAAGCCAAAAACGGTCAAGCCGATCGCATCAATACTTGTATCGCCTGTAACCAAGCTTGCCTCGATCATACTTTTGCCAATAAACGCTCCACTTGTCTGGTCAATCCACAAGCCTGCTACGAGACTGAATTGGTTTATAAGAAAACTAAAAAACCTAAAAAAGTTGCCGTTATTGGTGGTGGTGTCGCTGGGATGTCAGCAGCTCACGTTGCAGCTTTGCGCGGACATGATGTGACATTGTTTGAAGCCAAAGATATCTTGGGCGGACAGTTTAATTATGCCAAAGTCATCCCTGGTAAAGAAGAGTTCTTTGAAACCATTCGCTACTATATCAATGAGCTTGAGCACTTAGGCGTTGAGATTAAGCTCAATACCAAAGTCGATAAAGCGATGCTTGAGAAAGCTAAATTTCATCATGTCATCGTCGCAACTGGTGTCGTCCCTAGAAGCTTAGCTGGCAAGCTTGAAGGCGCAGATTTGCCACAAGTAATGAGCTATGCTGAACTGCTCTCTGGCGAGAAATCAGTTGGTGATACCGTTGCCGTTATCGGTGCTGGTGGTATCGGTTTCGATGTTAGTGAATATCTCACCGCTAAGCATGGTCAGCCGCTTGATGAGCTAGGTCCTGAACTGTTAAAAGACCCAAGCTATCGTCCAAAAGCCCAATCTATTAGCGAATGGCGTGAAGAATGGGGCGTGACCTGTGATACAGAATATCAAACAGAGGGTGGCTTGATTAAGCCTGAAGCCATCAAACCTATCCGTCAAGTGTATTTGATGCAGCGTACCAAAGGTCGCTTGGGCAGTGGCCTGAATAAAACCTCGGGCTGGGTACATCGTGCTCATGTCAAATCGCATGGTGTCATTCAAGTATCAGGCGCACAGTATGACAAAATCACCAATGAGGGTATTTGGATTACCAATAACCAAGGTCAAACCCAGTTATTACGTGTCGATAGCGTGGTAGTCTGTGCGGGTCAAGAATCGGTGGTTGAGCTGATGCCAAATGTCGGTGACGCACCTGATGCGCAATATCATCTAATCGGTGGTGCAAAACTTGCTGCTGAGTTGGATGCTAAACGCGCGATTCGTGATGGGGCAGAGGTAGCGGCGAGTATTTAGGTTTTTTAAAGTTCGTAGTGTAAGATTATTAGACGGTAGAGGAAAAATTCCCTGCCGTTTTTTATGGTTCAATTTATAATATTCAATATTTCTATAGTGTGAATTAAGGATAAAATAATTCATACTAAGCTCACTAAAAATATTCCATACACGAAATTATTATCGGTACTACGAGGGATGCTTATTAAACAAGACAATCTCAATATTGAATTGGTGAAATTAGATAGATTAATTTCAGGACTTCCAGAACTAGGAAGAAAGACATTAATTGATAGTAGGGCTGACATGTATGTATTAGATCTTATTATGATAGCTGCTTTAAAGCGGACACTAAGCTTAGCAAGGGGATTTCAGGCTTTGGTAGTTAGCAAAAATATGACATGCATAAGGGCAATGATAAGGATGCAGTTAGATACTATAAGTCGTCTTTTAGCCTATACTTATGTATCAGAGCCATCAGAGCTTGCAAAAGAAGTTATTAGTGGCGTACCGCTAAACAAATTTAAGTGCAGAGATGGTCATAAACTACAAGATAGGTATCTTATTGAAAAAATGGCTAAACAATATCCGTGGGTAACGGAGGTCTATAAGTATACTTCAGGTTATGTACACTTTTCAGAAAAATAGCTTTTTGATTCTATCAAGTCTATGGGTGACGGAAGCTTAGGTAAAGTTAGCTTTGATATAAGAGCGGATGATTTATACTTTCCAGAAGAAAGTTGGATTGAAGCTGTTTCTTGTTTTAATGAAATGCTTAGTATCTTAGAAGAGACGCTATTAACATATAGTAATGAAGTTTTGTACCAGTCAAAAAAATGACTCAATTTTCAAGCACGAGACCATCCCACATTCTGTGTAACTGCCCTTTAGATTAAATGCTTACTAATACGGTCATCAAACATAATCATAAAGCGATTAAGAGCAGACGTCCAGTTACGAATGGGCATCGACCACTTTTTAG
>NZ_CAJGZK010000020.1 GCF_904846215.1 Psychrobacter glacincola | reverse complement strand
ATGTTTTTACACCAGCTTTGTATGGTGCTGGTGCTTATTTGATACTCCAGAGCAAGTTGACGATAGGTGTGACCGTCTTCTAGTTTCCTTAATATCATTTGTCGGTAATCTTTTGAATATGCCATAACGGTTATTGTATCGGATTTATTGTTCGTTGACTATAGTTAAAATATCTCAAAAACGCTACAGTGCTGCTGGTATAAATTTTTTGCAGCCTGTGTGTGCATGGGCACAGCAAGCAAGAAAAATGAATACCAGCAGTGCTTGATGTATCAATATTACTTTTCCCTAACTATAGTACATAAACATTGCATGTAGGCATTTTTTATAGACAGCTCACAGCAAATATCAGACGAAAAAAAACGAACCCGAAGGTTCGTCTTTTATTCATCTTGCTCTAAGAGTCTATAAAGACAAATTAGATAGCAACGATGTTATGAGCTTGTGGACCTTTTTGACCTTGAGTTACAGTGAACTCAACTTCTTGGCCTTCAGCTAAAGTTTTGAAGCCTGAACCAGTGATTTCGCTGTAATGAGCAAAAACGTCTGCGCCGCTTTCTGGAGCGATAAAACCAAAGCCTTTAGCTTCGTTGAACCACTTAACTGTACCTTTTTGAGTATCTGACATATTGATAATCCTACTTTTAAATTTATTAATGGTCTAGTGACCGGTAACGCTTGCAAATAGCTACTGAACGATAAATATTAAAACGAAGGATTATAACTAATACTACGAGGTAATGATTTGGTGCAGAACTGCTCTTAAGCTTGGAAGTATTATAAGGGCAAGATCCCATTATCGCAAGTCTTATCTTAGATTTCGTGTAACCAAAGCCTATTTCTGACTGTTTTTTCCTCTAAAATCAAGGCATATTAGGCATTTGGCAAACGGAACAAATATATCGCTACCCCAGTACAGACCGCGCCTACCAGCCACGCCACCCATATCATATCGGCAGGAATACTAAAAAATAACATAGTCGTTGAAATTGCCATCATTATTGTTGCCAACCACTTGCCATATAAGGGTACGGCATGGCGATCTTCCCAATCTCGGACAAATTTGCCAAAGTATTTATGATTAATCAGCCAAAAATGAAAACGTCGTGAGCTACGCGCCCAACACCCTGCCGCCAATAATATAAAAGGTGCGGTCGGCATAACAGGTAACAATACGCCAATGATACCCAAGGCAAAAAATACCCAGCCAAATATCAAAAACATCCAGCGCACGGTTGGACTGTTATGTTGATTAGTCTTAGGACGGTAATAAAAAGCTTTTTTTGATTGAGTCATGGGAGTTTTATCAGTCAGTGTTAGAGATTAGATTATTAGGTCGTCAGCTATGGACTACCTATATAAGCTATCAAAGATAAAGAAGTTGATAATCCAGTTCAAGACTGATTTTGCACGATTTTGCTACGGATACGTAGCTTTTTTAGCAGTTAGGTAAATGTAGGTTGATATCCACTATGATTTGGCAGGATAGCTTTCTAGTCAATTAGCGATTGCCGCTATTATCGGCTATCTTTTTGACAGCCTCTGCTTTAAATTCTGTACTGTAACTCTGTATTTTCTTGGTCATGGTAAACTCCTTGTCGAGTCGTTGGTTTACCAAGTTTACTGGTATAGTTTCTTTAGCATGGCTCAGTGCTGTACTCCTTTAAAAGTGGATCAATTATAAATTAAATAGGGTGGGTTATCACTAACCCACCCTATGCATCAAACTCTATGAATTTTCTAACATTTTTAAAAATTCTTCTTCACCCACCACTTTTACCCCTAGCTTTTCTGCCTTCGCCATTTTCGAGCCAGCCTTGTCACCTGCTAGTAGCACAGTGGTTTTTGCCGAGATACTGCCGGAGACTTTTGCACCGAGCGCTTGCAGCTTAGCTTTGGCTTCATCACGTGCCATGCTATCAAGTGCACCGGTGATGACCCACGTTTGCCCGTCAAGTGGCAATCCCTCTGATACTACTTGCGCAACCTTGTCCCAATACACGCCATCATCACGTAACGCCGTGATGACTTCGATATTGTGCGGTGCGCGGAAGAATTTATAGGCAAGCTCAGCGGTAATAGCGCCGACATCGGGCGTAAGTAGCAGTTTTTCGATACTGGCAGACATTAACGCATCGAGATCACCAAATTGCTGCGCCAAATTCTGCGCCGTGGTCTCACCAACGCCGCGAATACCGAGTGCATAAATAAAACGTGCAAGGGTTGTATGCTTACTGGCTTCAATGGCGCTGATGATATTTTGCACCGATTTTTCGCCTAATTTCTCAAGCGTAATGAGCTCGTCTTGATGATTGTGCAATTGATAGATATCAGCGACGGTTTTAATTAAGCCATGCTCAAAAAAGCTAATCAGCCAATTTGCGCCTAAGCCATCGATATCCATTGCCCGGCGTGAGACAAAATGAATGAGCGCCTCAACCTGCTGCGCCGGACAAAACAAACCACCGGTACAGCGCGCCAACGCTTCATCTTTAGGTAATACCACTGGCGAGTCACATACTGGGCAGGTCGATGGCAATTTAACGGGTTCAGAATTTTCTGGACGTTGATCGATCCAGACGCGGGTCACTTTAGGTATCACATCCCCTGCACGGTGCACGCTGACCATATCGCCGGCGCGCACATCTAAGCGCTGAATCTCACCAAAGTTATGCAAGGTGACGTTGCTGACAGTGACGCCGCCAACTTTCACGGGTTCTAATTTACCAACGGGCGTAATCGCGCCGGTGCGTCCGACTTGCCAGTCAATGCTATGCAAGCGCGTCATCACGGTTTCGGCAGGGAATTTATACGCGGTCGCCCAGCGCGGCTCACGGGATAAAAAACCAAGCTGCTGCTGGAGTGCCAAGCTATTGACCTTAATCACCATGCCATCAATCTCAAATGGTAGGTCGCTACGCGTTGCAATGACTGATTCATAATAATCTTGCGCCTCACGTGGATTCTGCACTACTTTCACCGCACTGACGCTAAAGCCAATGTCCTTTAACCAAGCAAGGGCCGCTGATTGAGTCTCAATACTTTCAGGCAGCCCTTGATTCACTGAGTAGCAATAAAAAGCTAACGGACGGCTGGCGGCAATGGCTGGGTCAAGCTGCCGTAAGCTACCAGCGGCCGCATTACGTGGATTGGCAAAAGTTTTATCGCCCTTTTCTTCAGCAAGGCGGTTCAAACGCTCAAAACCTGCTTTGGGCATTAGCACTTCACCGCGCACCTCTAATAGCCCAATGTCAGCAGCATCAGCAAGCCAAAGTGGCAAATTGCGAATGGTTTTGGCATTTTGGGTAATATCCTCACCCGTTTGACCATCACCGCGCGTGACCGCTTGCACAAATTTACCATAAGCATATTTTAATGATACTGCCAGCCCATCCAGCTTTAGCTCTATCTCGTATTCTGGGTTTTGCTGAGCCACGCTTAAGCGGTCATTCACGCGGCGCATAAAATCACGCAGATTATCATATTCAAAGACGTTACCAAGCGACAGCATGGAAATATCATGGGTGACTTGGGTAAAGGCAGACAATGGCATATCGCCAACTTGATTGATTAGGCTATCAGGCTGCACCAAATCTGGGTATTCTTCTTCAAGCGCTAATAAAGAGCGACGCAACTGATCGTATTCGCTGTCTTCTAAGATGGGATTGTCGAGGACGTAGTAGGCGTAATTGTGCGTCTTTAAAGTATCAATAAGCGTACGCATTTTGGCAATGATAGCAGCATCATTTGCTGCAGATTTTGCCGTATTGATGTCTTTATTAATGTCTTTAGAGTTAAGCGGTGAGATAGGGTCAGTCATAGTCGGCGTCTTTTTTTTGCAATTCAAGATGCCGATATGATAACAATTTTGCAAGATGCTCGGATATCATTTTGTAGAAATCAAAATGTAATTGGCGTTTTGAAAATCAAACGCAGCGCTGCTGGGATAGATTTTTCGAAGCCTCTGGAGTGCATAGCACACAGCAAGCGAGGAAAATCTATTCCAGTAAAGCGCTGTCAAATGAGCCAATTTTTTATTTTAAACGGTTTATAAGTAAAAATAAAAAAGGCAAATAACGTTGTCGCTATTTGCCTTTTTTAGTACTGATATTATTCACCTATTTTTAATCAACGTTGGTAGCGATTAACCTTCATAATCGCGGACTTGGTTGCGTAGCTGTTGCTTATATTCAGGCGTGATTGGGTCATTCTCTTCATCTAGCATCACAGCATCCAAATCGCTTGCCATCATATAAGCGATACTCATCATACTATCGAAGCTGCGCAGCGCTTGCGGATGTGGCAAAGACAAAAATACCACCACGCCGTTATAGTTATTGGTCGCCACGCTATGCGGATCAAAAGGTGCGATACCACTATCGGTGATGCCCATCATGCTAAACCACAGCATGCCAGTGCCGTCTTTTTGCTCATAGCGATGGAACATATTCATCGCGCCATAACGCAGACCATATTTATCGATCAATGCCAATAAATCACGACCGCGAATCACTGCTGCTGGACGGTCGCGATATTGGTGCGGCAAGATAGTGATATTGATATTGTCTTTGGCATTGATTAATGGACCGTTTTGCACGTCATCGACAGGCTCTGATAAATGCTGATCGAGTATCGGACTGTTGTTATTGAAACTTGGCTCTTCTGCCGTATCAATAGATGGCATCAGGCTATCGGTTGCCGATACCAAGCTTGAAAACGCATCAGGCTCTTGTTCGATATACCTCTGTTCAGGGACTTCTACAAGCTCGCTATTGTCAGCGTGCTGCTGTTCAGCCTGCCAGCGCGCATAATCTTCATCATTTGCTTGGCTATAGCTATCGTTTACATCGCGGCTGACATTATCGTATCCAGCCATCAACTGTACATCATCTTGCTGACGCGCTTGGCTCAAAGGTGCATCTTCAACGACCGCATTTAAATAACTGCGGTCAGGCGTGATACTGGTTTCGCCAGCGATTGTGTCGTCTAAATCTGGCTGGTCGACGATATTGCGTTCATGACGCGGTATGATAGGAATACCGTTTTTATCATAATTGACCGCAGCAGCTTCGGCATTTTTGCGACGCTTAAAGCTACGCATGACCATAATTAGCCCGGCAAGCACAATCAATGCAGCGATGGCGATCAATATAAACTGAATAGCGGTCATGAGAAATAATCCTAATCTACGACAAAAGGGAATACATAAGAGGGAATAAATGGCAATAGTCTAGCATGGCTAATTAATATCGTCATCATATAGTCATCGTTTACCGTGAGGCTGACACACTTGCGTGACCTTCTGCCCTGACCCCTAACTATACCACTGACAATCGCTGCCAGTTATCACTATTTTTGCTATTCAGCAATGCTCTTAATCAGAAAGGTAACGTGCTGCTTCATCGAGCGATACGCTGACCAAGGTAGAAATCCCTGCGCTTGGCATGGTAACACCTTTTAGCTCATCAGCAATTTGCATCGTCAGCTTATTATGGCTAATAAAGATGAATTGTAAATCGTCTGCTAATTCATGAATCAAGCTGGTAAAGCGCGCGACGTTGGCATCATCAAGCGGTGCATCGACCTCATCAAGCACGCAAAATGGGGCTGGATGCTGCTTAAATATCGCAAAAATCAAACTCAGCGCAGTCAGGGTTTTTTCACCGCCTGATAACACGGCTAATCGACTATTACGTTTGCCCTTTGGTTGTGCCATCAAGGTTAGCCCTGCGCGCCACTGTTCTAACTTATGTTTATCAGCAGGTATATTGGCTGGCATATCGTCAGTATTTAGCGTTAAGCTTGCTTGCCCGCCACCAAATACTTTGGCAAATAAATCCGCCAGCTCATTATTGACCGCATCAAGCGTCTGCATAAATAGCGTTTTGGTGGTTTCATCAATAGAGGCAATCGCTTCGGTCAACGTCTGCATACTGGCAGCAATATCTGCTGTCTGCTGCGCCAGTGGCTCTAAACGCTCATTAACCTCTGCCAACTCTGCCACTGCGGCGAGATTAACTGCGCCAATTTTGCTTAATTGCTGCTCAAGCTTATTACGCTCAGTCTCAAGCTCAGCAATTTTGTCTGGACGCACACGGCGATCATGCACAATAAAGTCCGCTAATAGATTTGAGACACTCATCACTTGTTGCTGATGCTGTGGCTGCTGAGATATATCCGACTGCGCTTTATATTTATGACTCGCATTAGAGTACGCATCTAGCGCTTCTTGCGTATGGCTGCTAGCATCCTCTAACCTCACCGCGCTTAGTGCCAGTTCAGTCGAGTTGTGGGCAAGCTCGCTTTGTTGTTTTTGCAATGATTGTTGCAACATATCTAACTCAGTCTGCTGCTGACTATAATCTTGTTTAAGCACGTTCAATGCAGTTTCGCGCGTCGTCAATAACGTTTGCTGTTTAGTGCGTGCTATCTGTGCGCTTTGTAATGACGCTTGCAGTGCTGGCAACTTGTTTTGCTGCTGCTCATACTTTGCCTGTAAACCCTGCTTACTTTGTAGCGATTTATCATATTGCGCACTTGCCCGTGCAAGACTACTAACATTATGCTCTAAACGCATTTCACTCTGCTGAATACGCAGTTGTAATGCTTGCCAAGCGTCATCATCTGCCTGACGCGTGCGATTTAGCTCATTACGCTCAACTTGCAATTGCTGGCTTGTCGTACGAGAATCCGCTATTTTTGGCGTCAGCGCTGCTATCTCACTTTGAATATGCTGCTGCTCAGCATTAAGCGCTTGTAGCTCTTGCGCCAATTCTTGCTGCTCTTGCTCAAGGGCGACTTTATCAGCATTTAAGCGTTGGTTATCTGCTTGTATGCGTTCAGTATGAGCTTGTTGGGTGGTAAGTTGCTGCTGATATTGATGCTTATCGCGGGTTAATTGTTGCGCTTGGGCGCGGGTTTCTTCTACATTAACTGTCAGTGCATCATAGTCATGCTGATTTTTAGCAATGGCTTTTTGCTGGTCTTGTATCTTGCTTTCAAAATCATCAAGCAGCTCTTCTAGCGTTTGTAGACGCGTACGCTGCTGTAAGCGCTGGGTTAAAAATTGATTATTGCTCTCGTTTTTTCCATTTTGCGCACCCATAAACTTACTGAGATTCATCGTACCTTGACGACTGATAAGCCAACCGTCAGTGGTGAGTAAAAGTGCAGATGACGGTAGGGCTTTTAAAATATCAGCAAGCGCTTCTAATGTTTGCTTATTATCTGTTTCATTTTGAGTAACATATAAATAGCACTGCTGCCAAAGCGCTAAGTTCGGCGCGCTAATCAGCTCTGTTAAAGGTATAACTTTGTCAATTAAGTGGTCTGGTAAAGTATTAATAAATGGCTTTGTATCTGTATCACCTTTCTGAGCAGATAACCATAAGCTATAACCATTTGCTATTGATGACTTACCTTCTGTATTAGCGTGCTTCTTTTGTACAATCTGTTTTTGCACATTTTGATAAACCAATAAATCTTGTAAGTCAGGCTCAAGCACCTGCCATAAGTTCTCTTCTTTTTGAGAGTCAGCGCTCGCGTTATCAACGATTAGTCGGTTGGTTTGGTTTGAGACTAGCACATGACTATCTAACCATAACGCTAATACACTATCGATTAGCGCTGCGTGCTCACGTCCTTTTTCACTTAATTCAATCTGCTCACGTAAAGTTGCAACAGCTAAGTCGTGCTGATAATTGATAGCGTTACTTTCTAAACCAGTTTGCTCATTAACAGGCTGTTGCAATTTTGGCGTCGGCTTCGGATGCAATATCTGGTGTAGAGTATCGTACTCACTTGCCAATACGGCGTGGCGTTTTTCATTCTCGCTCAACTCGCGCTGGTGCGTATTCAAACGCTGCTGCAAATCATGCGCTTGTGGTTGTAACTCTACTAATCGCTCATTAACGCTGTCTTGTTGGCGCTCAATCTGTTGCAACTGCTTACTTAGCTCAGCAACCTGCGCCTCTAAGGTCTGCTTTAAATTGTTCGTATCAATTTTTTCGCGCCCATTAGTACCATTATTAGTATCAATAGGTGATAGTGATTGTTGTAACTGCAGCCATAAATCCTGCCAGTTCTGCTGGCGACGTTGCCATTTATCATGGCTTTGCTGGTGACGTTTATGTGCTTGGTTATTGATAGCTTGCTGCTGCTCAAGCATGCGCGCATTATCTTGCAAATGTGATAGCTGGTTTTGCGCCTCATGCCATGCGCGCTGTAATGGTTGCTCGTTACGTTTATGTGACTCGCGCTTGTTTTTTAATTCAACAAGCTGTGGACGCAAAGCTGCTAATGACTCTTGCTGCTCAATCTGCTCGGCTTTTAATTCATCAATTTCATGGGCTACTTGCTCGCGCTGCTGATCTAAACTCGTAAGCTGCTGCTCAATGGTGGTCAGCTGTGACTTTGCATCACTTAGTTGATGCTGCGCTTGTTGGTAGCTTAATTGCTGCTGATAATGGCTACTTTGGGCATCGTCTTTGAGCCACTGCTCTTGGTTGATATTGGTGGCAAGTTTATCTTGCTTAGCTTTTAGCGTTTCATAGTTTGCTTTCAAGGCTGCAACTTCAGTAGCACTACGCTCATGCGCTATTTTTTGCTGCTGCTGACTATGCTTGGCTTGATAGAGCTTCTGAATGGCGAGTTGCTGTTTGATATCAGCAAGTGTTAGGGCTAATTCTTCATATCGCTCAGCGCTGGCTGCTTGCTTGGACAGTCTCTTTTGTTGGCTGACCAATTCGCTTTGCATATCATACAAGCGTGCTAAATTATCTTGGGTTTTCTCTAACTTCTTTTGGGTTTCTTCACGGCGGGCTTGGTAACGTGATACCCCCGCCGCCTCTTCGATAAACTCTCGCAATTGCAACGGGCTAGAGTCAACAATTCGCCCAATCATCCCTTGCTCGATGACCGCATAACTGCGCGCGCCAAGACCAGTACCCAAGAATACATCGACGACATCACGGCGACGACAGCGCGTGCCATTGATAAAATAATCCGAGCGACCCTCCAAATTTATCTGACGGCGGACGGACAACTCTTGATAGAGATTAAACTCATGGCGAATGCCCGTCTGCTCGTCTTGAGTATGCTCAAAGGTTAGCTCGACACTGGCGACACTTTTGGCGGCTTTATCTTGCGTACCGGCGAAGATGACATCGCTCATCGCCCCGCCGCGCAATTGCTTGGCAGAGGTTTCGCCCAGCACCCAGCGAATGGCATCAATAACGTTGGATTTGCCACAGCCGTTCGGCCCGACAATGGCGGTGATACCATGACGAAAGGTAAAAGTCGTTGGGTTGGCAAAGGATTTAAAGCCTGCCAGCTTTAGAGATTTTAAACGCATGAAAAGTCAGTAATATCAGCAAAAACAGGCGGCTATTCTACCTGAAATTGTCTTAAGTTTTTAGGGTTAAAATTATAAGTGCATAAACGATTTTGATTGAAGGCTTTGATCGAATCCTTGCAGCAACTTTTGTTCTACTTGGCAAATCTCATTGTCATTCAAATAATGATTATTAAACTCAATCAGCGATTGCCAAGTGATACTCGCTACTTCTAAGTGCGTAACCACTTCCAATAATTCAGGTCTTAATAGATGCTGATATTTTTCAGGCTTCCTCTGACACATGGCTATTTCTTGATCAACAAGGCTTTGCTTATCTTCTTTTAGAACACTGCCACCAATGAATAGTAGTAAAAACTTTGCATCTTTATCAATGAAACCTATCTCTGATAAATACTCATACATTAAACAATACTTTAATATTTGGTCAGCATTTTTTTTACCATTAAGCTTTAACTCATTGGCAATCAATATATTTGCCTCATGGTTATAGGATAAATTATCCATAAACATAGCGTTTAGTTCGGTACTATATTCAAAGATGCCACTATTACCATGTGTCGACCATGAACCGCTTTGGTCGAAATTAATAAATTGCGCATAGAATAAATTTAGATAGCTATCACTACATAAACTGAGGAAAATATCGAATTCTTTATTTAGGTAATCTTCAGAAAAAAACTTCACTCGGCGAACAGCTTCCCTAGCATTGCAGATACCTGTCGTTTGCGTTGAGTAAGTTTCTAACTGCTCAGACTCACTCATTTTTTGATTAAGTTTTTTATTAACTTCTTTCTGGATTTCTTCGAGACTCTTATCTTTCAATTCTGGACTTGTTGCCCATTCAATAATTTGGTTAACATATTGCTTTTTGCTGATACCAAGTACACGCTGTGGCTCCCATACGAGAAACTCTACCATGTTGGATAAACCTGTTGTCCATGGAATCTGGTCTTTGAGATGGCTTATTGAGCCAAACACACGACGATACTTTTCTGCAGCTTTCATTTACCAATACCCTTAAGTTAACGCTTTAATTTCTATTAAAATTTAAAATCTTTATATAACCCCAATTCCACTTAACAAAAGCTGTCCACCAGCAAATAGCAGTAGCACGCCAAATGCACGTTTCAGCGTTAGCGCAGGCAAGACATGGGCAAGCTTTGCACCGACTTTTGCCATCGCGAAACTGACCACTGAAATGCATAAAAATCCTGAAATATGGACAAAGCCTATCGTACCTTCCGGCAAATTGACCACGTCTTGACCAAACCACGCAAAACCTCCTGCGCCTGCCAATGCAATCGGTAAACCACAAGCGGCTGACGTACCGACCGACTGCTTCATTGGAAGTCCCGCCCAGTTTAAAAACGGCACGGTCAAGCTGCCGCCACCAATACCGAAAATAGACGATGCCATGCCAATGCCGGCACCGGCGCCAAACTGTACGCCAGTAGATGGTAAAGGTTTACCGAGCTGCTCTTTGTTGGATAAAAATAGCATTTTTAAGGCGACTAATAAGGCGCCAACACCGATAAGTGATTGCAATACTTTGCCATCAATCATATCCGCGACGCCCGCGCCAACCAGACTACCGATGACCAAACCCAATGCCATTTTGCGCCAAACTTCCCAGCGTACGCCGCCGCGCTTATTATGAGCAGTTAGTGAGCTAATCGAGGTCACAACGATGGTTGCAAGTGAGGTGCCAATGGCCAAATGGGTGACCACTTCTGGCGGGAAATGATAAGCAGTAAAAATCCAGACCAATGCTGGCACGATAATCATGCCACCGCCGACACCGAACAAGCCCGCGCAGACACCCGCGAATGCTCCTGCAATCACAAACCACACATATAACATCATCGAATCAGCCTTTTATAATGCGTCTTTTTTATTAAATTATTTATTTTATCATCACTTATATAACACATTTTTAATTGCATTTGCCAAATCATAAGCTGAGCTTTATGCTGTCTATTTGATACTGTTTATTAACAACAGTCGCTCAGTATATCAAAGATTATTCATGCCACATCTGCCACCTTAACCACATCGACGAAAATTATGCCGCCACTTGCCCATTTATCTGACTGTCTACCTGATTCATTAGTGCTCGATCATTTACCTGAACTCAACCACCGCCATCTAACAACAAGCCCCTCTACCAATAGCGAGCTGATAACAGACGTGCAAAATGGCACGCTTAATGCTGCTGAAATGCACCTATTGACTGCCGCAACCCAAAGCGCAGGGCGTGGGCAACACGGGCGCTCATGGCAATCGCCGCGCGGCAATGTTTATCTGTCGTTATATTATCCAGTGCATATGCCAATTAGCGGTTTATTGTCGTTAATTATTGGCGTTGAGCTGGCTAAGATGCCCGTTATTCAAATGCTAAACGAGCAATTACGCGCGCAGGGATTGACGCCGATTGGGGTAAAATGGGCCAATGATTTAGGCTTTTACCAACCATCGTCTAACACATCGCAAGATGAATCTGAATCAGCAGCACAAACCCTGCCCTTTCACAAGCTTGCAGGGATTTTGATAGAACCCCTCACCCAAGCTGGCAAGCTGGTTGGCGTAGTGATGGGTGTTGG
This sequence comes from Psychrobacter glacincola, assembly GCF_904846215.1. GTDB lineage: Bacteria > Pseudomonadota > Gammaproteobacteria > Pseudomonadales > Moraxellaceae > Psychrobacter > Psychrobacter glacincola. The sequence continues at coordinate 49,719 of NZ_CAJGZK010000020.1, read as the reverse complement.
TCTCAATGTACAAGCCACACCGCAGCTAACCGCACAAACCTGTGAAGGCATGAGCTATCAAGCGATTAGCTTACAGGATATCGAGCAGATACTGCAGCCAAAAGCACCAGCCAGCAGTCTACCAAGCTTACGCGAGCTTTATCAGCAAATGAGCAAAGCGTTCATGGCAGCGATGACGTGCTTTGAGCATTTAGGGTTGGAAAAGCCAACTGGTCAAAGCTATAATTTGGACAGCTTTTTAGAACAGTTTGACTCGATGGATGCATTGGCAGGGTTACGCTTGCGAGTTACTCAAGAACATAACGGTCAGTCAGACATGCTAACAGGTCATGCTTGCGGTATTGATACACAGGGATGTTTGCAATTACGCCAAGATAACGGTAATATTTCTGCGCTTTTTACTGGACGCATCGACGTTATTGATAAGGTGTAAATCAGCTACCCAACGGGCACTATATAAAGGGATTGTTATGCTCTGGCTTGATCTTGGAAACACCCGCCTAAAATACTGGCTAACCGATGATATCGGGCAGATAGTCGCACATGATGCCAAGCAACATTTACAAGCCCCTGCCGAATTACTCATGGGTCTGACTGATCGCTTTGAGCGTTATGCACCTGACTTTATTGGTATCTCATCGGTGCTAGGTGACGACCTTAACATGAAGGTTTCAGAGACATTAAGTCGGCTTAATATCCCATTTAAATTTGTTCATGTCGATGCTGATTATCCGCTCATGAAGAGTGCGTATAATGACGAACAGCTTGGCTGTGATCGCTGGCTACAAATGCTCGGCGCAGTTGATAGAACAAAACGTCAATGCGTGATTGGCTGCGGTACCGCCGTAACGATTGACTTAATTGACCATGCTGAGCATTTAGGCGGTTATATTTTCCCAAGTATTTACCTACAACGCGAATCATTATTTTCTGGTACGAAGCAAATTACCATCTCTAATGGCACCTTTGATAGTGTTGGTCAAGGTATCACCACGCAAGATGCGGTACATCGCGGAATACTATTATCAATCGTCGGCGCCATTAACGAGATTAGCACGCGCCATCCTAACTTTGAGATCATCATGACTGGCGGCGATGCAGCCATTATCGCCCAACACATCAATCGTCCAGTCAGGCTGCGTGATGACTTATTATTAAATGGTCTCGCACGCTATTTTGATCATAATAAACAGGCATAATAGTTTAGAATATTTATGAAATAAGAATAAAAAAGCAGGACGTTTTAAGCGTCCTGCTTTTTTGTTATATCCTGTTCGATTTCAAACCCATACAGAGTGCTCATGGGATGAGTTTTTCGTAGCATCTGTCATGCCTGCGAACAGCAAGCAAGAAAAAATTAGCCCATTAGCACGAGGATATTACTGTATCGATTTTATTCTGAAATTAATATCTAACAAACATTCAATAATTTTTACTTAGTCTCGTTAAACAACTCACGACCAACCAACATACGGCGAATCTCACTGGTACCTGCGCCAATCTCATATAGCTTGGCATCACGCCAATAACGACCAAGCGGATACTCGTTGGTATAGCCATTACCGCCAAAGATTTGAATGCCTTCGCCTGCCATCCAAGTGGCTTTTTCGGCACACCATAAAATGACACTGGCACAATCTTTGCGCACTTCTCGGCTATGACCGGCACCACGTTTGTCTAGCATATCGAGGTTTTTGCCAACGGTATATAAGAAGCTGCGACCTGCTTGCAAGATAGTATACATATCAGCGACTTTACCTTGAATGAGCTGGAATTCGCCAATCGCTTGTCCAAACTGCTTACGATCATGGATATAAGGGACGACGTTGTCCATCACGGCTTGCATGATGCCGATAGGACCTGCAGCCAATACCGCACGCTCATAGTCAAGACCGCTCATCAAAACTTTGACGCCTTCGTTTAAGCCGCCCAAGATGTTTTCCTTAGGTACTGCAACATTATTAAAGGTCATCTCGCCAGTATGACTACCACGCATACCGAGCTTATCGAGCTTTTGCGCGGTGCCAAAGCCTTCCATGCCTTTTTCAACGATAAAAGCGGTCATACCTTTAGCGCCTAACTCTGGATTAGTTTTTGCATAAACCACCATCACGTCGGCGTCAGGACCATTGGTAATCCACATTTTGCTACCATTCAACACGTAACTGCCATCTTTTTCTTCGGCTTTTAGCTTCATACTAACGACATCTGATCCCGCACCAGTTTCACTCATTGCCAATGCACCAATGAACTCGCCACTGATGAGCTTAGGCAGATACTTTTGCTTTTGTTCCTCTGAGCCATTACGTTTGATTTGGTTGATACATAGGTTTGAGTGCGCACCATAGCTTAGCGCTACAGAAGCAGAGGCACGGCTAATCTCTTCCATCGCGACCATGTGCGCGACATAGCCCATATCAGAACCGCCGTACTCTTCAGGAACGGTAATGCCATGTAGACCAATGTCGCCCATCTTTTGCCACAAATCCATTGGGAACTCATCACTACTGTCGATTTCGCTTGCACGCGGGGCGATTTCTTTGGCAGCAAACTGTTGTACCATATCACGTAAGGCATCAATATCTTCGCCAAGCTGAAAATTCAATCCAGGTAAACTCATAACCATTCCTTGTATTTTGGTGTTTTAGATTTTAATCCATTTTTTAAAGCACCATCTTTTTGAGACCATTTTTGATGTCATAGCCAGTTCTACATAAAATCGATACGTTAATAATTCCGTGCTACTGGTGCTAATTTTTCTTGCTTGCTGTTCGCAGGCGTGACAGAGGCTGCGAAAAATTTACTCCAGTAGCACTTATATCAGTTTTAAAGTAAATAAATTATATGTTGGTTAAGACTGACGTTTATTAATCAAGGCACGTGCCACATTTGAACCGTTAGGACGACCTAAGAATTTGCTAATACGCTCACCAGCAATGACCAATTTATCCAAATCAATACCAGTGCTGATACCCATGCCATGCAGCATATAAACCACATCTTCAGTTGCAACATTACCCGTCGCGCCTTTGGCATACGGACATCCGCCAAGCCCAGCGACTGAGGTATCAAATTCACTGATGCCCATCTGTAGTGCCGCTAAGGTATTGCTTAGTGCTTGACCATAAGTATCATGAAAATGCCCAGATAGCATGGCAATATCAGCATATTCCAGTGCGGCTCGTAGCGCACGCTGTACCTTAAGCGGCGTACCTACACCAATGGTATCCGCAATACCAATTTGTTCAGCGCCAATCTCAATTAAACGCTTGGTCACATATGCCACTTTACTTGGATCAATCTCACCTTCATAAGGGCAACCAACCGTGCAAGAGATAACGCCGCGCACCTTGATGCCTTGCGCTTTTGCTGCTGCAGCAACGGGCGCGAAACGCTCAATGCTTTCATCAATACTGCAATTGATGTTCTTTTGGCTAAAGGTCTCACTGGCTGAGCCAAAAATAACGATTTCATCAGGGCGATGATTGATCGCATTCTCAAAACCGCGCATATTCGGTACGAGTACCGAGTAGCAAACGTCGGCGTGACGTGTCGGCGCAAGTGCCTCTAACAGCGCGCTATTATCACCCATTTGCGGCACCCATTTGGGCGAGACGAAGCTAGTAGCTTCAAGTTTCTTTATACCTGCTGCAATTAAGTCATCGATAAGTGCTTGCTTTACTGCTGTCGGCACGGTTTTGGACTCATTTTGCAAGCCATCACGGGGGCTGACGTCAACGATGGTGACGTGCTTTGGATACGATATACTCATGCTAATTATCCTTTTTACTTATTCACCTTGTTATTACTCGTCTGTCCGCTATCGGCTTTCAGTATCGATACGCAACAGCTCATCACCATCAGCAACCGAGTCGCCTGCCGCAAATAACAATTCTGCAACTACACCATCAGTTGGTGCCGTAATGGTATGTTCGATTTTCATCGCTTCAATGACCGCGAGCGGCTCGCCTTTTTTAACGCTATCGCCAACCGCGACTTTAAAGGCCACTACCTGACCCGGCATCGGTGATTTTAAACTACCAACCGCCGCCGACTCTTCACCAACGTGCGCCATGATATCAATCAGCGTAATCTCATCACGCCCACTATCGGTAAAGACATAGACGGTCTCATGGCTTGTCCAGCTTTGGGCGTTGATACGAGCACCATCTAACCATAACGTATGATTATGCGCATCGCTACTGACGTAGCTACCTTGACATTCATAAACCATTTCTGTCTGCGCGGCTACATTAGCATTGCTATTATCTTCAGTATTGCTGATTTCTTTTTCAATAATAAGCGTAAAGCTACTGAGGTTATCGCTGCCTTTTTTGCTGTCTGAACAAGTGGCGTTGTGCCAATTACTAATACGAGCGTTATAAGATTGCTCATCATAAACCAAGCTAAACGAGCGCGTATAATCGCTAAAGGCACGAAAGCCTATCGGTTTACTAAATGGGTCTGCACCTGTACTTTTCGCTGTTTGCGCTGCCGCTTCACTGGCAAGCTGCTGGGTAATAGCCGTCACTGCAAGCGTCGATAGCGCAAGCGGATGCTGATCAAACAACTCATCACGCTCACGTTCAATCAGCGCCGTATCAAGATTGGCTTGGCTAAAAGATTCTGTATTAATGATATAACGTAAAAATGCCACATTATTTGGCAGACCGACGATACGCGTTTGCGCTAACGCACGGTCGAGCTTAGCCAATGCTTGCTCGCGCGTTGGTGCATGCACGATCAATTTGGCAATCATAGAGTCGTAGAACGGACTGATGACATCACCTTCACGTACGCCGTCATCGATACGTACATCAGCGCTATTTTTATTAATAACGAAAGTACTATGTTTAGGCTTTTGATAAGTAAATAAAATGCCCGTCGCTGGCAGAAACCCATTATCAGGATTTTCAGCACAAATACGTGCTTCAATCGCATGACCGTTGATTGCTAGCTCTTCTTGTTTTTTAGGGAGGGGTAAGCCTGCCGCGACCAACAGTTGCCATTCAACCAAGTCTACGCCAGAGATAGCCTCACTAACGGGATGCTCAACTTGCAGGCGGGTATTCATCTCCATAAAATAGAAATGCATAGCGCCCGCGCGTTGCTCAACGATAAATTCAACCGTACCTGCGCCAAAATAACTGACTGCACGTGCCGCTTCAATCGCCGCAGTTCCCATCGCTTCACGCATCGCAGCATCGACACCCGGTGCCGGCGCTTCTTCTAGTACCTTTTGATGGCGACGCTGCACCGAGCAATCACGCTCAAACAGATGCACATAATTGCCATGCGTATCGCCGAATACTTGGATTTCGATATGGCGTGGTTTTAGGGCATATTTTTCGACCAATACCTGATCATTACCAAAGCTGGTAATCGCTTCACGGCGGCATGATTCTAACAAATCGATAAAGTCACTGCTTTGTTCGACGATACGCATGCCTTTACCGCCACCACCTGCACTGGCTTTAATCAGTACCGGATAGCCAATATTATCTGCTTGCTGTTGCAAAAATGCTGCGTCTTGATTGTCACCATGATAACCGGGTATTAGTCGCACGCCCGCCGCTTCCATCAAACGCTTGGACTCCGACTTACCGCCCATAGCGCGGATAGCATCAGCCGATGGACCAATAAAAACCAATCCTGCATCTTGGCAAGCCTGCGCAAAATCCGCGTTTTCACTTAAAAATCCATAACCCGGATGAATCGCTTGTGCGCCAGTATCAAGGGCAATCGCAATGATAGCATCGCCTTTTAGATAGCTGTCTTTTGGGGCAGAACCACCCAAATAAATCGCTTCATCACAGACAGCCACATGCTTAGCTTCACGGTCAGCATCAGAATAAACAGCGACGGTACTCACACCCAAACGCTTGGCAGTCGCAGCAACTCGGCAGGCAATTTCACCACGGTTGGCGATTAGAATTTTAGAAAACATAACAGTCCCTGTGTCTTATGATTTTTATCATTAATCAGCTATCAGCCAATTAGGTTGACGTTTTTGCAAAAATGCTTGCACGCCTTCCTTACCCTGCTCTGATGAGCGGATATCGGCAATACCTTTAACCGTATCAGCAATCAGTTCATCGGTAATCGGTGCACCTGCGACGTCATGTAATAAACGCTTGCAGGTTTTAACTGCTTCAGGGCTGTTTTTGACTACTTTGGCGCAGAATGCTTCAACCGCATCGTCCAGTGACTCTTCGCTGACGCGCTCATGGATAAAGCCAAGCTGACGGGCTTTTTTACTATCAAACACTTCAGCGCTTAAGAAGTAACGCTGCGATGCTCTGGCACCCAATGCGCGTATCACATAAGGGCTAATGGTTGCAGGTGCTAATCCCAAACGTACTTCGCTAAGACAGAAATTGGCAATTCTTACAGCGATTGCCACATCACAAACCGCAACCAACCCCATACCGCCTGCATACACATCCCCTTGAATAGCAGCTATCGTTGGTTTTGGACATTCATAAATAGTCTTGAGCATTTGCGCCAATTTATCGGCGTCCGCTAGATTTTCCTCATAACTATAATCTGCCATCGCGCGCATCCAGTTCAAATCCGCACCTGCGCAAAAGGCTTTTCCAGCAGCGGCTAAAACGATGACACGTACCTCATCGTTAGCGCCAAGATTATTAAATACCTCAGTCAACTCGGCAATCATCTCATCGTTAAAGGCATTACGTATTTCAGGACGATTCAAAGTTACCGTCGCCACATACTGCTCAACGTTAACCAATAAACTTTTATAATTGTCAGATTTTTCGTTAATATCTTTTGTCATAGCTTTCTCTATATTTTTTATGTAAATACTTAAAAAACTCTGGGTCAATCCATAATAATGCTAATACAAGGAAACCGAATGCAGATGTACAAATCGTACTTCTTAAAAAGTTGTCGCAGCAGCCTCTTATAATGAAAAAAACTTATTATGGGCAGACATTAAAACTCTTACATTCTAAAGACACCAAAAGTCGTCTCTTCGATAGGAGCATTGTGAGCTGCACTAAGCGCTAATGCCAATACGTTACGCGTATCAGCAGGATCAATCACGCCGTCATCCCATAGACGAGCGGTGGCATAATAAGGATGACCTTGCTCTTCATACATGTCACGTATTGGCGCTTTAAACGCTGCTTCATCTTCATCACTCCACGCCTCGCCTTTACGGTCAAAGTTATCACGCTTAACCGTTGCCAATACCGATGCTGCTTGCTCGCCGCCCATGACAGAGATACGCGCATTTGGCCACATCCATAAGAAGCGCGGACTATAAGCACGTCCACACATACCGTAGTTACCAGCACCGAATGAGCCACCAACGATAACAGTAAACTTAGGTACTTTTGCATTCGCCACTGCCATCACCATCTTAGCACCATGACGAGCAATACCTTCGTTTTCATATTTACGACCGACCATAAAGCCGGTGATATTTTGTAGGAATATGAGTGGAATTTTGCGCTTACAGCACAGCTCAATGAAATGCGTACCTTTTTGTGCTGACTCACTAAATAAGATGCCGTTATTGGCGATAATACCAACTGGCATACCTTCGATATGAGCGAAACCGCAAACCAGCGTCGTGCCAAAGCGCGCTTTAAATTCATCAAAAGCACTGTCATCAACGATACGGGCGATGATTTCTTTGATATCAAATGGCTTGCGCTTATCGGTTGGAATAACGCCGTATAGCTCTTTGGCATCATAGCGCGGTGGAAGCGGTTTGATTTGATTTGGGATTTGCTTAGCAGGACGATTTAAATGGCTGACGATATTACGCGCTATCGATAACGCATGCGTATCGTTTTGCGCCAAATGATCGACCACACCTGATAGACGCGTATGTACATCACCACCGCCCAAATCTTCTGCCGTGACCTCTTCACCGGTTGCTGCTTTTACCAGTGGCGGACCACCCAAAAAGATAGTCCCTTGGTCTTTGACAATAATAGATTCATCGCTCATTGCTGGTACATAAGCGCCGCCTGCGGTACAGCTGCCCATTACCACGGCAATCTGTGGAATACCAGCGGCACTCATATTCGCCTGATTAAAAAATATACGCCCGAAATGCTCTTTATCAGGGAATACTTCATCTTGATTGGGTAAGTTTGCACCGCCCGAATCAACCAAATAAACACACGGTAGATGATTTTCTTGCGCAATTTCTTGTGCACGCAGATGTTTTTTGACAGTCATCGGATAATAAGTGCCGCCTTTTACCGTGGCATCATTACAGACAATCATACACTCGATACCGTTAATGCGCCCGATACCGGCAATCACGCCAGCCGCAGGAATCTCTTCGCCGTACATATCGTGCGCTGCCATCGGCGCCACTTCTAGAAATGGCGTTCCGACATCAAGTAAACGCTCAACACGCTCGCGAGGTAACAGCTTGCCACGCGCCAAATGTTTAGCTCGCGCACGCTCTGAGCCACCTTGGGCGACTTTACGCAGGTGTATATACAGGTCATCTACGACCTCTTGCATGGCAGTAGCGTTTTGCTGAAATTCAGCAGCGTTTGGACTCAATTTACTGGTTATGATGGCGCTCATGATATCCCTTTTCTTTGATGCGTAAATGCGAGTAGCTTTTTTATGCGATTTTTTTAACTGCCCGTTATTTTGGTCTGTACTCGTATCACTAACTTTTAATAAGGTAAAAATAATAATCGAATGGACTACAAACCCAATTCTTCTTTCATCTGCTCAATGATTTTATATTTCTGAATTTTACCGGTAATGGTCATTGGATACTCGGTAACGAAGCGATAATAGGTCGGCACTTTATAGTGGGCAATATGCTCGCTACAGAATTGGCGTACTTCTTCTTCGGTCAAGCAGCCCTCTTCTTTAGGAATAATCCAAGCGGCCAATACTTCGCCATAACGCTTATCTGGTATGCCAACGATTTGTACATCACGGATTTTAGGATGGCGGTATAGATAGTTCTCGACTTCTACTGGATAGATATTTTCACCGCCACGGATGACCATATCTTTGCTACGACCGACGACTTTGACATAGCCGTCTTCGTCCATGGTTGCCAAATCACCCGTATGCATCCAACCATCTTGAATAGCTTCGCGCGTTTTAAAGCGACTGCCCCAATAGCCTTTCATCACCGAATAACCACGGGTAAGCAGCTCACCAGTTTCGCCTAAGGACACAATTTCACCTGTTTCGGTATCAATCACTTTGACTTCAAGCGCTGGCTGCACGAGTCCAACGGTCGAGACTTGTTTATCAAGTGGCGTATGTTCATTGGTCTGACAAGATACGGGACTGGTTTCGGTCATACCATAAGCAATGGTGACCTCTTTCATATGCATCTCATCAATGACACGGCGCATGACCTCAATCGGGCAGCTAGAGCCTGCCATAATACCGGTACGCAAGGTCGATAAATCAAAGTTCTGAAATTCAGGATGGTCAAGCTCAGCGATAAACATCGTTGGCACGCCATGGAGACCCGTACATTTCTCTTCTTCGACTGCTTTTAATACTGACAATGGCTCAAAACCATCGTTCGGATAAACGATACAACCGCCGTGCGTGAGAATCGCCAAGTTACCAAGTACCATACCAAAGCAATGATATAAAGGTACTGGAATGCACAGCCTGTCCTCTTCAGTGAGATTCATCGCCTCACCGATAAAATAGCCGTTATTTAAGATATTACGATGACTTAACGTGGCGCCTTTTGGTGTACCTGTCGTGCCACTGGTAAATTGCACATTAATAGCATCGGTATTTTTAAGTTGCGCTTGACGCTCCGCCACTCGTGGATCGTTAGCATCGCCTTCCGCCATCCATGCAGAGAACTTCTGCATAAAGTGAAACTCTTCTTCACTATCTGGCTCATCAATCCAAATGATACGCTCAATCGTAGGTATTTCGACCAAATCCAGTTGAGTGTAGTTTTTATGATAAATCTCAGGACAGAGCTCGCGGATTAATTGCGCATAGTCGCTGCTTTTGAAATGACGCATCAGCACCAATGCTGAGCAGCCGAGTTTATTTAACGCATATTGCAGTTCAAAAGTACGGTAGGCAGGATTGATATTGACCAGAATGATGCCAATCTTTGCGGTTGCTAATTGCATGAGCAGCCATTCGGCATTGTTATGCGACCAAATACCGATGCGGTCGCCAATCTCAAGCCCCATCTCAATCATACTGCTCGCCAGCTGATTGACCTGCTGTTGCAGCTCATGATACGTCCAACGGATGTTTTGATGACGAACGACCAACGCTTCACGTTCAGGATATTTGGAGACGATAGCATCAAAGAAATCACCGATGGTTGCTTCAATCAGTGGCACATCAGGACCTTTGTCATAGCTTTGGGTGAGGGGCGCATTTGCTGAGCGCGCACCCATGTTGATACTGGGAATATTATTTAGAATGCTATCGAAGTCAATAGTTTGAGTCATAACGAGTCCTTTCGTTTTACTTTTTACGGCACTTATCAATCGTGCTTATTAATCGCCTATAGACAAGTCTTTCTTCCTTGCATAGGTCTTACATCGTGTGAACTACTATAACGCTATCAATGAAAGCCTGTCAATCATAGCAATACAATTCGTATCATTTAATTAGCATCTACTAAAAACATCTTTATTAAAGATAGCATAAAAATATGGCAAATATTTGACACAAAAAAGCCAGTCATGCTACTGATACGTGACTGGCTTTTCAATTAGCACTAACTGTTAGAACATTTTCAACTTAAAAATCTAAGGTAGACTAAAAAGTTAAAACAGTGAGTTTGAGTTAAAGGAACTTTTACAATTATTACGCTGTTACCGTTGGCGGCGTTTTAATCGTTACTGTCGCACTGACTTCATTATTATCATCAAGCAAATCCATGATTAGCTCATCGTCACTTTCGCTGGTGACTTGCCAATTGCCATTCGCTTGCGGTACACCCGTTACCATCACCGAAATTGCTTTATTTTTTAGGCGAATCATCGGTGGTTTATGGTCATAGCCGCTATGCTCTAACCCTAAGATATCATCAGCAATGGTTGCGGCTTGCGCACGCAGTGGTGCGACATAGCGGCAGGCAACGCCATTAATCGACATACAATCACCAATCGCATAAATATTATCAGTAGTAGTACGCAGCGTCGGTGCGTCAACCTCGATACCGGTGCGGCGATTAAAATCAACCCCAGCGGCGGTTGGCAATTTACCATCGACGGTCAAACCTGTACTGGCAATCACATGGTCAACGACTAATGTCTCAGACTGCGTAGCACCTGCTTGTTTAGAGTCTTCACTATCTGTGGTCGGTACAATTGGCTCATAGCTGACTTGCAACTTTCCATCATTACTGCCTTCACTGTTACGAATAACACCAGATACCTGATAGCCGCCCAAAAAGTTAATTCCTTGCGATTGGACCGCTGCCGCGATACGCGCAGTGGCTTTTGTTGGCAGCATTTGTGATAGTGGCGCATCATTTAGATCAATCAATGTCACTTGATGACCTGCTTTTAATAAGTCTTCGGCAATCTCAGTACCGACCATACCAGCACCAATAATAGCGACATGCTGACTACCAGCTGCCAGCTTTTCTTGTAACTGCCCAAAGCGCTCAATATGATTGACGTGCCAGACCAACTCCTCTGGTAGGCTTTTTGGAAAAATAGGATGCGCACCCATTGCTAAGACCAGCTTGTCATAGCTGATCGTTGCATAATTGGTATAAACGGGATCTGAGCGCAGCGCTGAGATAAGCTGTACCGTTTGAGCGGCAGCGTCAATATCTGTTACTTGCGTATTGGCAAGGAGGGTCACTTGTGCCGCTTTTGCTGCATCAACTCCCGTCGCCCGCACCAAGTCTGCCGCGCTTTTCTTTTGGCTAATGGCCATGGTCAGCATAGGCTTGTGATAACGATCGCCACTATCGGCAGTTATCAAGGTAATCGGGATGTCTTTGTCTTTTGCACGAATCGCATCAATAACATGCCAGCCTGCCAAACCTGCGCCAATGATAACAATACCTTTTGATGTAGATGGAAGTTCTGCACTCATATAAGCTCCAATGAAGTTAACGATTGTGTTTATTCGATTTTGCCAAATATCATTACGCTTATTGTATCAGTAAACAGACATTCACTCACCTATTCACCTATAGTTAAAATATCTCAAAAACGCTACAGTGCTGCTGATATAAATTTTTTGCAGCCTCTGTCTGCATAGGCACAGCAAGCAAGAAAAATTAATATCAGCAGTACTGGATGTATCGATATTACTTTTCTCTGACTATACGTAGTCACTCATACCGATAACAGGGGCGAATTCTAAACAGTCCCTATTCTATTAGCACAAAAAAAGCACCCATAATAGGCGCATTTTTTACGAAAAAAATATAGTCAGTGATTGATAAACTTAATGATTAAGAATCTTCGATAAGAACATCTGAGCGCGCTCACTTTTTGCCCCTTCAAAAAACTCATCCTTACTACAGTTCTCGACGATATGACCTTCATCCATAAAGATGATACGGTTAGCCACCTGACTGGCAAAACCCATCTCATGGGTAACACACATCATGGTCATGCCCTCACGGGTTAGCTCAACCATGACATCAAGCACTTCTTGAATCATCTCAGGGTCAAGTGCTGAAGTTGGCTCATCAAAGAGCATTGCCACTGGATCCATTGCCAACGCACGAGCAATCGCGACACGCTGCTGTTGCCCACCGGACAGCTCAGCGGGGTACTTTGCCGCTTGCGCTGTTAGCCCGACGCGGTCTAGATATGCCATGGCTTTTTGTTTGGCTTCCGCTTCTTTACGACCTAACACCTTAATTTGCGCAACCGTTAAATTGTCAATAATCGTCAGATGCGGGAACAGCTCAAAGTGCTGAAATACCATGCCAACACTACTACGAAGTTTGGGTAAATTGGTCTTTGGCGCGCCAACGGAGATTCCGCTGACCATAATCTCGCCTTTTTGAAAAGGCTCTAGTCCGTTGACCGTTTTTATCAAAGTCGATTTGCCACTGCCTGATGGACCACAAACGACGACGACATCGCCTTTATGTACATGGGCGCTACAGCCAGTCAATACTTGAAAATCACCGTACCATTTACTCACATCACTTATTTGGATAACGATTTCATCGCTTGCATGACCAGTGTTGGTGACCAGTCCGCCAAATTTATTTGTATACGTGTCAGCATTATTCATCACTGGCTCATTCATTACTGGCTCCTAACCACATTATTTTCATCATTATTGAATAAAGCTCTTAATGCACAGGTTTCGATACGGATTTATTAAAAATTATTAAAACCTTAAACGCTTTTGTACTTGTTGTACGCCAATAGAGGCACTCAAACTGATAACAAAATAAACAGCGCCTGCCCCTAATATATAGGGCGTTAATAAACCCATCAACTCACCGCGGACATAGGCGGCGCGGAAGAAATCTGTCAAACCAATCGCAAAAACCAATGTCGTGTCTTGGAATAAAATAATACATTGCTGTAAAATCAGTGGCAGCATCTTACGAAATGCTTGCGGCAAAATAATCAAGCGCATCGTTTGCCCATAGGTCATGCCAAGTGCTTTGGCGGCATTGACCTGCCCACTGCCGATAGATTGAATACCCGCGCGCACCACCTCTGAAAAGTATGCCGCTTCAAACATCATAAAGGCGACTACACACGAGGTAAAGGCTGTATCGAGTTGCAGGTATTTACCAGCGACCCAAAAATAAATCATCGGCACGGCAAAATAAAACCACAGCAGCACCAGCAGTAGCGGGACTGAGCGGAAATAATTCACGTATAGCTTAGCAGGTATTTCAAGTGCTTTGATACCAGACAAGCGCATCAATGCCAATACCGTCCCTAAGCTGATACCGCCTAAGATGGCTAAAAACAATACTTTTAAAGTCGTCAGCATGCCACCCATCAAACCGGGATAGGCAGTTGCAAGTTCGGTCATCATATTCATTTTTGACTCCCTGCAATTAGCCCTGGCACACGCAATTTACGTTCAATAAAGCCCATAATGGCAATTAAAGACAGATTGAACACCAGATAAATAATGGTCGCATAGGTATAAATCTCAAGACTATTTTGGGTATATTCACTGATGGTTTTGGTCTGACTGATCAGCTCCATTACCCCTACTAACGATGCAACCGAAGCGTTTTTAAAGCAGTTGGTCAGCTCTGAGCTCAGCGGCGGTAAGATAACCCGAAACGCTTGTGGCAGCAGCACCTCTTTATAAGCTTGCGGAATGCTAAAGCCAAGTGCGTAGGCGGCATTGATTTGTCCTTGAGGTAGCGACTCGATACCGGTACGCACTTGTTCAACAATACGGGCTGCGGTAAATAACCCAAGACCAATACTGGCTGACAGCATGGCTGAGGTATTGGGAGACAAGTCTTTGTACCACCACTCTTGTATGGATGGCGTGAGCCAACCTGGGGCGATATAAAACCAAAAAAATAATTGTACCAATAAAGGGATATTACGGAAAAACGTCACATAAGCGGTGCCAATAGCACGCGCGCCTTTATTGGGTAAGGTGCGCATAATACCAAAGATGGTACCAACCACCATGGCGATTGCCCATGCAATACTGCCAATCAATAACAACCAGCCGAGACCCGTAATCATCCAATGGATATACAGCTCGCTACCGATACCGGTCTGCTCAAAGAGCACACCCCAGTTCCAGCTATAATTCATAATTGTCTCTCCGAGCAACGGTTAAAAAGCCCACGCTTTCAGACTGCTATCAAGAAATTTGACAAACAATCTGAACGCGTAAGCATGCTATGTTGAGGGACAAGGAGCGTTATTGCGCAGTCGCTACTTTTGGCTGATCGCTATCATGTGGATTGGCAATCAAGGCTTTTAAGTTATCTGACATCTCAAACTTTAGATTGACATTTTTTGGTGGAATTGGATTTAAGAACCATTTGTCATAGATGCTATTGATCTCACCTGACTTAAAGACATTGGCTAATGCTTCATCGACCACGGCTTTAAATTCTGGATCGTCTTTACGCATCATACAACCATAGATCTCAAACGATTGTGGCTCACCGACAATAACCCATTCATCTGGATTTTTTGCTTTGGCTTTTTCGCCCGCAAGCAACACATCATCCATCATAAAGGCATCAGCGCGGCCGTTCTCTAGCATCAAGAAGGCTTCGCCATGGTCTTTTGCTGAGATGACATTGATATCCATCTTTTTATCAGCGTTGTATTCACGAATATAACGCTCTGAGGTTGTACCCGCAGTCGTGACCAAGGTTTTACCTTTTAAATCATCAAAACCTGTGATACCTGAGTCTTTTTTGGTCAATAAACGCGTACCGATTTCAAAGAAACCGTTTGAGAAGGCGACTTGTTTCTGGCGTTCTGCATTGTTGGTCGTTGAACCACACTCAAAATCTACCGTGCCGTTTTGTACCAATGGGATGCGCGTTTGTGAGGTGATAAGGTTATAACGAATTTTTAGATCTGGCATATTCAGCTTTTGTTTGACCGCTTCTACCACTTTCATCTCTAAATCATGCGCATAGCCGATTGGCTGGTTAGGATTATCAGCGATGTATGAAAACGGAATAGAAGAGTCACGGTGACCGACGACGATGGTGCCTGATTCTTTGATTTTATCTAAGGTGCCATTGGTATTTGATGTCGCCTCGGTGGTTGCCCCATCTGCTGGCGTCGCCTCGATGCTGGTTTGGCTATTATTATTACAGCCTACTAGGCCTAGTGCCATGAAGGCAACCAACGTTAACGGTTTGGATATAGAGGTAGAAAGAGAGGTAGAAAGAGAGTAAGTCATGATTTATGTCCTTTTATCACATTGCCACAAGATTGGAATAACATTTAAGTGCGATAGAGACCGTAAAAAACGCTATCAATGTGCGCTTATGAGCTCTATTGCTATGCATCCGTGCTGTTGCTGTTGTTTATTACTATGCAACTTAATGTTACTGTACAACAAATTGACTGATGAGGGTAAACTTTTTTACTCAGCCGACTCTCTTATGTTTTCAATTTCTTGAGGATGAGAATCCTTAGATAAAACAAGCTTTAACGTCATTCATATAGTAGGTATTTACTAAGATTGATAGCAAAACTCAGGCTTTCCAAACATCGCTCATTACGTCAGCAATCTCGCCAATATAATTGATAAATCTGTATCTATCCCCATAAAGCTAGCAACTTCTTAATCTTATAAACGACCTATGACACAAGATACCCAAACCCCGACTGCTCATGAGCAAAACGCTGACTCTATACATGATAATGACATTCGCCAACGCTTTTTTATTGAAGATTCTCCTGTGCGCGGTGATGTGGTGCGCCTATCGCGTAGCTATGCGACGACCATTGCGCAAAAGCCTTATCCTGAAGCACTCAAACGCTTACTAGGCGAGATGTTGACAGCAGCAAGCTTGCTGATTGGTACCGTTAAAATCAATGGTCGCTTGTCGATTCAATTGCAATCATCAGATAGTGATAGCTTGCTCAATTGGGCGATGGCTGAATGCGATCAAAACGGTATTATCCGCGCCCTTGCCAGCTGGAAAGGTGATACTGACGAGCACATGCAAGCGTGGGACAATATGCTTCATGCCAAAGAAGCGTTCGCTGAGCTGGGTGCTACCGGTCAAGGCGTGTTATTTATCAATATCCAACCGGATGGCGGCGAGCCGTATCAAGGTATTGTTGAGCGTAGCCATGACAATTTGGCAGATTGCTTGGCACATTATCAAAAGCAATCGGCGCAGATTCCAACGCTGATTAACTTGGCATCTGACGGCCTACAAGCGGGAGGTATATTGGTGCAAATGCTGCCGCGTACCGCTCAAGAAACCTACGAAGTTGAGCAAAATGAAGATGCTGGTATCGATGATGACTTGTGGACACGCTTGTCTGTACTGACACGCACGCTAAAAGCAGAAGAATTGACCACGCTTGATAGCAATGAGATTTTGTATCGCTTATACAACGAAGAAAAAGTCGTTGCCCCTGAGCCTATCCCGCTATCGTTTGGCTGCACCTGTTCACGCGAGAAGTGTGAGATGGCCATTGAGCAAATCGGCGAAACAGAAGCCTTAGATATCGTTGCAGAACAAAACGGCACCTTTGAGATGGATTGTGGATTTTGTGGTGAGATCTATAAATTTAATCATGACGATATTGCGGCGATCTTTGCTGAGTAGTCTTTGGTTTCATTGATTTAAGTATACAGTCATAAAAAAACCCTCAAGTGTCATGCTTGAGGGTTTTTTAGTCTTCTTATTTTAAATCTCATAGGTTTCTGGATAAGAATAAATACGCGGGTTCAGCGCATACTTTGCTTCATGCGCATCACCTAAACTACTATCTAAGAGCCAAGCAATGATTTGCTGATGCACTCTACCGCTGTAGATTAGGTTCATATGATTGACCCCATAAAAAATCGCTTTATGACCTTCTGGTACCGACAAAGTATGCTCTTCGGTATACTCACCGAGTGCCGACTCTACCGAAACCAGTCCATCGCCCAGTAAGCTTGTGGTTTTAGATTCAAAATGAGTCTCGATCAAGGCGGCCGCAATTAAATAAGTATTCACATGCAAAGGCAAGCGAGTAGGATGGCGGAACTCTGCTGGGAGGACGCTGCGCCCTTCTAAAAACTTCCAGTCAGCATCGCGAATACTGCCATAGCGCAAATCAATAATACCAGCACTACGCAAATCACCCAACGTGGCGAGTGATCCTGCAAAGGGCAAATTGGCTATTTTATCTTGAACAAAATTGCCGATGCGCTCTAAGCTTGCGCCATGATGCGGCGAGCCTAAGGTAATAAGATTGCTCACCCGTTTGACCCAGCTAAAACCCTGTTCTTTGCCATAAAACAGCGCACTACGGCTCACAAGACCGCCCATACTATGACCAATTAGATCAATCTGAGTGATGTCTGGGTTATCTTCAACCAAGTTTTGCAGAACTTTAGCAAAGCTGCGTCCATTACTGGAGATGCGTCGACCGGTATTGTAATTTAAATACAAAACGGTCGATGATGGCAAGCTATACATGAGCGCTTTTGCCAAATTATTCTCGCCAGATACCTTCCAGCTTAAGTGGCTTAAACAAAGCCCATGACATAAAATAATAACACGCCCTGACAACGCAGCGCTTTGCACACGATTATACGTATCATACAGAGTCATCGAAACTGCCAATGGATTATGATGATTGACAAGATGATCGCCCATGACTCCGTTTAGTATATTAACCATGCGTCGCAAGTTCTTTGGTAATGGTTGTACTGTTTTTGGCTTTACAACACTGTTATATAGACGCAGCCCTGACGCTAAATTATTACCAACCAACTGCATCGTAGTGCGTACCACACCATAAATACGCCCCGTGATACCGCGCTGCCACTGGTCAATATTACCATCATTAAAACGTCCTAAGGGACGCAATAGAATCTCGCGGTGGACAGCCTCTACAATATCCGTGACCTCAACCACACCCATGGTCGCAAGCTGTGCCAATCCTTCAAAGAAATCAACCAAAGAGATTGGCTTATATGGCTGAGTGTCACTGTTATCAACGTTTTCTGCGGTCGTCTCATCCACATAGATATAGTCAAGTTTATCAAGCTCTTCATAGACGTCGCCTTGGAATCCTGCGTCGATAGCAGATTCCTCCTCATCAGAAGGACGCCGAGCCGTCGCAAATAAATCATGAATAGAGTTTAGCGGTTTTGGACTGAGCATAATTATGACACATCAAGCGATTAAAGTAGCTTTACATACTAGCCTGTAAATGAGCTAAACAGAAGAAAAGGATTTAACTATCGTCAAAATACTCTAAAAACGCTATGGTACTGCTGGTGCAAATTTTTTGCAGCCTCTATCTGCATGGGTACAGCAAGCAAGAAAAATTGATACCAGCAGTACATCATGTGTCGATATTGTTTTTAACTGACTATATCAAGGACGTTTATTGTCAAAGAAGTACTGAATCTTTTAACGTCCAAGCTTGCACACTACCGGCTATCGCCCAAAACATAAAAACCCCAAGTCATGACTTGAGGTTTTTATGTTTATTAAGAGCCATCATTGCTAATGCGGATGTCTACCTAGACAAAAGACTCTGCCAATATGACATCACCATCCTCGCGTGTAATCATCACGGTCGCTGAGCGCGGAATACTGCCTCCAGCAACAGCGCCCCAATTATTACCCGGGTGCTGAATATTAATAAATAATGTTTTAAAGTCTGGAGTCATGGTAATACCGGTCACTTCGCAGCCTTCAGGACCGACGAAGAAACGTTTGATATTATCATTACTGGCAGGCATACCGACTCGAGTTTGTTGCCCCGCCGAAGTGGTGGTAAGCATGCCATCGCTGACTTTACCCGGTAGCGCGGCTAGTAACATACAGTTCGTGGTATCAGTATAAGCGCCATCATCGGTTTGAATCCATAACACGCCGCGTGGGTCAAAATACAAACCGTCTGGCGAGGACAAATCATTGCTGTCGTTTAATTGCGATAAGTTCTCTGCTGACAAATCACTCGGCGCAGCAAATAAATAGATATCCCACTCAAAACTTATTGCCGCATGGTCACCGCCTGCTTCTGCCCAGCGAATAATATGACCATTGTCATTGCCGCGTGCTTTACCACCCGCATCATAACTGCGTGGATTGGACGCTGAAACTGGTTGGTCATCACGTACGCCGCGAAGTTTATTATTGGTCAAGGTGACATAAACCTCACCAGTGATAGGGCTAACAGACACCCATTCAGGACGATCCATCTTGGTCGCACCGACTGCATCTGCCGCAGCACGGGCAAATACTAAGACCTCATCTTGTCCATTAAATGGCAACTCGCTATTAGAAGCGTCTAGCCCGTTTTGACCATGAATCAGAGGTTGCCACTTACCGCTGCCATCTTCATTAAAGATAGCAACATAGAGCGTGCCATCATTCAAATACTTGTCACCGGCTTTTAGGCCGCCGCCAATGTCAGCAGTTGACCATGTGGCTTTAGAAACAAACTTATAGATATATTCGCCCCGAGCGTCATCGCCCATATAAAAGACCACGGGTTTGCCTTGCTCAACGGGCGCATAAGCGCAATTTTCATGAGCAAAACGTCCCAGTGCCGTGCGTTTTTGGGGCATAGAGTTTTGATCAAAAGGGTCAATCTCGGTGATATAACCAAAGGTATTAAAACCATTTCGATAATCATCAGCAGCGCTCGCACCGACGGCTGTCATATCCCAACGTGAAAACTCGTCTACTATCTTGGCATCTTTGGCTTCAGGGGTATGCCATAGATATTCCCAACCGGGGAAGTTCTCAGTCGCTCCGTAGCGTTCGCGACCATAGTTTTGCGCAGCGCTGAGTTGGGTGGCATCTTGCCCACGGGCAAAGACCCCTACGAAGTTTTCTTCTGTCGTTAGATAAGTGCCCCAAGGTGACAATCCTGCACCGCAGTTATTATTGATGCCGCGAGTCTGAAAGCCCGTTGGATCAAACTTGGTCTTAACCAAATCAGAACCAGCAACTGGCCCGGTCAATTGCGCAGTCGTACTGCTGGTGATACGGCGATTGTATTTTGAATCGCGCACCATCTCATAGCCCATTCCATCGGCGCGGCGGCTCATCTCGACCACAGCCACCCCATGACAATTGACCTCTCGGCGCACGTCGCTTGCGAGGCGACGATTTTGAAAGATTGGTGCGGCGTTATTATCTTGGATTACATGATAACCAAACGGGCTCAGCTCGCTGCTATTGACATATTCATGATTCATCACCAGCAGCCCATTTTCCGACGCTTTTACGTCATAGGCACCGCCCTTTTTGCCAAAGAACCACATGCCATCATGGTTATCACCCATACGCCATTCGAATGACTCTGCTGACTGCTCACGATTGTCTTTCCAATCATCAATACCAGATATCAGCGGCGTGCCAAGTGGTAATATCATCTCGGCTTTATAGCCTGCTGCCACGCTCATCGTGTCGGCAGTGGAATGCGCCACTGCGGTAAACTTCAAAGTTTCGGGACGTTTGAGATCACCTTGTGCAGGGATAGCAGCATCATTGCCATTATTGTTGACAGGATTTACAGTGTTATTGTCATCGTCGTCACTACAGCCGACCAAAGGTAGCGCGCCAAAAAACGCCGCCGCCGTCAATCCTGTGCCACCTTTTAGGATACTCCGTCGGTTTAAACGACGACTAATAATCGTTTGAAAATCGATATTGTTGGTTGGATTGGAATCTTCAACGACTTCATGGGCAAGTGGTTGTTTATTATTCAGTAATGTCATCATCAGTCACCTTGCTGTTAGGCTTGATTGGCATGAAAAATTTGATTGCGGTCTTGTGTCTGCAATCATCAAAATACGAATTATGCCCAAGTCTACTGAGTGTTTATGACAGTACGTTGAAAACCAGATAAATAAAAAATCCCAAGTGTGAACTTGGGATTTTTTGATATAGTCAATGTATTTGGAAACTTATACGATACTGCTTCTATAAAAAATTATCGAACTTGCACCTGCCATTCATGGTCACTGAGCTTGAATGTTAGCGCATCACCTGCCTGCAATATACCAACGCCACTTGGTGTACCAGTCATTATGACATCACCTGCTTGCAAGCTAAAAGCATGGCTAATCTCTGCCAGTAGCTCATACACTGAAAACAGCATTAGGGCGCTATCGCCATCTTGCTTCAACTCATCATTGATATAGAGCTGATAGTCGGTATGACTGAAATCACCAAATACTTGCGGATCAAGCCAATCAGCAAGTACGCAAGCACCATCGAAGCATTTAGCCCGCTCCCAAGGATGACCTTTTTCTTTGAGCTTACTTTGCAAGTCACGTAGGGTCAAATCAAGCCCTAATGTCACGCCACCTATCGCTTGCTTTGCTTGTTCAATCGTTGCTGCGGATAAGTCGGCTGCCAGTTGAATGCATAGCTCTGCTTCGTAATGAGTGTCGCCATATAGCGCTGGATTTGGACGGATAATATCATTATGCACGCTGACCACGGACGATGCTGGCTTCATAAATAAGATGGGCGATTTTGGTATTTCATTGCCAAGCTCACGTGCGTGTTCTGCATAATTACGGCCAACACAAACGACCTTGCCAATAGGCGCACGTAAGCGCTCATCAACGTTTTTAACGTTGTTATCGTTATTGACACCAGCAACAATAGCATTCGCTAACGACATATGTGGTGATTGACTCATACTAGACTCTCACAGCAAAATTATGGATATTTTTATTAGCAATAAATGCAGCATTTTCTACAGCCATATCAATGCCAAACAATTAAGGAATCGTATGCGTTATCACATCTGGTGGTACATAGCTTGCATGACGATTCATACGCTTTTCAAACAGTCTAAAGCTAAATAGAATCACCCACGACAATAACAGATAAACAATACCGGCAGCGAAGAATAGCTCCATCAAGGTATAAGTGCGCGCACTAATCGTACGAGCGACACCAGTAATATCCATTAAAGCAATCGTTGACGCCAGCGCACTGCCCTTTAGCATAAAAATAACTTCATTACTGTACGCCGGAACGACAATACCAAAAGCACGCGGTAACGTAATACGTGTGAGTTTCTGCCACTTTGACATCCCGATTGCATCGGCAGCTTCAAGCTCGCCTAGCGGAATATTTTGGATAGCCCCGCGGATAATCTCGGCCAAGTACGCACTGGTATTTAGGGTAAAGGCAATAATGGCACACCAGTAAGCTTGGCTCAATACTGGCTCCCATAGGAACGAATTACGTACCGCCTCAAACTGCCCAAGACCGTAATAAATCAGAAATATCTGTACCAGTAACGGCGTGCCACGGAAAAAGAAAATGTACAGAAAAGGGAGTATCTGTACCATCCAATTTTTGGACAATCGTAACAGCGCCAAAACCAAACCAAAAAATAGCCCGATAATACCTGACACCACCACCAGCTGAGCGGTCAATACCGCGCCACCGAGTAAGTCTGGGATATGATCAAAAATAACCTGCCAATTCCAATCCATAGTGTCTTCCCCTTATCCTATGGTCGATTGACGTTGAGCGGTTTGACGGCTGAGCTTTTTAGCATAACGCGCCGCTGGATTGGCACGCCATTCAAGCCACATCATAAAGCCCGTAATCAGCATGGTGAGACCCAAATAAATAATCGCCGCCGCCATATAAAAGGTAAATGGCTGCTGTGTTGACTGCGCCGCGCGCGAGGACTGATACATGATATCTTTGAGACCGACGACCGACACCAATGCGGTATCTTTTAGCAGAACCAAAAATAAGTTCCCCAAACCTGGCAGTGCAATCTGCCATACTTGCGGCAAGGTAATGCGATGAAAAGTCTGAAACGGACGCATACCAATCGCTTGCGCTGCTTCTCGTTGCCCTATCGGAATCTCTTGAATCGACATGCGAAAGATTTCAGTCGCATAAGCACCAAAAGCGATAGATAACGCCATCACACCGCCCCAAAAAGCACTAATCTCGACATAGTCGTTATAGCCGAACTTTTTGAGGATGCTCATGAGCAATATAGAGCCGCCATAATAGATAAAAAGCACCAATAGCAGCTCAGGAATACCGCGCATCGTCGCCGTATAGACAGTCGCAATTTTGCGCAGCAGCCAGACATTAGACAGCTTTGCTGTAGCACCGAGCAAGCCTAAGAACATGCCGATGATCAAACTGGTCACGGCAAGCTGTATGGTGACGGTAGCGCCGCTTAATAAAAGCGCGCCAAATCCTTGTAAATCAAACACAATTATCCACTCAGTCTCTTTATATTAGCAATATTGCAAAATATGAGTTAAAAAAATCAGCATCAATAGCTGAATACAGTTAATAAACGTACTTTAGACCCAATAAATATAAGTCATTTGCGTCGTAGATGAACGCTAGATTGATACGATTATTACCGTGATAATTGACACAGTAGAAAAGTGCGCTGATTTTATCATATTCATTCGCCGCTATGTTAATACTGACGTGTAAAAGCGTTGGCTAAATAGATATCTATATCCTTAAAAAACCGATAACTCAGTCAAATGAGAGCAAAGCTGTTGGTTGATAACACCTAAAAACCTAGCATGTCCATAAATATAGTCAGAGAAAAGTAATATCGATACATCAAGTACTGCTGATATTAATTTTTCTTGCTTGCTGTGCCTACGCAGACAAAGGCTGCAAAAAATTTATACCAGCAGTACTGTAGCGTTTTTGAGATATTTTAACTATATGTAGCACAAAAAAAAGGACATCACCATAATGGCGATGTCCTCATGCTTATTAGCACAATATTAATGCGCTCATGAATACGAATATTACTGAGACTTTATTTTGTAGCACTATCTACAGCTGGCGCTTCTGTTAGCGTCGCACTTGCTGGCACAGCAAAGTATTTTTGATTGATCTTATCGTAAGTACCATTGGCTTTAATATTGCTCAATGAGGTATTAATTTTGGCTTGCAGTACATCACCTGGTCGTACGGCAATCGCAAAATTATCATTGATATCAATCTCGTCACCTTTTAGCACATAGTTGCTACCTGATGGTGAGCTGAGCCATTCTATCGCTGGCAGTTTGTCAGATATCATGGCATCGACGCGACCTGAACCCAAGTCTAAAAAAGCATTGCTCAACGTATCATAGAGCTTTATATCCGCTTTTGGATAAGCTTTTTCTAACCACTGCGAAGAGATGGTTGAACGCTGCGCGGCAATAGAGTGGGAGTCGATATCGCTGCTATTGCTTGGATCAAAACTGCTGTCTTTTTTGGCCAAAAATACCAGAGTATTGCTAAAATATGGATCCGTAAAAGCCACTTGTTGCGCGCGCTCAGGGGTCACCGACATCGCCGCAACGATAGCATCATACTTGCCGGCTTTTAGACCGGGGATAATACCGTCCCAATCTTGCGCCATAATCTCACAAGTTACTTGCATATCTGCACAGATAGCATTGGCAATCTCAATATCAAAGCCGCCCAATGTCCCATCGGCATTGGTATAGTTAAAGGGCGCATAAGCACCTTCTGTAGCGATACGCAGCACATTATCATCTGTCGAAGCCGAGTCTGTTTTAGCGGTTTCAGTGGCATCTGAGCTAGCACTGTCGTTAGACTGATTTTGACCGTTACTACAGCCTGCCAAGGCTAAAAGTGCTGCTACTGCGAGCATAGGTTTTGAAAACCGCTGATTGGTCATTGAATCTGATCCTATGACAAAAGGGTTGCTCATAATCATCCTTGAGGTTATTACGTCGTAAAATTTTGATACGCGTTAGCAAATATGTATTGCTCAAAATTTATGATCACTACATATTTGCCAACACAGATACTAGTTTGCTGCTGTTTGCTCTTCTTTAGCAATTACTGCATCAGCATCGATATTACCTTTATCTACAACTACGACCTCTTTGACATCATTAGCAGCGACTGCTTTTTGAGCAGCAGCGGTTGAGCTGGTACCAAAATAGCTACCTGTGATTTGATCATAAGTGCCATTGTCTTTTAGCTCAGCCAAGGCTTTATTGAATTTGGCAACCAATGGATCGCCTTTACGGAAAGCAATACCCATGGCATCATCGCTGGTGCTGATTTCTTGACCTTTGACTTCATAATCCTTGCCGGCTTCGGTTTTTAGCCAATCAATACCGGTCACTTTATCGGACATCATCGCCCGCACGCGACCTGACGTTAGATCTAGATACGCATTATCTTGGGTATCATAAAGTTTGATATCCGCATCAGCATGTTTATCTTGTAGATATTGCGAGGCAACGGTTGAGCGCTGTGAGGCAATAGGCTTACCTTTTAAAGCGTCAACACTGACATCATCACCTTTTTTACCGATTAAAATGATGCCAGTATGAAAATAAGGGTCGCTAAATTCGACCACTTCTTTACGCTCAGGGGTGATTGACATACCAGCGATGGCAGCATCAAACTTCTGCGCATTCAGTCCTGGAATGAGTCCATCCCAATCTTGCGAGATAACTTCGCATTTGGCTTTCATTTGCGCACAAAGCGCATCAACCAATTCAATCTCATAGCCGATTAACTTACCATCTGCATCGGTATAGCTAAAAGGTTTATAGCTTGATTCTGTCGCGATTTTGATATTTAAAGGCGCATCAGTTGCAGCGTCTGCCTCAGTAGTTTCTACTGGTGTAGCGCTATTATTACA
Source organism: Psychrobacter glacincola (assembly GCF_904846215.1). Lineage (GTDB taxonomy): Bacteria > Pseudomonadota > Gammaproteobacteria > Pseudomonadales > Moraxellaceae > Psychrobacter > Psychrobacter glacincola. The sequence goes on along the minus strand of NZ_CAJGZK010000020.1, from coordinate 23,446 downwards.
ACCTGCCAGCATCAGCATGGCAACGCTAAGTGGCGCTAACCATAAGGCTTTTTTAGTGAGTGACGAGGTCATTGAAGTTATCATAGTTGTTAGTCCTTAATATATTTAATAGCCGTATATACCTGTGCCGTTTACGCAATAGCCATTATCGATCAATGCTTATTAATGAAAGCTCATTAACAAAAGCTCATTAACGAAAGCTTATTGACCAAAGTTTTGCTGCTCAAGACGGGCAAGCTCACCGTTACTGCGAATTTCACTCAACGCTTTATTAAAATCTTCTTTGAGTGCATCGCCTTTACGGACAGCAATGGCAATATTGTCATCATTGTCAATCTCATCACCCACAATACCGAAGCCTTCAGAGTTGTCTGCTAACCATGATTTGGCAGATACTTTTTCAGCCAGTACAGCATCGCTGCGACCAGATTTTAGATCCAAATAAGCATTGTCATAATTATCATAAAGCTGAACGGTATTGCCATCTTTGCCTTCATAATTGTCTTGTAAATAAGCACCCGGCGTTGTTGAGCGTTGACCACCAAGCGTCAGATTTTTGATTGATTTAGGATCAAAGCTGCCTTTGGTGTCGGTCAGCCAAACCATCGTATTAGCAAAGTAAGGCTCACTGAAATCAACCTTTTCTTGGCGTTCAGCTGTGATAGACATACCAGCGATAACGGCATCGTACTTTTGCGCCAATAAACCTGGAATAATACCATCCCAATCTTGAGCGACAATCTCACATTTGGCTTGCATCTGCTCACATAAAGCATTGGCAACGTCGATATCAAAACCCGCCAAACTGCCATCTGCATTGGTATAGTTAAAAGGAGGGTATGCGCCCTCAGTCGCGATACGAATGGTCTTGCCAGCGGTTCCTGCTGCCGGTGCATCTGCATTGGTATTGGCAGCTTTATTGCTAGGCTCACTACAAGCACCTAGCATAAGCGCGGCAGTAACGGTCATTGATGACCATAATAGGCGAGAATTCGACATCATACGTTCCTTAAATTCTGATGGGTTCTTAATATGATTTATAATATACAGTTGATCCACTTTTAAAAGAGCACAATACCCCTACCACTCAGGCTAATTATTCGCAGCCTCTGTTTGCGTAGGCACAGCAAGCAAATCAACCTCAGTAGTGATTGATAACCTTTGTATTTCTTTTATTTAGGACTGATTATAGCGTTCTAATCTATCTTTCCCTGACGTCCCTGCCAGATAAGACACTCAGATTCAGGTAACTGGATATCCAGACTGTGAGATATTTAGATATAGGGGCAAGCGATATGAATACCCGCCCATAGGTCTTTTGATAATACCTGAGTAGAATATCAAAAACAAACGTTTTGCATACCGACTGTCATCATCCGGTAATAAAAACATTGGTGAACTTACTATTGGTGGACTTACTGATGTGTAATCTTGGCGTTTTAAATACTTATTGCTAAGATTGCAATTTTACTAGATTTAAGCAATGGATTAATTTTAACGATGTGAGGCCATAAAGTCTTTGACACGCTCAGACTTAGGATTATCAAAGACTTGCTCGGGCGTACCAATCTCTTCAATAACGCCTTGGTGCAAGAACACCACTTTACTAGAAACGTCACGAGCAAAACGCATCTCATGCGTCACAATCAGCATCGTGCGTCCCTCTGCTGCCAGCTCTCGCATCACGGCAAGCACTTCATTGACCAGCTCAGGGTCCAAGGCAGAAGTTGGCTCATCGAACAATAACACTTGTGGCTGCATCGCAAGGGCGCGCGCGATAGCAACACGCTGACGCTGACCACCAGATAGATTCGCCGGATAAGCGTCTTTTTTATCCAGCAAACCGACTTTATCGAGCAGCTTTTCAGCATCGCTAATCGCTTGGTCTTTTTTTATTTTTAAGACTTGTATTGGCCCTTCGATAATATTGTCAATAATCGTTTTATGTGGCCATAGATTGAAATTCTGAAAGACAAAACCCACACGCGCGCGTAAGTGTTCTAGCTGTTTGATATCAGCCGCTTGCAACTCGCCTGACTTAGCTGGCTTTAGCATCAGCTCATCATTGCCGATGATGATACGACCTTGATTGGGCTTTTCGAGCAGATTGATACAGCGAAGCAGAGTCGACTTACCTGAGCCGGACGAGCCTAAAATAGAGATAACATCGCCGTCATAGGCAGTCAAAGACACGCCTTTCAGTACGGCCAATGAGCCGAAGCTTTTATGAATATCTTGTAAGTCTAAAGCGATAGGTCGAGTCGGGTTCTTTGCAGTATCAAGCATGGTTTAGCAGACTTCCAATAAATATGAGTGAAAACATAAAGTGAAAAAAGCGTAGCGATAAAAAGGCGTTTGACGATAAATAGCCTTTATGAAATGAGGCCCATAACTGATTGTATGTTATGGGCCTCATTTTATCATTTTAATAGCATTGGCGCTGTTTTATCTGCCACATTAGTAGCTTGAGACGTGCTCTTCGCTTCCAGTACCGTCCATCATCTCTGCATCATCAGCAGTTGCCACAGCGACATCATCCGTGCTACTCACAGCCATATCATTACCAGCCGTTGCAACCGCCACATCGTCAGAGTTGCCGGCAGTAGCCACACCCGTCGCCTCTTCTTCTACCGCAGTCTGCGCATCGGCTGCTGGCGCTGTCTCTATCGGTGCCTCGTCTTTTTTACCACAGGCACTTAGCGTCAATGCCGCGGCGACCAGTCCAACGCCCATCCAGTTTTTATAAGCGCCAGATTTTTGCATGTGTTGTTGGTTGATTGTCATGTTTATTCTCCAATATTTTTATTTACTATGATTAATTTCTACTATGAATAGCTATCATACAACCGAGTCATTCCAGAAATAATACCGCACAGTTGAAATGAATCTTTCGATTCTTAACGCTCACTATACGGACGATTCATAGCGACTACCTTAGTAATTGCAGTCTATTTCTGTTAAAAATACGTAACCATCAATCCAATGCTCAATCATGACTATCATATAAAAACAAGCGAGCTCTATTCACAAAATCGGCTTTACTATCGACCTAATCTCCTCTATGTTAAATAGCAGAGTGCCATTAGAGCGCTACTTGTTCTCTATTTATAACTATAAGGAAGAATATTTATGAGTCAAACCAATACCACAGACGTAACCGCTTATATGCAAAACGTCGGTAAAGAAGCGCGCGCCGCATCAAGAGCGCTGGCTGCTGCCAATACGGGCGATAAAAACGCTGCCCTGATGGCGATTCATGACGTATTAAAGAACGCCAAGCAAGATATCTTAGCTGCCAATAAAATCGATATGGATAATGGTCAAAAAAACGACCTAGATGCCGCACTGCTTGATCGCTTGGAGTTAAATGACGCCCGTTTTGATGGCATGCTACAAGGCTTAACAGACGTTGCTGCATTGCCTGACCCTATTGGTGAGGTCACAGACATGACCTATCGTCCATCGGGTATTCATCTGGGAAAAATGCGCGTACCACTTGGTGTGGTCGGTATGATTTATGAGTCACGTCCCAATGTCACCTTAGAAGCTGCCTCGCTCGCACTAAAATCCGGTAACGCCATCATTTTGCGTGGCGGCTCTGAAGCATTCGAATCCAATCAAGCGATTGCCAAGTGTATTTTAGAGGGACTAAAAAACGTTGGTATGTCTGAGTATAGTGTCCAAGTGCTAGAGACCACAGATCGTGCAGCAGTCGGCGAGCTTATCACCATGACCGATTATGTTGATGTTATCGTACCACGCGGCGGCAAAGGTTTGATTGAGCGTATCAGTCGCGATGCTCGCGTGCCTGTAATTAAGCATCTAGACGGTAATTGTCATACCTTTATCGACAGTGATGCTGATCCCAAGATTGCCGTTAACGTCAGCGTCAATGCCAAAACCCATCGCTATGGTACTTGTAATACCATGGAAACCTTGTTGGTCGATGAAGCCATCGCTGATGAGCTGTTGCCAAAAATTGCCGAAGCCATCGTTGAAGCTGATAATGCGATGCAACTGCGCCTTGATGATAAAGCGCAAGCTATTTTGAACGATAATGCCACCCTTAAGGGTCATCTATCAGCCGCCACCGCTGAAGACTGGGATACCGAATATCTCGCGCCTATCCTCGCGATTAAGATATTATCCGGCATTGATGAAGCGATTGAGCATATCAACACCCACGGCAGTCATCATACCGACGTCATCATTACGGACAACTATACCAAGTCGCAACGCTTTATCCGCGAAGTGGACTCAGCAAGCGTAATGATCAATGCCTCTAGCCGTTTTGCCGATGGTTTTGAATACGGTCTTGGTGCCGAAATTGGCATCTCAACGGACAAGATTCACGCGCGCGGACCCGTTGGACTTGAAGGCTTAACTTCACAAAAGTGGATTGTTTATGGTCATGGCGAAACACGTGCCTAATTTATTACGTCTTCACTACAATCTATAATGTCGTCTGCAGTATAATTGTTACAGAACGTCAGCTTAATTGCTGGCGTTTTTTTATTATTAATAAATATGTTATATATGACATATATAGTTAAAATATCTCAAAAACGCTACAGTGCTGCTGATATAAATTTTTTGCAGCCTCTGTCGGCATAGGCACAGCAAGCAAGAAAAATTAATATCAGCAGTACTTGATGTATCGATATTACTTTTCCCTGACTATAGCCATTATTTTACCTGATGAGAACCTATCGATAGGACGAGGATGCCCATGCAAAGTGGTCAAATTAAGCACTGGAATTCTGATAAAGGCTATGGCTTTATCGAGGTCGACAATCAGAGTGAAGATGTGTTTTTCCACATAAAATCCGTGCGCATGTCGCAGCCTATCAGCGAGGGGCAACGGGTTTATTTTAATAGTGAACGCAATGACAAAAATCAATTGCGCGCCACCGAAGTGACATCGGATGAATTGAGCATTTTAGAAACTTCAGCATCCAATTCAGCATCTAATTCAATTCATCGCAAATCAGATAATGCTCAGCAGAAAAACAATCGAAACGCTTACCAGAAAAACAATCAGCATAAAAATAATCGTAGCAGCCAAAATAAGAAAAGCAGCTTTTCTACCCTATTCAGTTTGATTGCCATTATCGCTGTTGCGGTCTATTTCTTTGCTGATTTGAAATCCAGTTTTTTTGCTGATAGCACGCCATCTACATCTACTACCCTCTCGCAAAACTCCATTGAACCTGCCAGTACTTCGAATACAGCAGCTATCACTGGTGATGCGCAGATAGATCAGACACTTGCACTTATTCAGCAAGGTGGTCCGTTTCCTTATCCCAGCAAAGATGGCAGCACTTTCTATAATCGCGAAGGTAAGCTACCGGCGCAGTCGCAAGGCTACTATCGCGAATATACTGTACCCACACCTGCCGTTTCGCATCGCGGCGCGCGGCGTATCGTCACTGGCGGTCATCCACCGACCATTTATTATTTGACCCTTGATCATTACGGCAGCTTTCAAAAACTGGAGGTGAAATGATATGACTCAAGCCATTTATTATGTGACTCAACATAGCATTGAGCAAAACCTTGTTAAAGGTAAAAAAAGCAAAGCATTTGCCACTATTCCTGAACAAGCCACCGCCATACCTATCGAAGAGCGGTTAGATAAAGAAACACTGTTAAGCAGCTTAGCAAAAGCGTGCGATTTCCCAAGTTGGTTTGGTCATAACTGGGATGCGGCGTGGGATTGCTTAACAGACAGTGATGTTGAGTATTTAACACTTGATTTAACAGCCGTTAAAAATATCCATACCGAAGATTTTAATGTCTTCAAAAGTCTTGTAGAAGATGCTTTTAAAGAATTTGGCAAACCACAGCTGTGGATTGTCGTGGCGTCCGATGATTTGTCTTAGTTGCCAGTCAGAGAAGAATCTCAATTCGAGATAAAAACAGATTTATCCTGAATTCAGGTTAATTACTATTTATAGAAAGGATTAACATATGGAAATCACCCTAAACGGCTATTACACCCTGATATTAGCCACATTGGTACTGTTGCTTGGACGCTTCTTAGTCAAAAGAATTAAGTTTTTAGAAGATTTCAATATTCCAGAACCGGTCGCAGGCGGTTTGGTCGCAGCGATTGCCGTCTATATGCTTAATATCGTTTGGGGCTATAGCTTTAATTTCCATCAAGGGTTGCAAACCGCGACCATGCTGATGTTTTTTGCCTCTATCGGGCTCAGCGCTGATTTTGGTCGGTTAAAAGCAGGTGGCTCACCCTTACTGATTTTTACCATCATCGTGTCTGTCTTTATCATTTTGCAAGACATTCTTGGTGTGGCAATGGCAAGCGCACTTGGGCTTGATCCTCTGCTTGGCTTGGTGACCGGTTCAATCGCTTTGACCGGTGGACATGGTACTGCGGGTGCTTGGGGCATTACATTAGAGGAGCAATATGGTGTCGTTGGCGCGACGACGCTGGGTATCGCAGTTGCCACTTATGGTTTAGTGGCAGGTGGTGTTATCGGTGGTCCTGTTGCCCGTCGCTTGATTAAAAAGCTTGGTCTCAAGCCTACGGCAGTCAATTCAAACCCAAGTGATGTTGAAAAACTGGCAAGCGAGCAGTCGCTCTATAGCACCAAGCACAGCGAAGAGGAAGTTCACAGCAACAAGGAGATGTTTGAAAAACCGGATAATATCCGTCTGATTACTGCATCGTCTACCATTGAATCATTGGCACTGTTTGCCGCAGCACTCGCGTTTGCTGATCTCATGACCTTGGTGGCACAGGATACCTGGTTTGAGTTGCCTACCTTCGTATGGGCGCTGGCAGGGGGTGTGATTTTGCGCAATACCTTAACCATGGTATTCAATTTTGATATGTTTGACCGTGCGATTGACGTCATCGGCAATGCTTCTTTGAGTCTTTTCTTAGCGATGGCATTATTGTCATTGAAGCTATGGCAACTGACTGATTTGGCAGGTCCCGTATTGATCATCTTATTGGCACAGACAGTCCTTATGATTGGCTATGCTTACTTTGTGACCTTTAAACTCATGGGCAAAGACTATGATGCTGCCGTCTTGTCAGCAGGGCATTGTGGTTTTGGTATGGGTGCAACCCCTACGGCGATTGCCAATATGCAGGCAGTCACCGATCGCTATTTACCCTCACATAAGGCATTTTTGATTGTACCGATGGTTGGTGCCTTCTTCGTCGATATCGTTAACGCGACCGTATTGCAGATATTTACCAAGTTGCCGTTTTAACCAGTCAGATTAATGTTCTAAGAATAAAAAAACCGCCTAGCAAATGCTAAGCGGTTTTTTTATTTGACTGATAAAACTAACGAATCAAGAATTATTGATTTTTAGCATAGACAGGAAGCTCTTTGCAGATAGCTTCTACTTTGCCACGGACTTCAGCAGTCACTGCTTCATCACCACGGCTGTCAAGCACATCACAAATCCAACTTGCCAAATCGCTAGCTTGCGCTTCATTGAAGCCGCGAGTGGTAATCGCTGGCGTACCGATACGGATACCAGAGGTTACAAATGGAGATTTTGGATCGTTTGGTACGGCGTTTTTATTGACGGTGATATGCGCATCACCCAACCACTTATCGGCTTCTTTACCAGTCATTTCTTGCTTAACTAGGCTGATCAGCATCAGATGATTTTCAGTACCACCAGAGATGACTTCATAGCCGCGCTCTTGGATGACTTTCGCCATCGCTTGGGCGTTTTTAACCACTTGCTGCTGATAGGTTTTGAAGTTATCTTCTAACGCTTCTTTAAAGCAAACTGCTTTTGCCGCGATGACATGCATCAACGGACCGCCTTGGCTGCCTGGGAAAACAGCAGAGTTTAATTTTTTGGCAAGCTTCTCATCACGAGCCAAAATCATACCTGAGCGTGGACCACGTAAGGTTTTGTGCGTCGTCGTGGTAACCACATCAGCAAATGGTACTGGGCTTGGATAAACACCACCAGCGACCAAACCGGCAACGTGTGCCATATCTACGAGCAAATAAGCACCAACTTCGTCAGCGATTTCGCGGAAACGCGCCCAATCGACCACTTGCGAGTATGCCGAAAAACCAGCAATAATCATTTTTGGCTTATGCTCTTTTGCCAAACGCTCAACTTGATCATAATCAATAAGACCAGTGCCTTCAACTAAGCCATACTGTACAGCATTATAATTCATACCTGAAAAATTGATATGTGCGCCATGAGTCAAGTGACCACCAGCATCTAAGCTCATGCCAAGTACGGTATCATTGGCTTCAAGCAATGCTAAAAAGACAGCAGAGTTTGCTTGGCTACCAGAGTGTGGCTGTACGTTCACATATTCTGCACCAAACAATTCTTTTGCACGGTCAATCGCCAATTGCTCAACGACGTCAACGTGCTCACAACCACCGTAATAACGCTTACCAGGATAGCCTTCAGCGTATTTGTTGGTCAAATCAGTACCTTGTGCTTCCATAACGGCTTGTGAGCAGTAGTTTTCTGAAGCAATCAGCTCAATATGGTTTTCTTGACGAACGCTTTCAGCGGCCATGGCTTCAGCAAGTACTGGATCAAAGTTTTCGATAGAGATATCTTTAAACATAATAAGGTCCTAAGTGGTGACAGTCGTTGGTCATGACGGTCATTGAAAAGAAGCGAGTAGCAAAAGAAGTTTGAAATAAGCAAGCAAAAGCTATGGGCTTGTTATTAGCTTGTCAGATTTAACAATAAATTCGACACGCTTTTGCATCGATATCCTTGCTAAAGTTTAAGTGTAACATGAAACTTTATGTGACGAGCGCAAAAAAATCTCACCTTATATTGAGTTGAGAACAAAGTAAAATCCTCTATATTTAAATCTATTTTTTTCAGTAACTTATAAATATATCATCTAAATAGAAGCAGTAAATTCATTAAAATTTATTCACTAGAAACCCATCCAAATGAGAAAGTAAAAAACAGTTGGCTAATTATTCAATTGTCTTAATTTGATAATCATTAATTTTAATGTCCAACTGTTTTTCACAGAATTCTGGCAAAAAGGTCTCACTAATGAGTAAAGGACGACCGTACCAATCATAAAGCGTCTGCCGTTGCCAGCCATCTGCCGTATGTTTGATAAAGCGCTGATTGGGCAAGGTGCGACTGCGCTTAAACAACACATAGCCGATTGGGGTGCTTTTTAGCTGCTGTAACCGTCTGGCACTGCCCTGTAGACTGGATAGCGGAAACAGGCTCTGCGCCTGCACCCATGGTAGCTCATCATTACCGTATAAATACACCTCGCGCACCCACGCCAGCTGTGTACGGCTGAGCGCTGCCCCCTGTATACCCAATTGCTTTTTTTGTGCCAAAGACAATAACCGATAGCCCTCAAAGTGACGCTTCACAAGTAACGGCTGCCCTGCTTTTACCTCTAACGATGCCGTTAGCGAGCCTTCGGTATTTAGCCAAGCCAGAAGCTCAGGTGGCAGTAAGTCATTAGAACAAGAGAAATTAGAGGTCATGGTTTATGGCTAATATGTGCTTTATTAAGTAGAAGGGGATTAAAGAATAAGGTTACTCATTGTTATCAAACGCTGGCATATTATCGATATTAAACGGCAAAGCTTCAAATGCCTGCTCTCGATACTGCGCCATATGTGACCGATCTTTTGTGCAAAAATCATGAATCGCTGGTACAAAACGCGCATCATAAATACGATGTAATGAGTGGGTGGTAGTTGGGATAAAGCCACGAATCAGCTTATGCTCGCCTTGCGTCCCTGGGTCAAAATAGTACAAGCCCTGCTCAATAGCAAACTCAATACCTTGATAATAGCACAGCTCAAAATGCAGACTATCATACTCACCAAGCGCGCCCCAATAGCGACCGTATAAAGTCGCCATTTTACTGTCAGGCGTATCATATAAAAACAAACTGCTCGCGATAATCTCCCCACTGGCATCAAACGCTTGTGCTAAAAATAAATGCTCAGGCATCTTTTTTGCCAATGCGTCAAAAAAATCCATGGTCAAATAAGGCTGCTGCCCCCGTATCGCATAAGTCATCACATAACAGTGATAAAACGTCTTCCAGTCTGACTCAGTAATCTCATCGCCACATTTCCGTTGACAAATAATGCCTTGCTCAGCAACTTTTCGGCGCTCAGCACGGATGGTTTTACGTTTTTTGGCTTTAAGCGTGGTCAAAAATTCTTCAAAATCCGCAAATAACTGCTCGTTTTGACTTAGATTTTTATTTTGCCATAAAAATTGACAGCCTTGACGCTCAAGCATGGGAGTGTTGATGACGCTATCAAAAGCAGATAAATTCTCTGCATAAGTTTGCGTTGTTATTCCAGAATTAGCGTTATTATTAAACGGCAGCAAAGTGGTTGCGATAGCCGCCAATTCGGGCGTGACAAACAATCCATGCCAGCCTGAGGCATCTACTTGCTGCGCAATATCATCAACACCTGCGATAGCAGTCTTTATAATCTCAGCATCGAGCGTCTCGCCCTCTGCCAACCATAAGCGTTGACCGGTAACAGGAGTATAGGGAGCACTGGTCACCAAACGCGGATAGTAGTCGAGACCATACTGAGCGTAAGCCTGCGCCCATGCATGGTCGAATACAAACTCGCCTTGATGATGACCTTTAATAAAGACGGGCATTACTGCAACCGGCTGCTTCACTTTCATAGAAGCCTCTACAGAAGACAGACTTTGCTGTACTGTCGAGTCCTCATCCGCCTCTACGCGGTGGACCAAAATATAAATAGGCAACCAGCCCGCCTGCTCGCCAATTGCGCCAGTATCACTAAGCGCTTGCCAAAAGGCAAATGACATAAAAGGCGTGTCTGGCATTTGCCAATCGCCAAGACTTTGCCAACTGGTATCGTTGAGTAACGCATATTGTAGTTTCATAATCAGCACACTGTTTTTTTGATAACTTTTCTTGATGTTATAGCCTAGCAAATTGCCATTTTTTTGCTGTCACGATTTGCAAAACTGTCGTTAGCGTTTAAAAGCGGTGCAGTGCTATTTTTATGGAAACAAAAATTTGCTGCCATAGGTGATAAAAATTGCTATTAAAAACAGGCAAATTACATGGAAAAGATGATATCCATCTTGATGACTGATAGAATAAGGGTATTATTAGCTTAATATAATTCATATAGATGAGATATGAGCGAAATAGTATACTTAGTTCAACATACGAGATTGACATCATATCGGATTTATAGTCGATGAACTATAATATATCGACTGTCATGTATCATTAGGCAGTGTTACCCAATCGTTCAACCCCTCTTTTGACGGTAAGCTTTTCATAAAGGTGAAAGCAGCTTCCAAAAGATATTTTTGCAAAATAAGGTCAACAAGTACTCTCAAAACTATTTGAATGCGTCGAACCGTTTCAATATATTTTTGTATGATTGCAAAAGTGACACGCGATGTACTTAATTCAACGTCATCGCCCATTACGGTATGAAGGCTATATAAGGGTATTAAATAATATCCAAGCCTTATTCACTTCATTACTGACAACATAAAGGAATACTCTACTACAATGTCAAAAATTATTTATACAAAAACCGACGAAGCGCCAGCGCTTGCCACCGTATCATTCTTACCTATTGTCAAAGCATTCACTAAAACAGCAGGCATTGAAGTGGATACGACTGATATCTCAGTTGCTGCCCGTGTACTGGCTGAATTCCCTGAATTTTTAAGTGAAGAGCAACGCGTTCCTGACAACTTAGCTGAGCTGGGTCGTCTGACACAAGATCCCAATACCAACATCATCAAACTGCCAAATATCAGTGCCTCTGTTCAGCAGCTAAAAGCGGCGATTAAAGAGCTACAAGGCAAAGGCTACGGTATTCCTGATTTTCCAGAAGATCCACAAACCGATGAAGAGATAGCGATTCGTCAGCGTTATGGCAAAAGCCTAGGCAGCTCGGTGAATCCTGTACTGCGTGAAGGTAACTCGGATCGCCGTGCACCGAAAGCGGTCAAAAACTATGCGCGTAAGCATCCGCATTCGATGGGTGAATGGAAGCAATGGTCACAGACCCATGTATCGCACATGCACAGCGGCGACTTTTATGCAGGCGAGCAATCTATCACTTTAGATAAAGCCCGTACCGTGCGCATGGAACGCTTAGCTGACGATGGTACTGTGAATGTCTTCAAAACAGGCATCGCTTTGCTTGATAAAGAAGTTATTGACCTTATGTTCATGAGCAAAAAAGCACTGCTTGAATTTTATGAGCGTGAAATGGAAGACTGCCGTGAAGCCGGTATTTTATTCTCATTGCACGTAAAAGCCACCATGATGAAAGTATCGCATCCGATCGTATTTGGACACGCGGTTAAAACCTATTATAAAGATGCTTTCCAAAAGCACGGCGCTTTCTTTGATGAGTTAGGCATCAATGTTAATAACGGTATGGCAGACCTATACGACAAAATCTCAACACTACCCGCATCAACGCGTGAAGAGATTGAGCGCGATTTACATGCTTGCCAAGTACATCGCCCACGTTTGGCGATGGTTGATTCCTCAAAAGGTATTACCAACTTCCATTCACCAAGTGACGTGATTGTCGATGCCTCTATGCCTGCTATGATTCGTAACGGCGGTAAAATGTGGGGTGCTGATGGCAAGTCATATGATTGTAAAGCTGTCATGCCTGAGTCTACCTTTGCTCGTATTTATCAAGAAATGATCAATTTCTGTAAATGGCATGGTAACTTTGACCCAACGACTATGGGCACGGTACCTAACGTTGGTTTAATGGCACAAAAAGCAGAAGAATACGGCTCGCATGACAAGACTTTTGAAGCCAGTGATAATGGTATCGCTCGTATTGTTGATGAAGAAACAAACGAGATTTTGCTTGAGCAGCGTGTTGAGAAGGGCGATATCTGGCGCATGTGTCAGGTCAAAGATGAGCCTATCCAAGATTGGGTCAAGCTTGCAGTACGCCGCGCACGCGAATCTAATACGCCGGTTATCTTTTGGTTAGACCCATATCGTCCACACGAAAACGAGCTGATCAAAAAGGTCAATGTGTATCTAAAAGACCATGATACGAGCGGTCTACATATCGAAACCATGTCACAAGTTCGTGCCATGCGTTATACCTTAGAGCGCGTTGCTCGTGGTCTTGATACGATTTCTGCTACTGGTAATATCTTACGTGACTACCTCACTGACTTATTCCCAATTTTAGAATTGGGCACCAGTGCTAAGATGTTATCAGTCGTACCTCTTATGAAGGGCGGCGGTTTGTTTGAAACTGGCGCTGGTGGTTCAGCACCAAAGCATGTACAACAATTGGTTGAAGAAAACCATTTACGCTGGGATTCACTGGGCGAGTTCTTGGCATTGGCTGTATCGCTAGAGCATTTGGCACAGAATGATGGCAATGCTAAAGCCCAAATACTGGCTGACACCTTAGATACAGCGACTGAAAAGCTGTTATTAAATGACAAGTCTCCATCACGCAAAACTGGTGAGCTTGACAACCGTGGCAGTCACTTCTATCTTGCGATGTATTGGGCACAAGAGCTTGCCGCTCAAGAGCAAGATGGCGAGCTTGCAGCACAGTTTGCGCCACTTGCGCAAAATCTTGAGAGTAATGAAGCGGCTATTATTAAAGAGCTGAATGATGCTCAAGGTAAGCCTATGGATCTCAAAGGTTATTACTTAGCAGATGAGGCATTGGCTGAGCAAGCAATGCGTCCAAGCACTTTGTTCAATAACGCCATTGCATCATTATAATGAACTCATCTTATAAAAGTTGATTTATAGAAGTGACATTGGCATAAAAAAAACATCCCAAATATCTTAGATTTTGGGGTGTTTTTTTGTCTGTCATTAATGAGTGCTTTTCATGTCAGAAACTATTTATAAGACATTATGTAAAGGACATCATTTTCTTACGCATGCATATGTTTAATAATCGCTTTGCCAAACTCAGAGGTACTTAATAAGGTGGCATCCGGCATCAAGCGTTCAAAATCGTAAGTCACGGTTTTGTTTTTGATAGCACCTTGGATACCGTCTATGACCAAGTCAGCGGCTTCTATCCAGCCCATATCACGTAGCATCATCTCAGCTGATAAAATAAGCGAACCTGGATTGACTTTGTTTTGTCCGGCGTACTTTGGCGCTGTACCATGCGTCGCCTCATATACAGCAATAGCGCCGCCTTTATTGGCACCGGGAGCGATACCGATACCACCGACTTGCGCGGCTAGCGCATCAGAGATGTAGTCACCATTTAGGTTCAATGTCGCGATCACTGAGTAGTCAGCAGAACGCATCAGGATTTGCTGCAGAAATGCATCAGCAATCACATCTTTAATCACAATCTTATTGCCAGTCTTAGGGTTTGTCATGGTCATCCAAGGACCACCATCTAACAATTGAGCATCAAAGCGCTCAGCGGCAAGCTCATATCCCCACTCTTTAAAAGCGCCTTCGGTGAATTTCATGATATTGCCTTTATGCACAAGCGTCACACTGGGCAAGTCATTGTCGATGGCATGTTGAATGGCTTTACGAACCAAACGCTGTGAGCCCTCTTTTGATACAGGCTTGATACCAATACCGCAATCCTCTGAAAAACGAATTTGCGTCACGCCCATCTCTTCTTTTAAAAACTTAATGACTTTTTTGGCATCATCACTGCCTGCTTTCCACTCGATACCGGCATAGATATCTTCTGAGTTTTCACGGAAAATGATCATATCGGTCAATTCAGGATGCTGGACAGGACTTGGAACGCCCTCAAACCAACGTACAGGACGCTGACAAACGTATAAATCAAGTTCTTGTCGCAGCGCTACGTTTAGTGAGCGCATACCACCGCCAACTGGCGTAGTCAGTGGACCTTTTATACTGATGACATAGTCACGCAACACCTCAAGCGTTTCTTCTGGCATAAATTCACCGTCATAGATTTTAGAGGCTTTTTCACCGCAATAGGTCTCCATCCAAACAATGGATTTTTTGCCTTTATAAGCTTTTTCAACTGCCGCATCGACCACTTTAATCATGACAGGCGTGATATCAACGCCTATACCATCGCCTTCAATAAAGGGAATAATCGGATGGTTTGGGACATTGAAAGACAAATCACTATTTACGGTTATTTTTTCGCCGTCTCTTGGTACGATAACTTTGTTATATGACATGAGATGATGCTCCTTGATATATATTATGTGTTTTAAGCTTACTTAGCATTCTGTTATGCTAGCTGTTTTATCGTGGTGATGACAGCATTATAAATGTTTGTACAATACGATAAACTTAAGGTAAGACGCACCTCTATCTTTATGATTGACTCATATATTAATTTTTATAATGTGTGAACTGCTATCCGCCATTTATTTTTGGGAAATGTTATTTTATGTCCAGCGCCAGCCTGATTCTGTTCAATAAGCCTTACGGAGTACAAAGTCAATTCCGTGATGACAGCAATAACGACCATACTACTTTATCAGAATATTTTACGGACAAGTCAATTCGTATCGCTGGTCGGCTCGATGCTACCTCAGAGGGGCTGCTGATTTTGACCAGTGACGGACGGATTAATAAAGCCATTACTCAGCCACCATCTGCAAAGGGTTTTGCGCAAAACAAACAAAAACAAGGCAAGACTTATTTGGTGCAAGTGGAAGGTGTGGTCACTACGGCACAATTAAAACAACTGGCAGATGGGGTTATACTGAAAGATGGTAGGACGTTACCAGCCTCTGCTGTACTTGTCGATGAAGCCGACTTGCCTATCAAACTATGGCAGCGTAATCCGCCTATCCGTGAGCGTAAAAATATCCCAACGTCATGGTTGATGCTGACTATTTATGAGGGCAAAAATCGCCAAGTGAGGCGTATGACGGCGCATGTAGGACTGCCTTGTTTGCGCTTGATTCGCTGGTCAGTGGCAGGATTTGAGCTTGGAGAATTGGACGTTGGTGAGTTTGTACGAATCCACCTAAATAGCGAGCAATGCCGCAAACTGGGTGTGCTAGATTGGCTATAATTGAGCCATTTTTAAAAGAGCACGGCGTTACTGGGGTTAATGATTCGTAGCCTCTGTCGGCTAGCTACAGCAAATAAGAAAAATGAACCCCAGTAGTGATTTATAACATTTGTATTTCTTTTATTTAGGACTGGCTATATTTTGCTACACTAAAGAGAAATCTAACGACAAAGCACGTGATTTTTAAATGTGGCTAATGGTGTGGCTAATAATATGACACTGATATTACGACATCTTAAACATAGCGTATCGAGAGAGTAAGGTTTCTCTGTTAACATTTAACACTGTGCTATAGCTGAATCGCACGCCTTTTTGCTAAGTTTCTGGTTTAATTTATAGTAAGGATATGTCATGACTGCTTTTCATCGTTTTGCCTTGTTTGCTACTGGCGTTTCTGCGGCGCTATTGATAAGTGCTTGCCAGCCAGTATCAGATGATGTTGAGGGGAATACAGCGCAAGACGATGTACAGGTCGCAATAGAACAAGTGGAAAGCCATGACGACATGGCTGCTAATGAAGGTCATGATATGACGACTTCTGACACTGCGCCAGATGAGACATCAATGACAGACATGCTCAAAGATTATACGAAGTCCATGACCGATATGCATAATGAAATCATGGTAGGTATGGCTTATAATGATCCTGATACTGCCTTTGCAAAAAGCATGCTTGGGCATCATCGCGGCGCGGTAGATATGGCAAAGATTGAGCTTAAATACGGTACTGATGAGACGATGCACACACTTGCACAGGATATTATTGACTCACAGCAGCTTGAGATTGATATTATGAATAAATGGCTTGCCAGCCACCCTGATGCGCCAGAGCCAAAGCCCAACACTCAAGCAATGCAACAAGCTTATGCTGCAGGTATGCAAGACATGCATGATGCTATGATGACTGCAATTGCAAACCCTGTACCAGATATGGCGTTTGCGCGTAGTATGCTGCCGCATCATCGCGGCGCGGTAGATATGGCAATGCTACAGCTCCAATATGGTACTGATAAAGAGATGCGTAAATTGGCACAAGACATCATCGATGCCCAGCAGCCTGAAATTGTATTGATACAAGAATGGATTGTAAAAACGCTGGCTAATACAGGAGAAGCTGCAAGCAATGATACTGATAAGGACACTGCTGCAAACACGAAAGAAGCCATAGGTGTTGTTAAAACCACAAAACCTAACGCTTAAATTTTAAGCGTATAACGCAAAGCCCATACTAAGCATCCTTGTTTAGTATGGGCTTTTTAGTAGTCACTAGTCTTGCCAAGCTCTCATCTATGTGTGAGAGCCAAATCGCTATTACTGAGCATCCTTCATCACATCCAGCCAAGTACTTTCTACTTTTAATCCATTTATCTTATCTTTATCCTCTGTATTGGTCCTCGCCAGACGCAAGCTAATGCTATGTGGCAACACTTTATCGGAACCGTGATTGTCGTCTGTATTCACTTTCGGTACAACGTTGACCGTCATCAGCTCATCACGGCGAAACAGATGGCATTCAATATCGTGCGATGCCTCATTGAATAATGCCAATTGTTTGTTATCCGCCTTGATACCATCAATTGCGATGATGACATCATGCGCTGAAAGTCCAGCTTTTGCCGCTGCACTTCCACGTGTCACCCGATTGACCTTAAGTCCAGTTGGCGTTTCAGTACACCTCATACCCCACGGTACGTGTTTATCAGCGGTCTCTTTGCTATTGCTATAAAGCTGAATGCCGTTAGCCTCAAGCAGCGCTTCTAGAGGCAACTCTTTAACGCCATTAACATAGCAGCGCTCAAATTCTTCCCAATCTGCCAATAGCATAAACTGCCCAATGACAGTCCCCATATCGGCACTGCTGATACCGATGCGTTCGTTGTCATTTTGCTTAGCTTGGTGATAAAAAGTTTTTACCACATCAAATAAGCGATAGCGTCCCGCGCTTTTTTCTAGTAGCGTTAGGTCTAGACATAATGCCACCAAAGCGCCTTTATTGTAATAGCTAATACCCGCATTGCCAGTGTTTTCATCGTTGCGATACAGCTTGATCCAAGCATCAAAGCTCGATTCTGCCACACTTTGCTGCGCGCGACCCGGCGTTTGGTAATAGCGATTGATTTGCTCTGCCAATAATTTCAGATAGCTTGCTTTGTCAATCACCCCTGAGGCTTGCAGCATAAAATCATCAATATACGAGGTAAAACCTTCAAATATCCAAAGCAGAGGCGTAAAGGCTTCGCGGCGCAAATCCACCTCTAACATGACATCAGGACGCACCGTTTTGACCCACCATGCATGAAAATACTCATGGCTGCATAAACCTAAAAATCGCTGATAATCGCCGCTTGGCACTGCGGTCTCATTGGTAGCAGGCAAATCACGACGCGGCGTAATCAGACTGGTCGAATTGATGTGCTCCAAACCACCATAATCCTGCCCGCTGGCATAGGTCATAAAAGTATAATCATCAAACGGCGCGTCACCCAACCAGTTGAGATAGGTCTGACAAATCTGAGTAATATCTTGCTGCAGGCGTCCCATATCAGCGTTATGCTTACCGGTGAGAAAAAAGCGATGACTCAGCGTCTGGTGCTGACTGTCTTGAATGATAAAATCAAACTTCTCCTGTATAGCAATCTCAAATGGGTAATCAATCAGTTCGTGATAGCTGTCCGCTTGCACACTATATAAGTCTCGCTCATCGCTTTGTAACTGCGTGGCTTTAAGGCCACATGCCAATAATACGTGCTCTTTATTTTTATTCATAAAAAATGCTTCGGGTATCATCAAACTAACTTTGACTGATGATTGCTCTTGCCCATCAATAGCCAATGCCAGTGAGGTAAAATTGCCATACAAGCGCTGCTGATCGACATAAGCGGTGCGGACCGATAAATCGTAACAATATACTTCGTAATAGACTTTTAGAGTCTGCCCTGATTTAGCTTGTGGTAATTGCCATGTATGCTTGTCGGTTTTTTGCGCGCGATAACACTTAGGATTTTTATTATTCACAATCTGGTTATCCGATAACTCTTTATCCAAGATTTCGTAATGGACAGCGGTAATATTTCGGGCAAATTCACGTATCAAATAACTGCCTGGTATCCATGCCGGCAACCATAAGCTTGGCGCGTCTGTATCTGCCGTAAACCTAAGCGTAACATCAACCAGATGCTCTAAAAAACGCTCAAAGTCGAATTGATAATGAATATCAGAGGTCAGCCCATTTGCAGTATGAGAAATGAAAGTCATATTTTTATCCTTATAGTTATCGCTATGGTAGAAGTCCTTGTTCAAAAACGCAACTGGCGTACCTAACACTAACAAGGCAGTATTTTGTTAATATGCTAAAAACACAGATTATTCTGCACAATTACACGATTAATTGGCATTTTTTGTTGTTTTAACCTTGAAAGTGAGGGGAGTTATCGCAATTAAAGAAGCTAACTGCTAAAGTTACCCTAATAAACTGATGATAATTAACTGATGACGTGGCTATTTGGCTGGCTGATTGGCTTTTTTAGGTTTATTTCAACCGTATTTAATTTTTAATATCACTATATTTAGGATAATTTATGACTACTATCGCAAAAGACACTGCCGTCAAGTTTAACTACACCCTAAAAGACGACGAAGGTAATATCCTTGACCAGTCTCCAGAAGGTCAACCACTTACTTATTTGCATGGTCACAGCAATATCATCCCAGGTCTAGAGCAACAATTAGAAGGCAAATCTGCTGGCGAAAGAGTCAATGCTGTTGTTGAGCCTGCTGATGGTTACGGCGAATACCAAGAGCAAGCGGTACAACATGTACCACGTGACAACTTCCAAGGCGTTGAAGATATCCAGCCTGGTATGCAGTTTCAGTCAGAAGCTGGTGGTCAAGTCATGCTAGTTACCGTCACTGCTGTCAGTGACACAGAAGTAACTGTTGATGCAAACCATCCATTAGCTGGCAAGCGTTTGACTTTTGATGTTGAAATCCAAGAAGTACGCGCGGCGACCGAAGATGAATTGAACCATGGTCATGTACATGGCGCAGGTGGCGTTGAACACTAATCTTTTATAGATTATTGTGCTAGATACATAAGCTGTGAGTGAATAATGATATTATAACTTATTGCAAAAGGTCAGTAGATTTTTCTATTGACCTTTTTTATGGGTCAATTTTGTCCATTACACCGAAAGTTTCTATAGTGAGGGAAAAGGAATATCGATACTTCAAGTACTGCTGATATTCATTTTTCTTGCTTGCTGTGCCTACGCAGACAGAGGCTGCAAAAAATTTATATCAGCAGCACTGTAGCGTTTTTGAGATATTTTAACTGTATTCACGTTTATTCAAAATTAATATCACCGATATAGCAAAGACCAAACATAACAAAGACCAAACATAACAAAGCCCAACCGTAACAAAGCCGCATAACGACTAGCATTATGCGGCTTTTATCACCAACCATCCATGTTACTGTCATTCAATACTTAATCCCGAAGTATTTTATAACGGTCAGGCATCCAGCCCTATCATCCCTAATCATCAAACTACCTATCCATTATGCGACTTTTAAGATACCAATCCCTAGTACCTATGAACCTTTTCGTTCAATCGTGCCGTATAGGTATAATCGCAGATTGACCCACAGTAAGTAAGAGGTCTCAACGTCAATGCATGTAAGCATATGCTTACATGCATTTTTTAAGATGGTTTGGACAGCTGAATTGATGGTGGTTAATGTTACCTTCTTATAGCTTTTCTTCAGGACTGCTTGATACTTCTGGCTTAGCACTCAGCATAATATAAGCCGCTTCATTAATATAGGCTTCGTCTTCAGGTAGCTCTGGGCGCTCCAAAGCCTTCATCTGACTACGCTCTTCAAACTTCGCATCCATTGCTGCTTGATAAATATTCCAGTTCGCATAAGGGCGCTCACCTGATGCAATCTGACGTTTATTTTCAGCTTCTAACGAGCGTTTTTCTATCAGCTGCATTTTGGCGCGGCGTTTGTTGATATCTAGCGCAACCGGTTTTTTCTCATCTTCCATATTACGGATATCATTCAGTGTCGATAAATAAACAAACTGCGGATTTTTTTGTTGGCGGATTTTTGATTGTTGGTTTAGCGTCGCTAAGGTATTCGAGGTAAATTTACCCTCAGGCTTGTATGGTGCAGTTTTTATCGTATCCCAAGGCAAGGCTTTTTTCTGCGCGCGCTCGCCAAAGGTTGCATCGTCATAGATATTGACCAATTCAACATCAGGTACCACGCCTTTATTTTGCGTACTGCCACCGGTGATACGATAGAATTTACGCTGTGTTAGCGTCGCAGAACCTAGCGCCAAACTGTCTAGTTGAATTTGCGCAGAGCCTTTGCCTGTGGTTGTACTCCCAACCACCAATCCACGTCCATAGTCTTGAATAGCAGCAGCAAAAATCTCACTTGCGGATGCAGATGCAAGATTGGTCAAAACGACTACCTTGCCATCATATAGCTGCTTACCACCATCATCATCACGGTAAACTTGGATATTGCCACGATTGTCACGAATTTGCACCAGCGGACCGCTCTTAATAAAGAAACCAAGCATCTTGGCAACTTCATCTAGCGAGCCACCGGGGTTATTGCGTAAATCAACCACCAAGCCATCGATATTCTCTTTATTTAGCTCTTTTAGTGCCTTTTCGGTATCGATACTAACACTACGGTAGTCCTCACCATTACGGCGGGCTCGGTAGTTCAAATAAAAGCTTGGTATTTCAAGAACACCGATACGTTTCGGAGTTTTATCAATGTTTGGACGCTGAACTTCCACCACACGCTGAGTAACGCCTGATTCTTCTTGCTGAATAATGTCACGAACCACAGTAACATTACGGGCGCTAGCGTCAGGGGTGTTAGGCTGACGCACTTTAATCGTCACCGATGTCCCGCGCTTACCACGAATCAAACTGACGATTTCACGCGTTGACCAGCCGACCACGTCAGTCATGGTCTCACCATCTTTGGCAATACCAATAATTAAGTCGTTGGGCTTAATTTGACCTGATTTTGCGGCAGGACCACCATCGACCAAAGTCACAATGCGGGTATAATCCGGATTTTTGCGATCAGGGCGGATAGATACGCCAATCCCTTCTAACTGTAGACTAGATTGAATTTGTAGCTCGTTGGCTTGAATGGGCGCGTAATAATTGCTGTGCGGATCATAAGTCAGCATTGCCGTGTTTAAGATGGTTTCCATAATCTCATCATCTTTGAGACGGGTAAATTGTTCTTGCTGACGGGACAAGCGGTTGAGTAAAATCTCACTTGGCGTACGCTCATCATTACGGACCAAATCTTGACCACGGGTGATATCTGGGTTATCTAAAAATACTTTTTCTTTTGCTTTTTCGTCTTCTTTGCCTAAAGTAATACTCATCAACTGAAACTTCAACTGACTTGTCCAATAATTACGCTGTTCTTTTTTGGTTTTAAAGTGGTTGAGTTTTTCACGATCAAGGACAATGTTATCCTTGCTGGTCAAATCAATATCCGTTTTCAGCATCTTTTTCGCCATGGCAAAATACTCATTTGAGCGTTTACGATAGCGCTCAAACACCTCTACCCCAGCAGATAAATCGCCACGCTTTAGGCGCGCGCCAAACTCATCCGCATACTTTTTCTTAAACTCATCGACATCGGACTGTAAAAACAGCGTATGGTTTGGGTCAAGGCTATCGATATACATAGACAAAATCTCGCGACCAGTCGCGGTATCAAGTGGCTGATTAAGATAATGACTTCGATCCAGCAATGCCGCTACTTGGCGCGTGGTGACCTGTTGCTCAGGCGTTTGTTTGAAACCTTCGGTATTGGTGTCAGCCACTGCGGTGCCATAGCTCTGTGTAAGAATTAGACCTGCGATGCCCACTGACGCTGCACTGAGTAACCACTGTGCTGGTTGTTTTTTCATCATATCTACCTAATTATTTTAAGTGAAAAGTATGCTCTGTTTTTAGTAAAATCAAAAAATATCTATAAATGGCTGTCCAGAAAATCTAGCTATTTTTACTCTCTTATATTTAACACTAAACCATGCGTTACGCTAGCACTAAAAGCTTATCTCTACGTAAGGATTATGTTGATTTTATTGTTAAAAAACCAATCAATACTAGCATGGGCATAAATATAGCTCTGTCTCAAACTGTATAAACAATCTTACACGTTGCGCGCGTTCATACCAAGTTTCCTACTACATAAACCAGACGACTCTATTTAACGAATATCGGTCAATGTTTTAAAATGCTTAGATTAACATACCAAGTGCAACGCTAAATTATATTATAGAACACCTGATTGGGCGTTTTAAACCCTAAGCGTTTTCTTGGTCTGTTGTTTAGTTTATTCTCAATGTCCTGTATCTCATTATCAG
>NZ_CAJGZK010000019.1 GCF_904846215.1 Psychrobacter glacincola | reverse complement strand
TTGCCTAGTTTGCGCCCGTTCTTCTTGGTGTGTTTGTCACGACAAAAAGGGCAGTTTTTTGATTCATGACGTTGATTCCTTGCAAATATAGACAGTATATAGCTTCAGAGCCTACACCAGCATGAATAATGTCCATTACACCGCGTTTTTAGAGAATTTTGACTATGAATAAAAAAGCTGCTCTTTGATAAGAGCAGCTTTTTTATTAACAACATTTATTCAAATATGAACAGATTAGCGATTAGGCACCGTTAAGCGTTGACCGCGTTGCAGCATCGTATCCACTGCAATGTTATTCATATCCGCAAGCTCTTTGGTTGAAACATCGTATTTGCGTGCCAGTCCAATCAAGCTGTCTCCTGAGCCAACCGTATAGCTGACCGTTACTTTCGGTACTTTAATGGTTTGACCACGCTGTAGCTGGGCTTTGGTCGTCATATCATTGGTAGCAGCTAAGTCCTCAACTGAAACCCCAAAGCGACGTGCTAAGGCAATGAGTCCATCGCCAGATTGAACCTTATAGCTTTCTGTGTTACCTAGCTTTTTGCCGCTATTACTGGTAGCTGGCGCGCTATCAGACTTACTGTTTGTCTCTGTGCTCACTGTACTACTGCTCTTGCTACTGGCAGAAGCACTGACACTACCTTTAGCAGGAATGGTAATCGTGCGACCTAATATCAGGTTAGAATTGGTCTTGAGGTTATTTGCTGCTGCCAAATCACCCAAGCCAATATTGTAACGCTGAGCAACACCTGTCAGAGTATCGCCTGATTTTATCTTGTAGCTGACTGCTTCATCATTCAGCTGACGATCGACCAATTCTTTTGAGACAGGTACTTTGATTGTTTGTCCACGTTGCAAGCGCGCTTTCGCATCAAAGTTACTGTTTACGGCTGCAATATCTTCTGCGCTAATCCCAACACTATTAGCAATGCCAATCAAAGTATCCCCTGATTTGACTTTATAATTGGTCGTTGCCACAGAACTTGCACTGCTAGACTTGGCAGGTGTGCTACTGGTTGTGCTCGGTGTAGTATTAGGCGCATTGTTAAAAGTAAAGTCTACGTTGGCAGGTACTTTCAATGTTTGACCGACGTATAATGAGTCTATGGTGCCAATTTTATTGAGGCTAGCCAATGTCTCAGTCGTTATATTAAATTGGCGTGCAAGTGCGATCAAGCCATCGCCCGCTTTTACTTTATAGTTTTTGGTCGCAGTCGATGACTTCTTTGGTTTGGTCGATGGCGCGGCCGGTGTGCTGACTGGAGCCGTCACTTTACCTGGGATAAGCCAGAGTTTCTGACCTCTTAATAAGTCTGCACGGCTACTCAAATTATTATAAGTTGCTAGCTGCGTTACTGATAAACCAAAACGATTGGCAGTACCTATCAGCGTATCACCGCCTTGTACTACATAACTTTCAGGCTGGCTTGCGACGGTGCTGCTAGTAGTGCTCAATGGTTCAATGGTTTTGGCATTGTATAAATATAAGGTACTACCGGAGAGCAACTTGGCACTAGCATCCATCTGATTCCATTCAGCAATATCGCGCCAGTTCACACCAGAGCGACTGGCAATATTAGCCAAAGTATCGCCTCGTTTGACCGTATAAGTAGTACGTGTGCCTTGTGGTTTTGGTTTGCTGACTGAGGTTTTTGGGAAGCTCAGTTTTTTCTCTTTTCCTGTCGCTTCTAAGATGGACTGCTGCGTCTGTACTGCTGATAGGTTGATATTACCATCGGCGTTAATAACGTTGGTTTCAGGCGTATTAATACGAATTTGATTGGCAATAAAGTCACGCTCCGCTTTACTTAGTGGCGGCTCTTGAATGATGGTATTGTTTTGTGTGATTTGCGCTGATGTGGTCGGTAAGCTGTTACTGCTTTTCAGCTCAGCATTGATTTTTTTGGTTTCTGCTGAGGTTAAAGGCGGCTCTGTACGCACTGAGGCACTGCTGCTATAAACCGAGCTGCTGGTCGTTGATGACGATGGCGGGATATAGCTGGTGGTTTGCTGCGGGACGCTAGCGCTCGCTGCATAATCAGCAAGACCTTTGCCAGTACCCGGCAATGAGGTACTACTAGTATATGGCTTATTGTTATAGCTTGGCGTTGTCGACCCAGAATAACTTGGCGTGGTAGCAGTGCTGCTGGTATTGCTAGAAGCAAGAATATTACTACTGCCATTGCCCCTCAAAGCGCTCAGCCTCACATCAGTAGTAAGACTGACATCATTAGGAATAATAATACGCTGCGGACCTGATGAGTCGATACGCGCTGAAGTCAACGCCGTATTCAGTCTTTCTAACTCATCATAGCTAACACCGGTGACTTGAGATACTTCGGCCAAGCTTACGCCATAATTGACAGGCACACTACGAAAATGCTGACGGTTGGCGATGGCCGGTAAATAAACGCCATATTTCTCAGGCTTAGCAACAATTTCGGCCACTGCCAAAAAGCGCGGTACATAGTTCATGGTTTCAGTCGGTAATCTGAGCGACCAATAGTCGGTAGGTAAGCCTTGAGCTCTATTGGCATCAATGGCTTTTTGCACACGACCAGGACCGGCATTATAAGCGGCTAATGCCAGCTCCCAACTACCAAACTGATTGTGCAATGCGGTCAAAAAGTCATAAGCGGCACGCGTTGATTCAATGACATCACGGCGACCATCGTAAGTGCTACTTTGGTTGAGACCATAGATACGCCCAGTACTCGGGATAAACTGCCATAAGCCTGCCGCTGCCGCACTACTGGTACCACTTGGATCGTAAGAGCTCTCGATCACAGGTAGCAAAGCCAGCTCGGTTGGAATATTACGACGCTCAGCTTCTCGCACTGTGTGGTAAATATAGCGACTGGCACGCGCCGTTAAACGGTTTAGATAGTCTTGTCTACTGGTAAACCAGCCTTTTTGTGCTTCAATACGCTGATTGTAAACCGGCTGTCCACCGTTCATCCGATACCCAGCACGTAGGCGATTCCACAAATCACCATATTGTTGAATGGCAAGTTTGTTGCCCTCAACCATAGTCATATCGTTGGCTTCTAATAAATCAGCAAGCTCATCTAAACTTTCAGCATCCAAAAATGCAGTTGAATAATCTGCATTTCCCGTTGCCTGAACTTGCGTGGTCGGACGCTTATTAACCACAGCTGTGCTGCCAGTCGCACCCGTATTTTTCACCGCTGATGTATTACTACAAGCACTGATAAGGAGCGTTGACACCGCAAGCGTCAATGGTAAAGCTATAAATGGGCGATAGTTTGATGACACAGTAGACATGATAATGAAAGTTTCCTAACAATAAAAAGTGATGAAATAAAGTTGATTGACAGTATAGTATGCAATATCAAACAAAGACCAGCTCAATATAAAAGATAATGCACAAAATTTACTGCGCTCTATCATTGATGGCTAAAGGTTCTGCTTGCTAGCTGACTTTATTATCGAAAGAAGATTAATTAATCGTAACTTGTGATACAGCGCGCAGAAGTATAGCGTCGCCGGTAGATAAAGCCAATGTCACTCTTGATGTGGTGGCAAAGGAGACCTTTTGACCATCTTTGACCCAGCTTTCATTGGTAGTCACATTGGCTTTTGCTTGCCCACCTGAAATCACGATATTATCGACATTGATATCATAGCGGTAGTTTGAGGTATTGCCCCAGCTATTTTGCAACAGCTTTAAATAAGCCTCTTTATCCAAACTGGTAGACTTGCCTTTTCTGGATAATGAAATCAATGCCTCATCAGAAACCAAGCGCGCAACCTGATTGATATTTTGATTATTTGCGGCAGTTTTCATAGCAGTTGCGTAGTTTTGTACCAAGGCTTCAGTCATGGTTGCCGCTTGCGCACTGACAGTGATGGCGCTGACGGCAGCAACAATTGCCACCACGCTAGCACCTTTTATCAATAGAGCCAGCAGCCCTGTTCCCCATAGTTGTTTCATGATATTCCTTAATAGTGGCTTTATAATCATTGTTATTAGACGACAATGACATAGCTGCGATTTAATTATAGAATGCTATTTATATCCAATAAATCTTATACCTATTGAAACAATAGTTACTGATGACCTGATATATTTAATCAACAAAGTAAAAGTGGTTAAGCAGTGTTTTTGTTGACCGTCATTTCTAACAAGTATTTTATATGAGATTTTTAGCAGCCCTCGTTAGGATGTTTTTAGCCTATCACTTAATTCTCACAGCCTTGTGACACCCTGTGTAATTATTGCGACTACTTCAGTAAAGCATACTCTTTAGGCAAGATGGTTATCTTATAGAAAGCATACATTAAATGATGATGCTTATATAATGGTTTACGCAGCCATGACCTATTAAGTTTTTACGATTTATTGTCAGCCGTATAGTCTTCATAATGCTCATCATCGCTTAACTTCATACCCAAGCGCTCGACACGTCTGTCCATCATTTGTCGTGCCAATGCTTGCATGTCTTCAACACGATCTATCTCATCAACAATTTCAAGACCCAACAGTGTCTCAAACACATCCTCTAAAGTAACCAAGCCTTTGACTTCACCATATTCGCCAACCGTAATCGCAATATGGAGTCGGTTTTTGAGCATCAGCTCCAGTAAATCAAACAATTTCATTTTTGAGAATACAAAGGTGATGTCACGTTTAAACTGCGTCAACGGCTTGTCTACTGCGTGATTGACCTTTGCTAATAGCATGTCGGTTTTTAATACAAAGCCTGTAATATTATCCAAATCACCATCATAAATCGGTAGTCTAGAAAAGGTCAGCTTTGGGCGATCAACCAATAACTCGGCGACTGTTTTATTTTCTTCAAAAGAGAGCATCACTGAACGCGGGGTCATTATATCTTCAACTTTAATAGCACCAAATGCCAGTAAGTTACGGATGATACGCGACTCTAATGGATCAATCTGTCCTGACTCTTCACCGATACTGGCAAGCGCGGCAAACTCACGACGGCTAAACGCCTGTGGTTCTTTTCCGCGCACTAGTAGCTTTGTTAATTTTTCTGATATCCAAATAAGTGGATACAACAGTAAAATAATACCTCGTACAAAATAAGCAACCATACCACCTAATTGGCGCCAGTATATCGTCCCGAGAGTTTTTGGCATGATTTCTGATAAGAACAAAATCGCCAATGTCATGACTGCAGAAAATAATCCAAACCAAGCACTACCAAATACAATCGTTGCCTGCGCACCAGCACCAATAGAGCCCAAAGTATGCGCCACTGTGTTCAGCGTCAAGATAGCTGCCAAAGACTGATCGATATTATCAATCTTTAAACGTCTTAGCATATTGGCTCTTTTTGGATTAGTCTCTTGAATGTCAGCAATATATGACGGTGTCATACTGAGTAGTGCAGCCTCTGCCAACGAACAAATAAAAGAGATGCCAATCGCTACTACTACAAATAAGATGAGCAGTAGTATGCTGCTTGCGCTTGGGTCCGCCAATGCTTCAGCTGCCCAAACAGTTTGCGGTAGCAACGTTATCCCAGATAACAACAGAAAGGATTTGATACTCAAGCGAGTATCGCCACGCATCGTCGGGGGAGGTTTGGCGGAAGCGTCTTTACGACAAGCACGCGAACGATGTAAACGAAGTACAGACACAAAAGAGGTGAACAAGTTAGGTAACCTAAATAAAAAAGAAAAAGGAAGTCACAATATATCATGAGCCGAGGCAAGCAGATAGAAAATATTATCGGATATAGTGTCGATTTTTGATATATAAATGAGCGACTATCGCTCAGTACAGTGGCTTGAATCTTACTGTAAAGACTGATGACTATTTGCTTTCGATAGTAGCATTGATGCGCTTATTTCACAATAAATCACTATATATTTCAATAATCACGATACATTTGAGAATGAGAGAATATCAATTTTCCTTGCTAAAATAGTAACTAGTTAATATTAGGCTTATTTGGTAAGTTAATAGATTCTATATAGTATAGACAGTTTAAAAAGGAAGAAAGGCAAAATAGCGCGCTATCAACATCTCTTTAGCTTAAGAAAAACATACCCAGCTTATGATTAACAGTTACCAAGTCTGGTATTTTTTGCTACTATGCGTCTAAATTAATTATTATCTATAACTTGTCGAGAAAAATTATGTTGTTATTTATCCAAGCTGCTCATGCTGCTGAAACTGCCGGTGCCGCCTCACTGTTTGGTCAAATCTTATTGCCAGTTGCTTTTTTTGCTATTTTTTACTTTTTGGTGATTCGTCCACAATCAAAACGTACTAAAGAGCATCGCGCTATGGTAAGTGCTTTGACAGTTGGCAGTGAAATCATATTTGCTGGTGGTTTGATGGGTCGTATCAAACATTTAGAAGGCGATTATGCAGTGGTCAGCTTAAATAATAATACGGACATCAAAGTACAACGTGCTTCTGTTATTTCAGTATTGCCAGCTGGTACTATCGAAAGCGTTTAATCGTTACTTATGATTGTGATAATTGATCACTGGAATAATGGCTTGTCGGATAATGACTTACTATTACTATTTCAGTATCGATTAATAGTTGTAATGACTATAAAATGACCGTACATTATTTACGGTCATTTTTGACTTTACCGTTTTATGTTTTACTATCATCGCGGATGATCGCAGTGGTGTACTATATTATTATGGCTGCTATAGCGGCTGAATAAGTACCTCACCATTGTTATCGCTAACTTCCCATCGGCTAACTTGTGACCTGTGTCGCCAGTAGTTTATCAACTTAAAGAAGTGATTATGCAATATCCCGCTTGGAAATACCTACTCATCATCGTCGTACTAATCATTGCCGGTCTATACGCTGCTCCTAACTTATACCCTGACGAACCTGCCGTACAGATCACCAGTGCCGCAGCAGGCACGCAGTTGTCTGAAGGCATCTTGACCGAGTCGCAAGGCTTGTTAAAAGAAGCTGGCTTGAACTACCATGATGGTACGTTTATAGGCAACAGTGCGTTAGTACGTCTTGATAATCCAGTCGATCAGCTCAAGGCTCAGGAAGTATTGAGAAAGAACTTGGGCGATAACTATGTGGTCGCGCTGAACTTGGCGCAGACAACACCGCAGTGGTTACGTGATATCGGCGCAAAGCCCATGAAACTTGGTCTTGATTTGCGCGGTGGTGTCCGTTTCGTCTTAGAAGTTGATATGGACAAAGCGCTTGAACAACGTCTCATCAGTGCCAGTCGTGATATTCGACGAGATCTAAGAGCTGAGCGTATTGCTGTTAAAGGTATCAAAAACGACAAGCGTACTGTGGTATTGCATTTTTCTGATACAGACACTCGTAACCGCGCACAAAACGTTTTGCAAAGCTCGATGAGTAATACTTTTACGCTGCAATCTTCTATCGATGGGCAAGGTCCTGCGCTGATTTTGGCGTATAACGACGCTACGCTTGATGAAATCAATAGCTATGCGGTCAACCAGAACTTGACTACCCTACGCAATCGTATTGCTGAGCTTGGGGTGACAGAAGCCTTGGTGCAATCACAAGGTGCTAGCCGTATCGTCGTTGAGCTGCCAGGTGTACAAGATACCGCTGAGGCAAAACGTGTCCTTGGTCGTACGGCCAACCTTGAGTTCCGTATGGTCGCTGAAGGTGCCGAAAATTATACGGGCGGTATACCTCCTGCTGGTACTGAAGCTTTCCCATTTGAAACGCTTGATGGTCCGCCAGTATTGCTGGAGCGTCAATCGATCGTCACTGGTGATAAAGTCACCAATGCTCAGACAGGTATTGATGAAAGTGGCTCACCTGAGGTTAGTATTACCTTAGATAGCGCTGGTGGTAAGCTCATGCAAAACGCTACCCGTACCGCGGTTGGCAAGCAAATGGCGGTAGTATTCATTGAAAATAAACAACGAATCACTTATGAAGAAGACCCAGCTACTGGCGAAACGACTGAAGTTCGGACGCCATATGCTGAAACGAAAGTCATTAACCGTGCCAACATCCAAGCCGTACTAGGCTCATCTTTCCGTATCACTGGTCTGGACAGTAGTGCTGAAGCGGCCGAGCTTGCATTGTTACTACGCTCAGGCGCGTTAGCGGCACCGATGTATTTCGTTGAAGAGCGCACCATTGGCCCATCACTTGGTCAGGAAAATATCGATAAAGGCTTATTCTCTACGCAGGTAGGTTATTTATTAGTTTTTGCGTTTATGATTATCTTCTATCGTCTATTTGGTGTGATCGCTAATATCGCTCTAGCATTCAACGTTATTATCATTATCTCTATTATGTCAATCTTAGGCTCATCGCTAACGCTACCTGGTATCGCTGGTATTGTATTGACCATTGGTATGGCGGTCGATGCCAACGTGCTGATTTTTGAGCGTATCCGTGAGGAGCTGGCAAATGGAGTGAGACCGAAATCAGCTATCGTGGCAGGTTTTGATCGTGCTTATAGTAGTATTTTCGATGCCAATATCACAACCTTACTGGTCGCCTTTATCTTATTTGCGATTGGTACAGGTCCGATTAAAGGCTTTGCGATTACTTTGGCCATTGGTATCGTCAGCTCGCTGTTTACGGCAATTTTAGTAACCCGCGCACTGATACAAATTGCTTATGGTAAGCGTAAATCTATCAAACGTCTGAGCATCGGTTAGGAGAAAACTATGGCAATCGATAATAACAACCCTCTAGAACAACAGAACAATCCTGAACCCAACGGCTCAAATAGTGAAGCAAGTGGGCGTGGGCGTAAAAAACCGCGCCGTGATGGCAAAGGTAGCAATACCCAAACCAATAACGCCACTGCTAAGAAATCAGCCAGTAAAACTCAGCGTACTGGCAAAGGGGCTAATAAAGACAGTCAAGTATTCGCGACTACTGCTCTTGATCCTAGCTTAGCATTAGGTGATGCCGCTGAAGATGCTGCTGCCTATGCCGAAGGGGGTATCAAAGCCGTCGGTGATCAGCGTATCATCCCTTTTATGAAACTAGAAAAGCCAATGGGCATTTTATCAATCATTTTGGTGATTGGTAGTATTATTGCGATTGCGGTCAATGGCTTAAACCTTGGTCTTGATTTTACGGGTGGCGTGTCAGCAGATGTGCGCTATGAGCAATCTGTTGAACAAGGTGATGTGGTCACTGCGTTAGCAGATAATGGCTTTGATGATGCAGTCGTGCAGTATCTAGGCACCTCGCAAGAGCTGCTAATACGCTTGCCACCCCAATCTGATAACATCGATGGTCTTAACACCAGCCTGAGCGAAGCGTTAGCGCTACCTAATAATGATGTTGAAATCAGTAATGTTAATATTATCGGCAGTCAAGTTGGTAACGAGATCTACCTAAGCTCAGTCATGTCGATTGTACTCGCACTAGCCTGTATGCTTGGATATGTCGCCTTGCGCTTTCAGTTCAAACTGGCGATTGGTGCGGTGTTGTCCTTGTTCCATGATGCTGTCGTGACCATCGGTGTTTTTGCCTTATTTGGCTTCCCATTTGACTTAACGGTACTAGCAGCCATCTTGGCATTGATTGGTTATTCATTGAACGA
The DNA here is from genome assembly GCF_904846215.1 of Psychrobacter glacincola. GTDB lineage: Bacteria > Pseudomonadota > Gammaproteobacteria > Pseudomonadales > Moraxellaceae > Psychrobacter > Psychrobacter glacincola. Next base: position 57,357 of record NZ_CAJGZK010000019.1, on the reverse strand, counting down.
TACCATCGTTGTCTATGACCGTATCCGTGAAAACTTCCGCCGTGTCCGCGGTATTAGTCCGCGTCAAACGATTGATTTGTCATTGACAGAGACACTACGCCGTACGATTATGACTATATCAACCGTACTATTAGTGGTGTTAGCGATGCTATTCTTAGGCGGTGATGGCTTATTCTGGTTCTCAGCGGCGCTGTTTATTGGTTTACTTGCTGGTACTTACTCCTCTACTTATATTGCAAGCTCGATTCCTCTAGCGATGGGTCTGTCACGTGATGACTTTATCGTCAAAGTAAAACCTGAGTTTGAAGAAGAAATCGTGACTTTCAATGATCCAAAAATGTTTGAACAAGATTGATAATGGCACCCCAGCTCACTTGGTAAATTCTCTACTAAGTGAGTAGATAAGCGTAATCATGACAAAAGCACCTAGACTCTAGGTGCTTTTGTCTATATATGCTGGTCAAGATCAAATCAATATAGTCAGTGAAAAGTAATATCGACACATTATGTACTGCGGGTATCAATTTTTCTTGCTTGCTGTGCCTACGCAGACAGAGGCTGCAAAAAATTTATACCCGCAACACCGTAGCGTTTTTAGAGTATTTTGACTATAGCTAAAAATTTAAGCGCTGCTATAAGTTCTTATCCTTAACACTACCTATGAGCATTCTTAATCTGCCTATCTAAGCGATTGCCTTATGTCATCTACCCTACCGCCAAGTGCTATGCCGCCTATCGACACTCGCTATGCACGTATTATCGCTATTGCATTGCCAGTATTATTGGCAAATCTTGCAATGCCACTACAAAGCGTCATTGATACGGCGATTATTGGCAATATGAATGACACAGCAAAACTTGCTGGTATCGGGCTTGCAGTACAACTGCTATCACTATTGCTTGTCAGTTTTAACTTTCTGCAATATGCCTCATCTGGACTTTCGGCGCAAGCATTAGGACAGTTGGCTAATAAAAGCACTAGTCATAGCGATACTCTAAAAAATAATCCTAGTCAGCAATCACCGCTGTTGTCCATCTTGCAGCGGGCATTGGCTTTGGCATTTATTATTGGCATGGTTTTACTACTGACAAAACCTTGGCTCATTGATATTGGTCTACGGGCGCTATCCGCCAACCCTAATAGCGGTATGGCAGCAAAGACGTATTTAGATGTGCGTTTTTGGGGTGTGATTGCTGAGCTGATGAACTTTGCTTTTATCGGCTGGTTTGCCGGTCAAGGCAAGACCCGTTATATGCTGTATCAACAAGGTTTTATCGCCATAATTAATATCATTCTGACGCTATTTTTTGTCTTTGTGATGGATATGGGCTTGATCGGTGTCGCATTGGGTACAACGATTGCCTTTTGGCTGGGCGTGGTATTGGCATTATGGCTCAGTCGTCTACATTTAAAAATCTCTTGGCAGGCGTTATTTACCGCTGACCCGCAGCATTTTAGCAAGAGTAATATGCTTAGGCTATTTTCATTAAATAAAGATATCTTTATTCGTACGCTTATTTTAACCCTAAGCTTTGCTTGGATTACTCGACTCTCTGCCCAAAGCGGCGATGTCATACTGGCGGCCAATGCTATTTTATTACAAGTATTAAGCATCTCAGCCTTTGCCCTTGATGGGGTGGCAGTCTCTGCTGAGACGTTAAGTGGACAAGCAGCAGGTCGACGAGATTGGTCACGCTTTCGTATTGTTGTGCAGCGTACCGGCATCGTGAGCTACGGTCTCGCTATCTTGCTAAGTGCGATATGGTGGCTTGCCATGCCCACATATTTACAGTTTATGACCAATATTGAACCCGTCTTTACGCTCGCCTACGACTATCACCTGTATGCCGTTTTGCTACCACTCGTTGGGGTTGGTGCTTATTGGTTAGATGGGATATTTTTTGGTTTAACGGCAGGTAGTATCATTCGCAATGCCGCTGTTATCTTAGCGGTTATCTTTTTCCCACTGAGTTGGTTGCTTTATCAGCAGTGGGATATGATGGGCATCTGGCTTAGCGTATGGTGTTTATTATTACTAAGAATGCTGATACTCGCTGGGTTCTTATACCGTGCTCATCGGACAGGCAGCTATGAAAAACTCCAGCTTGACCATTGACCGATCAGCGTTACACTATTAAGCTGCCTTTAACATTTAATAATAAATAAAAATGGTAAACACTAGGACGTGACGTGAATACTCAATCAAATGAGATCAATCAAACTCAGGTACAGGGCTATGACTGGGCAGAAGGCTTTAAAAAAAGCTTACCAGTCGCCATGGGTTATTTGCCAGCGGGCATTGCCTTTGGTGTGCTTGCACAAGTTGCTGGTATACCAGTATGGGCAACGATTATGCTCAGTCTGGTGTTGTATGCGGGTGCCGCTCAATATGCCTGCCTACCGATGCTGAGTGCTGGATTACCGATTGGTAGTATCGCGACCAACATCGCCGCCATTAACTTACGTCATGTATTTTATGGCATGCCGTTATTACAATATCTACCAAAAAACAAAATAGCCAAAACCTATTGCTTATTTGCTCTCACCGATGAGACTTTTTCGGTGATGACCAGTTTACCTAATGAATCGAGGCAAGCATTGATAGTGCCCATAAGCTTATTCAACCAAGGCTGGTGGGTACTGGCGAGTGCGATTGGCGTTTTAATTGGCAGCGCTTTAAGCGACTTAGTGCCACATTTAGATTTTGCCTTGGTGTGTTTATTTGCGATTTTGGCGTATGAACAATTTCAAAGCATCAAACGTTACTTCCCTATTGTTATCGCGGTCATTGCTTTAGTCATCGCCTCATTTTTTACCAGTAACTGGTTATTATTGGTAGCGATTACGATTTGTATGCTGATGATTTTAGTCCGTGGATTTTGGGTGCAGCACAGTGTGCAAGGAGGCAGTAATGAGTAGTAGTTATCTGATTTTTGCAACGTTCGCGATGGCAGCAGTGACTTTTATTACCCGTGCCCTACCCGCCTTAATACCTAAAAAAATATTGGATACGCCTTGGCTGCATCGATTAAATGAAAGCTTACCGTTATCGGTCATGGTACTGCTTATTTTGACCAGCTTGTCTTATCAAGATTTATCACAAAGTACCGGTATCAATAGTGCGGAGATGCATTTACTAATGGCACAAATAGGCGCGTTATTATTGGTATTGTTTGTCTATCATATCAGCCGTCAATTACTGGTCAGCATGGTGGTCGGTATCGCCGCGATTAATAGCTTTTTATGGTTATTTAATGCTTTTTTAATTTAAAAAATCACTCTTAGAATTATATATTTCGACAATAAATTTGATAGCAAAAAGGCTGAACTCATTGAGAATCCAGCCTTTTTTTACTTACTTTATTTTAAGATATTAAGTAATTTAAAGTTCTTCTACACCCATCATATCGACTGGCGTATCTGCAACGATTTGCATCCCTTTCTTACCTATTTTAGCCGTTTCACTACGTTGCTCTTGTAGATGATCAAGATAAGCCTCGTTGATTTGACCGGTGATATAGCAGCCATTGAATACCGCACAATCAAAGCCTTCAACTTTGCTATGCTTGGTATCTTTTACCGCTTCAATCAAATCGTCCAAATCTTGGAAGATTAAACGATCAGCGCCAATAATTTCTCGCACCTCTTCAACGCTATGCCCTGACGCGATCAGCTCACTACGTACTGGCATATCAATACCATAAACGTTTGGATACTTAACCGGCGGCGCTGCACTGGCAAAGAATACTTTGCGAGCGCCTGCATCGCGTGCCATTTGGATAATCTCGTGGCAGGTCGTACCGCGAACGATAGAGTCATCAACCAAGAGTACGTTTTTACCTTTAAACTCTAATGGCACTGCACTGAGCTTTTGACGTACTGACTTTTTGCGCTGCTGCTGACCTGGCATAATAAAGGTACGACCGATATAGCGGTTTTTCATAAACCCTTCACGGTACTTGATATTCATCTTCAGCGCCAGCTCCATCGCTGAGGTGCGCGAGGTATCTGGAATAGGAATGACCACATCGATATCATGATCTTCACCCCATTCAGCAAGAATTTTATCAGCCAATTTTTCGCCCATACGTAAGCGCGATTTGTAGACAGAAATATTATCCATAATCGAATCTGGACGGGCAAAATAAACGTATTCAAAAATACATGGCGTGTATTCTTTTTGCTCAACACACTGATGCGTATGCAGTTTATGGTCTAAGTCAATAAAGATAGCCTCACCGGGCTTAACATCACGGACAATACTAAAACCTGAACCTGTTAGCGCAACTGATTCTGATGCCACCATGTATTCTGTACCGCCATTGGCAGCCATACGCTTACCAAAGATAAGCGGACGAATGCCGTTCGGATCACGAAATGCGAGCAACCCATGACCGGTAATGAGTGCAACAACACCGTAAGCGCCTTCAACACGACCATAAACGGCGGTGACTGCTTCAAAGATATCAGCAGGTGTTGGATGGGTTTTGCCTAGATTTTGCATCTCATGCGCAAGCACATTGAGCAACACTTCAGAATCTGAGTCAGTATTTAAATGGCGGCGATCTTCTTGATAAAGCGATTTTGCTAAGCCCTCAGCATTGGTCAAGTTACCATTATGTGCCAGCGTGATACCGTAAGGCGAATTGACATAAAAGGGCTGCGCTTCAGCACTGCTAGAGGTTCCAGCAGTGGGATAACGTACATGTCCGATACCAAACTTACCGACCAGCTTTAACATATGGCGATTCATAAAGACGTCACGTACCATGCCGTTTTCTTTACGTAGATATAAACGTCCATCCTGTAAAGTCACAATACCTGCCGCATCTTGCCCGCGGTGCTGCAACATGGTTAAGGCATCATACAAAATTTGATTGACCGGCTCATGAGCTGCGACCCCAACGACTCCACACATAGTTGTATCCTATTTTGAATTTGAAACACATATTAAAAACACAATAACGGCATCACTACTGACAGAATCGCTTTAGTTTATGATTTGTCACATGCCGCCAAGCTGATGATGTTTGCTGAGATTACAATCTTATTGAGAAGAAAATTATCTATAAGACAAACGGTTGATGGTTGAGTTAATAGTTGACCATTAATAATTGATGGGTGAGATTTTACGAATATGAGATGCGGCCGGATAGCTTTTTATTCAACCTTTATGACTGATTGACTTGATCCCAAGCCATCCCAAACATATCTGAAACCAAGGCTTTGCCAACGGGCGCATAAGGTAATAGCTCAGGTGCCAGTACTGATGTCTGCCATTGCGGCATTTGTACCAATAGTGGCGCACTAATACTCAGGACAACCAGCACCATCAGCACGTTTTTAGCAGCGCCTAATATGCCACCTGCCATCTTATCAAGCACACCCAAACGCAAAGTTTTTAGCACACCTGAAAAGACAAAAGCCACCAAATGCATGATAGCCAATATAGCAATGACCACCAGTAAAAAAGCACTTGCCATCTGTAATACAGGGTTTTGCACAATACCTGATAACTGCGGAGCCACAGAAGCTGCCAACCTGCTCGCTGCAATAAGCGCAATAAACCAACCAACCAGACCAACTGCCGTCTTAATCAAGCCCACTTGAAAGCCGCGCCATAAGCCAATCAAAACCACAACAGCAATGACAATGTCTAAACCACTCATATTTACCGCCTCGTTACTTTACATCTGCCGTGTCAAACGCTGGATTAAGTATTGAATGAAAAGCCATTATATTCTTAATTGAATTCGCTTCGCTTAACCTTCCATAGCATCATAATAGCCGCCAATAGATTGAATGCAAGACTGCACAAGTCCAGGACCGCGATAGATAAGCCCCGAATAAAGCTGAACCAACTCTGCGCCTGCTTCAATCTTTTTGACCGCTTTAGCGCCACTGTCGATACCGCCCACACCAATTAACGCCACTTTACCATTCAGCTGATCAGAGAATTGTTGTAAAATTTGGGTGCTAATGTGGCTGACAGGGCGACCTGATAGCCCGCCTGCTTGTTCGCCATCAGGTAAATCTTCGACACCAACTCGGCTCAAAGTAGTATTGGTCGCAATCAAACCATCAATCTCAAAATCCAGCAGCTGCTGAGAGATATAATCTACCTGTAGCGGATCTAAGTCAGGCGCAACTTTCAATACCAGCGGCACATAAAAGCCATATTCTGTCGCCAACTGACTGTGACGATTTTTGATCGCATCTAATAGATGGGTTAACGCCTCTCCGCTTTGCAAGTCACGTAAGTTTTTAGTATTTGGTGAGGAGATATTAACAGTGACATAAGAGGCATGCGGGTAAACACGCTCTAAGCAGTAAACATAATCATCAGCCGCCTGCTCAACTGGCGTCGCAGCATTTTTGCCGATATTAATACCGATGTTGCCTTTATACTTACAGCGCTTCACGTTTTCAATCAGATAATCAACCCCTTCATTATTAAAACCCATACGGTTAATAATGGCATCTGCTTGCTTAAGTCGAAACAGGCGCGGTCTATCATTACCAGCTTGTGGCTTTGGCGTGACCGTACCCACTTCTATAAAGCCAAAACCAAGCTCAGCTAAGGCGTCAATATAATCGCCGTTTTTATCCAGTCCGGCAGCGAGCCCAACAGGGTTAGAAAACTGCAAACCCATGCAATCCGTTGGCTGCATAGATTGACCATAGACCAAACCTAAAACACGCGCTTTATGAGCTTTATCCAATAACGATAAAGTCATTTCGTGCGCGTGTTCAGGGTCCATATTAAACAAAAAAGGGCGAAGTAAGGCATAAGACATAGTAATGACAGACCTTGCTTGAAAGTGAAAATAAATAAAAAAACCAATGTGGTCAAGCGCAGCGATTATATCAGCTTAGTAGAAATAAGACCAAAGTTTCATCAGCCAATTTTACTATAGAGAATATATAGTGAATTCAGTATTAAAACGATAACGATACAGCGGGACTGGAATAAATTTTACGCAGCCTCTGTCGGCGTAGACACAGCACGCCAGAAAAATTTATTCCAGTCCCGCGTTGCAATATAGCGTATCTATTTTATTTGGAATCGACTATAGATAGCTACTCTCTACAATAAGATGTAGCTCAATTATTAAGGGACAGGTCGACTATCAGCCAAAGCGATCCAACCACGCACGATACGGTATAAATGCCAAATAAAGGTAACGCCCATAATGATAAAACCAAGACTGGCTAGTAATACTGAACCAACAGCGATATTGCCACTGTCTGCCATCATACTAACGCCAAAGCTACCAAGGGCAAAGGTGATGATGCCGATGCCAACGACGAACCACACAATACTGTACCAAAACGTTTTAATCTGCCAGTCAAAATGCGTGGCAAGCCATGTGCCATCAGCTTCACGACGTTTGGCATAATTCATAAAAATAGGCACAATCCACAGCAAACCGGCAGTAAAATAACTGAGTATATATAATAAATAGGTGATGTGGTTATAAGTTGCTAAAGCGCTGCGCTGATTATTATTATTCATATTATTACCCATAGCGTTGTTTATCTGATCACCAGTTGCGGCATATTATGCTTATCGTACAATCCCATACGCAGATGGGGCGTTATTTTTTAACGTGAATCATTTGTTATAGCTGGTTTATGGTGTCTAAGAAGCACTTTTTCAATAAGGTCGGCTGTACAAGTATGTTTGTTAGCATAAAAGCTATTGGCTACTTTTGAGTAAAATTCATCCCAATGCCCTTGCCACTTTATGATGAGGTAACGGTAGCCTGAACCTGAATCGCTTTAGTGAGCAAATCTTGCTGCATAGACAGCTGAGTGAATTGCCAGCCTTGCTGTTCGAGCTTACCAAGGGCAGCACTCACCACTGCTTGACTCGGATTGTTAAAGCTTAGTTGTACCGTATCACCATTAGCAATCACTTGCGCATCTACAATACCTGAGTTAGTTAGCAGCGCGTTGACACTACTAGCAGCAGGTATCACCTCTGCACCATCAGCAGTATTGGCAGCCGCTAACGCATTACTATCGATATTGCCTGCTTGAGCACGCAACCAAAAATAATCAGCAACCTGCTCTTGGTACTCGCTTTTGCTATTATTGGCTGCCTGATGAATACTATAACCGCCATAACCGCCAATAAATAACAGTAAAAAAGCAGACAGTAATAGTAAGGCCAACTGGTCACGGGAAGACAATGCTTGCCAGCGTATAAATAGCAGGTTTTGATAGCCTGTCATTCGCACTGATAATGCACTTGTCTGCAGCATCGTTGTGCTACGTTTGGTACGGCGCTGTAGTATTTTCATCATTACCCTTTATTGCCGACATTGCTGTTATTGTCTACGATACTGACCGTTACTTGACCGCTAAACTGCCCTTGCTCATTGCCAGTCACTTGCTCTAGTTTTGCCGTTAGACCTTGCGCGACAAGTGTGGCAGTAAACTGATCAAGACTGCCGCGATCAGGAGCAATCAACGTAAAGCTAAGTGCCGAAGGCTGCATAACCAATGCTTGCGCCTTTAATGACGACTGTTTAATCAAAGGGGATATACGCGAAAGCACTGCCATGTGTGACGCCGGTGCTTGGCTATCGCTGCGCAATTTTGGTTGCAGTTGAACTTGTAGTTTGGTGCGTGTGCTAAGTGGCTCATTTGGAAACCAAGACCGATATTGTGTGGCAATCTCAGTCTTAGTCGCAGCCGTTGCCTCATTATATTGATACCACTGCACCGCATCGGTCGCCATCTGCAATACCAGTGCCGATAGCGCCACCATCAACGCCACACGAAGATAAGGCGACAACTGCGAATCTGCTGACTTAACGAAAAAGTTCAGCGCATGACGCTCAGGATTATCAAGGGGTTTTGGCGTCATCGCTAGTGTGGTGAGTAACAGTTGATGCTCCGCTATCATCTCCGCTGTAATAGCAGTAAAGGTGCCTGCTGATATACTAGGTTGTTCGACCTCAGTTAGAGTAGCAAACTCATTATCAGTCGTAATGACATCAGTAGCATTAGCATCAGTAGCAATGGCATCAGAAACGTCGCTGGTAACGTAAACAGCGTTATCAATGGCAGGTACTATCAAGACCTCGCTTAAATGCGGAAAACGCTCAAAGATTAACGGTAAATAGCTGACTGCCATCCCTTGATACAAGGATTGGCGAAGCAACACCGTTTCTTTGTCTTGATATAGGGTGATTTGCTGTCCAGCCCCTTCTTCTGGTAGTGGCAACAATAGAAAATCAGGCAGCAAGGCGACGATGTTCATGCCAGCAAGCTTTGCGCTCTGTTGCCATAACTCGATATCACTTTGTGCCAGCGCATATAGATGGTGCGTGTTGTTATGACTCATTTGCCGAATGGCTAATTGCTCAACAGGCGTTAAAGACGTCTCTTCAAACAAGTACTGTTTGCCACTACTGCCCAACTGCTTAAGCTGAGTGCTATTTAACTCCGTATCGACCTGTAACATATGAGTAGATGGGAAATAAAGACAAATGGCTTTTTGGCTATTTGCTTTATAGCGACTATAGGTATCCTGTAGCTGCTGCCAACCATCGACGAATTGCCAGTGTCGACTGTCTTCATGCCAGACTGCTAGTGGACTGTGCTGCGCTCTTAACCAAACATGTAACACCAAATGTGTCCTCAATTATTAAAGCCATAATATCAAAGCTAGCGTTTAGCTAAAATGCAGATAGTCTATGAGCATCGATAGTAGCGCTATTATTAACCATCAATAATCACTTAGGTTAATAATAATCACTTAGGTTAATAAGGCTGATCCGGTACAAAGCGCGCAATCTCGCGTGCCATACCTGCCATCACAAAATCCATCTCAAACACCCGTGCTTCTGCTAAAGAAAAAGACTCAGGATAGTCGTTGGTCAGTAACCCTGCAATATAAGCAATAATAGACATATGACAAACCACCACCAGACACTCGGCTTCAATATCAGCAATCTCATTTAACGCTTGACGCGCCTCATCAGACGGCGTGAGATTGTCTTGTATGCTCGCTGGCACATTAGGCAATCGCGCCTGTAGTTCTGCCAGTGTCTGCTGCGCTCTCACGTAAGGGCTGACCAAGAAATAATCCGGATGATAGTGGTTGCTGATATATTCTGCCGTTTGCTTTGCTTGCTGCTGACCAAAATCTGTCAGCTGGCGGGCGCTATCAGGACGCGTCTCGTCTTCTGCTTGACCATGGCGCATCAAAATAATTTTCATAAGATATCAGCCTTTTTTATTATTGTTATATCACCAATGCAAAATATAAGTAACTTTCTTTTAGTGACACGCTATTGCTATTGCGCCAATATGCGATAACAACCTCTTACTATTTATTACCCTACTTACTGTTATCATCTTTTGCCTGATTGTTTGCGCTTTGCATTTGCGCGGTCAGTGCAGCATTGCTATGGTCATGCTCCATGACAAATTCAACATCACTACGGAAACCTGCTTCCATCAAATGCAAAGCAACACCAAGCGCTGCTTTGTCTTCATAAATAACGGCATGTAGCGCATGAGTAATAGGCATATAGATGCCTTCTTTGGTGGCTTTTTCGTGTACTTGCTGAATGGTATTCACCCCTTCAGCGGTTTGTCCCAATTTTTTGACCGCCGCGTCAATCGTCATACCGCGACCAAGCATATTACCGATGCGATAGTTACGACTTAACTCCGAGCTACAAGTAGCATATAAATCCCCCACACCTGATAGCCCTAAAAAGGTCAACGGATTGGCACCAGCGTGGACACCAAAGCGACTCATCTCTGCCAAGCCGCGGGTCAATATCATCGCTTTGGTATTTTCACCAACCTCGTAAGCGGCCGCCATACCCATGGCAATGGCATAAATATTCTTTAGCGCACCGCCAAGCTCAACGCCGCGGATATCGTCACTAGCAAACACTCTAAAGAACGCACTGTGTAAAGCCGCTTGTACGGCATGACGGAGTGGCTCAGATTCGCTGGCGATTACCGTGGCAGACGGCATGTTTTTCATGATTTCTATAGCAAGATTCGGACCCGACATAACCCCAAAATTCACTTCAGGTAGCTCGTCTTTGATGATGTCACTCATTAAGGCAAAGGTGTCTTTTTCCATCCCTTTGGTCAAAGAAACAATAGATTGCCCACTAATAAAAGGGGCAATACTTTTAAGCGTTTCACGAAATGCCAATCCCGGTACGGCAATGAAGATAATATCCGTATCTTTGACGGCGGCTTGCAAATCGTGACTGTATTTTAGGCGGTCATCAAGCTTATGACCTGGCAGGTATTTTTTATTCATCTGCGATTTTGCCATCGCTTTAACCGTACGCTTGTTGCGTACCCACAGCGTGGTATCGCAGCCATTACGCGCCGCTAAGTTTGCCATTGCCGTACCAAAGCTGCCACCGCCTAATACCACCAAACGTATCTTAGTTGGATTATTATGAATCTCTGCCATGTTTTTTGCCACGGCAGATTCCACCGGATTTGGATTTAACTTTTTACGCCCAATGCCAGATTTGGTGGCACGTTCAATGATACCAGACAACAATTTATTTTGTTTTTCAGCCATTTTTTGCTCAGCTTGAGTACTGTCTACATTGGTATCTGTGCTTTTGTCATTAGCGCTTGTCATATGCTTTATCCGTATTGACTGACTTTGTGATAAATTGATTTATGCTGAGTATACAGTGAGCGCAGCAAAATGTATGAACAATTATTTGTACAAACTAGCAGTATTCTTTACGCTACTCGCTCTGCCAAATAACCGTTTTCGTTAAGTCATTACTTAGCTATGCTCTTGGTTGCCCACTATATTACGCAATAAAGACTTTTATTGCTCAAAGCGCATCAATGGTTGAATATCAATTGGCTTACGCGTTGGCATATCACAAGGACTGCTGCCGGTATAAACAAAAGCCGTGACATAATCATCTGCGCCCACATCGAAATACGCTTTAACAGCAGGCTCATTACAGAGTAACCCAGTACGCCAAACCGTGCTAAAACCCTGTGCTTTTAGCGCTAAAATAAGGTTCTGCACCGCCGCACCCGCACTGAGCATCTGCTCAAAGGGCGGCACTTTTTTATGCGCTTGCATCTGTGTGACGACAGTAATAATAACGGGTGCACGTAATGGCATGTTATACGTTTTTTGTCGGTCTTTTTCAGACAGAGTCTCGCCCTCAGCTGCCGCTTGGGCTTCAGTTGCTGCCAAAAAGGCGCGGCCCAATTCATGACGAGCATTACCCTGTGTGACGATAAAGCGCCACGGTTGTAGCTTCTTATGATCCGGAGCGGTTACTGCGCAATCGATAGCGGCTTTTATTTGGCTTTCTGTCGGCGCAGGGATACTCAGATTACCGATACTGCGCCTCGATTTGATCCAATTGATCAGTTGTTCATCGGTCACTTGTGAGTTGGTTACTATCGGGCTTTCGGTATTGTTTGGCTCATCGTTTTTATGGTTATGACTCTTTTTAGAGGTACTCATGGTCTATCCTTATTCATTATTACATAACAACTGGTTTTTACTATTTTAGGATCGAATACAAGCTATGCTGCATCCGAATCTTCAGTACGATGCTCCATTTTTAGATAATCTTCTGATTGCATCTCAAGCAGGCGCGAACGGGTACGCTCAATCTCAAACGCCAGTTTTTGTCCTTGATATAGCTCAAGAATCGGCTGCTGCGCGCGCACCAGTAATTTGACACGGCGATCATAAAACTCATCAACCAGATAAATAAAGCGCCGTGTGGGGTCACGCAAATCATCATCTAAGGCTGGTACTGCATTGATTAGTACAGTGCTGAACTGCTTGGCAATTTCGATAAAGTCTGATGCCGACCGCGGCTCCATACATAAATGACGGAAATCGCAGAATAAAATATCATCGGTACGCGCATTAATCCTGATTTCACGACCATTGACAGTGATAGGCTCATTGCTGAATTTTTGATTATTAGACAAGCTGGCAAAACGGTTGGCAAGCCAGTGATGATTGGCCTTGGTCATGGGCGACTCGTATAGCTCCGCTTGTTGCAGTACACGCAAGCGATAATCAATACCAGAGTCTATATTCATAACGCTGGTATGATTCTCAACTTCAGCGATAGCCGGCATAAAACGATCACGATGCAAACCATCTTTATAGAGTCCTGATGGCTCAATATTTGACGTCGCCACCAAGGTAATACCGCGATTAAACAGCATGGTGAATAAATCACCTAAAATCATGGCATCAGAGACATTAGAGACAAAAAACTCATCGAAACAGATAATCACTGCTTCAGCATAGATGATATCAGCGACTTTTTCTAACGGATCGCTCTCGCCGTGCAGCTTATGTAACTCTTGATGTACCCGCTGCATAAAATGATGAAAATGTTGGCGCATCTTGCGCTCAATGGTCAATGAATCATAAAACATGTCCATCATCCATGTTTTACCACGTCCTACCCCGCCCCACATATACAAACCTTTGGGTGCAACAGGCTTTGCTTTCAAAAAACTAAAAAAGCCTTTTTTTTGTACCGCGCTATCATTAAGCTGATGGTAAAGACCATCTAAGTAGCTCATCGCCAGATATTGCTGCTCATCACGAGTAAACTCGTCCGTGCTGATGGCTTGCTCATAACGCTGTAAGGGAGATAAACTCATAATACGACTCATCATTAAACGAAATAAATATCAGAATAAAGTGTTGATACCGACAATCATTACTAACTTATGATTTTTACACTGAGATAGTAGTAACTGGTTTATCAGAATGGCTTATCGCGATCATTCTTTAGGTTAACACAGCTTAAGGTCGTACAAATAATCTGTTAAATCTATCAAAATAGTTGAATGCTGCTTAGTTAAAAGCTAGCTTGATCAGATTGAGACTTATCAAGCACTTTCTCGCTGATACTATGTATCGCCGTTATACGTATGCTGCTCCAAAAGCTTTTTCAGCTCAGACAAGCGCCCATGAAAAAAGTGCCCAGCACCATCAACGATACTGACATCGATCCCTAAGCGCTCCGCAAAATCTTGCATATTGCTTGGGTCGATGACCTCATCTGCATTACCATAAATCTCAAAGGTTTTATCAGCGGGTAAATCTATATCACTGCTGTCATTTTTTTCAACTGATGGAGCAATCAGAGCAATCTTTGATATCTCAAAATCATCCAGTCCCCATATGTGCGGCGACACCAGCACTTGCTCAGCCACTCGCGCCGTCACATAACCGCCAAAGGAGAAGCCACCAAGCCACAATTTTCGTGCAGAAGTTTGCTCAGCAATCCATTGTAGCACGGTCATTGCATCGACTACTTCCCCATCAGCATAATCATGCTCCCCAGTCGACTGCCCTACACCGCGAAAGTTAAAACGGACCACGTGCATACCATTGTCACGAGCAAAGCGGTACATGGTCGTCACCACTTTATTATTCATCGTGCCATCGAACAACGGATTGGGATGACAAAGCAGCGCCACAGTATCCGTATTTGGGTCATTAGGATTGTCTTGTTGCCACAGCGCGTCAACTTCTAACACGCCAGCAGGAGCGGGAATCAATTGCATATAATACTTATTTATTAAGGATGAATAATTCAATTATCCTAGATATGGTTTATATTTCAAGTGATTTGCTGTGTATTGCCACCATCTATTAGATTTTGTATGCTTAATGATAGAAAACTGTCAGCAAAATATAGTAGACAGACATTGGTTATGACTTTTGGGCAAACTCGACCTCTATGACCCTTGACCTCTATGACCCTCTATCGCGGTAGGTAATACAAGCGCAATATCGAACACAATAACCGCCTAGACACTCAATACTTGAATAGGGTAAATTCATCGATTGATAAAAGTTTTAACGTATCTATCTGTCACTTTTAGGTTCACGCTTTCATTTTTAATTTATTGTCATTAGGAATCATTTATGAAGACTTTTAATAAAACCGCCACTTTAGCGGCAACTTTAGTCGCAGCACTTGCGTTAAGCGCCTGTCAATCAACGCCTTCCTCACCAGTTATCCAGCGTGCCAACTCTCTTTATGAGACGACCGGTATCGCTAAGACTAAAGTAGAAGCTCAGAAAAATGCACTGGATAGCGCTAAGAATACTTGCCGAAGCAAACAAGTCATTATCGTTGAGGACCAAGTGAAATATAATGGCATTTTAAATGAGAGTACAGGGCGTATGATTGGTCAAGCGACTGCCGTTCTCGGCACCATCCTTGGTACGGGCTCACCGAATTTATCACGTGATGATGACTATGAATACATGATCAGTTTCCGCTGTCAGTAAGTTATGGCGTAAAGCTGCAATTATATAGTTAAAATATCTCAAAAACGCTACAGTGCTGCTGGTATAAATTTTTTGTAGCCTCTGTCTGCGTAGGCACATCTGAGTAGGCACAGCAAGCAAGAAAAATTAATATCAGCAGTACTTGATGTATCTATATTACTTTTCCCTGACTATAGATAGGCAGTGTATTGACGACAATCTAGAGCCAATAAGCTTGCGATAAAGATACAATATCAATCGCTGCTTGTTGGCTTTGCTTTTTGTGCAGAGCCTTTTGGGTTAAACTACCCTATCTTGTCTTTTACGTCACCTAGCCGGTCTCTAAGTCCTCATTATCTTTGGTCTACTATTATGCGCAAACCCAACCTGTCAAATATTAAACAAGCGAGCACTGAAAAATCTAAGGTATTAGCGCCTGCCAAAGATTTAGCGACCTTGGAGGCGGAGTTGGCAGAGCAAGAAAACAGTCTAGAGGGCAACTTAGAAGATACCGTCCTGCGACTTAGTGATTACTTATCAGCGGTCGATATGGTGATCAAGCAAACCTTTAATCACCGTGTTTGGGTCAAAGCTGAGATTCGAAATTTATCCAGCAAAGGTGGGCACTATTACTTTGAGTTAGCGGAAAAAGATGACGACGGTAAAGTCATTGCCAGCTGCCGTGGCAATCTATGGCGCTTTAAAGCCGCGCGCGTCTTAGCCAAGTTTGAGCGGGCGACGGGTATGCCACTGGATCGTGATTTAACGGTTTTATTAAAAGTATCGGCAGGCTTCCACGCTCAATATGGCTTCTCGCTCACGATTGAGGATATTGACCCCAGCTATACCTTAGGCGATTTGGCGCGTCAATATGCTGAAATGGTCGACCGCTTGGCAGGTGAAGGACTATTGCACCTGAATCAGCAGCTGCCGATACCGTTTGATATCGAGCATGTATTGGTCATCGCGCCTGAAAAAGCCGCAGGGCTAGGCGATTTTCAAGCTGATGCCGATAGACTCGCTAGTACAGGCGCTTGTCATTTCCATTATCATAACGCCACTTTTCAAGGCAATCATGCCCCCGCAGAAATACGCCAAGCCATCATCAGTGCCCAGCAGCAGTTTGAAGCTACCTATCAGCGTCTACCAGATTTGTTAGTGATTATTCGTGGTGGCGGCGCTGTCGGTGACTTGGCTTATCTTAACGATTATGAGCTTGCCGCTTTGGTTGCTGAACAGCCTATCCCTGTTTGGGTTGGGATTGGTCATGAGCGTGACAAAGTTATCTTAGATGAGGTGGCTCATACTAGCTTTGATACGCCATCAAAAGTCATTGCGGCTATCATGGCACATTTAGCACAGCTGGTCACTCAGACACTGCAATATCAAGCGCAAATCAAACAAGCGTCTCAGCGTCAATTAAATAGCGCTGAACAACAAACTGCGCGCCAATTGAGCCAAATACAGTCACAAACCATTGGTCAATTAACGGCGCTACAAAAAGACAGTGCTTATGCATGGCGTAGTATTCAGCAAAGTACTCAGCGCCAAGTAAAGCAAGCTGCAAGGCAAACAAGCGAGCTGCGCACACAAATTCAAGCCTTTGCCTATCAACAGTTCACAGTAGCTGCTAACGGCTGTGAAAAAAACAAAAAAGCGATCATGCAAAGTGCTCAGCAACAAGTGATACAAGCGCAGCGCGACAGCGCACATCTGCGTGATATCGTACTTTTGCATCGACCGTCTCACGTACTGAAGCAAGGTTATAGTATGCTGACTGATGAACAAGACAAACAAATACTGACCAGTAGTCATCAGCTGCATCCTCAGCAAACCGTTCATATCGTCTTAAAAGACGGTAAAGCAAAAGCGCAGATTATTGATGTTAATATTAATGAGAAAACCATAGCATCGGCAGACGTTTCGACCTAACACCATAATATAGTTAAAATGCCCTAAAAACGCTACGGTATCGATATTACTTTTCACTAACTATGATATTGCACAATTACTTAGCTACTTACTTTCACTTTAGATATTAGGAAACCTTATGAGCACCCCTACTCGCAAACGCAAAAAAGCCGCCCCAAAAACTTTTAAGGCGGCTTATGATATTTTAAAAACCAATGCGGCGCAATTGCAGCAACAAGATGAACCTGATATTGATAATCTAATGACCACCGTTGAAGAGTCGATTGCCGCTTATCGTATTTGCGAGACTCGTATCAAGGCGGTACAACAAGCATTAGATGCCGCCTTTGCTGAAGAAGATAAAACCGAAAACACCCACAGCTAAGCTATTTTTCTACTCTGGCTCATCGACGTCAAACACTTGGCGCAGATAGGCAAGATAGGTGTCATTATTGATCATCGTCTTGCCTGGGCTATCAGACAGCTTAGCGACTGGCTGACCGTTACATTCAACCAGTTTTAGGACAATATTTAACGGTGTAATGCCCATGTCATTGGTGAGATTGGTGCCAATACCAAAGCTGGTTTTGATTTGACCTTTAAAATACTGATGCAAATCCCACGCCTTATTCAGATCTAAGCCATCACTAAAGGTCAATACCTTGGTTCTTGGGTCTATTTTTAGCTTTTTATAATGGGCAATCGCCTTATCACCCCAAAGATACGGGTCGCCGCTATCATGGCGCAGACCATCAAAGAGCTTGGCAAAGTACAAGTCAAAATCGCGTAAAAACGCATCCATGCCAACGACATCGGTCAGCGCAATACCCAAATCACCGCGATACTCGTGTACCCAAGCCTCAAGCGCCGCTTTTTGTGAATCACGTAGGCGCACATCCAATGCTTGAAATGCCTGCATAAACTCATGTGCCATCGTACCAATTGGGGTCATGCCAAGCTTTTTTGCCAAATATACGTTGGACGTGCCGCCCACTATATTTGGCTCAGCTTTGTGCAAAGTCTCAACCACATGGGCTTGCCAGTCTTTATTAAACCGTCTACGTGTACCAAAATCAGCGACGATAAAAGGTGGAATATCATGGCTGTTGCCTGCTTGTTCGGCAGCATAACGATGCAATAATTCAACCTTTTTATCTAAGCGGCGCTGCCCCTCTTCAAGCACACTAGCATCCGTTAATGCTTTGAAATATAGCTCATTGACAATGGCTAATACAAATACTTCGAAGAACATCGCCTGAATCATCGGACCTTCGATATCGATAAATAGACGACCTTTGTCATCGGTAGTCACCGTGATAAAACGACGTTTTAACTTAAATAACTCCAAGTAATCAACGAAATCTGACCGCATAAAGCGCAAGCCACGCAGGTATTCTAATTCATCTTCTAAAAATCGCAATTCACATAAGCTGTCTAGTTGCTGCTCTAATTGCTCTTTGATATCAGCAAGTGAATAAGCGGCATCTTTATTATTACGGCAGCGAAAGCGATAGACACCATGGGTCTGCGGAAACTGATGTAGCATGGCTTGCAGCATGGTAAATTTGTACAAGTCGTTATCAAGTAACGAGGTGATAATAGGCTCAAAAGTGGTAGAAGTATGGGTAACGGTCATGTTACAGCCTTAAATACAAAAATGAAAAATCGCTAAACGAAGCAAGCGACAAATAGGTGGACATAACGATATAGTCAATGAAAAGTAATATCGACACATTATGTACTGTTGGTATCAATTTTTCTTGCTTGCTGTGCCTACGCAGACAGAGGCTGCAAAAAATTTGTACCAACAGTACCGTAGCGTTTCTAGAGTATTTTGACTATATATATTACTGATAGATAAATCACAAGCGTTTGAGTATAACGAACTTTAGATTATTTTTCAGAGTTCACTATGGATTGCAGCAAAATTACTACGCTTCATAGCAGTATTCATCACATGATTAGCCGCCTATAGTCAGAGAAAAGTAATATCGATACATCAAGTACTGCTGATATTAATTTTTCTTGCTTGCTGTGCCTATGCAGACAGAGGCTGCAAAAAATTTATACCAGCAGCACTGTAGCGTTTTTGAGATATTTTAACTATATCACCTATAAAAAAGACGCTAGGAATATTCTTAACGTCTTTTTATAAAACTATTAAACCCTATTATTTACTAAAGTTTCGCAGGTTTGACCAGTTTGACCAATGGCGCATAGCCTGATTGCGGCATCACACTGACTGGAATAAATTGCAATGCGCCGCCATTGATACAGTAACGCAGACCGCCACGGTCTTTTGGACCATCAGGGAATACATGACCCAGATGCGAATCCGCCACTCGTGAACGAATCTCAGTACGTACCATATTAAATGCCGTATCGTCATGCTGAGTAATCACTTGCTTATCAATTGGCTTGGTAAAACTTGGCCAACCGCAGCCTGAGGCATATTTATCGGTTGATAAGAATAAAGGCTCACCGCTGACCACATCGACATACACACCGGGTGCAAACAGGTTGTCATATTCATGACTGAACGCCCGCTCAGTGCCTGCATCTTGAGTGATATCATATTGTGCTTTGGTCAAAGTGTTTTTCAGCGCGCCTTTATCAAACCCAGCATAACGTTTAGGATCCAACGTCTCAGCAACAGTAGTTACCGGTGCAAGCTTAGTACGTACCGTGTCTTCAGGCTTATCATCAGCAAGGCTTAAATCCACATGACAATAGCCATTTGGATTTTTCGCTAGATAATCTTGATGATACATCTCAGCTAAGTAGAAGTTGTCCAATATTTTGTTTTCAACGACTACCTTTTGCTTATATTGACTTTGCACACGCTTGATTGCGGCATCAACTACCGCTTTATCTGCTTTGTCCGTGTAATAAACGCCTGAACGATACTGTACACCGCGATCATTACCTTGCTTGTTTAAACTGGTTGGATCAACCACGCGGAAATAATACTTTAAAATCGTATCCAGATCCGTTTTATCAGCATCATAAGTGACTTTGACTGCTTCGGCATGCCCTGAGCCACGAATCACTTGCTCATAGCTTGGGTTGACTGTGTCGCCATTGGCATAACCTGATACAGCATCTACGACACCATCGACCCGTTCCATATAGGCTTCTACGCCCCAGAAACAGCCACCTGCTAGGTAGATTGAGCGGGTATTAATCGCTTTACCTTTGTCATTATAATAAACGCCATCTTTTTGCTTAATGGTTTCAATTTTACTGTTGTTATCCAATGTTTGCACATTTGCAGGCTTAGCACTGCCAGCTTTGAGTTCAGCAAAACCATTATCGGCATTCTCAGCGAGGGCATAGGCTTGCTCTGCTGACATATTACCTTTGACCAAATGTACCAAATTACCGTTTTTATCGAGTATGGCCCAACTTGGATAAACTTGCACGCCAAGCTTATTAATCAACTCGCCTGAGGCATCAATCAATACTGGCAGCTTAGGATAATCGGCTTGCACGCCAGCATACCAAGTGCTGAATTCGCCATCAGCTTTTTCATTCAGATGACCGGGGCTTGCCACAGTGACGACATTTAAACCAGAAAATTTAGGATCAGTGCGCCATTCTTCAGTTTCTGCTAGCGTCCCTAAGCATAGTGGGCACCAGCTCGCCCAAAACTTAACCAAGGTGGGTTTACTAGGGTCAATCACAGCAGCGCCATTTTTGCCCAAACCTTTAGTCAACTGCGGCAATGCTTGCATTGTTTTGAGCATATCGGATGGCAACATATCACGTGAGCTTTTCACGCCACTATTTTGCTTGCTTGTGCTACTACTGACGTTATTCTCTGCACTACTCATCTGCCCACAAGCGACCAATATACCGGCACTCAAGACCGTTGTGACGCCAAACGCACTGATATTCTTGAGCCAACGTGACGCAGCATGCGGTGAGGCTGTCGCTAAATCATTAGCGTTCTTATTTTCATGACTATTAGCGTTATAACTATTAGTGTCATGATTATTAGTGTCATGGTGGTTTTTTTTATGTGGCATGAGATATCCTTTTTACGAAGTCTTACGACCATAAGCTAAAGATTATAGGGCAGCTTATGCTCTTCTTGCGCTATTGAGTAAAGTGAATGAGTAAAGATTTTGAAGAGATAAACATACTGTAAAAGGGCGAGCTAGGCTTATTAAAAGTAATAAGGCAAAATCCTAACAGCACTAGAGGCGAGAGTTAAAACCTCATGCGGTATTTATACTTGCAGTGGCTGTATTTATAGAAGAGACACTGCTCTAAGCATTACTTCCATATTAGAGCATCTTAATAGTATATACCGATGATGGAGTTTTTTTTAATAGTAAAAGGCGCCCTGCTACACTTTTTTAACAGCATGGAAACAGTAGAGTGATAGATTACTTTAGCAAAAACCTACCTTTTAGAAAATAAGAACGATGACATAAGTCGCTATATAGTCAGTTCAAAATAAAAGCGATACGATTGTAATAACGTGCTATTGGCTATAATTTTTTCTGGCTTGCTGTTCGCAGGCATGACAGAGGCTGCAAAAAATTTATAGCCAATAGCACTGTATCGTTTTTAAAATGAATCGACTATATATACCTACTGCTTAGCACCTATAAATCTCGCGACATACTCATCAGCGGGATTATGACGTAAGTCGCTTGGCGTGCCTGTTTGCACCAAACGTCCACCATTCAAAATACTAATACGCTGACCTACCTTGATAGCTTCGTCAATATCATGGGTAATAAACACGATCGTCTTATTCAATCGTGCTTGTAGCTCTAATAACTGATCCTGTAGCTGAGCGCGAATCAAAGGATCGAGCGCCGAAAAGGCTTCATCCATGAGCAATATAGGATTGTCCATTGCCAAAGCACGTGCCAGCCCAACGCGCTGCTGCATACCGCCTGACAGCTCATCAGGATAGCTACGCTCTAGATTGGATAGACCAACTTCATTGAGCCAGTGCCGAGCCACCTCATGACGCTCCTTGAGACTCATTTTTCGCACCCGCAAGCCGTAGGCGACGTTTTGGATGACAGTCATATGAGGCACCAGACCAAAATGCTGAAACACCATACTGACCGTTTGCTGACGATAGTGCTGAAGCTCTTGATCATTGAGCGCTAAGATATTGATAGCAGAAGATGGTTTTCCTTTCTCTATCGGCAGTGCCTCTTTATCTGTAACCCCTGAGTTAAATGCTGTTTTGGTCACAGAGCCTTTAGCATTGATAGCCGTATCTACCCATATCTTACCGATACTTGGGTCAATCAAACGATTGATATGACGTATCAAGGTTGACTTGCCGGAGCCTGACAACCCCATGATACAATGCAGCTCACCCGCTTTGACCGCTAAGTTAATATCATAAAGTCCGACCGAGTAGCCGGTTTGTTCCTTTACCGCAATACTATCCATACCTTCAGCCAGCAATGCCAATGCTGTTTTTGCTTGCGCGTGACTGGCGTTATATATCTTACTGATACTTTCGAGCTGGATATGATTCATTGTCGTTCTCTTTGTTTTTATTTTTAGAATTGTTATTTATCAAAGTTGATTGATGTAGCCGAGTTATTTTAAAACCAACACAAGGCATCATTACGTCTGCACATAACTGCTAACCAATCGGGCGTCTACCAGCTTCAATAGTTTTTTGGCGCGCACGCTTGCCTTGCCCAAACGCTTGAGTGATGCGGTCAATGATAATCGCCACAATGACAATCGCCGTACCCGCTTGTAAGCCTTGACCAATATTGAGCGTTTGAATAGATTGCAATACGTCTTCGCCAAGACCTGGCGCCCCAATCATGGACGCCAATACCACCATAGAGAGCGACATCATGATAGCTTGATTTACCCCCGCCATGATACTGGGCAGTGCTTGTGGTAGCTTAATCCAAATAAGCAATTGCAGATGCGTACTGCCAAACGAGCGCCCTGCTTCCACCATCTCATGATTCACTTGAGTAATACCCAAGGTCGTCAGACGAATAAGCGGCGGTAATGCATAAATAATGGTGGCAAACAGCGCTGGCACTTTACCGATTCCAAACAGCATCAGTACCGGTATCAGATAGACAAAGCTTGGCATGGTTTGCATCACATCTAATATAGGCGTCACAACCTTACGCAATAGCTTACTTCCTGACATGGCAATGCCGATAGGAATACCAATAACTATCGTCACCCATACTGAAACGATGAGCAGTGCCAAGGTATCAATTAACGCGCCCCATAATCCAAATGCCCCAATCAAGAACAACCCAGCGCCGCATGCTAAAGCAAACCAAATCTTGCGTACAGCAAACCATGCCAATACCGTCACAAGTGCAATGATGAGCCATGGTGGAATAAGCGTTAATAAACGCTCAATAGGAAGCAATAAATACGTTAAGGCGACGGTACTAATAGCACGGAATACGTCGCCATAATTGCGAACGACACTGGCTAAGCTATCATTTAGTGGCGATTCAAGTGACCATGAAGGGAAAAAATTTGATGATAAACCTAATGAATTCTTACTAGATGCTGTTGTATCAGTCGCAATAGTAGCGCCTGTTAGACTAATACCTAACTTAGCCGCAAGATTCGTCGCCGCTTCATCGGATACCCATTCTTGCCACACATTCGGGTTTTCACGTAAAAACGCCAACGCTTGCTCTTCCCCGCTACGTTTGCTTTCACTCATCTCTAAGATAGCACCGTTTAGCTCAGCAGGGCTAAATTGGATTTTTTTGAAAACATCTGCAAGCTCAGGATTGGCATCGATAAATGGGGTAGATACTGCGATACCTAAAGGGGATACGGGGAATCCAGACACGCAATCAGCTGTGCCATCAGCGAGTAGTAAATCTTGCCAACAAGCGTCATCATGGGCAGGAAACTCTAATGCGGCAAAATCGTATTTTGCCATCAAACCTGTCGGCTGCCAGTAATAAAATAGGAGTGGCTTATGCTGCTCAAAAGCGGAAGCAATCTCAGCATCAAGGGCAGCACCTGTGCCAGGATGAGCATTATTAAAAACACTCTCCAAGCCCGTATTTTTAAGCAATCGCGTATTAAAAATCTCACAAGTCCAACCAGATGGACAGTTCATAAAGCGTGACTTACTGGGGTTTTCAGGGTCTTTAAACAGCTCAGCGTATTTAGGCAGGTCTTGATAACGGCGTAGACCCGGGTTTTCGTCCAGTACATATTGAGGAACATACCAACCTTGGGTTGCACCGCCCTTAAGCGTGTCACCAATGACAGCGACTTTATTCTGCTCAATAGCTTGTGTCATGATGGGCGAGCGCCCTACCCACTGCTCTCCAATGACTTGGATATCATCTTGCGACAATGCCGTTTCAAGTGCAGGACCTGCTCCTGGCACCTCCTCTACCTGACAGCCGTAGCCGCTCTCAATAATGTACTTTAAAACACCGCTTGTAAACTGACCACTCTCCCATGTCAATGCCCCAAATTTAATCGGCGATTGACACATTGGCACGGCAGCTGATACTGGCAACGACAGTAATAGCGAGCTTATGAGCAATAAGCTAAATGCAATCCATTGGCGCACGGCGTTATCCTATTTATTGTCTTTATTATGGAAATGGCTGTCTTTAACCTCATCTAAGCAATGAATAAGCCTAGCATCTACTACTGATTTTTATCTAAAATGAACAAAACTATCGTTTAGTGTCATGACAAAGTGTAGCGATTTATAACACTGATAACAAATGATTCTTTAGACAAAAAAATAGCACCTACCCTAGTAGATGCTATTGATTAAATACGATCTCTTCAATAAGGCAAATATTTTAAACTGCTATTTCAAAAACAGCGCCATCGCCTTTTTAAACAAGCCACCATAGGGCGGTAGCAAGATATTTAGACCATTCAATTTTGATTGTACAAAGATAGGTTTCATATGGCTCAAACGCTCAAAGCCAGCTTTACCATGGTAAGCACCTGTACCTGAATCACCAACACCGCCGAATGGCAAGTCATGCTGCGCCACATGCATAATAACCTCATTAATACATAGACCGCCCGATACCGTATTGGTGCGTACCTTGTCGATATCACGGTTATTATCGCCAAAGACATATAATGCCAATGGGCGTGGACGGGCGTTAACAAACGCAATCGCATTATCAAGAGTGTCATAGTGCATGAGCGGTAAAACGGGTGCAAATATCTCGTTTTGCATCACATCACTCTCAGGCGCAGGCTCGCTGATGATGACCGGTGGCATAAGGCGAGTTTCAATACTGGCTTCTGCATCCGTTAAGCGGTGGATACCCTCGCCTGACAAACTGTCCAAATAGCCTTTGACACGCTTGAACTGCTGAACGTTAATAATGCGCGAGTAATCAGTATTGCTTTCAATATTGGGATAGTGTTTCTGCATCCACTCTCTTGCCAGACGAACAAATTCATCATGATATTGGCGCTGAATCAGTACATAGTCAGGCGCGATACAAGTCTGACCAGCATTCAAGGTCTTGCCCATCATCACACGATTGACAGCATTTTCTAGGTTAGCACCCTCTAGTACTATGACTGGTGACTTGCCACCGAGCTCAAGCGTGACCGGTGTCAGATTCGGTGCTGCCGCTGCCATCACCTTTTTGCCAACGGCGGTAGAGCCGGTATAGAGCAGGTGATCAAAGGGCAGCTCACTGAAGGCTGCTGCAATCTCAACTTCACCTGTGACCACACAAACCATATCTGGTGAAAAATAGCGCGAAATGGTTTCTGCAAAGGTTTGCGCAAATTGCGGCGCCGCTTCACTCATTTTAACCATGATGCGGTTGCCAGCGGTAAGCGCATCAATCATCGGTCCTATCGCTAAAAACAAAGGATAGTTCCAAGGCACCATAATACCGACCACACCCAGTGGCTGCGGCAAAATCTCATTATGTGCTGGCATATATAGTGCTGAGATTGATACTCGCTGCGCCTTCATCCATCTTTTACCGTGCTTTTTGGCATGGCTGATACCCGTAAAGCTCGGAAACAGCTCGGCAAATTGGGTTTCTGATTCACTACGATAGCCAAAATCAGCGCTGATAGCATTAGCAAGCAGCTGTTGATTGTCACTCAGCATCAGCTCTAGATTGTCGAGTTGGTCTTTACGCGTTGCCCAATCATTAATCGGCTGAGTACGGCTTAAATTTTGCATACGTGAAAACTGTGACTGCATATCTGCCACGGTTTTAATGATACTGAGCCCTTCGTGCTCATCGTATCTAGGATGTATCGTTTGAAGCTGATTGTTTTGATCGCTGTCTGTCATATATCTTCCTTGTCATATACGTGAGAGTCGGCACGCTTCGTTAAATTTAAGACTCTATAGCTATTATTAGATGCTAAACCGCCTCTAATATCCCTTATTATCGGTATAAACGTACTATTTATACAATAAAACCTAATAGAGAAAACAGCCAAAACTCCATATTATAGAATACCACTCTCTTACATATTACTTTTGTTTAGTGCCATTTAATGTAGCGCATCAATCTCTGAATGAACAGCATCTTTGATGCACCCATGGGTTTGTATACGATGCGTATCTGCTCAGTGCAAGGTGGCTTTTTTTGGATATTTTATCTCTCAATACTCTTACAACTTAAGATAATCAAAATTAAAATTTGGGCGACAATATGAAAACTGCTACACTCAAGGACAGCAATATTAACAATAGATAGCCCTTTCTACATAACAAAAATATAAGACAGCCACTCTCATGCCAAATACTATGCAGGCGCTTAATACGCCACCGCTCAATGATGCCATCATCACAAAATCAATCATAGCCGCTGACTATGTGCCTACCCTCGATGCCATGCTATCACGTACATTAGCGCGCATCGCTCTCAAAAAAGAGCAAGGGCTGCGTACGCCTGATGAGCTATGGATTGTCGATCACAATGACGTTTATACCCTTGGGCAAGCAGGTAAAGAAGAGCATATATTGCAGCGTACCAATACCCCTATCATCAAAACAGATCGGGGTGGTCAGGTGACGTGGCATGGACATGGTCAATTGGTGATGTATTGGCTGTTTGATTTGGACAGTATCGGCTGGAGTGTGCGCAATATGGTCTCTCACGCTGAGCAAGCGATTGAGGATGTGGTCAATGACTGCCTCAAGAGCACAGCATCGAATGATACCATCCATATCAGCGCCCGTGCCCGCCGTGATGCGCCTGGTGTCTATCTATATGCTGATACGGCTGCAGAAATTGACAGCGCTACTTCTACTGATGAGATAGAAATTGACAATACCATTATGATTGGCAAAATTGCATCGCTTGGCTTTAAAATCAAGCATGGTTTTAGCTACCATGGTATTGCTATTAATTTAGATTGTGATTTATCGGCATTTAACGCCATCAATCCTTGCGGTTATGCTGGCATGCAAATGTTGCGTTTGGCGGACTTTGTTAATATGAACCAAGCGACCAATACACAGCCAAACAATTTGCCGCTTACCGATGACAAAAAAACACTTACCTATGAGCAATTTACGCAACAGCTCATTGACAATATTGCACAGCGTCATGCAGGAGAAATCCCACTGCGTGAGTTAGCGCCAAAACAGGATCGTTGAGTCTTTTTTTGCATAATCCTTTTTTGCATAATATCGTGCGCGCTTAGACTTAAGCATTGTGAGAAAATTTGATTCAAACTTGTTATAATCGAAAACGGCACAAATTGGGCGCAGTAACAAACCTTGTACGCCGACTTTAACCCTTTACGACTCAAACATTCATAACAAAAGTAAATTGGAGTATTTTATGGCAGATTTTAACAAAATTTTGGACGCAGGCGATGTCGACGGCGGCATCATCAATGTCGTAATAGAAATCCCAGCTGGTAGTAGCCATAAAATTGAGTGGAATCGCGAGTTGGCCGTATTTGAGCTTGATCGTGTTGACCCACAGATTTTTGCCAAGCCTTGCAACTATGGTTTTATCCCGCAAACCCTTGATGAAGATGGTGATGAGCTTGATGCCCTAATCCTCACTGAACAGCCTTTGCCGACTGGTATTTTCTTAAAAGCGAAAGTCATCGGTGTGATGAAGTTCGTTGATGATGGCGAAGTCGATGACAAAATCGTCGTCGTACCTGCTGACGACCGTGATACAGGCAATGCTTATAACAGTCTGGCGGACTTACCAAAGCAGCTGATCAACCAGTTACAGTTCCATTTTAGCCATTATAAAGACCTTAAAAAACCAGGGACGACGGTGGTTGAATCTTGGGGTGATGTGAGCGAGGCCAAAGAAGTGATTAAAGAGTCTATCCAGCGCTGGAAAGATCTATAAATTAAAGCAAAGTAACATTAATGAAAATACCGCAGACATGATGACTGCGGTATTTTTTTGCTTGAATTTTGCCTGCATAACAGGGTTATAATACCCAAATCTACTTATTATTATGCTCAAATAAGGACCGTCATGTTTGACTCTGATTCAGGCTCAAAGCCTGCCAAAATAAGATTACCAAAGACCGTTATTATGATGGTCGAAAAAGGCAATCTGGTCATGGCGATTAAGACGTTAGCCACTGATGAAAATATCAGCATGGATGCTGCAAAATCTCGTATAGATGCGTACGAGCTTGCTATCAAAAACGAACAGCAGCAAAAATTAAACAGTATCGCCAATAAACAAGGGATTCCCAGTCAAGCATTTAGCTTTGACAGAGAACAGGCCGAGGACGATACTGAGCGCTTAATTAAGAGTAAAGTCAAAAGCACACCGTCCGAACAAGGCTTTCAAAGCTTACAAGATGGTCTTGATAATCAGCTTAATGATTTGGGCTATAAAAAACCCTTACTGCCCTACTGGGCAAAGCGACTACTCATCATTGCTATCATCATGGCAGGGTTATTTTGGATATTATGGCGTGTGTTTGGCTAGTCTATTATAAGTGGTTCCATTATACCAGTCTGTTTTAAGTGGTCTATTAATAGGTTTAGAGGGTAAAATAACTGGTTCCCTTGGGGTATACCTAAAATTTTACAATAATTATAGGACAGATAACAATTGGTATGTTACTCCGTTGCTTAATTTGAATGATTATTTTAGCTTCTTAACGAGGCATTAGTTTTTACAAGGAAGTCAAATGAGAATTAAAGAAGAATTGAAAAAATCTGGTTACTTTTTGCTTCCTGAAAACGAAGATAAAAAAATTCCAGGAAACTTATCTATACTAGATGGTGGAGAAATTGAACTTGAGGTAGTTGGCCTATTTGATGAAAGTATTGAAGCTCTTAATGGAAATGATGATCTAAGAAGAATTGTTGGTCACGTAGAAAAAGATGGTTTTGTTACTCTAGAGAACTGTTTCTACAGAAAGAAGAATTTTGCATTTGGCGGTATAAGCAAATCAACAGTTCATGTCAATAAAGTCATTAGCGGGGTTCGCTATGGTAAAGACGAAGCTATTACATTTAATACTGTTACTTTCACAGTAGAAGGTATAAACGAGTGGGTAGGGATAACCGGAATAGGAATTTCCTATAGCAGCGACTACAAAACAGCAACTATAAGTTATGTTCCTCAGGAAGAAATAGTCTACAACTTACAAACAGGATTTAAGTTGCATATCCTTTTCGGATATACGCTTCCAGGATCTGGTAATACAACAGAAGCTAAAATAACTCATCGAACGTACTTCAGATTATCATCTGATGATGCAAAGGAGTTTGTAGAGTTCAGCAAGATTATACATCAACTTACGTATTTACTTGGTTTTGCGGTTGATTCTACAGTCACGATTAGTGACGTATCTGCAACATCAAATGAGATAGTCAGGGAAATTTCACAAGGGAAAACAATACCTGTGACTATGAAACTATACTACCCCAGTCTACCTTTTTCAGATAATGTACCAAAAATTGACACACATAAAATGCTATTTCGTTTTGCAGACATTCATGAAAATGCTGAACATGTATTTAATCAATGGTTTAGTACCTACTCGATAATACGCCCGTCTCTTGGGCTGTATTTCTCTGCAGTATCTGGAGACTACAAGTACTTGGATGGAAAATTCTTGGCACTTGCACAAGCTCTAGAAACGTATCATAGAAGAACATCAAATGAGACCTTGAAAGATGAAGCAGAGTTTAGGGCAATGATCGCATCTATTCTATGGAATTGCCCAAAACAACATAGGAGATGGTTGCGGGGGCGGTTGTATCATGGCAATGAAATTAATCTTGGTCAAAGGATTAAACGGATTATTGAGCCTTACAAGTCTTATATCGGAAGTTCAAAGCAGCGAAATAAGTTTATTAGAAACGTAGTCAACACTAGAAATTATCTTACTCACTATAGTGAGGATCTTGAAAAAGACTCTCTTAAAGGCTCGGAACTATGGAGACTATGTCAAAAAATGGAAGCTGTCTTTCAGCTTCATCTTCTACAGCAGTTGGGTTTCGAAGAGCTTGATATTCAAAGAATACTGAGTAATAACTACAAGCTAAAACAGAAGTTTGATGAAATATAACAAGTTAATTAACTATGCGTTTTTGGCGCCGAGCGCAGCAAAGATGCGCCTGCTATTGAGGTTTTGCCACTGTCTGCTATTCCCATAACGGGCTTTATGGTAAATAGAAATCCACTTCCTACCTATTTACATGAGTATCAGTAATCTTTTATGCATTAAAAAAGGATACCGTAGTATCCTCTTTTATTTTAGATCAAAGCTAATAGAATACTATTCTAGTGATGCTCACCCGGTAAGATTCTAGCAAAGGCACGCTGGGCAAGGTTTGGTTTTTTATCAGTAGTCAGTCCAGCACGAGTGCTTGGAAAAATACGATAACCTATCGATTGAATACCAACGTTAATCGCTGGTGCCAATGAATAAGTAGCTGAGGCAAATTTACCCATGTTGCTGGCAATACTGTTTGGTTTATGAACAATCGCTTTGGCGACCATCATTGCTGCCTCATCTGGCATAAGCGCCGGCATGTAACGGTATAACTTAGTCGGCTCAATCATAGGCGTGCGTACCAATGGCATAAAGATATTGGTTATCGTCACATTATCGCCTTTGACTTCAGCAGCTAAACAACGACTAAAAGCATCTAATGCCGATTTTGAGGCGACATACGCGGCAAAACGCGGACTGTTTGCCAATACACCAATCGATGAGATATTAACAATTTGACCTGTTTGACGTTCAATCATCGTCGGCAAAAATCCAAGGACGATTTTGACTGCGCCAAAGTAATTGATATCCATGGTGCGCTCAAAATCATGGAAGCGCTCAGTAGACTCATGAACCGAGCGTCGAATTGAACGCCCCGCATTATTTACCAATACATCAACATGACCAAAATCCGCCAAAATTTGCGTGCTGACTTTTTCAATTTCATCCATGTTGGTCAAATCACAAGGGTAATAACTGGCCTTACCACCAAGCTCCTCAATACTTTCTTTAACGGCTTTTAGCTTATCTTCAGTTCGTGCTAATAAAATGACATGAGCGCCGCATTCACTGAGTAAATAGGCAGTCCGCTCACCAATACCGCTTGATGCCCCCGTTATAATGATATTCTTGTCTTGAACTGCTTTATTGATTGCTTTTTTTGAGGGGTTAGCCATAAAACATCCTTTTTGTTTATTATATTCCCAATAATGTGCAGCTCTAGAGTAGCAAAATTACATTGTAATTACTCGAAAAATTATCAGTAAAATTTTATAAAAATAATATTGCGAACCGATAACAAAGGGGCAGCAAATCTTCCCTGCTGCTATGCCCAGTTTTTTAGCTATAATTGCCTTTATAGGTTACGCCTCTTAAAGGAGAATGTCTTTTGATAGAAATGCTAGCTCATTATGTTGATCTGATTGCCAAATTCGTTGAAGTCGTTGGTGTTCTTATTATGCTTTTTGGACTATTTTATGCTTTTTATAGAGCCATTCGTTTAACGGGTCGCTTTACCCATGACTCCTATGTCGAAATCCGGCAGACGGTTGGTAAGTCTATTTTATTAGGGCTCGAAGTGCTCATCGCTGCTGATATTATGGCTACCGTAGTCACAGAGCCCACGTTGCGTAGCGTTTTGGTCTTGGGATTTATTGTACTCATTCGAACTTTTTTAAGCTTGTCTTTACAAGTTGAACTAGAAGGCCGCTTTCCTTGGCAACACCCCAAATCTGCGCCTGAACAAAAGTCGAAAGCCGAGCATGCTGATGAGTTGTAATATGTGTTTCATTGTAAATATAGTTAAAATATCTCAAAAACGCTACAGTGCTGCTGGTATAAATTTTTTGCAGCCTCTGTCTGCATAGGCACAGCAAGCAAGAAAAATTAATATCAGCAGTACTTGATGTATCGATATTACTTTTCTCTGACTATAGCTATTCATGCCTTACTCATGAGCCTGCAAAAAAGCTTCAACCACGCGAAACTGTCCAGCGGTACTCTCCTCGCCATACATGGCTTGACGAAAGGCATTAGAGTTCGGAATACCGGTGGTATACCAAGCGATATGCTTGCGCGCAATACGGCAGCCTGAATATTCACCATAAAACTCATACAGCTCCTCTAAATGCGTCAGTACAATCTTTTTTATCTCGCTAACACTTGGGTGCGCCAGCGTCTCCCCTGTGCGCAAAAAATGCTCAATATCACGAAATATCCATGGTTGTCCTTGTGCCGCACGTCCAATCATTACCGCATCGCAACCGGTCAGCTCATAGACGCGCTGCGCTTTTTGTGCACTATCGATGTCGCCATTTGCGATAACTGGAATGCTAATACTTTCTTTGACCTCACGTATCAGCTCATAACGCGCCTCGCCAGTGTACATATCTTCGCGCGTGCGACCATGTATAGCAATAGCAGCAATGCCCGCTTGTTCTGCTCGCTTTGCAACGCGCAAAATGTTCTCACGCCCATTCTCATAGCCCAATCGTGTTTTTAACGTCACAGGCGCATCGACGGCATTCACCGCAGCATCTAGCAAGCGCGCCACTAAATCCTCATCTTGTAGTAATGCAGAGCCTGCCAGCTTACGACAAACCTTTTTGGCAGGGCAGCCCATATTAATATCAATAATCTGTGCACCATTATCAATCTGATAACGGGCCGCTGCTGCCAATTTATCAGGTTCTGCGCCCGCTATCTGTGCAGAAATAGGCGCAATCTCATTATCGAAATTGGCACGATAAAGCGATTTTTTGCGCGCATACAATGCCGTATCAGCGATAATCATCTCACTGACGGCATGACCTGCACCAAAGGATTTACATAACCTGCGAAAAGGATTGTCAGTGACCCCTGCCATCGGCGCGACTATCAGACGGTTTTCAATCGTCAAGCCGCCAATCATTAATGGTTGCAATAGAGGATGGTCAGACGCTAGAAAATTCGAAGGTGAAACTGGAGAATTAGTAGACATAAAAGACGGCTTGCTGTTGATTAAAATTAGTCAATAAAAACAAGCCGTTATTCTAAGGATTCGTACGTATAATGCAAGCGATTAACGTGAATAACTTGCATTGATAAACCCTTCTTTTTGAACAGTAAGCCCTTATTTATCAAACACACTGCCCTGCTCTAGCGTTATATCTTCATCATGCTCCTGCATACGCCATGGCAAAATATTTGGCGAGACATTGACAAAGTGTAGATATTTCTCAAACTGATCAATAATGTCATTGATGATTGACTCTGGTTGATAACCATATAAATCATAAGTTTGACCACCACGGCGCAAATATACCTCAGCACGATAATGGTGCTCTTGTGGTAATTCACTGGCTTTATCATTCGTATAATAGTCAGGAACCTCATGCTCTGACAAACGCACTTCATACCAAAATTCAACATTATCGCCACGTCTTAATTCCAATACAGCACGGTTATTGACCTCATCATAATTAACATCCGGCAGCCAGCCCGTTTCGGCAAATTTTGCGGCCACTTCATTCATCGATGATAAAACTGTGCCTTTGATATAACTTAGCACTTTGTCGCGCGTTGGTTGATTGGTCATATAGTCAATACGATCACGCCATGCGTCTAACTTTAATAAATGTGGTGGTAGGTGATTGTCATTGGCTAAGCTCTGATTGCGATGCCCTTCAATACGTAGCGCACGCCACATGCCAAATATCGAAATCAATATAATAACAGCAAAGGGTAAAGCGCTGACAATAGCGGCAGTTTGCAAAGCAGTCAGTCCACCAGCTACCAGTAGAGCCGCGGCAACCGCGCCTTCGGTCACTACCCAAAACGTACGTTGCCACCATGGCGTATCACTACGTCCACCCGCTGCAAGAGAATCAATAACCAGCGAACCTGAATCTGACGAGGTCACAAAAAAGGTAATAATCAATAATACGGTCAATGACGACACTATCTGAGTGAAAGGCAAGTTCTCCAATAATTTAAATAACGCAATTGCTTGGTTATTTTGTACCTCAGTGATGAGCCCATCGTAACCATCAACCATAATCATATGTAGTGCAGTATCACCAAAAACTGCGAACCAAAAGAACGTAAAGAATGTTGGCACCAACATTACGCCCAATACGAATTCACGGATAGTACGGCCCCGACTGATTTTGGCAATAAACAATCCGACAAAGGGTGCCCAAGCAATCGTCCATGCAAAGATAAAGAGCGTCCAACTGCCAATCCAATCACTCGACTGATAGGCTTGCAAGCTAAAAGTACGCTCAACGATATTGCCTAAATAGCTGCCTGTATTTTCCATAAAGGCATTGAGAATAAATATGGTCGGACCCACAATAAAGACAAACAGCATCAGCCCCGTTGCTAACAGCATGTTTAAAATCGACAGTCGCTTTACGCCTTTGTCCATGCCAGCGAGGACGGATACTAAAGCTGCTAGTGTCACCAGCGCAATAATAATCACCTGAACTGTCATGCTGACCGGTACCGTATTTGGTAGTAGATAATTTAGGCCTGCGTTGATTTGCGATACAGAAATCCCTAAACTGGTTGCGATACCGAACATCGTGCCCACAATGGCAAATACATCAACAGTGTGTCCAATCGGGCCATAAATTTTATCACCAATTAACGGATATAGTGTTGAGCGCATTGACAGGGGTAAGCCATGACGAAAAGAGAAGTACGCCAGTGACAAACCGACCACACCATAAATCGCCCAAATATGAAAGCCCCAGTGGAAATAGGCAATTTGCATTGCTTCTTTGGCGGCCTCGATAGTCTGCGGCGTTGAGAGTGGCGGACTGGCAAAGTGTATCACTGGCTCTGCTACGCCGTAAAATAGTAAAGCGATGCCGTACCCTGCTGAAAACAGCATGGCAAACCATTCAAGAAAATTATACTCTGCCACCGCATGATCTGGACCCAGCTTGATACTGCCATAAGACGAGAACGCCAAGACAATAATAAACATCAAAAATATGGCCACTGCCAACATATAGAACCAACCGAAGGTTTCGGTGGTAAAATTCAGAACAGTGCTAAACAACTCACCAGCAGACTCCGGATTAATAGCTGTACCAATCACTAATAGCAGCATAATGACTGCTGCCGGCACAAAGACTGGCAATAAAATAGTAGAACGGGAGGATTTGTTCTTCATAAGCAGATTCTTATTAACGAGCAAGTAGAGCTACTGTTTATCATAAACGCCTTACAAACCCCAGCATTGCTGCTCATTTGTCACATTACTTGAACTATTGTTACAGCACTATTACCTAAAAACAAAAAAGGCACCTTGTTAGTTGCTCTTTTATTGTTATTTAAAACATAACTGATATTTATTATTTTGACTCAGAACGCCAATCAGCTCTCTCAAAATTCCGCATTAATAATCGCTGCCAATTGCGCAGCTGTTTTTGCAAGCTCTGCATGATCTGCTTGGGTGACGGCATGGCGACCAAGCTCATGGATGCTCGAAGGAATCAGATGCACATGGTAATGGAATACCGTTTGCCCGGCTTCTGCGCCATTGAGCTGCATTTGAATAATGCCTTCTCGCTCAAATACTTGACGCTGGGCTTGCATGACTTTTTTGGCCGTCATCAGTACAGCAGAAGCGTACTCAGGTTCAAGCTCAGCCAAATCCACCGCTTTTTGCTTAGGAATGACCAAAACATGTCCTGCTGCTTGCGGCATAATATCCATAAAAGCAAGAGTCTTGTCATCTTCATAAACTTTATGATAAGGGATATCGCCATCGAGCATTTTGGCAAAAATATTATCGTCTTTATAAGTAGTTTGCTGATTGGCTTGGCTCATTATTTTATTCCTTAAACGTTTATGATAGTCAGCCCTAAATAAAAGAAATACGAATATCATCAAGCACTACTGGGGTTAATTTTTCTTGCTTGCTGTGTCTACGCAGACAGAGGCTGCGAATCATTAACCCCGGTAGTGCTGTACTCTTTTAAAAGTAGATCAACTATTATAGTATCGAATCGAAGTTAGTATTAAGTGGATAGCAAGTATTAAACGGATACTTACATCAGAAAATATAGTGGACGAAATCTGCTTTAAGTACAAGTACCGGATAATCATTGATTCATCTTAATCACCAACCCGCTGCTTTCATTGATGATGAATTTATTGACGAGCCACGCGCGATAAATGTTATATTAATCTACTCTCTTAATGACCTCATATTTATGGATTTGACTGCCTTGCCAACTCAATTATCGAATAATACTGATACTGATACACAGTCTATCAATGACGCTATGACCCATAATGCTACTGCAAACCATGGTGAGCATCAGCAAACACTTGGGAAGAGCAGCCCGACAACGATTGCCCCAAATGCCATTATTTTGGCGCACGCACTGACCGATAAGGCAATCAGTTGGCATATTCATAACTGTAAAATCAGTCAAAAGACCGTTACCCAAGACTTGCCGCTGCCGTTTTTATATCACTATGACAGCTTAGAAGATGCCATTAAGCAGGCCCATCCTTTGACGCCAAAGCTACTGGCACAATTTAATACGCTGATGACAGCGCAAGAAGCTGCCAAGCTAATTGGTATTGACGAGGCGTTATTATCAATACCGTGGCATGTCAAGGTGGTTGGCTCATTGGTGGTGTTTAGCGAAGCATTACAACTCGCTGTCCGCTTGCATTGGACCAATACCGGCAAAGAGACGCAGCAAATTTATACCCAAGATAAAGACGATGCTGTTGTTGCCGCCTTTAAAGACTGGCAGTTCTTTGGTCGTATTGATATCCTATATAAAAACAACAACCAACCACTGATTAGTATTGACGAACAAAGCATTGATACAGAAACCAATAAGCCGCTGCCATTGACGATACAGGCCGATATCGACTATCAATACCTACCAGCAACTCATGCCTTAGTCGTGATTGCCAAGCTAGAAGCCGATAAAGGCGAGCTCCCTTGGTTTGAAAGCGCTATTTTGGAGCGCATTGCATAAATTATTGACCCTTAAGTCTTGCTCGTTATAGGTTAATTATTTTCAGTTACTCATATCTAATGGTATGGTAACGACTTAGTATTATTCACTAGTACTCTCCTGGTATAAAAAGCACACTATCATTATCACAACCACTATCGCAGCGGATGCTGCACATATTAATAAATCTCGCTCATTTGTAAGGAATACCACATGGATTATAATTCAAAAACCTCTACCGGCGGTCGCAATATGGCAGGTGCTCGTGCCTTATGGCGCGCAACCGGCATGACTGATGGCGACTTTGGCAAACCGATTATTGCCATTGCCAACTCCTTTACTCAGTTTGTACCCGGCCATGTGCATCTAAAAGACTTGGGGCAAATGGTTGCACGTGAAATTGAAAAAGCAGGCGGCGTTGCAAAAGAGTTTAATACTATTGCCGTTGATGATGGTATTGCCATGGGTCATAGCGGCATGTTGTACTCCTTGCCGAGTCGCGATTTGATTGCTGATTCTGTTGAGTATATGGTCAATGCCCACTGCGCCGATGCGCTAGTATGTATTTCTAACTGCGATAAAATCACCCCTGGTATGTTAATGGCAGCTCTGCGCCTCAATATTCCGGTAGTATTTATTTCAGGTGGACCGATGGAAGCGGGCAAAATTATCGCCAGTACCGTGGCACACAGCCATAATAATGATGGTGGTAGCGACGTCCATAGCACTGACAGTAAAGGCAATGCCATTCGCAAGCTTGACCTCGTCGATGCGATGATGGATGCCGCTGATGACAGCATTAGTGATGAAGATGTTGCCGCTATTGAAGCCTCAGCCTGTCCTACCTGTGGGTCGTGCTCTGGTATGTTCACCGCCAACTCTATGAACTGCTTGACCGAAGCATTAGGATTGGCATTACCGGGTAATGGCTCGCTGTTGGCAACTCACTCACTGCGCCGCGAGCTATTCTTAGAAGCGGGTCGCACGATTGTGTCACTAGCCAAACGCCGCTACGAGCAAGATGACGATTCGGTACTACCGCGCTCTATCGCCACTAAAGCCGCCTTTGAAAACGCCATGACTTTAGACATCGCCATGGGAGGCTCGACCAACACTATTTTGCATCTGCTTGCTGCTGCACATGAAGCTGAAGTTGATTTTAAAATGCATGATATTGACCGTCTAAGCCGTGGCGTCCCTTGTTTGGCTAAAGTTGCCCCTGCGTCACAAAAGTATCATATGGAAGATGTGCATCGTGCTGGCGGTGTCTTTGCGCTATTGGCCGAGCTTGACCGTGCTGGCTTGCTGCACACCGATTTGCCGACTATTCATAGTGCCACGATGAAAGAAGCGATTGATAAATGGGATATTATGAATCCTGACAATCTTGAAGCACGAGCACGCTATATCGCAGCGCCTGGTGGCGTACGGACGACTGAGGCGTTTTCACAATCAAAAGAGTGGTCAAATCTGGATGTGAACCGTGAGTCAGGTTGTATCCGTAGTGCCCAGCATGCTTATTCAACAGATGGCGGTCTTGCCGTACTATACGGTAATATTGCTGAGCGCGGCTGTGTGGTCAAAACCGCCGGCGTTGATGACAGCATTCTAGTTTTCACTGGACGTGCACGCATATTTGAATCACAAGACGATGCGGTAGCAGCGGTACTTGACGATCAAATCGTCGCAGG
Source organism: Psychrobacter glacincola (assembly GCF_904846215.1). Lineage (GTDB taxonomy): Bacteria > Pseudomonadota > Gammaproteobacteria > Pseudomonadales > Moraxellaceae > Psychrobacter > Psychrobacter glacincola. The sequence goes on along the minus strand of NZ_CAJGZK010000019.1, from coordinate 18,054 downwards.
CGATGTGGTTATCATTCGTTTTGAGGGTCCAAAAGGCGGTCCTGGTATGCAAGAGATGCTCTATCCAACCACTTATCTAAAATCAAAAGGTTTGGGTAAAGAATGTGCGCTGCTCACCGATGGCCGCTTCTCTGGTGGTACCTCAGGTCTATCGATTGGTCATGCCAGCCCTGAAGCCGCTGAAGGCGGTGCCATTGGTCTGGTGCAAGAAGGCGATACTATTCATATTGATATCCCAAACCGTACCATCAATATGCAAGTCAGCACCGAAGAGTTAGCCGCTCGCCGCGCAGAAATGGAAAATCGTGGTCGTGACGCTTGGAAACCCGTCAACCGTGAGCGTCATGTCTCTCCGGCTCTACGTGCCTATGCAGCAATGACCACCAGTGCCGATACGGGTGCCGTACGTGATGTCAGCCAAGTTGAGCGTTAAACGTTAGTTCTTAATTACCGCTCTTAAGCCAAATCTATCAAACGATATCTAGCATATTCTACTAAGCCTGCGCGATGCAGGCTTTTTTTTCACCAAAAAACAACGTATCTGTCTATTTAATCACTGTCTGATAACGATTTTTTGCGATATTTATATGGATTTACCGTCATTATAAATGGCTATTACATATGAGATTATTTTAACCTCTGCAGCCAAATATAATGAATACACCTTAAAAATACCGTGCTGCTAGGATGAATTTTGCTCACTGTGTAGACAAGAGGCTTTGAGAAATTAATCCTAGTAGCGCACTGCTTAACTTATACTTTCTTTAAACTGACCATATAACAGCGTGCACCAACCTTATGATTGAAAATTATAATTTATTCTTATTGGTCTGCGGCATTGCCTTTTTATTTGGTGCGCTGTTTCCGATTATCTTTAAACGCACGCCCATCTCCTTGCCCATGCTGCAATTAAGCTTTGGTTTGCTGATGGGCTATTTTTGGACAAGTTTGGCATTTTTGAACCCTATCGATAATGGACTGATTATCGAAAAACTGACAGAAATTGTGGTATTGGTTTCTTTGGTTGGTGCTGGCATAAAGATTGATACCGGACTATCGTGGCAACTATGGCGCCCAACGATGCGTCTATTGCTCATCACTATGCCGGTCGGCATTTTTGCGATGGCAATGTTAGGCTACTACGCCTTTGGTATGACGCTGGGCGCGGCAATTTTGCTAGGTGCTGTACTTGCGCCGACCGATCCCGTGCTGGCTTCAAGCATCCAAGTTGGACCACCTAACACTGGTGGCGAAGATACGACACGCTTTACGTTAACGTCAGAAGCTGGATTGAATGATGGTTTGGCGTTTCCTTTTGTCTATCTCGCGATTAAGATAGCGGAAGCCTATAGTGGAGGACAGCGTTTTACGGGCGAGATGCTTTGGTCATGGTTCACCCACGATGTACTATGGAAAATTGGTGCAGGTTTAGTGGTTGGAGTTATCGTTGGTAAAGTGATGGCAAAACTGGTATTTTCAAAATACAGCCGTGAGACGACTATTTCTCAAGGCTATGTCGTTATTGCCATTACCCTGCTGGCATATGGACTGGCAGAATATGTGCATAGCTATGGCTTTATTGCGGTATTCGTCGCCGCATTTGCATTTCGGCGCTCAGAGTGTGAGCACACCTATCATGCGAAGTTACATGACTTCGCTGAACAGTCAGAAGGGCTACTGATGTCGTTGGTACTCGTCATATTTGGTATGTTTCTTGGTCAAGGTCTACAAGCTGGCGTCGAGCTGACATGGCGCGTTTATATTGTCAGCTTTACTTTCTTATTGCTGATACGTCCGCTTGGCGCGATGGTTGCCCTATCTGGCCTCAAAATGCATCATACTGAAAAATATGCTATTTCCGCATTGGGCATTCGTGGCATTGGCACCTTATACTATTTGTCTTATGCGCTCAACCAAGGATTTTTTAATGATGAAGATGCTCTTAAACTTTGGATAGTGTGCTCAATTGTGATTTTAGCTTCTATCTTTGTCCATGGCTTAAGTGCACCATGGTTGCTTAAAATGACACCAAATAAGCCACATTGATGACATATGTTTTGTATAAAAACTGATACTTATAAAAATTTATGCCTATTACATCTCAGCATCAATCAAACCTAATACCGCTTCCGTCAGCGCAAACTGACGAATATCATTGAGCATGGTCACATCAAAGTTATGAATAAAGGCAAATGACAATTGACGCGCAGGATCACACCAAGCAACCGAGCCGTTATAGCCCATATGCCCAAAACTTTGCGACATCCAAGATTTGGTATCTTTAGCACTTACCTCAGAACTCTCATTATCACAAATGCTAAAGCGACGATGATAACCCAAGCGCCATTCCATATGAGCGGGCATGACAGCATCCATACCCGTGAGTTGCGGCGTTGATAACTGCTTAAAGGTTGCTTCATTAATAAGCGTCTGCCCTTGCCACACGCCACCATTAGCCAGCATCGCATAAATTGTCGCCAGTGCATGTGCTGATGCGACGCCATTGGCGGCAGGGATAGCCGCTTGTAAGGTCTGCTGATGGTAATAGTCGATCGGCTCTTTGCTCGCAAGTAGCAGAGCTGCTTTGTAGTTTTTAAGATTAAGCTGGCTGTTATCGAAGTACAAACGGTTGATTTGTGCCGTATCCAATGTTGGCAATGCTTCAACTACTTGATTGTTATCATCTGTTTCTGATTGGCTTGCGGACTGATTGGCTACTTGTTGTTGCCAGCAAGCATAGCTCGGTAAACGGCTATAAGTCTGCAGGGTATTTAAGGAATCTGGTTTTAAAACTGGTTTATGGCGACGAGAGCCTGGCTGCGGTTGTACATTCTCTGGTGCTTCTTCTGCCGGCTCAAAGTTTTTGACCAATCGCGCAACCTTGTTGACCTGATTGTCTGGTACGCCAAAAGAGCAGCTGTCTGCAATACCTAACGGCTCCGTAAGATAATGGCGTAATGCTTGAGCCAGTGGCATAGCAGTGACGGCTTCTATCACACCGCCTAGTACCCAACCATAGACCAAGGCACTATAAGCACTGTCGTATAACTGCGCCTGTTCAGGCATAGTAATCGACATTGCAGCAATTTTCTCTAGCATAATATCCCAGTCAAGCACGGTTTCATTATCGGCATCGATACTCTGAATCGAAAATAAATTGGCTTGATGCGACATCACACTGCGTAAAGTTATCTTATCCTTATTTTGTGCAGCAAATGCTGACCAGTAATGCGCAATCGGTAGGTCATAATCAAGTAACTGCTGTGAAACCAATACATGAACCAGTGTCGCCAAAATACCTTTACCGGTCGAAAAGTTCAAAGACAAAGTATCCGGACTCCATGATAAGTCGGCACGTGCCAGTCCCACACTTGCTTTTGCGATACAGTGACCAGCTTGGTAAACCACCAACGCGCCACCTGCTGGCGCATCATCAAGCTGTAACTCTGTTAGCAACTGCTGCAAGCGATGTTGAATATCAGTCTCTGCGGCAGTGTTTTGATGAGGGGTTTGATGATTGGCTTGATAGTTATCTTCATTATTATTTATCATAAGTGCTCTACTTGATTCTATATTTATGGGACTATCTACAGTTAAAATATCTCAAAAACCCTACAGTGCTGCTGGTATAAATTTTTTGCAGCCTCTGTCTACGTAGGCACAGCAAGCAAGAAAAATGAATATCAGCAGTACTTGATATATCGATATTACTTTTCCCTGACTATATATTAAACACTGTCATGCGTCATGCTATCAGCCTAATAGGCATCTATAAATATCTTTAGCAATAAAAAAGGCAACTCCATGGTCGCCTTTTTTATTGCTAAAGATATTTATAATTTAACGCGGTACTAATAAACGATTATGAACCTCTTCTGCAAGCTTAGTCAAACCATGACTGCGTCCACGTTCCATGGCCGTATCCATTTTACGTCCACGTAACCAACCGGCGCGCAGTGCCATTGCCGCACCAACGCGATTACCAGAGCCACAATGCATAGCTATTTTTTTGCCATGATATTGACGCAACATATTATCAAATGCCAAGATTTTAAGCTGCTTTAAATCTTGAGTACCGCTTATGGGCAACTGCTCATAATGCATACCTGCGCGCTCTACAGCCGCTCTTTCATCAAAGCTCAATTCATCATCAGGTTGTAAGTTAAGCACCAATTCAACCCCAGCGGCAGCCAATGCAGTCACCTTTTCATTATTAAGCGCGCCGCACACGATGGTATTTTCATCAGGACGAAAATAAGGTTCAAAAATGGTTGCTAGATTGATGCCATTATCAGAGACAGTAACGTCAATGTCTTTATGGTCATTGGTATCATTAGCCGCTGTTTGTTCTATAACGGCTGAGTTATCAGAGGGCACGATACTTTTTGCATTTTCAGGTAAAATCATAATTATAAATTTGTTCGTTAGCTATGCTGGTTAAGATAAAGGATGTCGTGATTTATTTGTTCTCATCCTGCAATGTAATCACTCCTGCAAGATGCGGCTTGTCATTTTTAGCACTGAATAACCCGAACTCGCAAGTATCTTCTGCGTTTTCTAACTGCGCGAGCGGATCAGCGATAAGCTCTACCTCAGATGGCAAAAAGATAGGCAGCTTAAAGGACACCTCAACCGTACAGGCATCCGGTAGCTCGTCCATCATTGCCAAACACTTGGCTTTTGACCACATACCATGAGCGATGGCTTTTGGAAAACCAAAGGCACGCGCTGATAGTGGATGTAGATGAATTAGGTTAAAGTCACCAGAGACAAACGCATAACGACGACCGATATCTTCTGGTACTTCAAAGATGCTATGTACGCCTTCTTCATTGACTGTTGGCTTAACCGTCACTGGACGCGGGCTGCTTTTTTTATCCTTAGTGCTGGCAGGTTTTTTGCCACGTGATAAATACGTAGATGTCCCTTCCCAAACAATCTCATCTTTTGATTTAACAGTAGTCACAAAATCAAACTGTTGACCTTGAGCATGGTCACGTAAATTATCAAACGTCACTGACATGGCAACCGTTTCACCCTCACCAATAGGACGATACTGGGTGACGCTATTATCCACATGTACAAGACCTAGCATGGCAAATGGAAACGGCTCTTTGACCATCATATTCATCTGCAAAGTCTGTGATAGTACAGAAAAATACGTAATAGGCACTTTGCCGTTATCAGCAAAGCCACAAATTTTACGATAGTCGTTTAGATTGTTTTGTTCGATGTGCAAGTCATCCACATAATAAGTCGCTTGCGGCAACTGATCGCGACTGACTTTACCACTATTACCGATAGGCAATAAACTTTTGACAATATTGGCGTAAGTGGTATGCGCTTTTGGCAACGCATCATAATGTTTGTCTGACATAATAAATCCTAAGTGGGGCTTGAGCAAATTTTATGGCTGCATCTAAAAAGTTATAAATTTGTTGATTGAAATAAAATGTATGATCAAACAATCAAATAAGTGTAAATTTTAATCAACATAACAGCAATCCAATAAAGCGAAAAAATATTTAATTTCCAGTTACTGTGTTTTTATCATAAAAAAGCCACCCATGGGCAGCTTTATTACAATTTATTAGCAATTTTTTCGTAAGCATATGTGAAGTAAATTTCATGTCATCGTTAATAACAGCTATTTACCATAGACTTTACTGGTCACAGATACCTAGCTGTCACTCGGCATTATGATGATTATGCGCCTAGTAAGCTTTGACCACAAACGCGAACTGTATTGCCATTTAGACCACCAGAAGCCGGTGATGCAAACCATGCGATGGTTTCTGCGACGTCTACTGGTAAGCCACCTTGGCTCATTGAGTTCATACGGCGACCCGCTTCACGAATGGCAAATGGAATCGCTTCAGTCATTTGTGTTTCGATAAATCCTGGAGCAACGGCGTTGATCGTCATGCCTTTTGCATTGTCTTCTAAATGCTTGGCAGTTGCATTGACTAAACCAATGACACCAGCTTTTGAGGTCGCATAGTTGGTCTGACCCAAGTTACCAGCGATACCTGAGATCGATGACACACAGACAATACGAGCGTTGTCTTTTAACACGTCATTATCGAGCAAGTAGCGGTTAAGCTTGGCAATACTGCCCAAGTTGATATTGATAACCATATCCCACTTCTGCTCATCCATATTGGCAAGCGTCTTATCACGAGTCACGCCAGCGTTATGGACAATTGAATCTAGACCACCACGTTTTTTCGCCGCTTCTGCGATTTCTGCGCCTGCCTCTTCACTGGTGATATCTACTGTCAAAGCAGAACCACTGATCTCGCTAGCCACTTTTTGCAAGTCCGCTTGCTGCTGCGGTACATCCAAACAAATCACATGCGCGCCTTCACGAGCTAAGACACGGGCGATTGCTTCACCAATGCCGCGACTTGCACCAGTGACCAACATGGTTTTCCCGCCTAAAGGTTGTGTCCAATCAACATCAACTGAGTCACCTTTACTAACACGTACAACCTGTCCTGAAACATACGCTGAACGTGCTGAGGTGAAAAAGCGTAACGTTGAATCTAGGTTTTGCTCTGCGCCTTCTTCAACATAGATAAGCTGTGCGGTAATACCGCGCTTAAACTCTTTACCGACAGATTTCACAAACCCTTCAAGCGCACGCTGAGCCAATGCTTCTTCGATATCAGTCAACGCTTCTGGTGGACGACCAATCACGATTACTCGGCCCGATTTTTCTACACGGCGAGCGACTGTATGGAAGAATTCATACATCTGTTTAAGCTCATCAGCATTACTGATATTACTGGCATCAAACAATAAAACCTTGAATTTATCATCACCACCAGTATTGGCTTTTGCTTTAACGCCAGCAGCAGAGAGCGCATCTTTTACGTCATCGCGGCTGTTCACAAATACCTCGGCGTGAAGTTCTGCCAAAATACGAGCCACTGACGCACTAACTGCATTATCGTCACCATTAGCGCGACCAACCAATACACTACCGCGTACCAAAGGTTGACCACTATCAAAACGATCAAGATCTACTGGCATAGGCAAGCCTAAATTCTTCGCCACTTTTTTGCCAATAGAAGACTGAACAAAATCACCATAACGGTCTGACATAATATAATCCTATAATTAACGGGTAAAATGATAGTCAATAAAAATGCAATGCGCCTATTATAAAGGCTCATCGTCATTGTCATCGATAAAAATTATTAGTATTTAGTAAATAAGTATAAAGCGGCTTTAACTATACACGTCCGTGCTAAACAAGTCCAAAAGCCACTAATGTCTACAAAAATCTGTAAACAAGCCAGTATACAAGATAGTGATTTTTTCTAGCGTCAAAAAGCCTTAGCTTGTGCTAGAATCAGACCTATAAGTTATGGCAAACTCATTTATTGATAACAATATATTATCAAACGCGCGGTTATGCAATGCTTTTAATCAATACTAGCCAGTTTATAAAGCTTGTATTTATCCCTTTAAATGCTGCAATCTCCACAGTTAAGCGTCACCGCGTTTGCTAAAGATATACAGTAAGGCTATAAAAAGCGCCTTATGATAAGCGACGATGTTATGTAATATGTACGGCAATAAATGATAATATATGCATACTTTTTTAAGATAATTTGAGCTTGATAGAAATATTTTAAGTGTCTCTTTTATTGATATCTCCCTTTTCTTCTACCCATACTTTTTAAGGATAATATTATGAGTAACAAAAACAATCATCCAGATAGTCCTGTTATCGAAACCACTGTAGTAAAAGCCAGTGATGCAAAAACTACAGATACTGCTAAAGCCGCCACTGAAGAAGCAAGTAAGCCGACTGTATCTGATACTGCTGTAAAATCAAACGCCACTGATGCTAAAAAAACAGATACCAAAGCAGTAGAGCCAAAAGCTGCCAGCACTAAAAAAGAAACGCCAGCTAAAGTCACTGAAACCACTGCTACTAAAGATGATAACGTATCTAAAGAAAATGCAGCACAAAATAGTAGTGAGAAAAAAGAAGCGACTAAAAAGCCTGAAGCGGCACCTGCTAAGAAAACAAACACCACGGCTAAAAAAGCCAGTACGACCAAGCCTAGCTCAGGTCAGCATCGCGTGGCTATCTTAGGCGGTAACCGTATTCCATTTGCACGCTCAAACGGCTCATACGCTGATGTTAGCAACACTGATATGCTAACGGCTGCGTTAGATGGTCTGATTGAGCGCTTTAATCTACAAGACGAAAAAGTCGGTGAAGTGGTGGCTGGTGCCGTTATGAAATTAAGCCGCGACATCAACCTAACTCGTGAAGCGACACTAAACACGGCGCTTAACCCACATACTCCAACTTATGATATCTCACAAGCTTGTGGTACTGGCTTGCAAGCAACATTTGCCTCTGCCAATAAAATCGCCCTTGGCATTATTGATTCAGCCATTACTGGCGGGGTTGATACAACCTCTGACGCTCCTATCGCGGTCGGCGATGGCTTACGTAAAGTATTGATCAAATTGGGCGCGGCTAAAAACAACAAACAACGCCTAAAAGCATTGATGGGTCTAAATCCAAAAGACTTGCTTGATAGCCCGAAAAATGGTGAGCCACGTACTGGTTTATCAATGGGTGACCATCAAGCGATTACCACGCTTGAGTGGAACATCAGCCGTGAAGCACAAGACGAACTTGCCTTTAACAGTCATCAAAACCTAGCACGCGCTTATGAAGAAGGTTTCTTTGATGACCTAATTACGCCATATAAAGGTCTGACCCGTGATAATAACTTGCGTCCAGACACCACTTTGGAAAAACTTGCTAAGCTAAAGCCTGTATTTGGTAAAAAGAATGCTAAGCCAACCATGACCGCTGCTAACTCTACCCCGTTAACAGATGGTGCATCTTGCATCCTATTGGGTACTGATGAGTGGGCTGCAGCACATGGCCTAAAACCATTGGCATATATCGTTCATCAAGAAACAGCTGCTGTCGACTTCATTGGTAAGTCTGGCGATACAGAAGGCTTGCTCATGGCACCAGCTTATGCTGTACCACGTATGCTTGAGCGCGCTGGTTTGACGTTACAGGATTTCGATTTTTATGAAATCCATGAAGCTTTTGCCTCACAAGTATTGTCAACGCTTGCTGCATGGGAAGATGACTCTTTCTGCCAAGAGCGTTTAGGTCTTGATGCGCCACTAGGCTCTATCGATCGTAGCAAGTTAAACGTCAATGGCTCATCACTTGCTGCCGGACATCCATTTGCTGCAACGGGTGGTCGTATCCTAGCTACTGCTGCAAAACTATTAGATCAAAAAGGTTCAGGTCGTGCGCTAATCTCTATCTGCGCTGCTGGTGGTCAAGGTGTGACTTGTATTCTAGAGAAGTAATCTTAAAAATATCAAGAATAGCCATGTGCAATAAGTGCGCTGGTTGATCCGTTCAGCCAACACATCAACTTCAATAAAAACACCCTTTAATTAATAAATTAAAGGGTGTTTTTTTGTCGATTGTATTTGTTATTATAAGGAAGCTCTAATAACAAGGTTCTGAAAAAACCATTTAGCCGATCAAAGGTAATGTTTATGGGTATAATAAAGTATTGGTTACAAAAGCTTAAGCAAGCCATTTTTAGCCCTGAGGAATTTAATGTGACAAAAACATTCTTAACGATTGACCCCCAACCTTTAAGAACGGAAGAACGCAGTGATCAGAACCAGCTAGAACAGACCATTATTGTTGAACGTATCGACAAAGAAGTCTTTGACGATGAGTTGCGTCGCAAAATGCATGAAGACTTAATTGATACCTATGATGAAGAGCTTGAAAACGAGATTGATGATTATATGCGCGATTTTCGTTTTGATGGCCGTGAGATGACTGAGCAAGAAAAGCTCGATCGGCGTACTTATTTTCAAGAGTTGGTGCGCTTGCAACGCGAGCTCATCAAATTACAAGATTGGGTGGTTGATCGCGGTGAACGTATTGTTGTCATATTTGAAGGCCGTGATTCTGCGGGTAAAGGTGGCGCTATTAAACGTATTACTCAGCGATTAAACCCTCGTGTGTGTCGAGTTGCTGCTCTACCCGCACCTACTGAACGTGAGCAATCACAATGGTATTTTCAGCGTTATGTGGCGCATTTACCTGCGGCTGGCGAGATTGTGTTATTTGATCGTAGCTGGTATAACCGCGGGGGCGTTGAGCGAGTGATGGGTTTTTGTACCGATGCGCAGTACGAGGAGTTTTTTCAGTCAGTACCAGAGTTTGAGCGCATGCTAGTACGCTCAGGCATTCGTTTGGTAAAATATTGGTTTTCGATTACTGATGGTGAGCAACATTCGCGCTTTATGAGCCGGATTCATGATCCGCTTAAGCAGTGGAAACTCTCGCCGATGGACTTACAGTCACGGCGACGCTGGGAGGATTACACTAAGGCGAAAGAGACCATGTTTGAGCGTACCCATATTCCTGAAGCCCCCTGGTGGGTAGTCGAGGGCAATAATAAGAAACGTGCGCGTCTCAATTGTATTGCCCATTTACTCGAACAAATTCCCTATAAAGAAGTGCCGCGCGATGAAGTAGAACTGCCTGATCGCAAGCGCGATGATGAATACTATCGCGAGCCTATCCCAGATGATATGTATGTACCGCCGCGTTATTAGCAGTTATAGTCAGTGAAAAGTCATATCGACACATTATGCACTGCTGGTATCAATTTTTCTTGCTTGCTGTGCCCATGCAGACAATGCAGACAATGCAGACAGAGACTGGAAAAAATTTGTACCAGCAGTACCGTAGCGTTTTTAGAGTATTTTGACTATATATTGCCTGGAGATTACAGATAATAAAAAAAGCCTTATGAATTCATAAGGCTTTTTTTATTATCTGGTTATTATGATACTGACTACTACCTGTATGGTTGTTATTGCTGCCAAATATAGAAGCTACATGGTATAAGTAGACTGTAAGCTATCAATCTTACCCGCCAATAAACGTTCGACTTCATTTTTGATTCTGAGTCCAGACATATCAGTGCCAATCTGTACGGCAAAACCTGCTGGTCGACCACTTTGGGCTTTGGAATTAACCCAAACTACCTTGCCATTCATGGGTAGACGCTCGCTAGAATTGGGCAAAGTCACGGCAATAAAAACTTCATCACCCAGTTTCTGTACTCGCTCAGAGGACACAAACAACGCGCCATTGGTAACAAAGGATAGATAGCTTGCATATAACATCTCCATACTTTCAATATGACAGGTTAAAATCCCGCCACGTCCTGGCATTGCCATAGTCAGCTTCCTTTATCAATGAGGTTTACTGTATTTTCCAATACATCGTTAATAGTATTTGAGCGCAAACCATAAATTTTAAACATGAATTTGACACCGCTAATTGTATTTTTTGGGTTTGCTAACTGTTATAAATCAGCCAACTCTTGCATCAGCTTATCATAGGCAAATTTTTCTTGCACATTTTGTTGTAGCGCTATTTTTGTCTGTTGCAAACTATGCGCAAATGCCTCTAACGCAGTATCGATGGGTTTGTAATCGTTCAAAGCTGTCAAAAAATTAATGTCTTTTTGCTGTGCTCCAAAGCCCACACCAACACGGCGCATATCGATTATCATGAGTTCAGACAGCTCGATAAATTCTGCGATACTGAGCTGTGTTTGCCAATAATCGCTTGCTGCCACGCTACTACGCTTGCCACTACGTAATGCCTGCCATGTCGTGAGCCACAGCGCACGCTTGCTATACCACGACGCCTGAGCAAGCGCTATTGCCGCTAAAGGTGCGCCATTCGCTAATTGTATGAGCTGCTTAATCGCATCCGTACCAACCGCCTCACGATTGGCTGTACTACCCAACGTCTCGGTTACATAGTCTAATGAAATAGCCCGGTCTATCGTTTGTAATGCCAGTTGCTGAACGCGGCTTTTAATCGTCGGTAGCAACTGCGCAGGTACATCACTAATCAATAATAAATACACTTGTGATTGTGGTTCTTCTAAGGTTTTAAGTAGCGCATTGGCGGCAGCAATCGTCATTTTTTCAGCATGATCGAGCACACAAATCCGCATACCTTGTCCACCTTGATAAATAAAAGGCTGTAAGGCACGGATATCATCGACTTTTATTTTTAGCGCTGCGTTACTAGCTGCTTTGGCAGATTTTTTTTCTTTAGCCGTGCTGCTGGCCGCTTCTTTATGATGAGCACTATCAGCACTGACTGGCATACTGACGATTGGTAAAACTTGTAAGCTCGGATGCGTACCCGATCTGAGCCATTGGCAGCTCTCACAATGACCGCAAGCGCCGAGTGGATGCTCATCACGCGTGCGGCATAATAACCATGCGACCAAACGCCATACAAAAGCACGCTTGCCCATGCCTTGCATACCAGCTGCCAATAGCGCGTGAGGCAAAGACTGCTGCGGCGTTGATACTCGCATTGTCAGCTGCGACCAAAGTCCGTGTTGCCATGGTAATAGCGGTGCAAAATAAATATCATCTGTCATGTCACTCATAGCCATCGCTCAATACTTTTGAATAAGGAATAATAATTTAGTACTTAACCAAAAACCATGTTATTTTTACTTAGGCTATTTGATATCAGCTATGTTTGAAAGCTGACAAACTCATGGCATTCAAGCGATCCAAATCTTCTTGTGTATCAACACCTGCTGGTAATGGGCAGGCAGCTTTAGCAATCGCAATATGTCCACCATTTTCCAACACCCGTAATTGCTCTAGACTCTCTAGTATCTCAAGCGGCGTTTGTGGCCAATGGACAAACTTCTGTAATAGACTGACGCGATAAGCGTATAGCCCTAAATGTCGAAAGGCATTTTTTGGTGGCTGTTTATTACTGTCAGTTGCTAATACGACATCACGGTCGCAAGGAATCGCTGCCCGACTAAAATAAAGTGCCCGCTGCAGGCTATTAGAAGTCTGACTGACCACTTTGACGACCGATGGACGCATAAAAGTATCGTAGTCTTCAATCGGTTCACATAAGGTTGCCATCACGCTATCAGTATCTTGGACCAACAATGCTTTGACTTGCTCTAACAATAGCGGCGGCACCAGTGGCTCATCACCTTGCATATTGACCACAATATCATGCGCGGACCAGCCTTTAATAGCAGCCACTTCAGCCAAACGATCAGTACCTGAAGCGTGCTCGCTACTAGTCATCACCACATCAAAGCCTGCATCCGTACAAATTTTGGCAATCGTCTCATCGTCAGTAGCAATACACATATCATCAGCAAAATCTGCTAATTGCGCTTTTTCAGCCACCCAAAGTATCATAGGTTTACCATGAATATTTAACAATGGCTTGTCAGGTAATCGCGTACTTTTGAGCCGTGCGGGAATGACAATATGAGTTTTGACAGGCATAAGGGCTGATGACATGATTGATTCCTAAAAAATTATCCAAAGTTTTTAATTATAAGCTTTAGACGTTTGCTCTTCCGGGATTTCTGCTATTCATAGCAATATTCACAGCTTTTAATTGCTGCTGTAATTGGTGATAGCAACTATCGGATAGTACTGCTGTTACTGGCAATACCCATAATCTACTGAGCAGCTTTCTATACTCATCACTCAGCGTTTGATGGACAGTCGCTTGCATTATCAAAGTGCTTATTTTCACGGCATCTTTACTGGTTACAATAATAGGATGCTCCGTATATTGTAAAAGCTCAGATAAACTAAAATCATAATGATCAGGATAAGCATGACCATCGACATCGAAGCCAATCGATATTAAAGTATCAAAAAAACGCTGAGGATAGCCAATACCACTTACCGCGTGTACCTGAGTGCCTTTCTCAGGTGGCATAGCCTTTATTATAAAACCACCTATTTGATCATGACCTGACCATAACAGTGCCAAATCATCTGGCTTTAGGTGCATCGTTAAACGCTCAGCTACAGAGTCATATTCATTATGTATTGATGATGCGTTTGGCTTTTTATGATAAATGACATTTGCATCCTTTAGGCGTGATATGGGTTCACGTAAAAACCCTGCCGGTAGCAACTGTTTATTACCAAACCCTCGCGCCGCATCTACCACCACCCATTCGATATCACGTTGCAGTGCATAATGCTGTAAGCCATCATCAGCGATAATCAATTGTAGGTCAGGATAAGCCTCTAGCAAAATAGCAATCGCTTGCTGACGATTCGGACATACGGCCATTGCAGCCCCTGTCATATTGACAATGAGGCATGGCTCATCACCGACGACATTAGGGACGCTCTTTGTATTAACCAATGCTGGCATCTGGCTGCTATCGCCACCATAACCACGGCTAATGACCCCTACTTTTATACCTTGCTGCTGTAAATGACGGACCAAAGCAATGATCAGTGGTGTCTTTCCGCTGCCACCCACAGTGATATTACCGATGACCATGACTGGAATAGGCGCACGGTAACTGGCAAAAACACCTGACGTATAAGCTTGACGGCGCAGTAGCATCAGCAGTGCATATAGCCAACTAATAGGCAGCAGTAACCAAAGCCAAATGGCTTGACGTTGCCATGCACGCGTTATAGTCGTTTCAATATTCATGACTCATAATTACTCAAAATCACGCGCATACATCTGCGCATAATGACCATGCAATTGCATCAGCTCAGCATGAGTGCCAAGCTCAACAATCTGACCACCATCTAGTACAGCTATGCGATCAGCGGACTCAATCGTCGTCAATCGGTGCGCAATAACCAGTGTCGTGCGATTTCTCATAATATTATCAAGCGCTTTTTGAATGTAGTACTCCGACTCATTATCCAAAGCACTGGTGGCTTCATCCAATATCAGAATTGGCGCATCTTTTAGCAGAGCACGTGCAATCGATAAACGCTGACGCTGACCGCCAGAGAGCTGCAGACCTTCAGCACCGATTTCACTTTGATAACCCTTTGGCATTTGCATAATAAAGTCATGAGCAAAGGCATCTTTTGCTGCTTGCTCAACTTCAGCTGGTGTTTTGTGAGCCAAACTGCCATAAGCAATATTATTAAAAACGGTGGTATTAAAAAGCACCACTTGCTGATTGACCATCGCAATCTGAGCACGCAAGCTTTCGAGCTTAATGTCTTCGATGGGCATACCGTCTAGTGTAATCTGCCCTGAAGAAGTGGTTAACGTACGCGTGAGCAAATTGACTAAAGATGACTTACCTGCGCCACTACGTCCAACGAGCGCCACTGTCTCACCTGCACGTATATCCAAATTAAAGTTACGTAGTGCCACGGTTGAGTCTGGATAAACCAAGCTGACGTTATCCAGTTTAATCTCACCTGCCAAAGCAGGACTAAGCACACCAGTGTCTTCCTCTTCCGGCTCATCTAATAAAGCAAATATCGACTCGCCGGCCGCAAGCCCTTTTTGCAGCTTTTGATTGACATCCGTCAATGAACGCACAGGCTTACTCAAGAGTCCCGCCGCAGCGATATAAGAGATAAACTGACCTGCTGAGATATCGTCTATGACCGCAGGACGTAGTGCTAACCAAACCACCACTGCCATTGCTATCGCCATCAATAACTGTACCGCTGGGGTATTGATACTATTGGTGACAACCACTTTCATGCCTTGGCGAAGGTTTTTCTTAGACGTTATATCAAAGCGTTTAGATTCGTAGGCTTGTCCGCCATAATTCTTGACGACCTGATAGCCATTGATGACTTCATTGGTGATATGACTGACATCCCCCATCGTTTCCTGGATGCCTTTGGAAAGCTTCAGATAACGCTTTGACGCCACACGGATAAGCCATAAAATCGGTGGCAGCACGACAAATAAAATCAACGTCAAACGCCAGTTGCTATAAAGCAAAAAGCCCATCAAGGCAACCACGGTCAGACCGTCACGTAATAACGTTTTCATCGAATCGGTGCTAGCAGCGGTCACCTGTTCAACATCAAAAATAAGCTTCGATGAAATCGTCCCTGCCGGATTGGCCAAATAGAACGAGCTTGGCAGACGCAGCAGCTTATTAAACACCTCTACCCGTAGCTCATAGACCAAATTTCGTGACACCAATGCCGTATAGTAATTACCCAAAAAGCTGCCCACACCGCGCACAAAGAACAACATCACAATAATAAACGGAAATAAATCTTGCTTACTTTGGTCATTCTGATTGATGGCATCGGTGATGTACTGTAATAATCTGGCAATCCAAATCTCGGTTGCGGCATTGATAGCAAAACCAATAATGGTAAGCAATATTGCCCACCAGTATGGTTTTAAATAAGCCAATAAACGCATGAGGGTCTTGCTTTTAGGCAGATTCAACGTCGCTGCTGTTGCTATTTTAGCAGAAGTTTTTGTAGAGTCAGGTTGATAAGCTTGGCTCATAAAAGCCTCAATTTAGGTATAAGAACAAGAGTAAATGGCACTGATAAAGCAGTAACGTGTAGTGATGTATGAGGTATATGACCATAAAAAAGTGATAGCGCTTAATACTTAGAGCAGTCTATATAGTCAGATGAAAATAAAAATGTTATGAAAATCTAAACGCGCTATTGGTATAAATTTTACTGGCGTGCTGCCGTTCCCAGAGGCTGCGCAAAATTCATACCAATAGCGCTATAACACTTTTGTAATAAACTCACTATAGCACCACTCAGATTTATTGCGGTAATGCCTGACCAAGTGGCACAACGGTACTGATGTTTATATTTAAAAAGCCCAATTTTCCAGCGATATCCATGACCCTTACCACTGACTGATGCGTGGCGTTGGCATCGGCGGCAATCACAAACAGCATATCACGATTACTGCCCGCCTCTTGCTGCAAAATACTGGTGAGTTCCGCTTCATTGCTACTGGCAAGGGTAATACCATTGACCAAATAGCTGCCATCTTCTTGCACAGCTACCTCGATACTGTTTTTGTCTTCAGTCAGCGCCACCCCTTCAGCTTCAGGCAAAATAATGTTTAAGCGGCTAAAGTGATTGAATGAGGTTGCCAGTAGCAAAAACACGATTAAAAATAATAAACAATCAATCATCGGGGTCAGATTAATTTCAAGCGGCTCAACAGTCGGTTTTCTAAAGCGCATATCACTCTCTTCAATATACTTGATATTCGACACTCAATGCTCATGTGCTCGATACATGATTCTCATAACGCTAATATCTTGATGTAAAGGATACTCAAAAAAATAACTATAAAATAGCGGTCGCGGCTTTATCTAAACCTAAGCCATCAATTGAACGCTCGCCTTCTACAAAATCATCAACCACTATATTTTGCACAGGCGTATTGAGCGCATAATTATGCTCTAACAATTGATAGTCATACAGCTCTTGAACCATCAGTCCTGCTTGGGTTTCAAACTGTGCATTGATATCGATGATACGGCGCTGGAAATATCGATAGGCTACCAGCGCTGGGATAGCAACTATCATACCAGCTGCTGTGGTAATCAGGGCTTGCGACACCCCTGCAGCAAGCATCGTCGGGTCTTGCATGGCGCCATCAGTAATGGCCAAAAACGAAGAGATAATACCTAGTACCGTACCCAATAAGCCAAGCAGAGGCGCAATCGCTCCGATCGTACCAAGCATATTGATGTTTTTTTCTAATTGATGCACCTGTACACTGGCGCGGTTTTGCATATGCATCGTCATCGACTCTAAGCCGTATTGACGATAAAGCAAACCCGTCGCTAGGATATCACCCAATGCTGTCTTTTCTTTGACATTCATTAGCTGCGTACGACCAATATCGCCATTTTCACGAAGACGTGTTATCAGCTGCTCACGCAATCTATTTGGGGCAACTTTGTTAAACTGTAAAGTATGACTACGCTCTATAATAATCACTAATGCCAAAATAGAGCACAACACGATAGGTGTCATCAGCCAACCACCCGCTTTTACCAACTCCCACATACGAACTCTCTTTCATATTTCTTAGATTAACACACCAAGTGCAACGCTAATTGATATTATAGAACACCTGATTGGGCGTCTTGAATCCCAGCCGTTTTCTCGGTCTGTTGTTTAGTTTGTTCTCAATGTGCTGTATCTCATCATCAC
>NZ_CAJGZK010000018.1 GCF_904846215.1 Psychrobacter glacincola | reverse complement strand
TTTGCCATTGTTCATCAGTGAGCATGGTACGAGCCATAAGTGACGCCTTTTCTCTTTGTTGTGGTAAACAAGAGTGTAAGGCGTTGCTTATTTTTTTCAACTAATCCCCAATTCTATACAGCCCCTAGTTGATTCATTTCAAAAACGATACAGTGCTATTGGCTACAAATTTTTTGCAGCCTCTGTCACGCCTGCGAACAGCAAGCAAGAAAAATTATAGCCAATAGCACGTTATTACAATCGTATCGCTTTTATTTTGAACTGACTATATATTTAAGACGCTGTGGTTAATGAATTTAATAGGCTTAATCATATTAATAATAGGTAGGGAGATATCAATACTCCCTACTTTTTTAATATTGCTTCATTAGCTTACACGCCGCTGTCACTATTCTTCAGACTTATCTAAATCGATAGACAATGAGTTGATGCAATAGCGCATACCAGTGGTTTTGCTTGGACCATCAGGGAACACATGACCCAAATGCGCGCCGCAATTGCTGCAAGTCACTTCGGTACGGCGCATACCTAGCGAATCATCGACATGCTCATCAATGGCGCTACTGTCGATACCTTGATCAAAGCTTGGCCAACCGCATCCTGCATCAAACTTGTTATCTGATTCAAATAAATTGGCACCGCAGCCTTTACAGCGATAAATGCCCTTATCATTACTATCGTTATAAACACCTGTGAATGGTCGCTCTGTGCCCTTCTCACGCATCACATGATACTCATCAGCACTTAAGCGCTCTTTCCAGTCAGCGTCGGTCAGTTGGCTGATCTCTTCTTTGCTCAGTTGATTGTCTTGCATAACGAATCCTTATGGAATGACTGATTATTTACTCTATCGTGAGTAATGGCTTATCGAAGCTTTATCGCTATTTTTTATAAAAACGATAGGCTTTATCTGTTGGCGAACAGCTTATTATTCAAGACGCTGATAACAAGAATGCTTAGAACAACAATACTTGTCGTATCGAAGGACTGTGCCAAATATTATAGGCAATTTGTATTGAAGAAGAATAAGTTAGACCGTATTTTATTAAGCTGAACTTTTTTAGGTCTTTACAAGCATTTCTACAATGCAAGATAATCTTGCATTGTAGAAATGCCTAATTATAAAAAACTTGCATTTAATTTTTATATGCAATAATATCTTGCATTAGCAATGAATTAAAAGTAATTCTCTCTTAAAGCATTCGCTTAATACCTTAAGAGAGAATTGGTTTCGTTATTTGATTAATGACAAACTTATAAAATGAAAGGCTTACACAATGATGGCTGATGACAAGACTAAAAGCACACAAGCTGAACGACTGGTACAGCTGCGCCGTGACAAAGGAATGACAGCAGAGCAGTTGGCACAAGCGATGACTGCTGCTGGCGCTAAAGTCAGTCGCGGTGCTATCTCGAATTGGGAGCGTGGGACGAATGGGATTGTCTCATCTAAGCTACCTAAGCTTGCGCGTATCTTAGGCTGTAGCGAAGGGTATTTATTGCGCGGTGAGCTTGAGAGTGAGAACAAAAATGATAGCACTCAAGATACTCCTTCCAACGAAATACCTTTAAGTAGCACCGATACAGACGTCGCTCCTGATGAATCTTCTATTAGCAATAATGACGTCCAGCAATCAACCCCTTCTACTCCCCGCAAAATTTTACCAAATAACCTGATGAGTACGCCCTCTATGAATACAATAAAAAAATCCGATAAATTACAAAACGTCTGTTACGATATTCGCGGTCCTCTATTGCAAACTGCCAATAAAATGGAAGCAGAAGGCAAACGTATTTTAAAGCTGAATATTGGCAATCCTGCCCCCTTTGGTTTAGAGGCGCCGCATGAGATTTTGCGTGATGTGGCGATGAATCTGCCGGAAGCAACGGGCTATTCAGACTCGCAAGGGATTTTTTCAGCGCGTAAAGCGGTATTACAATACTATCAATCAAAAGGGCTTCTATCGGCCGTTGATGTTCGTGATGTCTATCTAGGCAATGGCGTCTCTGAGCTGATTGTCATGACCATGCAGGCGCTGATGAATGATGGCGATGAAGTGCTGGTTCCCATGCCAGACTACCCGCTTTGGACGGCAGCTGCCAATCTAGCAGGTGGTACCGCGGTACATTATCGCTGTAATGAAGAGGACAACTGGCATCCTGATATTGCAGACATCAAATCTAAAATCACCAGCAAAACCAAGGGCATTGTGGTTATTAATCCCAATAACCCAACAGGCGCGTTGTATAGTGATGAATTACTGCTGCAAATCGTCGAGGTCGCAAAAGAGCATGATTTAATCATCATGGCGGATGAGATTTATGACCGTATTCTTTATGATGATATGGAGCATACGCCGATGAGCACCTTGACCGATGAAGTGCTGGTGTTGTCCTATAATGGTTTGTCAAAGTCGCATCGCATCGCAGGCTTTCGTGCTGGCTGGATGATGGTTTCAGGTCGCAAAGAACACGCCTCAGACTTTATTGAAGGTTTAGATATGCTCGCCTCTATGCGTCTGTGTTCTAACGTTCAAGGACAATATGCGATTCAGACAGCGATGGGCGGCTATCAAAGCATGAAGGATCTAACGTCTAAAAAAGGTCGCTTATACAAGCAGCGCGAGTTGGCAGTGACTCGCCTTAATGCGATCAAAGGTATTTCTTGTACCATGCCACAAGGCGCATTTTACTGCTTTCCAAAGATGGATCCTGAGATTTACCCTATCAAAGATGACATGCAATTTATGATGGATTTATTGCTAGAAGAAAACGTATTGATGGTACAAGGAACAGGGTTTAACTGGGATAAACATGACCATTTCCGCTTGGTATTTTTACCCAACTTACACGACTTAGAAGATGCCATGGATCGCTTAGACCGCTTCTTTGCTAAAAAGCGTAAGCAGTTTGGTACCGATTAATTTAAAATTCATACCTAGGGTTTTGTATAAAAAAACGCTTACCGTTATGATGTCGATAAGCGTTTTTTTATGTATCACTTAAAATTAAGTTGCTATCAATCTAAATCTAAGTCTAAGTCTTAAAAGATATTTATCAGTACGATATAACTGATTGCAGACATGCTTGCTGCTGCAGGAAGCGTAATAATCCACGCTAATCCAATCGGCTTCATTAGTGCCCAGTTGGTATCTCTATTAACAATACCAATGCCAAGCACTGCACCTACTAAGGTGTGTGTACTCGATACCGGTAGACCCATCGTCGATGCACCCATAACGACCGCTGCTGCAGCCAATTCAGCTGAGAAACCAGAAGCAGGATGCATTTTTGCCAAGTTGGTACCGACTGTTTGAATCACTTCTTTACCGATAAACCAAAGACCGACAATCAGTGCCACACCGAAAGTTAGCATCACTGCTGGAGGTACAGCCGCTTCTGCTGAAATACTATTGGTACGAATAACATCCATAATCGCAGCAAAAGGACCAACAGCGTTGGCAATATCGTTCGAGCCATGACTAAAGGCAAACGCTGATGCGGTAAAGACTTGCATCCAGCTGAACATAATAAACGTGGCTTTGGTCAAATCCTCTTTGTGCTTGCCGCGGATACTCTTAGTATAAATATAAGTCGCAAGCCATACTAGTGCTGCGATCATCCCCATGATTAAAAAGCCTTGCAACGTCGTCATACCATTATTGACGTTTTTCAGACCTTTGAAGATAACCAAAGAGGCCATGACCGCGCCGCCTGCAGCCGCAATAATAGGCACCCATTGCTTCAATGCTTTTAGGGTATCTAGGTTGCTGCGCTCATTTTCAATCTCATAAATTTCTTTATAATAATCCGTCTCTAAATCTTCAACCACGCAATCATCATCTTTATAGATTTCTTGATCACGTAACATCGCTGAGGTATAAGCCAACTGCTCAGACTCGGTCAAACCATCCAAATACTCTTTATGCGTTTGCTTTAACGTCTTTTTAGTTTCTTTTAGCGTGGCAATATGCGCCTCTGTTCTATCATTATACTCAATGATATTTTTCTTAATCTGTCCATATAACAGATAAGACAAAACGCCGCCTAATAGCGGTGACAGAACCCAAGAGATGGCGATCGTGCCAATCTTGCCCCAATTCACCGTGGATAATGCCATTTCAGTACCACCTAAAGTGATACCCAATACAATGGAGCTACCAACTATACCGCCAATAATCGCGTGTGTGGTCGAAACTGGCAGACCCTTTTTGGTGGCAAACAACAGCCAAAATGCGGCAGCGATGAGCGCTGAAAGCATGACATAGATGAACTGGTTAGGTGTCACCGATAAACCGTCCAAATCGACAATACCGCTCCGAATCGTATCGGTCACTTCACCGCCTGCCAGCACGGCACCTGATACTTCGAATATCGCCGCAACACCCAATGCTTGTGGGATGGTTAACGTACCTGCACCGACTGAAGTGCCAAAGGAGTTGGCGACGTCATTACCGCCGATATTGAATGCCATGAAAACACCAAAGGCCGTGGCGACAACAAACAGCGATGTCTGCTGACGCATGGTGTAATCTAGACCCCACCACAAAAAGTAGGCGGTCATTCCAATCATTAAAATAGCAAAAAATAGATTGACTTTCATAGAGCCGACTGATTTTTTTGGTTCTGTAGAGCTGCTGCTAATACCCATACGTTGATAAGTCCTGCGTAAGCTGATTGAAATTATTGACAATTAATGACGATTAATGACATTGCGCGGCTATTGATGGTGTGATTCTTACCATGCAAATCCAAAATTACGATAAATACGCGCAATATATTGCTTTGACATACGATTTTAGAATACAGTGTTGAAACAGCTGTCTAAACACTCTTTATTATTTTATCTGAGTGGTTATAGCCGCTTGCGAATAGGTATCTTAGGTTAACGACAGTCAGCAACTAAGATAAAACGCATAAGTAAAAATGTCATAAAGCCGCAAGTCATATTGCCAAATCGTCTGATTAAAGCATCTTGCGGCTTACGTTTTAATGCTAATAGCGTTTTTCTATGCAACCTATTTATCGTGAATAATATATTGATATTAAAGACAAATAAACAGCAGACCAAGCTATTTTGATAGATAGCAACGCTCATTACGCGCCTATTATATTAAATATAGACGCATAATGCATGATGATATTACAAAATTTGTAACTGTGAATATAAGATTTAAGAAATAGGCAGCTTAGATCAAACATTATAGGATTATTTTTAACCACGATACGCTTCGATTGCAATAGTCAATTCAAGAGAAAACAGCGACAATTTAATACTATCGTCAGAGAAAAGTAATATCGATACATCAAGTACTGCTGATATTAATTTTTCTTGCTTGCTGTGCCTATGCAGACAGAGGCTGCAAAAAATTTATACCAGCAGCACCGTAGCGTTTTTGAGATATTTTAACCATATAGATTAATAGAGAGCTGCTCGATAGCATGATCTAGAACCTCTAAACGTACTTGGCGCTTATCATTATTGGCGATGACACACCAAGGGGCATCTTTGGTATCTGTACGTGCCAGCATATCGGCGGCAGATTGTACATAATCCGACCATTTATCGCGGTTGCGCCAATCGTCATCAGTTAATTTGAATTGTTTATAAGCAGTCTCTTCGCGCGCCTCAAAACGTTTAAGCTGCTCATTTTTATCGATAGCAAGCCAGTACTTAATGACCAAGGTACCTGACGCTACTAAAGCGGCCTCAAAGCGGTTGATTTCATCATAAGCACGCTGCCACTCATCGTCAGTAGCAAAGCCTTCGATACGCTCTACCAAGACACGCCCATACCAAGTACGATCAAAAATACCGACACGGCTGATGCGGTCTGTTTGCTCGTTTGGAAGCTTTTGCCAAAAACGCCACAAATAGGGATGTTGTAGCTCATATAACATGGGCGCGCCAATGTTATAAATTTGATATTCGCGTGGATCAAGTGGCGCTACCAATCTTTTGATAGCGCCGCCCTTTCCCGCTGCATCCATACCTTCAAAAGCAAATACCACATGCTGACCTTGACGCGCACGTAGCAATTCTGCCAAACGCGACTGTTTCTTAGCCAATGCGTCATTGTAGTCAGATTTATCAATATCTGAATCATCAATATCGATCAGTACCTTAGGTATTTTTACTGGTTCAAACTTTACTGCTTGAGAGCCTACTTGGTGATCGTGAGTATCGTGAGTATCGTGAGTATTGTGAGTATTGTGAGTATTGTGAGTATTGTGAGTATTGTGAGTATCGTTTGAATCTTGTGCTTGGTCTGATTCTGCACGGCTTTCTACGTGGCTGCTGACCA
The DNA here is from genome assembly GCF_904846215.1 of Psychrobacter glacincola. GTDB lineage: Bacteria > Pseudomonadota > Gammaproteobacteria > Pseudomonadales > Moraxellaceae > Psychrobacter > Psychrobacter glacincola. The sequence goes on along the minus strand of NZ_CAJGZK010000018.1, from coordinate 61,591 downwards.
ACGCCGTTTGCATCGCATGCAGGACTTCATGACAAAAATGCATGGCCGCTTGTGACTTATCTGCGCCATCGATAATAATCCAATCGCCTTGCTGGTGTAGTAGACTTGCAGCAACCTCATTAAACTTAGCCACTATCGCCATATCATGCCAATCAATCTGATACAAAAATTTCGGATCTGGCTCATCATCATTTAGCCTTGCCTGTAAAGTCTCGATATCGACATGAAACCAGCACTTTAGCAGCTTGGTTTGATTTGCCACAAGGTCTTGCTCAAAAGCTTGTAGCTCCGCCAACTGCTGGCGTAAATAGTCTTGCCATTGACCAATTGGTAGCGCTTCAATATCCGTATGCTTCTTACCTTTTGCTGACTTTTCACTCTCTAGGGTTGCCATGCGCATCACGTTGTAGAGCAAGTCAGCATACCAGTTACCAAAATACACCATCACATCACCGTGGCGCGGCATGGCTTTGGTATGTGTCTGCCAAATTGGTTGGTGCGCTAAGGGACAGTACCCGATGGTCGCTTCAACCTTAAGCAGGCGTGGATCGACCCACTGACGCAATTGCGTTACCGCAGTGCCCTTGCCTGCCTGCTCCATGCCATTGACCAATACCAATAGCCCAACGGCCTTATCAGTGCTGGGAGCTGCTGGCTGGCGCGTCGCTCGCAGCGCAAACTGGGCGGTAACCAATGCCAATCGCAGCGTATCTTCATCCATTGAAAATTTGCTCAAAGGATTGGGCCTGAGATACTGCTCGACGACTTGCTCATTAAATGGCGCGCTCGTATCTTTTGCTGACTTTATATCTGTTTTATTATTTTTTTTGCTCATGTCTATGCTCACTATAGTGTTATCAAAAGTGTTATCAAATAATTGATTAAAATAATCGTCTAAAATAGCTAAGTTGTTTTATCATAGCACTGCGCTCATCTGGTAAATAACGTGGCTATGTAATTTGTGTTATAAAGTCTTATAAATTGACCACCTAAAAGAGCTGAGTAATCGCGATATGTAACAGTTTGGCATTTGTATTCTGCCTTATTTTCTTTTAAGGTGAACAAAATCTTGAGAGCATGGTTTAATAGCTGCCTAATAAGTAGAAAAATTAGCGCTAACCAGCCCCCTTATTATCCATTTTTTATTATCAACTTGATGACTATTATTATTTTTATAGGATGACCTGCCATGTCTGCTTTAGCCAATTTACAACAGCACCTAAACCGCTTTTGGGCGCTGCCGCATCATGAAGACGCGGCGTTGAATAAAAAGCTCCATGAAGTACAGTCATGGCAACAAGCCCGTATTAAACGTACGCACAGCGCACTGTTTGAACAACCAAAGAACCAGCTAATGGCAGATTACTTTTTGACGCAGCTATATGGTGGTGATGAATTTAAAGTATTGGCAGAACAATTAGGACGCATTCTCCCTAAAGCCAAGAAACTTGAGCGTCTTGCCAAAGAGTCATCTTTAGAAGCTGGCAGTATGGGCATTCAAGCGTCTATATTGGCGATTGAGCTCGACTTGCATTTGGCGCAGTGGCTACTCGAACAAGAGCTAACGGTCAATGAAGAAAATATGCTGCTCGCTTACCGTACGGTCGATGAAGCTGATGAGCGCCGCGTACAGATCCATAATTTAAAAGACGTTTGCTATCGTACCGATAAAGACCTGAATTCATTTATGCTCAAAAAAGCCTTTGCGATGGCTAAAGGCGCAGCCTATCGCTATAACTTCCAGCCGCTTTACGACTTTATCGATTCAGGCTTTAAAGCCATGAAACCCTTAAAAAGTGTGAGCAGCTTTATTGAACCGTTTTGCGCGCGCGAGCTTGAAGTTATTGATGAAGTGCATGCCACGGATAAGGGCGGTAAGCCCGCTACGTTTGGTGTATGATAAGAGCCATTGTCTCAACAACTCTTAGTATTTTATCTGACTAAAAACAAGCATAAAAATAAATCATAGGACACCGCGATGACTGATCATGTAAATAATAAAACGACGACCAATGGCCATATACAAGATAAATTGGTTCAAGACAGTATCACTAATAGCCAAGATATCACCGCTCAAGTAAAAGCCCTGCAAAACACGACGGCAAATGCTCATAATGTTAATAGTATTGATAACAATGACTTTACGCACGTTGAGGATTTACCCATAGGAACGCCACAAGGTCAACAAACCACTATGTCAAATCACCATACTGAAAATCGCACCCATAACAGTAGCGCAAATAACGCTGCACAGACGAATACCGGCACTAAACAAACGCTTTTTAACCAACGTGATGACATTAATAATCCGCATACGTCAGATACCGATGGCAATGAAGAAACGCATTTTGGTTATAAGACCGTTAATAAAGCAGAAAAGCAAGCGCGTGTGGCTGATGTGTTCACCTCTGTCGCCAAAAAATACGACATCATGAATGACTTGATGTCATTTGGTATTCATCGCTTATGGAAGCGTTATGCCATCAGTTTGTCTGGCGTGCGTGCCGGTCAACATGTATTAGATATCGCTGGCGGTACAGGTGATTTGGCCAAAGTCTTTAGCCGTGAAGTCGGTCGCAACGGTAAAGTCGTATTGTCTGATATCAATGCGGCAATGTTAGAAGTTGGCCGTGAGCGCTTGATTAATGCGGGCTGTAACAACGTTGAATTTGTCCTTGCCAATGCTGAAACCCTAGCGCCATTTGATGATAATAGCTTTGATCTGCTGACCATCAGCTTTGGTTTGCGTAATGTCACGGACAAAGATGCGGCGTTAAAATCGATGTACCGTGTGCTGAAGCCAGGTGGGCGCTTATTGGTACTTGAGTTCTCAAAACCGATTTTTGAGCCATTGTCCAAAGCTTATGACTTATACTCGTTCACTGCCCTACCGATTATGGGCAAGCTGATTGCTAATGATGCTGAGAGCTATCAGTATCTGGCAGAGTCGATTCGTATGCACCCTGATCAGCAAACATTAAAGCAAATGATGCAGCAAGCCGGCTTTGAAAATTGTGATTATCACAATCTGACAGCTGGCATCGTCGCTGTCCATCGCGGCTTTAAAGCTTAAGATTAAGTTAAAACCCATAGCCATAAAAATACCATCATATGAAGTGATGGCAATAAACCTTTATAAATAATGCGCTCTTTTAAGGCGCTCAACTGACTATGCGAGAGCCTTATGCTGACTGTTCTACTTTTGGCCGGTGCCGAAAAGCTGATTAATATCGCCATCGCTAGCGATGAGATTACCAAAGCGGGTTTAGCGCCCCTTGCTGGCAAAGTGCTGCGCCTAAATATGGGTACGCCTGAAGTAAATTTGGATGTGTTATTCAGCGAAGAGCGTTTGCGTTTTGAGCCGGTGACGACCAAGAGTGTATTTGAGCAAAGTGGAAATATGACTGAGCGTCAAAAAGCCAGTTTGGCGCGTAGTCGTCTTGGTCACAGCCGCCCAGATTGTATTATTACCGTTGATAATCCTGCCCAGCTACTCAATCTTATGCGTGGCACTGAAGGCAACTTGCCTATTGAGGGCGATTACAGAGTACTTATGCAACTAAATCAGTTGGTCGCAGGCTTTGATCCTGATGTCGCCGGACAGCTTGAGCCATTTATTGGTAAGCCAATGGCGAGCCAGTTGCATCTACTGATATCGCAACTTAAAGGCAGCTGGCGTCATAGCGCCAAACGCGCCTTTAATGATGTTAGTGACTGGGCGAATGATGTGGCAGGCAATAGTGCGCCTGACCCAGTAGACGTGACGGAAGTAAATGAGCTTAAGCAACAACTCTTAAAACTGCGCGCTGATGTTGAACGTGAAGAAGCAAAACTGGCTGCTATCAAAGAGGAGCAGGCACATCTTCTCAATCACTCATTTCATCAATAATAAGTAAATCCTATTATTGATGGTAGTATCTGTGATTAGTCACAGCACCTACCCTATTTTCGTCTTTATCTAGAGTACTTATACCTCATGTTATTATCTCATCGCGCCCGTTTACTTGAGCTTTGGCGTATCGCCGCCACGTATCGTATTGACACGCACCTGTCTGTCGAAGAGGCGCCGCAACTACAAGCCTTGGTGCGCTTAATCCGTATGCATCCAGCGGCATGGGGTAAAAAGCATCAGCCTAATGCCATTAAGTACGCGCTTGAAGATATGGGGACGCTTTTTTTAAAGCTGGGACAATTACTCTCGACGCGTCGTGACCTTATGCCACCTGAGATTATCGCGCAACTTATTCAACTGCAAGATAAAGTCAAACCTTTTGACTCTGCGGTTGCTATGATGCAAATCGAAGATACTAAGCATGGTCTTGGGCAATCTATTGAGACTTTATTTGCGCGTTTTGATATCAAGCCTTTAGCAGCAGCATCTATTGCCCAAGTCCATACGGCAGCCCTGCATGATGGTCGTGAGGTGGTGGTCAAAGTGGTTCGCCCTGATATTCGCACGACCATCGTGGCAGATTTTGAATTGCTAAGAGAACTCGCCAATTGGGCATCGGCGCGTATTGAAGCCGCACGTGCCATACATATCATCGATATCGTCGAAGACTATCGGCAAGTCATGCTGAACGAGTTGGATTTGACCTTAGAGGCAGACAATACGACGCAGATGCGCAATAACTTTTTGGGCTCGGCCTTGATGTATGTGCCAGAAGTGTACGATGCTACCAAAAACGTCATGGTCATGGAGCGTATCCAAGGTGTTCCTATCTCGCAAATTGAGGTATTCGATCAGTTGGGCTATGACCGTGCGGCGCTGGCAGAAAAAGGCTTAACCATATTTTTTACTCAAGTATTCCGTGATAACTTTTTCCATGCTGATATGCATCCCGGCAATGTCTTTGTAGAGACGCCGCCAGTCAATACCCTAACTGCAAATATGGCAGCCGTTGACTTGGGTCATGAGCCGCGTTATATCGGTCTTGATTGCGCCATCATGGGCACCTTATCAAAAGACGATCAGCTTATCGTCGCACGAATGCTATTGTCCGTGATGAACAATAATTTTACGGCGATGGTCGATATTGTCAGCCGCGCCGGTTGGATACCGCCGAATACCGACAAGCATGCTTTGATGCGTGACATGAAACGCACTGTCGGTCCGATGCTACAAAAATCCATTAACGATATCGACTTTGCCGGTGTGTTAATGCAGATTTTAGATATCGCCCGCCGCCATCATATGAGTATTCCGCCGCAACTCATGCTACTACTTAAAACCTTGGTACACGTGGAAGGACTTGGTCGCGACTTGTATCCTAATCTTGATATCTGGTCACTTGCCAAGCCAATCCTAAGCAGCTGGATTAAAGAGCAGCTCGATCCGATGCGTAATTTGCAACAGCTACGTCAGCAATTGCCTGAGATTTTATTATCAACGACTGATATCCCAAAACTGTTAGATCAAGGGTTACAGAGCCTTGCAGCGCAAGGATCACGTCAAGACAGTCAATTGCGGGAAATTCAACAAATCCGTGCTGATATGCTAAATGACCGTCGTCGAGATTGGTTGGCGCTGGCCGGATTTGCTATTTTCATAGCCATTGCGACACAAGTGATCGGTTGGCTATCACCTATTTTTTATCTCTTAGCGATTTTGGCAGTCGTGTGGCGCATTTTAGCCTAAACCGTTAATAGCTTTGACTAGAAGACTTCTGACAATAACAAATACTTATTAAAAACAGATACGCATAAGCGTTTGGCTTGAGCCTTTACACACTATTTAATAGATACTATAAAAAATAAAACAAAGAAAATGCGCCTACATTTAATTAGAATATTAAAAGTAGGCGCATTTTCTTCGCTAGCTTTTATAGCATCTGGTCAATCGCCATCTGCGTCAATACACGACCACGTGCAGTCCGCAGTACATAGCCTTGTTGGATAAGGTATGGCTCAATTACATCCTCTAACGTACCGCGATCTTCAGCCATCGCCGCTGCCACGGCTTCAACGCCTGCAGGTCCACCATCAAAGCGTTCATGCAATATTTCGATATAACGTCTATCCAAATGATCAAGACCACGTCTATCGACTGCTAGCATATCGAGCGCACTGCCAGCTATAGCACCATTGATACTGCCATCGCCTCGAACTTGAGCATAATCACGCACACGGCGTAATAAACGGTTGGCAATCCTTGGCGTACCACGAGCGCGGCGTGCAATCTCAACAGCACCATCCTCACTCATCGGTACGCGCATCAAACGAGCAGCGCGGCTAACGATCGTAGTCAAATCTGCAATATTATAAAACTCAAGTCGCTGTACAATACCAAAGCGATCTCTCAGTGGTGACGTTAATAGCCCTGCTCGCGTAGTCGCCGCAACTAACGTAAATGGGGGTAAATCAAGCTTAATAGACCGTGCTGCCGGTCCTTCGCCGATCATGATATCCAGCTGGAAATCTTCCATCGCTGGATAAAGGATTTCTTCAATCACAGGACTTAAACGGTGAATCTCATCGATAAATAAGACATCGCCGGCTTCCAAATTGGTCAGCATGGCGGCCAAATCACCGGCGCGCTCAAGCACAGGTCCTGATGTTGAACGTAAATTACCACCCATCTCACGAGCAATAATATTAGCAAGGGTTGTTTTCCCTAAGCCTGGTGGTCCAAAGATGAGCGTATGATCCAATGCCTCATCACGCGCCCGTGCTGCTTGAATAAAGACTTCCATCTGCTCGCGTACTACCGGCTGACCGATATATTCCGCCAATAATGCTGGTCGAATATTGGCATCAGGGGCATCCGCTGCCCCTTCTAGCGGATTAATCAAACGATCTTGCATCATAGTTTTTGCCATTATATTTAAAGCATTGTTTTTAAAAGATTAGGTAACAAATAGCATAACCAAACGCTGCGCATAAGTCATGCAAAACATCATAAAGCACTGGCTAAAACGAAAATAAGCGACATCTAATGTCGCTTATTTTTAATCGCTGTTTTTTTAATTAATGTTGTGTTGAAAGATACTCTTATTTAAAACTCTGAAACTGCTGCAGCGTCGCTTTTAACAAGCTCTGTGTATCTGCAAATGTCTCGCCATTACTTTTTGCCGCCTTAATGGCTTGCTGCGCTTCTCTTTCTTTATAGCCCAAGCTAATCAACGCGCCTTCAACTTCAGCAATGATACTGCCTTCAGCGGATATTGGTGCCGGCTGCATAGCAAATTCTAAATGACTGCTGTCGACTTCAATATTTTTCAGCTTATCTTTTAGCTCAATTAATAAACGCTGAGCGGTCTTTTTACCGATACCTGGGATACGTGTCAAGGCATCTTCTGAATCTTGCTCGACATGCATTTTTAGCTCAGCGGCTGACATCGCAGATAGCATTGCTAAAGCCATTTTTGCGCCGACGCCATTGATTTTAATCAGCTGGCGAAAGACATCACGCTCTTTACGGTCAATAAAACCATAAAGCAGCTGCGCATCTTCACGCACATGGAAATGTGTCCAAATACTCGCCTGCTCATTGAGGCGCAACTGGCAGAATGACGGCAATGGCAACTCAATATCATAGCCGACGCCAGAGGTGGTCATGACACAGGCAGTCGGTGCCATCAAATACTGCACCTGTCCATTAATCAATCCAATCATAATCCACGACCTCTTATACAGACTATTATAAAAAATGAGCTAAGCCATGACCTAGACATCAAGCACTATCTTTTACCCTCTAAGCTTACGGGTAAAAATTAACCATACCTTCAAGACTGATTGGACGAATCTTATGCGCTTGACCCGCTGACCCAAAGGCTTCAAAACGATTGGCACAGATATCTGACATCGCAACCATAGAGGCTTTGAAATATTTACGTGGATCAAATTCACTCGGATTTTCTGCAAGGAATTTACGGATAGCACCCGTTGATGCCAAACGTAAATCGGTATCAATGTTTACTTTACGCACGCCATACTTAATCGCTTCAACGATTTGCTCAACGGGCACACCATAGGTCTCACCAATATTACCACCATTTTCATTGATGATTTTTAGCCACTCTTGCGGTACTGATGATGAGCCATGCATGACCAGATGCGTATTAGGAATACGCGCATGAATCTCTTTTACACGCTCAATCGATAAGATATCGCCTGTCGGTGGACGGGTAAATTTATAAGCGCCATGACTGGTACCGATAGCAATCGCTAAGGCATCAACGTTGGTGTCTTTCACAAACTGTTCAGCTTCATCAGCGCTGGTCAATAGCTGCTCATGATCCAATACGCCTTCTGCGCCAGAACCGTCTTCTTCGCCTGCCATACCCGTCTCTAAACTGCCCAAACAGCCAATCTCACCTTCGACTGAAACACCGCAAGCATGAGCCATTTTCACCACTTCACGGGTGACGCTAGCATTGTAATCATAATCCATTGGCGTTTTGCCGTCTGTACCAAGTGAGCCATCCATCATCACTGACGAGAAGCCAAGCTGAATTGAGCGCTGGCAGATAGCAGGTGACATACCATGGTCTTGATGCATCACGACTGGAATATGTGGCCACTCTTCAATAGCAGCAATAATCAGATGACGCAAAAATGCTGAGCCTGCATAACTACGTGCACCCGCACTGGCTTGTACAATCACAGGAGAGTCACAAGCGTCAGCCGCCATCATGATGGCACGCATCTGCTCTAAATTATTGACGTTATAAGCAGGGACACCGTAGCCGTGTTCAGCAGCATGATCCAAAAGTTGACGTAAAGATATTAAAGCCATAAAACGCTCTCTGGTTATATTTTAAAAACAGTATTTTAAAAATAGTATTTTGAAGATGATACGAAGACATCATTTTTAACAATACGACGCTGCGACGTTTACTTTGCAACCTAGCTTTACAATGAAGATTGTATTATAAGCCAGTAAAAAGCCCTGTTTTTCGCTCGTCATTATTACGCCGTGATTATAGCAAAAATTACTGCCGCTTCGTAGCGCTTAGCCGACTATTTGTTAGTCTGTTTGGTTTTTCTATCTGGCTTGCATAACTAGGCGATTAATTTCGTTGATAAAAAGTCATAACCCAGTTTTTATAAACGAAATCGGTTATTTTTGTCCATAAAAAAAGCCTTGGTAATCACCAAAGCTTTTGTATGTTTTAAGAACTTATAAAACAACTCGTCAGGCAATAGTCTTCCACTATTATATTAATGAATAGACTGCGCTTTATGTTGCTTAATTTTAAATGACTTAGCCTTTATACGACTTAGCATTTATACAACTTAGTACTGTTGTTCTGCATCGACAGCGACATCATTTGCGCCGTCAGCAACTGCGTCAGCACCGTCAGCAACGGCTGATGCAGTACCTTCAACGACATTGCTTGTGCCTTCAGCAATAGCATCACCAGTTTCTTCTAATGCATTAGTGGCAGCAACACCAGCAACTTCAGCGTTTTCTGCAGCTTCAGCGCCCGCTTCTTGGGCAGCGACTTCAGCAGCAGCAGCAGCGGCTTCTGTATTCGCAGCAGCTTCTTCTGTGTTAGCAGCAGCATCTTCGCCAGCAGACTCAGCAGCAGCATCGGTTTTATCTTGTGTTTCTTGGCTACATGCAGTGATTGCAAAAGTACCAGCAAGAACACTAGCAAGTAATAAATGACGTTTTAACATAATAAATCCCTCATAAATAAAGCATGTCAAATACATGGTTTGCGCTATTTTATAGAGTGCAAATTGGACATGCAATAACAATTTTCAGTATAGAAACAAATAATTACCACTTAATAATAATCGATGACAATTCGAACTTATTGCCTTGAAAACAATAAGATATGAATAGTAGCCAAAATATTATCCGTACAGCGTACCTTAGATACTGCGGCTAAGTTGTACGGCTAATGTTACTCATCTGCTGAAGTATCGTTAAAAGGTTATGCATTAATCTGTAAAGCAGCAACCGCTGGCAAGACTTTGCCTTCTACAAACTCTAAGAACGCACCGCCACCCGTTGACATATAGCTGACGCCATCCGCTACTTGATATTTATCAATTGCAGCAAGTGTATCGCCGCCGCCTGCGATAGAAAAACCTTGGCTATTTTTGACCGCTTCTGCCACTATCTGAGTCCCATGACCAAACGCATCCACTTCAAAAACGCCTACTGGACCATTCCATAAAATGGTTTTAGCATCGTTAATCGCCTCTGCCAATTTCATGGCACTCTCTGGTGCGATATCTAATATCATGTCATTATCGCCAATCGCATCAACAGACTTGATGCTAGCAACTGCCTGTTGCAGCGAGCCTGTGAAATCTGCAAAATCAATGTCATTTTTATCAGCAACGACGACATATTCAGGCAATAAAATCTCAGTTTTAGCCATGATTTTACGAGCTGTATCGAGCAGATCTGCTTCGTAAAGTGACGCACCAACGCTATGTCCATGGGCAGCTAAGAAGGTATTGGCAATCCCGCCACCAACGATAATCTGCGAGCAGAGCTCAGCCAAACTATGCAAAACTTCTAATTTGGTAGAGACTTTTGAGCCACCAACGATAGCGAGCATAGGTTGTGCTGGCGTTTCAAGTGCTAGGCTTAAAGCATCAAGCTCCGCTGCCAATAAAGGTCCAGCACAAGCCATCTTGCCAGCTTGGTGCATCGCTTGGGTCACGCCTTCTGTCGATGCTTGCGCGCGATGTGCTGTGCCAAAAGCGTCCATCACAAACACATCGCACAAATCAGCATATTTTTGTGCGAGCGCTGCATCATTCTTCTTTTCACCTTCATTAAAACGTACGTTCTCTAGCAATATAACCTCGCCCGCTTTGATAACTACGCCTTGAGTAAGGTAATCACTATTAAGCGTAACAGGCGCTGCTAATTTATCACTTAAATAGTCAGCAACGGGCGCTAATGAATAGATGGCTTCGGGCTTGCCTTCTGTCGGGCGTCCTAAATGTGAGCAGACAATGACTGCTGCGCCCTTTTCTAGCGCCATCTTAATCGTCGGCAAACTTGCTTGCAGGCGCGCGTCACTAGCCACTTTACCTGCTTTAATAGGGACATTAAGGTCTTCACGAATCAATACCACTTTATCGGTCAAACTCAGCTCGCTCATACGCAAAAAATTCATTACCTGCTCCTATATATCATCTGTTATCAATCTGTATGACGGTTTATTAGATACTCTTTAGCAAATTTGTTTCATCAAATCCTATTGCTGCTGGTTTTAGAAAACTGTCTTAGCAAGAATTTAAGGCGGTGTATTCTAACAGTTTTATAGTCCGTACTTATACGTCAACTAAGATAAATTTAGCCATAAGCAAATTTATTTTCTTATACCAATAGCAATACCATTAACATTTTGTGGTGGTACTTAGTCGTTTAGCTATCTATGATCAATAGCGTACTTGTGCCATAACAATAAATCATTAGGAGAAAAAAATGAGTATCGACTTTGAAGCTGCCAAACAAAACCTATTACAACTAAAAGAAGAGTACCAAACTCGGATTGCTGATATTGAGGATCATATCCAAAATCCGCAAGATGATCTCAATGAACACTGGGAAGATCAGGCGATTGCTTATCGACAGAATGACATGCGCAAGAACTTAATGGTTGAGGCGCAGCAAAGCTTAGGTTATGTAGACCACGCTTTAAGCCGTATCGAAAGTGGCAGCTACGGGGAATGTGAGGTATGCGCTGAGCCTATCGAAGCACAGCGCTTGCAAGCATTGCCTTATGCAACTTTATGTATGCAACACGCCGAATAAATGCGTACTTGTATTTTAAGCTGGCATTTATGCAACAGGTATATTCCACCTACTAAGTACTTGCTGCCACTGCTGACAACGTGTGGCGATTTGATGGACGGCTAAATCCATGATATCGCCAACGACTGCTATATAAGTAATAGGTAACCCTGCCAGCTCTGAGATATTTTCTGCCGTCAAACCGCCTATCACGCATATTTTTATATCTTGCTGGCAACCCTCTATCAGTTGCTGACGCGAGATGATATCAGCATTAGGCTTGGTATTTGAAGCAAAGATTGCACCCATGGCGGCATAGCTTGCACCTTCATTTTTCGCCGCTTTGATTAGCGTTACATCGCCATGACAAGTGCGACCAACGATTTGATTCGGTGCTAAAGACTGTATTGCTTCACTAACATCACCATCTTGCTGTCCTAAATGCACACCGACACCAAGCTTTGCGGCCAAAGCGATATCGTCATTGATAACAACTGGCACATTGTAAGTTTTAGCCAAATCAACGATTTGTAGCGCTTCTTTATAAAGAACAGACGCACCATCAGACAATGCCAATATCTGCTTACGGCGTATTTGTAAAAGAGCAATCAGTCCTGTCGCTAGAGCGGCTTCTAATTTTTGATATAAAAGGCTAAACTCATCATCATTGGTTAGTAGATATAGCTTAGGTATGGCATGAGAAACAGTCGAGGCTGATGGCTGAATCATATAACGCTCCTTAATATCAACACGTTTTTGACATAATAAAAAGGCTGTTATATCGCATAACAGCCTTTTTATTATAAATGTTTTTTGATACTGCTGATGTAACGCTGCAATCTTATACTGTACGGCGCGTTGCCAAGCTGTTCAAGATGTTTTTGGCATCATCCCAACGCGTTGCTGAGCTATTGGCACCCAAAATCACGATAATAGCAGGACGATTATTAATGCGTGTCTCCATGACAACACAACGCCCTGCTTCATTGATAAAACCCGTTTTTGAAATACCGATTGGATAATCGCCTGAACGTACTAGAGAGCTAGTATTATTGGCTTTGTAAGTACGGTTACCACTTGAGTAGTTAGAAACAAAAAAGTCATAGCTTTTGGTGGTAGAGAAACGACGAATCACGTCATAATTACCGGCAGCACGAACCATTTTAACCAAGTCATTTGATGAAGCAACGTTACGCTTATCAAGACCCGTTGGGTCACCAAAGAAAGCGGTGGTCATGCCAAGCTCTTGAGCTTTACGGTTCATAGCACGTATAAAGGCGCTGTAGCCACCCGGATAATTACGGGCAAGACTTTTTGCTGCAGGATTTTCTGATTTCATTAATGCCATCAATAGCATCTCAGCACGATTGAGACGATCGCCTGACTTTAGGTTAGAGCTGGCACGCTTTGGACCGACGAAATCTTCTGGATCAAGCGTGAGCTCTTCGCGCATATCTAAGCCGGCATCAAGTACCACGATAGCCGTCATAACCTTGGTGATACTAGCCATTGGACGTGCAACATCCGCATCTTTTTGATAAATTGACTCACCCGTTTCTGCATCGATGACCGCGACACTGCGCGAATCGGTGCTGATCGGAATCATATTGCTGTTGCCAAAACTGCCGCGATAAGTGGTGTTATAACTATTGCTATTATTATAACTGTTGTTCTTACTGCTACCAAAACTGGTCGTATTAGTAATATTGGTTGTGCCAGAACCGTTATCTACTTTTTTAATCGTAGAGCTGCTGCCAGACCTAGACATGATACTGCGCGCTTCAGACAAGCTATCGGCACCGCCCCAGCTCAGGCGAGCACTAGACTCAGAGCTAGCGCTACCATTAATTGTAAGTGCAGCTTGCGCGACACTGCCCAAACTCAATGAAATCATAGCAGCGATTAATTGCTGTTTGGTTAATGGTAGGTGCTTCATTCTGCCTCCTGCTTACGTGCTGCTGTCAGTTAGAGAATCAGTTACATACTAACTAACATCAACAACGTACGTAGCGTTTATAGGTGTGTTTGTAGATACTCACATAGAGTTTTTGTATTTTTAGTGTATCATGGTTTACATTTAAGTTTAATGTACTAAATCAATTAGATGGCATTTCAGTGCCAGATTCAAATTTTACTACACTTACTTGATGTTGCAGCAATATTAGTTAACATTAGAGCAATATAGTATTACATTGATGCTATTAGACGCTCTAATATATCTATTATTAAAATATGACGCTTAATATTGGCCTGTTTGTGAGTAAATGAGTTTTATTGGTCACATAGATTGATAGAGATGATTTAAATTTGGCAGTGCACCCTTTATTCTGACAGATAGAAAAGAGTATAACGATGATTCGAGTATTAGTAGTAGATGATCATGATTTGGTGCGGATGGGTATTAGCCGTATGCTGGCAGACAGTGCAGACATCGAAGTCGTCGGTGAAGCAGACAGTGGTGATATGGCGATAAAGCTGGCAAAACAGCTGCGTCCTGATGTGATATTACTGGATGTGAATATGCCTAATATCGGTGGTCTCGAAGCCACCAAACGTTTGATTCAACTGAATATGGGTATCAAGATATTGGCTGTTAGCAGTATGTCGGCTCAGCCTTATCCTTCAATGTTGATTAAAGCTGGCGTCAATGGTTATATTACTAAAGGCACACCGCTTGATGAGATGCTACGAGCTGTCAAAAAAATCTATCAAGGTGGTCGCTATTTTAGCCAAGATGTCGCTGAACAGTTAGCGGACGTACTATTATCTGATAATGCCAATTCACCCTTTGATCTGCTCAGTGATCGCGAGAAGCAAGTAGCAATGATGGTAGTCAACTGCCAAAGTCCCCAACAAATCGCAGACCAGTTGTTTGTTAGTGTAAAGACCATCAATACCTATCGTTATCGTATTTATGAAAAAGTAAATGTCGATAGTGATGTGAAATTAACGCATTTGGCGATTCGCCATGGTCTTATTCAACCCTAATTATCAAGCACCCCATTTATCAAGAACCTTAGTTATCAACCCATGAATCCTGCCAAATATGCCTCACACCTTATCGCTGTCATTACTGACTATCTAGAGCAAGATGATATTCTGCCTGTACCGCAATTACGCAAATTGGGGCTGATTTATAGCAGTTATCGCTTTATCGTCAGCTTGTTTTTTATGCTAATGGTGTATATTACGATTCGTGCTGCTAACAGCCCGTCATTGCCAAGTTTTTTGCAGCAGACCGTGCTCAGTTTTTATGTCTTGCTGAGCTTAATCTTGCTAGGATTGTTCTATACCGTTAGCAAGCATATGCGCCGACAGCTGGCTTTTGGGTTGGCGTTAGATGTTATTAGCCTGAGCTTACTGCTTTATACTGCTGGCGCACCTGATTTGCAGCTGACCATGCTATATATGGTGGTGGTAGCAGCAAGCTTTATGCTGTTACATGGCTCACAAGCACTGATTATCACCTTACTTGCCATTATCTTTGTGATTTATCAGCAGTTTTTTTATGCCATTGCCAATAGTATGAGCTTGGCAAATTTAGGCAATGCCCTACTCATGTCAGCCAGCTTTTTGGCAGTAGGCGGTCTAAGCTGGTCGATATCGCAGCGCTTGGGTCAGCTCGAAAAAGTAGCCGCTAGCCACGCCAAAGAAGTCGAGCGTTTAAATAGCATCAATCAAGAAGTCATTTCTCAAATGGTTAATGGTGTCATTGTCATTGATAACAAACAGGTGGTCTTAGCCAACCTTGCAGCTTATCAATTACTGAGCATCCCTAATCGTAATGACAACAAACCAAAATCAGTAGCCGCCTTTCAGCAGCAACTTGGCGAACAACATCTGCAATTATTTGATGCTTGCCTATCGGTAGCAGCAGGATATTCACGTACTTTTATTTATGAGCTGCCTGCTGTTGCCAACTCCTCTGTCATTGGCAAGCTGCGTGTCGATATTATTCCGCTAAGAGACGACAGTAAACTTATTATATTAGAGGATTTACGCCGTGAACAAGCCAGCGCGCAACAGTTAAAGCTCGCCTCACTTGGACAATTGACCGCCAGTATTGCTCATGAAATCAGAAACCCTTTAGCAGCTATTTCCCAAGCAAGCCAGCTATTAATAGAAGACGTTATGGAAAGCGAGATGGGCGCTGACAATACACTAAGCCCTTTCGCCAGCAATCATACAAATAGCGACATGACCGACAACCATGAGCTTTATAAAATGATATTTTCGCAAACAAAACGCGTCAATCGCATTATCGAAGACGTCTTAAAGTTGTCGCGCCAGCAAACGGCGAACCAGAAAACCATTGTCCTTGCTGATTGGATGCCCGTATTTTTAGACAATTATTTCAAAGGACATGATGTCTTTTTACATATCATGACCAAGCCTACCATCTCTTTTGATACTCATCAGTTAGAGCAGGTACTCATCAATTTAATCAATAATGGTTTACGCTATAGTAGTTACGCCCACCCTCATGCCTTTGTGGAAATCGAAATTTATTGTGCCGATAACGATGTTATAATCGATGTTTTGGATGACGGCGTTGGTGTTAATGCAGATAATTTAAGCTCTTTATTCAATCCATTTTTTACTACCGATCAATCAGGTACAGGGCTTGGGTTGTATTTGTCTCAAGCATTTTGTGAAGCCAATCAAGCACGCTTACTATATGTGCCTGATCATAAAAAAACCTGCTTTAGGCTGATTTTTCCTGCTGTGCATGATAATGTCGTTAACCCAGTATTTATCTAAAAAAGAAAAAATCAATGATAATTACTCCACTTTTAAAAGGGTACAGAATTACTGGGGTTCATTATTTACAGCCTATGTCTGCGTAGGTACAGCAAGCAAGAAAAATTAACCCCGTAGTGCTTGATAACATTTGTATTTCTTTTATTTAGGATCGACTATATCAAAAAAAATTTAGGGAAAATACAAGATAAAAGGATTTATACTGTTCATTAAAAAGAATACCTGCAACTAAGGCAGTTTTTGGCTCTGATAAATCCTTAGGTAATTATTTTTTAATACTGTTGTAGTACTTAAAAACAATGAGATGATGTATGGCAACCACCGCGCTAGTCGTTGATGACGAAGTAGATTTATGCCGTTTGATGCAAATCACCCTGACCAAAATGGGCATCAAAAGTGATGTTGCTTATACGTTGTCGCAAGCGAAATCGTACTGGCAAGACAATGACTATGATTTTTGTCTCACCGATTTAAAGCTCCCTGATGGCTCAGGATTAGAATTGGTCAAACATATCAGTGCCAGCTCCAATAAGCCTATTGCTGTAATTACGGCACATGGCAGCATGGATTTAGCGATTGAAGCGCTAAAGCTTGGGGCTTTTGATTTTGTTAATAAACCGCTTGAGCTGCCACGCTTACGGCAATTGGTTGAAAATGCGCTAAAGGTTATTGACCAAAATAACGAAGCCGAAGCCACACCTGAATCCTCTCCTGAGCAGCAAATATTAGATAGCCGCCTAATCGGTGATTCCGCCGTTATGCATCCCTTGAAAAACACTATTTTAAAATTGGCACGCTCACAAGCGCCAGTATTTTTGTCAGGTGCTTCAGGTACGGGTAAAGAAGTCGTTGCTCGGCTCATTCATGACTTAAGCCCGCGGCGTGACGGCAGTTTTGTGCCAGTCAACTGCGGGGCTATACCATCAGAGCTGATGGAATCAGAATTTTTTGGTCATAAAAAAGGCAGTTTTACCGGTGCAGTTGCCGACAAGCAAGGTCTATTTCAGCAAGCCAATGGCGGTACTTTATTTTTAGATGAAGTGGCAGATTTGCCTTTGGCGATGCAAGTCAAGTTACTGCGGGCTATTCAAGAGAAAACCGTACGCGCGATTGGTGATACCAAAGAAGTACCAGTCGATATACGAATCTTGTCAGCCACGCACAAAGATTTGAATCAGCTGGTACAAGGTGGCATGTTTCGCCAAGATTTGTATTATCGTATCAATGTGATTGAACTAAAACTGCCCACACTTAATGCACGGCGCGATGATATACCAGTATTGGCGGAGCATTTTTTGGCAATGATTGCTGAAGAATGGCAGTTGGAGTCGCAGCCTTTATTAACCGCAGAGGCTAACCTGCGCCTACAACAGCATGATTTTGCTGGTAACGTTCGTGAGCTGCGTAATGTACTTGAGCGTGCCGTTACTTTGGCTGAAACTTCAACCATTGATATAAGCCATCTCGGCTTATCTGATTTTGATGCCGATCAAGAAACTGATAAGCATCAAAAAATCAACGAAAACAGAGTCTCTGATTCAATAGAAAAAACAGATAAAAATGACGAAAAACCATCATCTATCAAAAATGACACGACGCAGCAAGTAACGGCTAATCTCCATCCTTATCGTACGATGACTCATCACTACGCTGCAGTAAAGCGGCCTTCAATATCTGGCGTCATATCTGACTCAACGCTCTCTGAGATAGATCGGCGCTCAGTAGTGTCAACAGCGTATGGTATTGAGTCAACAGACAAGGTAACGGATAAATATCCGTCAGAAACAGTGATAAAGAACGATAATGAGCGCAATCAATTTGATATCACTACAGCGTCGAATACTGTTAGTGCTGAGCTGCCCGCACAAGGGTTGGAGCTCTATCTTCAAGAGCAAGAAAAAAAGCTTATTATCACTGCACTTAAGCAAACTGGTTGGAATAAAACCCAAGCCGCTGAATTGTTAGGGACGACTTTTCGATCGTTACGCTATCGTATGACCAAACTCGATATTGCAGAAGATCAGTCTGAATAATGCGCTTTGCTTTAGGATTGCGACTATAGTCAAAATACTCTAGAAACGCTACGGTACTGCTGGTACAAATTTTTTGCAGCCTCTGTCGGCTAGCTACAGCAAGCAAGAAAAATTGATACCAGCAGTACCTAATGTGTCGATATTACTTTTCATTGACTATACATTAGGGATTTTTCTTAGATGTGGGTTTTTCAATAACATTATTTATCACCGTATTGTTCTTAATCATACTGTGTTTAGGATCCGTTTTTTTCTCGGAATAATCCGCTAATGCGGCTTTGCGTACAAATCGAACACCTGAAGTAAGCGCTTTGTTTCGTAATAAATCAAGCGCTTGCTGCTCCCACGCGCTCTCACTCCCCGATAGAGCGATATCAGGCTCTACCCCAATACCATCTATCTTCTTACCTGAAGCGGTCATATAATTGGCAACCGTGAGCTTGACTGCTTGCTCATCATTAAGCGGTATCACTGATTGTACGGAACCTTTTCCATAACTGACCTCACCTAAGACAGTAGCGCGCTTTTGTGCTTGCAAGCTGCTGGTCAACACTTCTGCCGCTGACGCCGAGTAGCGATTTTGTAGCACCACTACTGGCAATGACTCAAGTAATGCTGCACCTTTAGTCGATAGTGTGCGCGAATCAGCTTGACGACTCTTTATCTGCACCACATCCGTATCTGTCATAAATAGGCTAGCAACGCTCACAGCTGATGCCAATACGCCGCCTGGATTGTCACGCAAATCCAATAATATTCCTGTGACAGGCTTATCTAAATCAATCAAACTTTGCAGCAGTTTTTCTCGGCTGTTATTTTGAAATGCTGGCAACCGAACAACGGCCATACCGTCTACAAAACGAGTTTCAATGATTTGAGGATGGCTATTATTACGTTGTAACGTGGTGGTATGTTTACGGCGTCCTGCCTTGGACGTCACCACATCTACCTGCGTCCCTGCAATCCCTGTCAAGAGCTGCTCGATATCATTACTCTCTTCATCTTCGCCAAGCTTAAACTCATCGACTTGGTGCAAATAATCACCAACCGCGATGCCTTTTTTATCGGCAGGTGAATCATCAAGTACCTCAGTGATGACCCAATAGCCTAAAGTTGACTGATATTCAACCTTGATGCCAATATCGCCGACATCGCCTTCGGTAAAAGCGCGCAGATTTTCATAGGCTTCAGCATCCAAAAATTCAGCATGACTATCCAGCTTGGTCAACATGCCGCTCATGGCATTATTAAATAGCTCTTCATCATTGACGGTATCCACATATTCGCGGCGTACTAAGTCAACCAAAGCAACGAAAGTCTTTAGCGTTTCAGGAGAAATGGCATTTAATGACACTTGCGCCACTGCAGCAGGAATGTCGGTATTAATAACAGCCGACTCATTGTTCAGCACACTTTCATCCGCCACGCTATCAATTAAATCGTCAGATTGATCAGCAGACTCAAGCATATCAGCAATATCTGATAAATCATCCGCGCCGTTTTCTAATGGCACGTTATTGGTATTTAAATTGATCAGTTGTAAACTTGCCGTAGGACTAGCGTTGCGCCCTGGAGCAGTATCCTTGACGGCCGCTTGTGCCGGCATATGAATCACAATTAAGCCCAACAGACCCACAATAAGGGTCGGCTTTAAGATACTAGAGTGAGTAGATATCATGCTCACTAACGGCTCTACTCTTTTAGAGGTCAATGAAATGATGCAGCTGATAGGATTGATAAAATGCATAAAAATCACCTGAAAATTTGTCCAAAGTTAAGCCATCATTATTATAGGATCGTTATAGATCGTTATATGGTTACTATTGAATAATAGCCCATAAGATAGCATCAAGCGTCCTTGTAAGAATAGGAGAGTATTGCAAGTAACTTAGGTGAAATGTCAGACAAAATATAGCAACAAAAAAGAAGAGCTCATCAATAGCTCTCCTTTTTTAAAAAGTACAGTTTATCAAAGATATAACCATACCCGTTTATTGGGCGCCAACCAATAAACTTTCACCTGTCATCTCAGTGGGTGCTTCGATATCCATTAATGCCAAGATAGTAGGAGCAACATCGCTAAGCTTACCGCCGCTACGGACTTGTACTTTTTTCTCACCAACATAAATCAGCGGTACGTGCTCAGTCGTATGTTGAGTATGTACCTGACCACTGTCATAGTCTTGCATCTGCTCGCAGTTACCATGATCTGCTGTAATCAGCATATCGCCGCCTGCAGCACGTACCGCTGCCGCCACACGACCAACGCAGACATCCAAGGCTTCTACTGCTTGAACGGCAGCATCAAAGATACCGGTATGACCGACCATATCGCCATTGGCGTAATTGACGACCAACACATCATATTTGCCAGATTCAATCGCTTCCACCAATTTATCTGTCACTTCAGGGGCGCTCATCTCCGGCTGTAAGTCATAAGTGGCAACATTTGGAGATGGTACTAAGATACGTGTCTCACCTTTATATTCATCTTCACGTCCGCCACTAAAAAAAAACGTCACATGGGCATATTTTTCAGTTTCAGCGATGCGCAGCTGGGTTTTACCCTTATCTTGCAAATATTCGCCAAGAGTATTGGTCAATGAAGTTGGATAATAGGCAATGCTGGTTTTGGGATTGTCTGCTAACACATCAGAATACTTGGTCAACATCACAAACGCCGCAAGTTTTGGCTGCTTATTACGGGCAAACCCTGAAAACTCGTGATCCGGCAATATAAAAGCTTGTGCAAGCTCACGTGCACGGTCAGCACGGAAGTTCATAAAAATAAGCGCATCATTGTCATCAACAGTATAAGGCACCTCGTCACGCCCAATCACGACTGTTGGATTGATAAATTCATCGGTTTCACGGGCTTTATAGGCAGCTTGCACTGCCCCATCAGCACGAGTTGCTAAACGATCCGCTTTACCCTCAGTGATAAGCTCATAGGCTTTTTGCACGCGATCCCAGCGATTGTCACGATCCATCGCATAATAACGTCCAATAATACTGGCAATCTGTACACGACCGCCCTCATAGTGCGCATTGAGCTTTTCGATATAATCGCGCAGACGATTGATGTATTTATCCGCAGACTTAGGCGGCGTGTCACGACCATCTAAAAAGCAATGAACAAAGACGTTTTTGGCACCATGTACCAACGCTGAATGGCACATTGCTTCAATATGGTCTTGATTTGAATGAACACCACCATCTGACAGTAAGCCCATAATATGCACATTACCGCCGAGTGTATTGGCGGCTTTTACTGCATTGACCAAGGCTTCATTTTTATAAAAATCACGACTGGCGACTTCACTTGAGATGCGGGTTGAGTCTTGGTAAAGTACGCGCCCAGCACCCAAGTTCATATGCCCAACTTCTGAATTACCAAACTGCCCATCTGGCAAGCCCACATCTTCTCCTGACGCTGATATCAATCCATGCGGATATTGCTCATAAATCTTATCTAAATTTGGCATATTAGCGGCAGCAATGGCATTGTCTTTATCGTCTTCACGATGTCCAAACCCATCTAATATCATTAAAACACGCGGCACTTTTTTATTATTTTCGCCATCTTGCTGCTTACTTAATTGCGCCTGATTGTCGTCGATAGATTCTGATTGTTGCTGGGTATTGATCATGGATTACCGCTCCTCAAGTGAATGAACGCCTATAATGCTGTATTAGGATATATAAAGTCCTCTATATTAGCACACATCTTGAAATAGCTGAAAAATGAGCTTTTTAGTCAACAGTTGATTGCTTTTCTAGAAAATATGAAGGTAATATTACTCCATCGCAATAATGCAAATTATCAACGCCACGTAGCAATCTGTAATTCGTACTTGCAATCACTCAAACCATTGGTTAATATAATTATATTCTGAAGTGTTGGCTAGCAGATGTTTATTCCCTGAGCCGATAATGCTTTACCAGGATGTGGTACCTACTGCTTCATTGTGTATGCCTGCACCGCTTGCGGTGTATCAGGAAACCTGCCGAGGCAGTGACGCATCCGCCCTGAACTTCACGGTTCATGGGTCACCATCTTGCGGCGGCACTTCGGTTGTTATATTCGGTTAGTAGTTTATTTATTTATAAGCACTATATGTATAAAGAACGAATTACAGCCACTAAAAAGCCCCTTTTGTTATTGACGAAAGGGGCTTTTTAGTGGCTAAATAATTTGATAGTCAGTGGTTAATACGCTACTCATCATTGGCAGATTTGGTAATTTTTTTCACGTCTTTAGGAATGGTTTTTGCTGTCCCATCAATCGTTGTATGCTGCTTAAATACATCACCGAACGGGTTTTGTTGTTGACCAAACGGACTTTGATTGTTCATCCCACCAGCGCCGCCGAACGGGTTTTGTCCGCCCATACCCCCTGCACCACCAAATGGATTCTGTCCGCCGCCCATTTGTCCACCCATCTGCTTTGCCATCATTTCCATCATTTTTTGCTGATTGTTCATGACATACTTATTGGCAAAGTCTTTGAGCTTTTTCTGCACGGGTGGCAAGATAACCAGTAACGCCAATAAGTCACTAAGCACACCGGGAATGAGCAGCAAGATACCAGCGGCTGCCATAGCCACACTTTTGATCATGGTTGACTCTTGCGGACGCATCGATGGGTTCATCATACCGCCAGCTTTCATCTGCTGTGCCATTGGATTGAGAGCTGCCATGCCTTTGCGCAGGAGCGAGATACCGATGACAGCGGCGATAATAAACCACATAAATACCCACCAGCCACTCGTAAATTGAGCAAGCAAATACCAAAGCAGCATCTCGATAATAAACCATACGATGGCAATACCAACTATCTGACCCATAAAGTGTTGTCCTGTAAAATAAAAACCAATAAATTGAGCGCCATGCAAATTAAGATGGCTAACATATGATGTATATGGGGATTGATTGCTATACTATCAAACTTAGGGCTGATTTTTAAGCGATTAAACAAAATGTAAGCAAGACGGAACACTATGGCAATTATTATTGGGATTGATCCAGGCTCACGCATGACCGGCTATGGTATCCTCCAACAAACGGGCGATAAGCTCACCTATATTGATTCAGGTACCATTCGTACCGATACTAAAGAGATGCCTGAACGCCTAAAACGTATTTTCAATGGCTTAACACGTATCACTCAGCATCATCTAAAATATGCAGATGAGCCTATTTATACGGCCATTGAACAAGTATTTATGGCAGAAAATCCAGACTCAGCACTCAAGCTTGGGCAAGCACGCGGCGCAGCTATTGCCGCCATGGTAGCATTGGACTTAGAAGTTTCAGAATATACTGCCCGCCAAATCAAACAAGCGGTCTGTGGTTATGGCGCAGCGGCAAAAGAGCAAGTACAAGAGATGGTGTGCCGGATACTGACTTTAGACTTTGTACCACAGCAAGATGCGGCAGATGGTCTTGCCTGCGCTATCTGTCACGCGCACTCAAGCCATTCGATGAACAAACTCATATTAAACAGCGCCATGCGTGGGCGCGGTGCCTCTAAGAAAAAAGGTCGCTGGCGTTTGACAGAAGAAGACTTAGGTAATTTGCGTTAAAAAGGTAATTTGTGTTAAAAATGCTGATAAAACAAGCATAAAAAAACACGCGTCCAAATGGTGCGTGTGTTTTTTAACTTTACTATTTAATATCACTATTAAATATCGCTATTGAATAATAATTAACCACTTCTATTCTACCACTGAGCTTTCAATCACCGCATCCAAAACATAAGCGTATGCTTCGCCTTCTGCATTCTCGTCGCTATCTAACTGGTAACGCTGTAGACGTAATACTTCATCATGCTTGCCATCATGCTGATAACCATCAATTTCACCATTAAATGCAGACCACTTGCCTTCACTGACTTTAATACCTTGGTCATTATAAGTGACTGATTTCACTTGCAAGCACATCTCTGAGCTATTATCGGCGCACGCTACTTTATTAGCATTTACTGCCCAAAATACAGTCTCGCCCTTACCGTCGTACTTGGCTTGTGATGTCAGCCTACCTTTCCAAGTCAAGGTGACAGCGTTGCTCGTCACTTGCGTTAGTACTGGGTTCTCACCTTCAGTAACACTTATCTCACTAGTGCCTTGCATCAACGTGTCTAAAAGATTTTCTGCTTTATTTAGATTTTCGCATAGCATTTTAGCACTCATACTATCTTCGGTCTTGAGCATATGATCTTGCACCTCATAACTTGCACTCATAGTGTTGCAGCCTACACCATAGTTCAGGGTGTTATAACCTTGATTCTGTTTAAACAACAGTGTTACTTGGTTCTTAATATCTACAAGTGTCGTTATGACAGCGCCACCACTTTTGTCATCGATATCGAGTAGTGTCCAACGATAACGCTCAAGATTTTCAATCATTTGTTCTTCCGCACTCATCTCGCTCGCCTTAGCTAACGTCGCATTGTTATGCTCCATATCAGCATCTGCGGTGCTAACATTAGTATCGACTGACTGAATATTTACATCCGTTGAAACAGAAGCATCTTGGCAAGCACCTAATGCCAAACTTATCGCTAGCATACTGGGTAATAGGGCAGATTTAAAAGAGAGTGTCATGAAGATCATACCTTACGGTTATACTTTACAGTTACTTTTTGATTCAACCTTTTAAGTCACTCAACTGACAAAACCTAAATATCACAATGACCATTTAGATATAAATCAGACAATTTAAAAGGCATTTAGAGCTTAAAGGGCATTGAGAGCGACGTTTGTAAAAGAGTAATAGTCTGACCACTATAGCGCTCATGGCTAACATGGATGTAACGAAGTGTTTAATTTTATAGATTCATAGTAAATTTCACATATAGTCAAAATACTCTAAAAACGCTACGGTACTGCTGGTGCAAATTTTTTGCAGCCTTTGTCTGCATGGGCACAGCAAGCAAGCAAGAAAAATTGATACCAGCAGTAGATAATGTGTCGATATTACTTTCCACTGACTATACATGCTATCTTTATTTTGGTGGTGTATCAAAAAGTATGCTGATTAAAATTTAAACAATTCTTGAAGCCTTGAAAGCCCTGTAGGATCAGAGAACGTAGCATAGATTTCTTATTGACTTTTATCGCCAGCATACTTTTTAAAACACCACCTTTATTTTTAATGTTAGCCATAACAAAACAGCCTTGCGTCGTTAGGAGTTATCTCCATGACGCAAGGCTGTTGCTACTTATCGTTAAGTTTTAAAATCTTAGCGCGCTAGTCCTCTTCATGAACAGGTTTGGCTTTTGCCATGTTTTTAATACTAAAACGCGCGTTCATCATCTGATAAAAACGGGCAAGATTGTCACCCTGCTCATTGGGATTAACTTGAAGGACTTTGCCAAAATCCAGCCCCAAATACAGCACAATATCAGCAAAGCTCAGCTGGTCACCGACCAGATACTCATGACCGTCTAACATGGTTTCAAAATATGCCAAGGCTTTGACAGCACGTGCGATAGATGGCGCAACAAACTCTGGTACTTGCTTAACACGCTGGGCTTTGGACGGGTGACTGTGCTGAAAAGCGAGCATAAAGTTATAGAGCACCTCAAACTCAGCGATGCGGCGCATAGAGCACACTTGCGCACGCTGTACCACATCATTGCCCATCACCGAACGCTCACCATAAACACGGTCGAGATACTCACAAACTGCTTGCGAGTCATTGAGTACGGTACCGTCATCTAATGTCAAAACGGGCACTGTCTGCATGGGGTTAATCTTAGTAAATTCTTCTGAAAATTGCTCTCTAGCAGCAAAATCAATGTCTATCACATCGATATCATCCATATCATCGACATCGATACCTTTTGAGGCGAGCAAAATAAGGGCTTTACGGGGGTTGGGTGCGGTACGGGTGATATATAATTTTTTCATAAAAACTCCTTGTAAGGTGGACTTAAAAGCGACTCAGCGATGCTGTACTTTATTATGATTGTCGTGTCATCAAGTATTAAATGCATTATTTAAGTATTAACGATAACGATTCATATCGCAATCATGCACACTTGATTTAACAGTTATAACGTACTCTGCTCATCATAGCAAAGCCTTATTTAGCTGATGGTTGATACCAAGCTGAATAGCAAAAAGCCCCACAACTTTACATTATGGGACTTTTTGAATCATATCTTAGTCAAGCTCATATGCTCCAGCTTACTATTTATTAGGTGCAGGAGTGGTACGTAGATACGGCTTAATTTCTGTGTGACCTTTTGGATATTTGGCAGCGATATCTTCATTTTTGACACTTGGCGGAATGATTACATCATCACCATCTTTCCAGTCTACAGGTGTTGCGACGTTGTATTCATCAGACAATTGCAGCGCGTCAATCACGCGGATAATTTCGTCAAAGTTACGACCACAGCTGGCAGGATAGGTCAGCGTTAGGCGAATTTTTTTATTTGGATCAATGATAAAGACGCTACGTACCGTATGGGTGCTGTCTGCATTTGGATGCATCATGTCATACAGCTCAGCGACTTCTTTATTAGGGTCAGCGATGATTGGGAAGTTTAGCTCAGTACCCTGAGTCTCGCCGATGTCTTTTGCCCACGCATGGTGATCATCGATACCATCAACAGAGATACAAATCGGCTTTACGCCGCGCTTTTGGAACTCGCCATTTAGCGCAGCAGCGCGGCCAAGCTCAGTGGTACATACTGGCGTAAAATCGGATGGATGTGAGAAGAAAACCACCCAGTTATCGCCCGCCCACTCATGGAAATTGATATCACCCTCAGTGGTGGTCGCGTCAAAATTTGGTGCAGTATCGCCTAAACGTAAATGTGCCATGCTTAATTCCTTATTTATGATTGTGACGAGCGCTATTATCGAATCCTATCCATACGCTCTATTATTATCAAAGACATACTCGGTGGTTAAAATACCTACCAAGCATCTTAGCAAAAAACTCACTTTATCTTAACAAACTGGTTATGAATGTCTTGTGACGGATTGTAATGCGGTTATTCCCTTTATTACTAACACGAATGTAGCAAAACTATTCTTTGAAAACAAAGTAATGAGCTAAAAAGTGAGAAGTTAAGTAGACGTTTATATCACCATACCTGAATCCCACAAGCAAAACTCGCCAAACTTTCCGCGCTTACTGGTGCCACCTGCGGCACGTCCAGCATCGGTCAATATCAGCTCCCCTTCTTGCTCTTGTAGATAACCAGCTGCCAGCAATTTCTCGTTTAATTCTTGCGTCTTAAATCCAAGTTCTTTAGCAAACTTCGCCGTTGTCAGCTTAGAATAGTTAGAAGTCGCTACTTCTGTAGGTTTAGCAGAATTAGTTTCAGTAGGGACTTGAGAAGCACTCTCAGAACTAAGGTTGTTATCAACACTATTACTAGGCTCAATTATTTTTTCAAGTGACATTCTCACTTCATCACTAATACGAATGATACGCTGCGATTCTTCATAAGTATCGGCATAGAGCTTCGCATCTTCGTTACGGTAAATCAGCACACCCATTTCATTATTATTTACTTGGCTAAATTCATAAAGGTTTAAGCTAGTAATGATGCACTCATTTTCGTTCAGGTAGCATTTCGCATGTAGATTTTTGCAAAAGCTGGTGCGAATAAAAGTCAGATTTTTGAGCCAGTTTATTTCTTCTGGGTGTAAGTCATTTTTACCATAAACAATACGGATATCAATTTTAAGGCGATTGCGGTCTTCTAACAGCTCTTTAATACGCTCATTCAGCTTTAGATAGGGGCTAATAATAATCAATCTGTCGGACGCATTTTTAATCAACTCTTCTAAATGATAAGTCGTACCACTACTGTTTAAAAATTTTGCCATTTTACTGCCCTCATCATCTATGATTAAAATTTGTGCTTATTCACAAAAAAGCCCATCCCTAGCGTACTAGAAATGGGCAAGCTTGCAAACCACTATTGTTCAGTATTTTCTGACAAATAAATATTAATTGCGCTAATGATAACTTAAGCAGGTTTATAACTATCACGTAAGCTCACGATTTGGTTAAAGACCGGCTTATCACTGCTATGATCTTCGCTATCAGAGATAAAGTAACCTTCACGCTCAAACTGGAAGCGCGTGCCAGCATCTGCATTGACCAATGATGGCTCAACCACGGCATTTAGCTCAGTCAATGAATTAGGATTCAATGCTTGATGGACGTCAACGACGTTACTTGGGTCTTCAACACTAAATAGCTGCTCATACATGCGTACTGTCGCTGGAACGCCTTGACTCGCTGATACCCAATGAATAACGCCCTTCACCTTACGACCTTCAGGATTGTTGCCCAAAGTAGCCGGATCAATCGTTGCTTTAAGTTCAACCACATTACCGTTATCATCTAAAATATGCTCAGTCACCGCCAACACATAAGTATTACGCAGACGAATCTCATTCTTCTCCGGTGATAAACGTTTATAACCTGCTGGCGGCTCAATCTCATAATCACCTTGATCAATATAAATGGTCTTAGTAAATGGGATTTCACGCTCGCCCATATCGACATTAGGATGATTTGGCTGAGTTAGCCATAGCGTTTGCGAGGCATCGTCAAAGCGCGCATGAACGCTATCCGCCTTTTGCGACTCCCAACTGCTAACCGCATCGCTAAAGTTAGTAATGGTCACTTTTAATGGTTTGAGCACTGCCATGCCACGTGCAGTCGTTGTCTCTAACGACTGACGAATACTAAATTCTAATAAGCGAAAGTCTACAACACTGTCCACTTTGGTCACGCCAACACGCTCACAGAAGTCACGTAAGCCTTCTGGCGTATAACCACGGCGACGCATGCCAGCGATAGTCGGCATACGTGGATCATCCCAACCGCTGACGATATTTTCATCAACCAGCTGCTTTAATTTGCGTTTACTGGTCAAGGTATGGTCAACATTTAGGCGGCTAAACTCATATTGATGCGGCGGTTGCTCAAAGCCAACTTTTTCTATTGCCCAGTCATAAAATGGACGATGGTCTTCAAATTCTAGCGTACATAATGAATGGGTAATGCCTTCGAGCGCATCAGAGAGTGGATGAGCAAAGTCATACATCGGATAAATGCACCATTTATCCCCCGTTTGGTGATGCGCTTGATGCATGATGCGATAAATAACAGGATCGCGCATGTTCATATTGGGGCTTGCCATATCAATCTTGGCACGCAACACGGCTTTACCTTCTGCAAACTTACCCTCTTTCATGTCATCAAAGAGTTGCAAGTTTTCTTCGATACTGGCATCACGATGTGGTGACGCTGTGCCTGCCTCATTGAAAGAGCCACGATTTTCTTTGATTTGCTCAGGCGATTGCAAATCTACATAAGCATCACCTTGTTTAATCAACTGCACTGCCCAAGCATACAACTGGTCAAAGTATCCTGAGGCATGGTGTGCTTGCCCTGCCCACTCAAAGCCCAGCCATTTTACATCGTTCTCGATGTTATCAATAAAGTCTTGCTTCTCTGCCGTTGGGTTGGTGTCATCAAAGCGCAAATTACAAATACCATCGAACTCTTTTGCCACACCAAAGTTTAGGCAGATGGATTTTACATGGCCCAAATGCAAGTAACCATTTGGCTCAGGTGGGAAACGGGTGACAATCTGTTGGTACTTTTGCGCATTAACATCATCACGAATGATATTACGAATAAAGTCGTTTTTTTGTTCGTCTTTTTGTACAGGGTTGCTTGAGTGCTCACTCATCGGGCATTGCTCCTAACGCAAATGGTCCATTCATGCGACGTGCCATCACGCCTCATAGAAAATTCAAAATATGGGGTAAAATAAAACAAGCTATTAAAACTAGAATAAGCCATTAAAATCGTACTGGTTTATAAGAACTCGACTTGTAAAGATATGAGTCATAAAACAGTGAGTGATAAAAATTTAGCTATTTAGAATGCATGATTAAAAGTGACTGCAAGTAATTGGAAATCAGTAAAGTTGCGTTATTCTATCAGCTTTTGCGAACCCATTAACAGCCTGATACATGACACGGGATAAAAAAGCCGTTAGACTAGCCATAACTTTTTAACCACCAGCTTTTTAACCACCACTTAACAGCGTCATTTTAGGCGCTGCAATCAAAAGGAATATCACATGGTAGACATGCCACCAGTAGTAGAACTTGACACCAATATGGGTGCGATCGTTATCGAACTCAATGAAGAAAAAGCGCCAAAAACGGTCGAAAATTTTTTAAATTATGTAAAATCTGGTCATTATGACGGCACCATTTTCCACCGCATCATTGATGGTTTTATGATTCAAGGCGGTGGAATGGACGCTGACATGAATGAAAAAGCCACCAACAAGCCAGTAGAAAATGAAGCAGACAATGGTCTAAAGAACGACGCTGGTACGATTGCGATGGCACGTACGCAAGATCCACATTCAGCGACTAGCCAGTTTTTCGTTAACGTCAAAGACAACGATTTCTTAAACCATTCTGGCAAAAATATGCAAGGTTGGGGTTATACCGTCTTTGGTAAAGTAACAAGCGGTATGGATGTCATCGAAAAAATGCGCGGCGTACCAACCGGTCGTTTCGGCATGCACGCTGATGTACCAAAAGAGCCAGTGGTCATCAACTCAGCAACTATTATTTCTGAATAACAGTTACTCAGTAAAAGCGTATGACAAATCACTATTTATTAAGTGATGAGGATAAAGATAAATGCAAAATTTTAATCATCTTATAACGACCCGCCCTCATGAGGTGCGGCAAGTTTTGATTAGCGATTTGCATTTATCGCCTGAAGAGCCTGCCTTAGTGCAGGCTTTTTTGGCGCTGCTTGATGATTGTTTAGCCTTGCCAGAGCTTAAATGCTTGTTTATTTTGGGCGATTGGTTTGAAGTTTGGCTCGGTGATGATTTTTATTTGTCTTTATCCGACGAGGAACGACAAATACATTGGCTCACTCCACTTATCGTTAAGTTAAAAAGACTGCGTGTTGCTGGCTGCGAGATTTTGGTCATGCATGGTAACCGTGACTTTTTGTTAGGTCAGCCATTTTGCAATCTATTCGGTGGTGAGCTGATTTACGAGCCATATACCTTAACGGTTGGACAGCAAAACTATCGCTTAGAGCATGGCGACGCATTGTGCATTGATGATAAAAAATATCAGTTTTTTCGCAAAATCATGCGTAACCGTTTGACCCAGTGGTATCTGCTTAATAAATCGTTAGAGAAACGCTTGGCAATCGCTGATAATATGCGGCAAAAAAGCCAGCAGAATAATGCCAATAAGGCGGCTTACATCATGGATGTTAATGAAAGTGCGGTGATACAGGCAGTGAAAGATAGTGATGCTTTGCTACACGGGCACACTCATCGCCCCGATATTCATCCGATTAGCAATGATAAGATACGCTATGTACTCGGTGATTGGCGGCTGTTAAATAGCGGCACACGCCAGCCAAAAGTAAGTGCAGTGATTGGGGCCGTCACAGCAAATGTAGGTGAAGATATTATTGCTGATAGTGCAGAGTTTGGACTATTTGAATTTAAAATACTTGTCTAAATATCTAAACTGCTACCGTCAATTCCCATATAATAAAAAACTCCGCTATTAACGGAGTTTTTTTATTTATTAACATCGTTATTTTTAAACAACCACTGCAAATAGCGGTTGTCCAAAAATAGTGACTTCAGTCTATCTCACCATGACGCTAGTGAAGACGCGCTACGCTGAGTAATAAAACCATCTGGGGTCTGACCATTGTCTGCTTGCCAGCGCTGGAACGCATTGCGAGTATTGGTACCTACGATACCATCAGAGCCTTTTGTATCGTAGCCTGAGCTTGTCAAACGCTGTTGTAAATTGCGTACTTGCGACGTTGACAACGGACGCTCATAACGCGGCCATGACTTTTGTAATCCGCTTTGACCGGCAAGCGCTTTACCCAATAAGCTGACACCAAGCGCATAGCTTGATGAATTGTTATAGACTTTTATAACATCAAAGTTTGGACTGAGTAGCAGCACTGGACCGTCTTTACCTGCTGGCAGCCACAACTCCATTTGAGTGTTACCGTCCAAGGACACATCGACTATGGTATCGACGCCCATCGACGCCCATCTAGCAGCAGGCTGCTTGGTGCCAACCAGTGTGTAATCAAATGATGAGGGAATGGTTGCTTCGTAAAAAGGTGCCAAACCACGTACCCAACCTGAATTGCTCAGATAATTGGCAGTAGATGCCAAAGCGTCGCCCGTCGACCATGGATTGCGGTGTCCATTACCATCGCCATCAACGCCATGTTTAAGCCACGTATCAGGAATAAACTGCGTCTGTCCCATACCGCCTGCCCAAGAGCCATCGAGCTGTGACCAAGAGACATCGCCGCGCTGTAATAGTGTCGCTAATGATAACAACTGCGTTTCAGCGAATTCTTGACGGCGACCATCATAAGCAAGGCTGGCAAGCGAGCTTGGAATACTACTATTACCCGTTACCACGCCGTATGACGACTCCATGCCCCAAATCGCTGCAATGATCTCTGCATTAACCCCATACTGCGACTGTAACTGCGATAAATATGTGCGTTGTTCAGTAAACTTACCCTTACCAGTACTGACGCGACCATCTGATACCGCAGAATCAACATACTCCCATGGCATTTTTGAAAACTCTGGCTGACCTGAGTCAAGTGAGATGACTTGCTGATTTAAGTACGCAGAATCGAGCAGACGACGAACCGTAGCAGCATCATGACCGGACGAAATCGCGCGCATAGAAAAGTCAGACTTCCAATCAGAAAAGCTATTGTAGTTTGGCTTTGCAGCGGGCGTCGGTTTAATGACTGGTGCTGTGGTCGGCTTCACTTGAATGGTTTGGGTCTGGGTAATTTGCACATTACCTTGACGAACCGGCTTATTAGGTTGCTGCATCGCCTGCTGACTGGTACAGCCGACCATAACTAGCGCGGGAAAAAAGGCAAGGTAGTGTTTGTTTAATCGCATAAGAGGTCTCAAGTATCCGTAAGTAAGGTGGCAATGCTGCAATATGGCTTAGATAATTCCATTTAATAGCCAAACAATAAGAAATTTAACGCCCTAGTACCGCTCGTGGATCGATAGGGTTACCATTTAAGCGTACTTGAAACTCCAAACCCACTTGATTGGTCTGACCACTATTACCCATATTTGCGATACGTTGACCGCGCTGAACGCTATCGCCTTCTTTAACCAACAGCTGGCTGTTATGCGCATAGGCAGTGATATAGTTATCACTATGACGAATCATAATCAAGTTGCCATACTCTGGCAGCCCGTTCCCCGAATAAAGAACCGTACCTGATTGGCTCGCCTGCACCGAATCGCCAGCGTTACCGGCAAACCACATGCCCATCGTGCCAGATGCGGCGTCAAAATTACGCGTTATTTGATTGCGAGTCGGATATTCATAGCCTGACGTTGCATTGGCAGTCACTTCATAGACAGGCGGTTGTGAATAGTTAGGGGTGCTTGTCATAGGCGGCGTATAGGTTGGTTGTACTGGTACAGATTGAGTATTGTAGCGATTATTATTGCTATCGCGCGCCGGTTCTCCTTGCCACAGTTTTAGCCACTGACCACTATAAATGGTGTATTTACTGTCTAAGCCATTCAGTGCACCAATTTGGCGGAAATTAAGATTATAACGCGCCGCCACTTGACTGACCGTATCGCCGCGCTGTACACGATGATAGTTAGGAACCCCTTGATTATTGGTGATAATCTTCGGTCCCGCTTGGCTAGCTGATTGATAAGTTGGCTTGGTAGCACAGCCTACCATCGTTACTGTGGCAGCAGCCACCGTGCCCAGCAATGCCACTGTGATAAATCGCGATCCAGCAATAAGCTTCTTCATACAAGATTTCCTATTCTTTATGTTACGTACAAACTCCTTGTGTGACTCACAAGCATTTTGCTAACTGTTATACCGTTTAAGTGTTTAGCTATCTTAGCTGCCATCATCAATATTCGATTCATCTTACAGCATTAACGCTGATAGCATATCGAGTGCAGCGGCTGGGGTATGATGCAGGCGCACAGGTGATAGACTGATGTAACCTGCGGCAACCGCTTGATCATCGGTCATAATAATGCCAGACGAATCACGATCAGTACTGTCTGCCAATGTATCCTGACGCTTGCGTAGTGACAACCAATATGCATCTCGCCCACGTGGATCAACCACATGATGGACAGGACGCGCTATTTGCCTATGCCCCAAAGTTGTCATTTTGCGACCGTTGATCTCACTAGCATTACTCACATCAGGAATATTAACGTTTAATACGTGATAGGGCAAATTTTTGCAAATATCCAATATTGGCGTATCTGTCAATAACTTAACAATCTCATCTGCTGCTGTTCGATAATGAGTGGTACATTCTTGTTCACTGCCTTTTGCTCCGCCGCCCACCAATGAGGTTGCGATAGCGGGTATGCCAAAAATCTGAGCAGTCAATGCCGCCCCAAAGGTACCAGAAAATAAAACATCCTGACCGAGATTAGCGCCTGAATTGATCCCTGTAATGACACAATCGAAATCTGTCTCAGGATACAACTCATGCAATGCCAAATAAATACAGTCAGCCGGTGTGCCATTGACAGCAATAAAACCAGAAGGCAATTGGTGCGTATATAAGGGTGTGGTGATACTCAAGGCACTGGCGCAGCCACTTTGCTCACTATTTGGCGCAACCACCATGACCTCGGCAATAGTAGATAATGCCTCGTATAACGCCAGCAAACCTGGTGCATAAACTCCATCGTCATTGCTCATTAAAATCTTCATATTTACTCAATCTATTTATGAATGACCGTTCATCCGCTTATCTACGTTATTCACGTAAAGTTGCTATAATCATCGCTATTGATATTAAAAGTACTGTATTTAAAAGCACTGTATTTAAAAGCATAATAATCAAAGCTGTATTTGCTGTTAATATTGACCGATTATATTTACTGAAATATGATATAGCGCTGATTATTTCGGGCGATTATACCCTAATAGTACCTAGACACGAACCCGCTCTTTATACACAATCTGCATAACACTTCATTTTAACAAGTGATTTATCCATAGTAAGACCCCTAGTTTTCAGCATTAAAAACCCACTCTGAGGTTACAGTAGGCTACAACCCACAACAATTACAGCTTATACTTTTATGTTGAAGTAACTTACCGATTTATAATACGGATATGTTGCTGAATACTTGATTTGGCTCACAATATCTCTACACATAAAGCAATATTTTATGTGACATTTGTTTTTTTACCCATTAACATAGCACCATTAAATAAAGATAAGCGAGTGTGATACTGAATGAAAAATCAATCGATATTATCTACGGCTTCTTTGGTGGCAAAGAGTGCCTCAAAAGTCGGACTGGCAGCACTGATAACGTCTATTGCTATGCTGTCTCAAGCAACGAATGCTGCGCCTAATGCTGCGACAACCATACCTCTAGATTTATCTGGTATCAATATCACCAAACATGAAATTGCGGTGATGCAAGTGCTATCAGAGATATGCCCGCCCATGCTAAATGGTAAGCAAAAACAGCGTTTTTATAAGTCTTATAACGTGCAGCTTCATGAGTTGATGCCGTCATTAGAAGACCCAAAAGCGGCTATCCAGTACTTGTCTACTCAGCAAGATTACCGTCAAATTCTGCAAGGTATTCGTAGCTGGACAATGGGCTTTGCTAAGCAAGAAAACAAAGCCTTGTGTGAAGATTTAGCAGACGCTGAATATTAGTAGTCATATTTTATGGCCAAGCGACGTCAACTAACGGATATTAAGTAGATGACGATCTTTATCATTAACGACAATCATCCAATGGCATCTTTATTTAAACTCCCTGTAAACATACTGAATTAGTATGGTCGTAAGATGATTTTAAGCCCTTATTCGTTCAAGTCACCTGCTATAAAAGCTTGCTGTTATCCTTGTTAAATCATAGGAATAACAGCAAGCTTTTTTGTGAGCAAATTTTACAAAATTACTCACTCTATTTTAGTCCAGTCTTATTTTATTGTATTTATCGTTTCCCCATCGGGCGGCATTTTGCTAAGATAAGGCGTTAATTTTATGTCCGTTGCTTTAGTCTCCTCTACTCTCAAAAAATCCATGGTTTAACCTGAGATTTAAGACAGTCTGCCAAAGATTGTTTAAAGATGTGGTGTTGGGTATAAGTGACAGATACATTTGTTTTTATGATGCGGTGTAACAATCTATGACAGTAAAGCGTGTGAAAAAACAGCTGGTGCAGCTGGTAGTGGGTGTCAGTGTTTCTATGGCTGCAGTGATGGCAAGTGCAGCCATACAGTCGCCTGAGATGGAGAATACTGCCTATGTATTAATGGACTATAACACGGGTGAAATTTTGGCTCAGAAAAATGCCAATCAAGCCCTACCGCCAGCGTCTTTGACGAAAATGATGACCAGTTACATCATTGAGCAGCGCTTAGCATCAGGTGACCTCAAAGAAACCGATCAGGTATTGATGAGTCAAAACGCTTGGTGCCGCGGCAGTAGTAGCCAGTCGTGCATGTATGTACCGGTGAATAAAAGCGCCAGTGTCATCGATATGCTACGCGGCATTATTATCCAATCAGGTAATGATGCCTCAAAAGCGATGGCGGAGCATATCGCTGGTAGTGAAGCGTCATTTGCTATCTTGATGAATGAGCAAGCGCAAAAGATTGGTATGAAGAATAGTCATTTCGTCAACTCTACTGGTATGCCTGATGAGGGTCACCAAGCATCTGCTCTAGATTTGGCCAAACTGTCACGCGCTATTATCAAAAACAGCGGCGACTATTACGGCATTTATTCAGAAAAAGAATTCACTTACAATGGTATCACCCAAGGTAACCGTAACGCTTTATTGGCAACCGATCCGACAGTTGATGGTCTAAAAACAGGACATACGGATGCAGCCGGTTATTGCTTGGCAGCTTCAAGCAAGCGTGAAGGTATGCGTCTAATCTCTGTTATCATGGGCACTGACAGTCAGCAAGCACGTGCCGATCAGTCACGTGAATTACTTAACTGGGGTTTTGGTCACTTCACAACCGTTACTCAAGCACCTGCTGGGCAATTTGTCGGCAAAATTCCTGTCTGGTTTGGTGAAGCAAAAGAGATAGAAGTGGCGACGGCTGATAATTTACAGATTCTAACCACTAAGACGCAAAAGAATAAAATCACTACGGTGGTCGATATTCCTGAAAGCTTAGAAGCACCTATCAAAAAGGGCCAAGAAATCGGTAAAATGATGGCTGTTATCGATGGCAAAGCAGTTGCTTCTGTACCTGTAATTGCGACAAGCGATATTGAGCAATCAGGCTTTATGAGCCGTATCTGGCAACGTTTCTCGCGTTGGGCACAGAACTTATTTTAAGCAAAATGAGGGTGTTTTGAAATAATACTTCAATTATGACATCGATATAAAAAAGACGCCCCATATCGAGGCGTCTTTTTTATGTTTAAAACTTTCTATTTTAAATATAGTCAGAGAAAAGCAATATCGATACATCAAGTACTGCTGATATTAATTTTTCTTGCTTGCTGTGCCTATGCAGACAGAGGCTGCAAAAAATTTATACCAGCAGCACTGTAGCGTTTTTGAGATATTTTAAATATTTTTATGACCATGACAACCAGCTTTTTAACAAATCACTCAGCGCTTTGCCCTTGTATTTGGCCACTTCGCAATAGTCTATACCTGCCGTTTTTAAAACAAACTCAAAATCGGCTAAATGTTGTGCTTGCTGTTGTGGATACCAAAATACTAGTAACGTTCGAGACTCTGTCTCGGCGGCACGAATACGACTCGCTAATGACGCCGCCTTTCTGGGGAACACATCTTCTGCAAACATCAGTATGTCAAATTGCTTTGCATGTATCTCATCGATAACCAGTTGCTCATGTTGATAGCACACAACATCAGCACCTAAATGCTGTAATTCATCTACCAACAACCCTTTTTCATGGTAGTAATAATAAATAATTTTTAAGCCACGCAGATGGTGCTGCTGTTGAGAGTGGGGTTTATGGGACAGAGGAATAGTAATCGTAAAATTCGTGCCAATACCTAACGTACTATCCACTTCAACGCTGGCATCCATCAACTGAGCCATTTGCTTAACCACTGGCAGACCAATTCCCGACCCTTCGTACTGACGAGTTTGCGATGAATCTACCTGAAAAAACGGATTGAAAATATCTTCGATAAAATTACTATCAATCCCGATACCGGTGTCTTTCACGCTAATTTGCCAGCGACTGCTCTTATCAAAATGGGTCAGTTGCGAAGTAATGGTGATTTGACCTGCTGGTGTGAACTTCACCGCATTACTGACCAGTATCGCCAAAATTTGCTGTATTCTTTCGGCATCGCCTTCGAGAATATAATCAATATGATGAATACGACTGATTAACGTTAAGCCTTTATTGTTAATAGCTGGCTCAAAATCCGCTAATAGATCAGCGATTAATTGTAATGGATTAAATTCGTGTACATGCAGGCTAATCTGACCTTTTTGCAGTTGATTTAACTGAATGATTTGATCCAAGGTCAAGACCAATTTGTCACTACCTTCTCGGATAATATCGACCGCGTCTTTTTGCTCGTGATCTAACTTCTTATCATCCAATAGCTGCAAGCCGCCAACGATCGCATTTAGTGAAGTTTTTAGCTCATGGGTAATCATACTTTGGAAATTATGTAGCTGTGCATCAAGCGACACGTCTTTGTGATGTATTTGTTGCTCAAAAACCGCCAGCGCCTGATAGTCTTGCTTTGCAATTTGCAGACGATCAAATAGGATAATAAAAGCCTGTTTAATCTGTGCCAATTCCTGAAACTCAAAACGCTGCGGAATAAGAGGTAACTGATTAAGCTCTGAATTTTTTATGACCATATCGCACGCCGCAGTCAAACTGGCGATATCTTTCGACGGCCAATTCAGCTTACGCAGGATAAATAATGCCCAAATAATCGCCAATAGCGTTGTCATAAGCCATAGCAGTAGGTTCTTTTTAATCCAATTCTCGCGCAGCGTTGCTACATCTAAGGTGATATTAAGATAACCAACCAAAGCATCTTCTTTAGCTGAAAGAATTTTGTTAGTAGGATCGCCAACGACTGGATAATTGAAGCTGACTGTATTAGCAAATAACGCATTTTTCCAATCATCTCTTGATTGATTGGCGTCAACAATAGGCTGAGAGGTGGTATAAAACAAAATACTCTCGATGCCTTGCTCTTTTTCTAACAAAAAATGTATTTGTTCATCAACGATATCGGTGGAATCTGCTACCGATGCACTGATGGTCAGTAAAGTCGCCAAATCCTGAATGTGCTGACGCGTGTCTTTGTAATAGTGAACAAAGCCATAGATAAAAGATACTAAAAGACCTGCCAATACAGCCAAAACCATGGTCTGCATGATAGAGTGCCAAATAAGCGTAGGAAGTGTTTGAGGCGGACGGTTGTTCATATCACTCAACTGAGTTAAGACAACTTCTGATTATAGTACAGGTATTCTATAGCAGTAGTGAAAATTGATATTTTAAAGCAATTAACGAATAGTGCCTAAAATTGTAAAATGCCATGACAACTGATACAGCCGTCACGACAAAGCACATTTAAAAAGCATGATAGAGATAGTATCAAAGGGTTTTTATCTGCTCACTACTAAAGCACTAATATGATTACATTAACGCTTTTTATCTTTGTTGGTAAATCTCGGCTTATCTTTGGTGGTAAATTTCTGCGTACGATTACGTTCACGTTGACGCAGCTGTTGGGTTTTTGCTTTGGTTGGCGTATCGCTTTTGTTAGCGTACGGGTTCTCATTAAGTTTAAAGACCACGTTTAGTGGCGTGCCTTCTAACTTAAATACCTGACGGAATTGATTTTCAAGATAGCGTTGATAGCTCTTAGGTAACGAGCCAGTCTGATTGCCATGAATCACGATAACGGGCGGATTGTGTCCACCAATATGCGCGTAACGCAACTTAATACGGCGACCAGCGACCGTTGGCGGTGGATTGGCAGTAACGGCATCTTGCAAAATCTGCGTCAAACGGTTGGTTGATACCTCAAACATAGATGATTGATAAGCGCGCAAAATAGACGGGTATAAATTACCCACGCCCGTACCATGCAAGGCTGAGATTTGATGGACTTTTACATAAGGGATAAAGTTGAAACGGCGATCCATCTCAATCTTAATATAGTTCTTTTGATCGGCAGTCAGACCATCCCACTTATTAATCGCGACGACCAAAGCACGACCTGCGTCCAACGCATAGCCAATCATATGCAAGTCTTGATCGACGATACCTTCATGAGCATCAATGACAATAACGGTCACGTTAGAATCTTCAATGGCTTGCAAAGTCTTAATAACTGAGAATTTCTCTACTTTTTCATCGATTTTACCACGGCGACGAACACCAGCTGTGTCAATCAATACGTAATCTTTACCCTCACGCTTATACGGGATATAGATACTATCACGAGTGGTGCCTGGCATATCAAAGACGACAACGCGGTCTTCACCAAGCAAACGGTTAACAAGAGTCGATTTGCCAACGTTTGGACGACCGATAATGGCAAGTTTCAAACCTCTTGGCTCTATGATATTTTCTTGATTGGGCATATCAGCGGTCAATACTTCAAGCAGGTTGCCGACACCGCGGCCGTGACTTGCCGCCATTGGATAGGGTTCGCCTAGACCTAATGCATAAAATTCAGCAGGCGCCGAATCATGCACGCCATCAACTTTATTGGCAACGACATAAACCGGTTTGCCAAGAGTATGCAAAAACTTACCAATCTCAGCGTCAGCACCAATCATACCAGCACGCGCGTCGACCACAAACACAATGATGTCGGCTTCATGAATGGCAGTATACGACTGCTCAGACATATAGTCATCAATATCGCCTCTGCCATCGTCCGCTTCACCAATACCACCGGTATCAACGACAATAAAAGCTTTGTCTTCGTAGGTCGCATCACCATATTGACGATCACGAGTCAATCCTGACAAATCAGCAACCAATGCCTGCCGACTTTTAGTGAACTGATTAAATAAGGTGGATTTACCGACGTTTGGACGACCAATTAAGGCGACCACAGGCTTGATACTCATGGGTTACTCTCAGTGAAAGGCACAATGACGGACAGTGCGACCACTTAGGTAAAATCTCTTTTACAAAGCTGCTATTATGACAAAGTACCAAATAGTGATAATAAAACAGCGAATAGTGGCAGTTGACCGTAAATTTAAATGAATGATAAGATAAAACGATAGACAGAAAATAGTTCTTGGCTATCTTACAATGAATAAATGATATTCAGAAGATTGCATCATATATGGACATTATCTGTCACTATTATATATAGATAATGTCAACAATGCACCGGTCGCATAGCGTACGCGAAAGCTGATATGTAAACAAGCAATTTTAAAAGGCATTAAACGCTGACTATGCAGCGTTTTCTGTTCATTTTGCTATTAGCTAACTTACTATTAGGTGACCTGTTTAATGAGCAACATTAAAAAATGCTCATTAAATAGGACTGCAAGTCATTAAGATTAGCGTGCTAACTGCCAAATCGCTACTTGACCTGAGGTGCTTTGGGTCATTAAGCGGCTGCCTTGTACTTGCAAATTGGTTAATGCGCCTTTGGTCTGGACACGGCTGACAATCTTACCTGTGGCTGGGTCAAATAAATGCACTACCCCATCAAAGTCGCCTACTGCAATATAATTGCCAACCATCATAGGATTGGTCAAATGACGATAGGCCAATTCTTCACTTTCCCATAAGACAGCGCCATTGCTGCGGTTATAAGCAACCACTTTACCGTCTAAGCTCGTCGCAACCACTTGCTGATTGTTGACTGCAAGGGCTTTTAAACTGGCAAGCTCATTAACAAACATCACTTGGCGCGATGCCAAATCAATACCGAGCAACTGACCACTATAGCTGATAGCAAATAACTGATTGTTATCTACAATCGGCATGCCATCAACATCACTCATGCGCTCAACTTCGCTGCTACCTGTACCCACACCAACGCGTCTTGACCATAATGGCAAACCATTATCTACTGTAACAGCATGCAAACGTCCATCGGCAGTCGCTAGCAATGCGGTTTTGGCATCCAGTAACGTCGGTACAGCGCTACCGCGTACACTAATCGCAGGAACTTGGGTAGCAAACTTCCAGACTGACTGACCGGTCTGTAGTGACAAACCATGCAAAAAGCCATCATTGGCTGACAGGATAACGCGGTTATTGCTGATCAGTGCTGGCGTTAGCACTGATCCGGTGAGCTGTTGCTGCCAACGTTTTGCACCT
Source organism: Psychrobacter glacincola (assembly GCF_904846215.1). Taxonomy (GTDB): domain Bacteria; phylum Pseudomonadota; class Gammaproteobacteria; order Pseudomonadales; family Moraxellaceae; genus Psychrobacter; species Psychrobacter glacincola. Next base: position 18,678 of record NZ_CAJGZK010000018.1, on the reverse strand, counting down.
GTTGTGCTATCAAATGCCATAACCAGACCGCCGCGAGTACTGATAATAGCAGTTTGGCTTAGCTCGTCTATCGCAACACCACCTGTAATCTGATCACCAACATTCACCGACCATAAACGTTGACCAGCTTTATCAAAACCAACCAGATCACCACCGCGCGAAGCAGTAACGATTTGCGAATTGGCATAGCCAACTTGCAAAGTAAGCGGGTCTTTTTTACTGACGTTTTTATTACCGAGGTCGGTGCTAAAGACCGGCTGCAACACACTAATAGGTTGCGCGATTTGTACCAATTTTACCGGGTCGTTGACGACTGGCTTGATACCTCGATTACACCCAATGACCGCAGTTGCCATCACTGCAATTACGGCTACATGCATGGCCGTTGAGCGCATGGTTTTGGCCTTTGTGGTTTTGTTTGAGCGGATAGCTTGAGTCATTATAGGTCTCACTACAAATAAATTAATCATTAATAAATTAGCGTTCAATCAGAGATAAAAACAATAATAACCTCGTACAAATAATTGTCGGCTATCATTATCCTTTTTACTGATGATGCTACTTCCTTTGTAGAACGGTTTGAGATATTACTATATCTATCGAAATCAGCACTAAACTTGCTAGTGCTCAGTCTTTAGTAGCAAATCTTTATTACTAAAATTTTATGCACCAGCACCGGTATTAGCTGCTACTGAATCTTTACTCACTGGTGCTTGAGATATTGCCGTAGATTCTTGAATAAGGTTGGTTTGCTCCGCGATAGGCTCAGCAATGATACCCAAACTTTCCATTTTTAATGCCAATACGGCACGCGTTTCTTGACGCTCGCGTAATAAACTCCAAGCATTATTATAGGATTTAATCGCTGAGTCTGTATTGTCTTGTGCCAAATAAATATCACCAAGTAATTCTTGCTGACTCGCTTCAAACGAGCTTGGCATATCACGACTGGCTTCTGTCAATGCCGCTTTTTCATCACCAGCTGCCAAAAGCGTGGTCGCATAACGCAAACGGGTAATCGCCTCTAGACCTGCGTCACCCAAATCAATCGCTAATGCTTTTTTAAAGGTCTCGCCTGCTGCTTTAAAATCATCACTGTCCACTTGCTGACGCGCTTTAATCATTAGAGCCTGCCAAGCATAGATCGATTCTCCATGAGTACCAACTAAGCTATCGATATTCTTATTTAGCTGAGTACTACTCTTCTCTAACGATGCTTTTGCCTCCGCTTCTAGATCCGGATTTTGCGATGCCAAGCTCACTTCTTCATTAAGACGTTGAATATCCGCATATTGATCGGCTGCAACGGTATCGACACGTGCATGATTGTCTTGCCAATAAGTCCAGCCAAAGTAGGCGGCTAACGCCAATAAAATTGCGGTGACAATATAGCTGCCATACTGCTTTAACGCTTGCATTGAGTTGTCTGCATTCGGCGAATTAGGGGTCAGAGCCATATACTTTTACCTGATAAGATTGTTATTAAATTACTAATGCTAAACCCAATGCTACTTACGGCGCGAGAAATTCTCTTTATCTGCCAGCCAATCTTGCGCCGCTGTTTTTTGTTCGCCGGTCTGCATATCTTTGATGCTAATGGTTTTATCGTCAATCTCTTGCTGGGCGATAATGACGGTCAATGCAGCACCCGACTTATCCGCCTTTTTCATTTGAGCTTTTAAGCTCGTGGCACTTGCCATTTTCACGCGCAAATCTGGGCGGCTATAACGCAGGTTTTGCGCGTAACCAATACCGGCACTATAAACCTCAGGATGGGCGACCACAAAGACATCACAAGCCGGCATATCAGCAATAGGCGCAACGACTTCCATAAGAAGTAATAAGCGCTCAAGTCCCATGGCAAAACCAACTGCAGGCTCAGATTTAACCGGTTTATTATCGCCTTTGGTGTCACGGTTATCAGCAGATTTTAGCTGTCCAACCAAGCCATCATAACGACCGCCGGCACAGACAGTTGCTTGACTGCCAAGCTTATCAGTAACCCATTCAAATACGGTTTTATTATAATAATCAAGACCACGTACCAGGTGCGGATTGATTTCAAAGTTAATACCAAGCTCCGTTAAATACCCTTGTACTTGCTCAAAATGCGCCACGCTTTCTTCGCCCAAAAAGTCAGCAAGCTTTGGTGCATCAATTAATAGCGCTTGGGTGCTGGCTTCTTTGCTGTCTAAAATGCGTAACGGATTCGTCGTTAGGCGACGCTTACTATCCTCATCTAACTGCTCTTGCTTATCAGTCAGATAGGTGACCAGCGCTTCACGATAAGCATGACGCTCATCAATTTCGCCTAGACTGTTCAGTTGCAGACGCATCTCATCTTTTAGACCCAGCTCTTGCCACATTAGATGCGTCATCGCAATCAGCTCTGCATCGGCATCTGGTAAGGCACTACCAAAGCTTTCAACACCTATTTGATGAAATTGACGATAGCGCCCTTTTTGTGGACGCTCATAGCGGAACATTGGACCGATATACCAAAGCTTAGGCGTATCGCCGCGTAGTAGATTGTGCTCGTTCACCGCTCGTACTGCCCCAGCCGTGCCTTCAGGACGTAAGGTAAGCGGCGTTGGTGGATCAGATTTATCCGTAAAACTATACATCTCTTTTTCAACGATATCCGTGGCACCGCCAATTGCACGAGCGAACAAATCGGTTTGCTCAACGATGGGCAAGCGAATATGCTCATAACCGTATCTGCCTAGCACGTCGGCCAATATCGACTCTAAGTACAGCCATTTTGCAGACTGTGCAGGCAAAATATCATTAAACCCTTTAATCGCTTTAATCATGGTACGGTCGCGTCCTTTAATTTTTAACAAACAACTCTATAATTTTTATTGATAAAACGCTTCCTTATCTAACGCGAATAATCTCATTTTCACGTTTTTTTGCCAACGCTTCAGCATGGGCACGTACCATGCCTTCTATCTCATCAACCAAATTTTCGGTATCAATCAGATGGCTTTTTTCACCCATACGGTAGACCAGAGACTTTGGTGCGGCGCCAACGATACCGATATCGGCTTCTTTCGCTTCGCCCGGACCATTTACCTTACAGCCAATCACTGACAAATTCATCGGCTCACGAATATCTTCTAAGCGCGACTCTAACGCGGTCATCACTCTAATCACATCGAATTCTTGACGGGAGCAGCTTGGGCAAGCAATAAAATTGACGCCGTTAGAGCGAATATTTAGTGATTTTAAAATATCAAAACCGATTTTAATCTCTTCTTCTGGCTCGGCAGCCAATGAGATACGAATCGTATCACCAATACCGTCCAACAATAAACCACCGAGCGCAATGGCAGATTTGACCGAACCAGTCCGATAAACACCCGCTTCGGTGACGCCTAAATGCAATGGATTATCAATTTGTGCTGAGATCAGGCGATAGGCATCCATGGTCAAAAATACGTTGCTTGCTTTGACCGATACTTTATATTGATCAAAATTAAGACGCTCTAATATATCAATATGACGCATTGCCGATTCAAGCATCGCCGCGCCATTTGGCTCCGTATATTTACGCTGAATATCCTTTTCTAAAGAGCCGGCATTCACACCGATACGAATAGGGATATTGTAGTGCTTGGCACAGGCAACCACTTCACGTACTTTGGCGTCGCTACCGATATTGCCTGGGTTAATACGTAGACAATCTGCGCCAGCTGCGGCAACCGCTAAAGCAATTTTGTGATCAAAATGCACATCCGCTATTAAGGGTACGCTGACCAACTTACGAATTTCACCAAATGCTTTAACGGTATCCATCGTCGGGGTAGAGACTCGCATCAAATCAGCGCCAGCTTCTACACAGCGCTCAATTTGGGCAACAGTCGCTGCCACATCACAGGTATCAGTATTGGTCATACTTTGCACACTAATCGGCGCATCACCACCAATCGCGACATCACCGACATATATTTTCTTCGTAAGACGACGGTTAATAGGCGCTGACGTTGACATAGGCAAACCCTTTCATGAAAGCAGTAAGAACGAGAATAACAATAAAAAAAAGGTAATAATATTTACTTCAAAAATTGAACCAATTAATAAATTAAGGTGCCAATTCAAAACTGGCTTGGCTACCATTCGCGTAGCTGTCTAAAGCAACAGATTGCTGATTGAGCATCAAGCGCACGTTATTGATGTTATCAATTTGCACATTAAACGGTGGCATACCTGATAATTGATAATCACCCGCATTCTGTGATCCCGCTATCAAGCTGCTACCGGTAGCATCCGTAATAGTGACGACAGCAGCGTCCGTCAGCTTAACATCCAAAGTAGCAGGAGCAACGTCGTCGCCACCTAAGTTTAGCGCTGAACCTGAAGCACTAACGCCTGTAACATCAGTATTAATAGCTGCGCCTTGGGCTTGTTCTACTGCTGAGATATCTTCAGCGCTAGATACAGGCTGCTCGATATTTTCCTTGCTCGCATTACTGACCATACGGAATAGGAATATCGCTAAAATAATGACACCGATAACTGCGATGATAAGCAGCGGATTAAAGCGAATACGATTGTGTGTATCGCGCTGTAGCGTACCCATAGGCTGCAGTGGCGACTGAGTATTATTAGCCGAACGCGATTTTAGCTCATTTGGGTAAGCGGCATCAAAGCTACTGGCTATTCTGACTGGGTCGAGACCCAAGTATTTGGCATAGTTGATCGCAAACCCGCGCGCAAACGCTACTTGCGGCAAGTCAGAAAAATCTTCATTTTCTAATGCTTGCAGGTGACGTTTTAAAATAAACAATTCATTTGCTACATCGTCCAAGCTTACTTGCTTAGCTTTGCGAGCTTGCTGCAGCATGGCACCAAATGATCCCTGAGCGTTAGAGTGAGTGTTTGATGATGGGGTGGTCATTTCCATGGTGCCTCTGGATTGTTAAGCCAAGTCTTTAGTTGTTTTGCTTCATCACTCAATGGATAAGCAGATAAAAGTTGCTGTGCCAATTGTTGGCGTGTCTTTATATTTTTTTGCGCTGCCGCCAATTTGATGCCTTGTAGTAGCAAGCGCGGACTAACACCCTGTCCTTGCACCAGTATTAAGGTTTCATCATAGAGCCTTTGTGCTTGTTGAACCCGCTGCTGCTCAAGTAATAAATCAACCAGCTCGATATGAGCAATGATGCTGTTTCGATTGCCATCTAAAGCCCGTAAAAAAGCCTTTGCCGCGGCAGGATGGTCATTAAGTTGAAGGTAGGTACGACCTAAGTTTTCTAACGCACCAATACGACCTTCATATCCAAGGGCAGCACCCGCTATTTCAAACTGCTCAGCGGCTTCTTTATAACGCTTCATCTGCGACAAATAGACGCCATAATTATTGTGTGCTTGATCAAAATCTTTATCAAGCGCAATGGCTTTTTTAAAGTATTGATCCGCTTTTTCAAGATTGAGGCGGCTGCCTTCTTGCTGCAACAAAACGCCCATCATATCATAGGCGGGCGCATGACGGCTATCGGCAGCAAAGGCTTTTTCGAGCTGTCTTTGGGCCGCATCAAGCTCGTTTTTGCGGATATATTGTGCAGCAAGTGTCGTTCGAACGCGAGCAATTTCTTGCTGATCCAATTTACGATTGTCATTGGGTTGCGTTGAGGTTTGATAAGGCGTGCCCGTTATTAGATCATTGGTTGGCGTGCTTTGACAACCAGAAATCAATAAAGCGCTTAGCGCGCCGGCAAGCAATACACAGTGAGCGCTTTTTCTAACAAAAACCGTAGCGCCCAAATGTCTCGCTGCATAAGAAAAAGAGGTTTGATATTTGAACTGACAAGAATTTTTAGAAGTCATCATGGTCGCCATCATAAAACTGTGATTCAATGCGTTCGATCATCGAGGCATCAGTTTAATGGATTTGGCCTCCATAAGTACAATTTAGTTGTCATTAATTGGCTGATTTTTTGTCATTGTCTATGACGACTACATTTCATTACCATTGTGATGCAAAAAAGACAGCTAAACATAGTCTGTTTGAAATAATATTATAGTAACGCGCTACTGCTATGAGTTTTTCTTGCTTGCTGCTAACTACGTGACAGAGGCTGCAAAAAATTCATTGCAGTAACGCTGTATTTTTCCTTCAATCACTCGACTATCGCTACATTACATAAGGTAGCGATAACAGTCATGTTTACTATCTTATCAACTATTTTCGCGGTCTTTAATACTTTGCTGCCAAGCGGCTGAGCGACGTGTTCTATCGGCTACCCGCCCAACCAATTGCCCACAAGCGGCGTCAATATCATCGCCGCGCGTTTGACGAATGGTACACACAAAACCTGCGTCAATTAATATATTGCTAAAAGCATGAATACGATTATTACTCGACTTGTCATAGTCTGCATGTGGAAACGGGTTAAACGGTATCAGGTTAATTTTACTTGGTAAATCACCCAATAATGTGACCAGTTGCTCAGCATGTTCATTACTATCATTGACACCATCTAACATGACATATTCAATCGTCACGTGCTTTTTATGGCGCGGGTTAACGTCAAAAACATAATTTCTCGCTGCTGCCATCAACTGCTCCAATGGGTATTTCTTATTAATTGGCACCAACTCATTGCGCAGTTCATCATTTGGCGCGTGTAATGAAATGGCTAAAGCCACGTCAAGCTCTTTTGCCAACTCATACATTTTTGGCACCACACCTGAGGTGGATAGCGTGACACGGCGCTTTGATAAACCATAAGCGTGGTCACTAAGCATCAATTCCATCGAGCTGACAACGGGACGATAGTTTAATAACGGCTCGCCCATGCCCATCATGACCACATTGGTCACGTTATTTGCCCATAAGCTATGGTCAACGTTATCTAAGCTGTCGTTTTCATCGGTCATATAAGAGGCATTGGCCACCCATAATTGTCCGAGAATCTCAGCCGCTGTTAAATCGCGCTCAAAGCCTTGCTTGCCGGTACTACAAAAGCTGCAATCCAACGCGCAGCCGACTTGCGAGGAAATACATAAAGTTTTGCGCCCGTTTAGCTTACTGTCATCAGCCGGAATCAATACCGTCTCAACCAATGAGCCGCCAGTCACTTCAAATACCCATTTGCGCGTACCATCATCGCTATATTGACGATGGATAACCTTTGGCGGTATTACACAAGCGTTGGCTGACAATTTATCTCGCAATGACTTACTCAAATTTGTCATTTGCTCAAAATCTGTCACACCCTGCTGATATATCCATCTAATGACTTGCGTCGAGCGAAACGCCTTTTCGCCGATACTCTTAAAGTACTCCGCCAATTGCGCTTGTGTCATACCTAATAGATTGGTTTTCGCCTGCGACTCGTCTACCAATTTTATACTCTTAGCAGGCTTGGCTGGGACATATTGGACAGGCGTTTGAGATGTCGACATAATAAATAACCTTTTTGCATCGACTGATATAAGCGATGCAATTATTGAGATGGGCGTTGCTAGGCATACCCAATATATGAGTGCATGAGCAATCCGTTATGAGCGCATTTTTTATCGCTGTATTTATAAATATCTGAGCGTAATATGCTGATAAGGGATTGATAACGCTTAATAAATATAATAATGAGGGAGAATGGTTAAAGTTTCAATGCATCTTTAGACTATATAATAGCTAAAACGGCTTATACCAAAAGATATAAGCCGTCTCGCCACACTAATTATTAACAATTAGCTTTGTAAATAATAGCTGCATAGTGAATCAAATATAGAGCTGGTACAAGGAAGACGAGCGCAAATTGTACATTGAGTACATTAAGCGAGTCTGACGCCGTAACAGCCTATATTTGGTTTACTATATTAACGCGTACGTGCACAAACTTCATCTTCACTAAAGAAGTAGCTGATTTCACGTGCTGCTGATTCAGCTGAATCTGAACCATGAACGGCGTTTTCGTCGATGCTGCTAGCGAAATCAGCACGGATGGTGCCTTCAGCGGCGTCTTTTGGGTTAGTAGCGCCCATGATATCACGATGCTTAGCGATAGCGTTTTCGCCTTCTAGTACTGATACCAATACTGGACCTGACATCATAAATGACACTAGATCATTATAAAATGGACGTTCAGCGTGCTCAGCGTAAAAACCACCTGCTTTTTCATCATCAAGTTGCATCATTTTGGCTGCAACAATTTTTAGACCTGATTTTTCAAAACGGTCATAGATAGCGCCGATGTTATTGCCAGCGACTGCGTCAGGTTTGATGATAGACAAAGTACGTTCGTTAGCCATGAAAAGCTCCTAATAAATGAAAAAAACGATAAATTCAATAAGAAATGAAATAGTAAAAGGGTTATTTTATCTCTGACCACAATGTTGACTTAGGCTACTTTAAACCACTCATTGCTTATCAATACGAAAACATGAGCGCCAACACCAGATTGCTGCCTATTATAATGATTAGCGCTATAAATGATAGGGTTAATTTATGACCGCATCTTGCATAAAAGTGAATTTGGCAGGCTTTTACTGCTCATCAATCTTCTTATTTACCAAAAACAAAACCCCAATGTTTGGCATTAGGGTTTTGTGAATGAACCATACAATATAACTATTAACCAATTAAGCATCATACGGATCACGTAGGACGATGGTCTCTTCGCGATCAGGACCGGTTGAGATGATATCAACTGGGCAACCAATCAAGGCTTCGATACGCTTGATGTATATTTTAGCGTTTTCTGGCAAGTCGTCATAATTGGTGACACCAACGGTTGACTCGCTCCAGCCTTGTAGCGTTTCGTATTTAGGCGTCACTGCTTCATAGAATTCTGCATCATGCGCGCCAGCAAACTCAGTGTCTGGCACGTCATAGCCTACCCCAATTAACAGCTCTTCAAGTCCATCTAACACGTCAAGCTTGGTTAGGCAAATACCTGATAGCGAGTTCAGTACGACTGCACGGCGTAATGCTTCAGCATCGAACCAACCACAGCGACGCGCGCGACCAGTCGTGGCACCAAACTCATGACCGACTTTGGCCAAATGCGCGCCAACGTCATCAAACAGCTCAGTTGGAAATGGACCGCTACCAACGCGGGTGGTATAGGCTTTGGTGATACCAAGGACATAATCCAAATATAATGGACCGATACCTGTACCAGTAGATACGCCGCCTGCGGTTACACTTGAGCTGGTCACAAACGGATACGTACCATGGTCGATATCAAGTAATGTACCTTGCGCACCTTCAAACATGAGATTCTTGCCAGCCAGACGCAATTGGTTTAAATCTTCAGTGACATCAGTCACCATGCCTCTGATTTCCTCGCGCCACTCTTTACAAAGCTTAAGCGTCTCATCAAAATCAATCGCCTCAACTTTATAATACTGAGTCAATTGGAAGTTATGATATTCGATTAGGTTACGTAATTTTTCTTCTAAATCATCTCGGAACAAATCAGCAAGCTTGATCGCACGGCGGGCAACTTTGTCCTCATAAGCAGGTCCAATACCGCGACCGGTCGTACCGATTTTACCAGTGCCGCGCTTGGCTTCACGTGCTTGGTCAAGGGCGACATGATATGGCATGATAAGCGGGCAGTTAGGAGAAATACGTAGACGCTCACGTACGGGTACGTTATTGTCTTCTAGATTTTTCATCTCTTTTAGTAATGCGTCAGGTGCTAGTACCACACCATTACCGATAAAACAGGTCACGCCTTTACGTAAGATACCTGATGGAATCAGATGCAAGATGGTGGTTTTGCCATCAACGACTAAAGTGTGACCAGCATTGTGACCGCCTTGAAAGCGAGCGACTGCTGAAGCTTTTTCGGTCAGTAAATCAACGATTTTACCCTTACCTTCATCGCCCCATTGGCTACCCAAAACTACGACATTCTTACCCATGATGAATCCTTACCTTAATATATTGAGGTGTGTGCAATAAGTGTTTAAAACCAACCTATCAAAACTGAAGTAATGCTAAAAACGATACTTTGATAACTGCATATCTTTAGCGATTTAATAACCAAATATTTTTATGTAGAGCAGATATTTATTTAGTGCGTTTATAAACGTAAAGTGTTTTTAAGTTTAAACCGCATCTAGCTGCCATTGATTATCATCGACAAGGCTTAAACGATGGGTCATCCCCACTGGCATATCTTTTGCCGTTAATGGCATGGTGACGCGATAGCCTTGCTGACGTAAGCTTGCCACTTGCTGTAATAGGAGCTGCAGCTGCTCACTGTCCAAACTGTTGAAAGCGTCATAATCGACCAGCACGATAAAAGGTGCATCAAGCTGAGTATGGGCGAGCAGTCGGCTGACATCCATACTAAAGCCAGTCGCTTGACGCGGCTGATTCGTGGCCAGTTGATTACTTTTCATCCCATCAAAGCGCCCGCCACGTACCAGTGGCTGGGACTCACTATTGATATAGCCATTGAACACGATACCCGTATGATAATGATAGCCTGATAGCTCGGTCACATCGATACTGACCGCACACTGCCACTGTACTTGCAAGTGTGCTTTTAGACGTTGCAGCTCATCGATGGCGGTGACGATTTGCATATCTTGTTGCGCATTCTCTGACAATCTTCCAAGCAGATTTGCAATGTCATGACCAAAGCGTGCCAAGGTATAAAAATCGCTACCCAGCGGTAGCGCTTGGCAGACTTGCTTTAGTTCTGGCAAGTTTTTATTGGCATAAAGCTGCATCAATTGCTCAGTATCACTATCCGGCAATGCCGCCAATTCTGCCAAACGCTTAAATATCGCTACATGACCCAAATCGATGTGTAATGCTGCGCTCATATCTAGGCTATTGAGCATGCTAAATAGGACATCTATCAGCTCAATATCTGCAGTAATTGACTCACAGCCAAATATCTCAGCGCCCAATTGCAAAGGTGTACGTGAACCAAAAAGCCCCGATGGCAAAGTATGAATCACATCGCCGGCATAGCAATAACGCGCGATTCCATCGCCGCCGTGGTGTGCATCTATACGCAGAATCTGCGGCGTGATATCCGCGCGTATGCCCATCAGTCGACCGGTTAGCTGATCGATAATCTTAAAGGTTTGACGCTTTAAATCCTCTGAGGCACCGCTCAAGAGCGATTCGGTGAACTCAATCATCGGCGGGGATACCAACTGATAGCCGTGTGTAATCAGTTGCTGCGTCAATTGATGTCTAAGCACTTCTTGCTTATGAGCCTCTTCAAATAACACATCGACCACCCCATCAGGCAGCAACCAGCTGTTGGCAACATCGCTGGCAAGATGGCTAAAATAAGGTAAACGGTTGGGTGCGGCGGTATTATCAGCGGGCTGAGTAGCCGCTTGCTTGATGGCATTTGGCAGGGCAGGTTTTGCAGAATCAGAACTGGCAGACACAATAAATCCTTGTTTGGCGTATCGCTTACCAAAAAGCGCGGTAAAGATGCGGTACTTAAAGGTTATATTTCCAATTGCACAGATATCAGGCGCTTTTTATTTTTCACGCGCAACATCACTGACCCAATTATTGATAAGCAAACTGGGTAACCACAAAAGGGTGAGCAATAGTATAAGTTGGAATGATAAGACGAGTATCTTTATGCGCTAAAATTGTGCGCTAAAAAACTATGATAAATAATCAAGGCACTTTATGCTTTAGTTTAGCATAGCAGCCAAGCTTCGCCTAGTGACAATTAACGGCAATCGCCATCTAATTTATGCTGATAACAGTAAAAAGTATCTTTTGTATGGTAGATTTATCCTCATGAATACCGTATTTCTATAAAGAAAATATCGCGTTAGCGAGGCAATATTTTGTTTAACTATTATCTATAGGTATCTATCGTTGAATAACGTCTTAGATGTACACTCATGCTACACTAGCCTATATTTTTATTTTGGAAGCCTTATGTCGTCTGATTATCACCCAAACCCAGCTATTAACCAAACCAATGTGCTTGGCACTGCCCTAGCCAGCTGTTGTTTTGATCCGCTTACCGGCTATTATCGCAATGGCTTTTGTCACACAGGCAACCATGATGTCGGTCAACATACCGTTTGCGCCAAAATGACCAGCGAGTTTTTAAACTTTTCAGCCAGTCGCGGCAATGATTTAATCACCCCGTTGCCTGAGTACGGTTTTGCCGGTCTACAACCGGGTGACTACTGGTGTATTTGCGCACTACGCTGGGTTGAAGCTTTAGATTTAGGCATGGCACCACAAATAAAACTAGAAGCCTGTCATGAGAGCTTATTAAGCTTAGTTGATATTGATACGTTAAAGCGCTTTGCCTTGTAACCGATATTAGTTGCAGAAGTTATTTTTATATTATTTCCCACTTAGACGAAAGGAGCAGGTATGAAGCAAGATGATGACCTGATTGTCGAAACGGCAACGCGTATCACACCTGAGTCTAATGTCAGTCTTATTGACACCGCTGTCATAGCCGAGCACTCCTATTTAGACAATTATGACAGCTATATCTATGGCGATTCTGATGCGACGGTCGAGGACAGCATCGAGACCATGACCGTCTATGACCCAGACTCTGAGCGTTATGAAGATATCGAAAATAGCAGCACAGATGAAGTGGTCAGCTGTTACTCCTACTCACGTAAAACCGGTGAGAAACTCGATCAAGTAGCGCTGAATGATGTCAATCGCTGTTTGAGCAATAACGGTCAATTTATTTGGCTGGGTCTTTATGATCCCAGTTTAGAAACCATGATCAAAGTTCAACAAGCTTTTGGCTTACATGAGCTGGCGATTGAAGATGCTTTTGCCGACCATCAGCGCGCCAAAGTTGAAAACTACGACAACGATATGGTATTTGTGGTGTTGCGTACGGCGAAACTCGAAGACAACGTCATTCGCTACGGCACGACAGCGATATTTATGGGTAAAAATTACCTGATTACGATTCGTAATGGTCCTTCTAACTCCTATGCGCCAGTGCGCGAGCACTGTAATCGTCGTCCTGAAAAACTGCGTATGGGACCGATATTTGTACTGCATGCTATTCTCGATTTTATCGTGGATAACTATATGCCGATTACCGATCGTTTGGGTCGCTACTTGCGCGAGCAGGAACGCTATGTATTTACCTATGAGTTCGATAAAAGCACCTTAAAAAACCTTTATGAGCTCAAGTCGCAGCTGGTACATATGCGCGCCATTATTTTACCAGTGCAAGACATCTGTAGCTTTTTTATCAATCACAAAAAAAGCGAGTTAATCTCAGGGTTTTCGCAAGCGGCTAAGCCTTACTTTCGCGACGTCAATGATCATCTATTGCACTCTTTAGATGCTATTAATGGTCTTAATGAAATGCTCAGCGTGGTGATGAATACCTATATGGCGATGGTCAATATGGGACAGAACGAAGTCGTGCGTAAGCTTGCAGCGTGGGCTGGTATCTTAGCCGTGCCTACAGCCATCGCTGGTATCTACGGAATGAACTTCGACTTTATGCCCGAGCTGCACTGGAAATACGCTTACTTTGTCATTATGGCAGTGATCATCACTTTATGTAGTTACTTGTATTACAACTTTAAGAGATTAAAGTGGCTGTAATATATAGTCAGGGAAAAGTAATATCGATACATCAAGTACTGCTGATATTAATTTTTCTTGCTTGCTGTGCCTACGCAGACAGAGGCTGCAAAAAATTTATATCAGTAGCACTGTAGCGTTTTTGAGATATTTTAACTATACAATAGAAAGTATAAAAAAGGGCTGCCATTGGCAACCCTTTTTTTATGCTCATTCTACGTCAATTAGGTGTAATGGATATTATTCACGGCGATGCTTGGTATGACTATCAGGGGCCTGAGCGTTATCAGGAAGAAGCGCCTTGATAGCCAAGTTGGCATACTTCCGATCAAGATTGTCTTCTGGACGACCAAACGTTTTTGCCGTCCACGTTAGCACCACAATAGAGGCACTCAGTACCATAATAGCCACAGAAATCGTCGCCAGTAACCACAGATGGAAGTAGTCTGATACTGCCTGCACATCGACCACCAAATGTCGTGACAAAGCCGTAATGGCAATAAATATCAAAAACTGCACCGGCAGACGATGGGTCTTAAAGTAAATACCAATCATGGCTAGCAGTTCAAGATAAATAAACAACATCAAGATATCTTTTAAGTCCGCTGAGCCTTTTTGGATAATCCCAATAAACTCTTTACCCGCGGTCCAAACCACCACCACACTGATTAAAAATAAGATTATGTAATGAGAGACATCGACGAACTCTCTACCAATACCTTGTAATCGCTCATGAATACCCACGTTATTTTTAGCCATGTTAGATCCTATCAACGGTAAAGGGGTTGATTTAGCCTGAGTCTTTGTACTGTCTACTGTGGAGGCTCAGGCTCCTTATCTATCGGCAATCCGTGCTCTTATGATTAACTCATTGACTCATTAATTTATTAACGTTTATCTAAACCGGCAGCTTTTTCAGCAGCATCAACGGTCTGGCGAATAAGGGTATTAATCGTCATTGGACCGACGCCACCTGGTACAGGCGTATAAGCACTGGCGATGTTTTCCACACCCTGCATCTCAATATCGCCGACGCCGCCATTATCGGTCGGATGAAAGCCTGCATCGATAACCACCGCGCCCGCTTTAATCCAATCGGCTTTGATCAATTCAGGCACGCCCACTGCTCCAACCACGATATCAGCGCGCTGAATATGAGTAGCCAAATCCTGCGTTCTTGAATGGCAAATCGTTACCGTACAGTTGGCATTCAATAGCATCATTGCCATGGGTTTACCCAATATTGCACTACGCCCGACGACGACCGCCTCCAAACCTGCCAGCTCAATACCATGATGCGCTAATAAATGCATAATGCCTTGCGGAGTACATGAGCCATAGGCCGATTGCTGCATCGCCATACGACCAAAACCAAGACAAGTCACGCCATCGCCATCTTTTGCCAAGTCAATCTGCTCAAAGCAAGCGCGCTCATCGATATGCTCAGGTACCGGATGCTGTAGCAAAATACCGTGTACATCTGGATTGCTATTGAGCTCATCTATCTTAGCCAACAGCTGCTCTGTCGTCGTCACACTTGGCATCTCAACGCGTATAGAATCCATGCCAACACGCTTACAAGCATTGCCCTTCATACGCACGTAAGTCGCAGAAGCTGGATCGTCACCGACCAATATCGTCGCTAAGCTTGGCGTACGTCCAGTTTTATCCTTGATGGCATCCACGCGCGTGCGCAGTTGCTGTTCTATTTGTATAGCAAGTGCTTTGCCGTCCAAAATCGTGGCGGGCTCTTGGGCAGTAGACGCAATAGACATAGGAACTCCAATAGAGGGTGCGATAAAAAAATAAAGACAGCGCCTGCAATGTTTTTGCATGCCTGTCTTATGCTTGGTCAATTCTTTTTGACCGTCAATTGAGACTGATATTGTACCTGTCTACGCTAAAAAATCCTAGTGTAGGATAAAACTTGCTTAAGTGCTCATATACACCGTTTTTTGGATTTTCTTGTCACATGAGCCACTGTCTTAGTCTCTTTTTTAATGGTACTTTGAATTAGAGCGTTAGCCATTTTAGAATCGTGTACTTGCACTCTTGTCAGCTCAACATGCACAGGGTTACCATAAGCATCAACCGCGAGATATAACTTACTGCTATTACCAGTAACGTTGGTACCGATGGCTTCATCACAACAACTAGCGGCGCCTGTACTGTGCTGATGTGCCTTTACCACGCTACCATATATAAATAACCATTTGCTAGCATAGTTTGCGGTCACTATGGCCATCAGTTGCTGCCATTTACCTTTTTTACGCCAATAGCGGTATTGGTGGTATATACTCGACCCGTTGCCAAAGCAGGGCGGTAAGTCACGCCATGGACAGCCGACACGGATGCAGTACAGCATCGCTTCGACGGTTCGTCTTAGATTGGGCTTGTTATATATGTTGAGTTGTCGCAATATATATAACAGCTTTTACCAATGGTCTACTGTGAGCATGGTACGAGCCATAAGTGAGGCCTTCTTTCTCTATTGTGGTAAACAAGAGTGTAAGGCGTTGCTTATTTTTTTCAACTATTTCCCAATTCTATACAGCCCCTAAACAAAAGGAAGTTTTTTATGGAAGAATTAGCACTTGAATGGAGAAAATCTGGGGTGAAAGAAGGTGACACCTTACTTATTCACAGCAGTATAAAAGGCGTTTTTAAGAAATATCTAAAGTTAGGAATTAGATTGAGTGCGGAGGATATTCTTGACTCTTTCATAAGTGCTGTTGGTGAGTCGGGAACTTTATTGTTTCCTACATTTAACTATGATTTTACTAAAGGGGTAGCTTTTGATATTAACACTACACCTTCACATATGGGAGCTCTAACTGAAGCAGCTAGAAATCATCCTAATGCAATAAGGACTGGTCATCCTATACATTCTTTCGTTGTTATTGGAGCACAGTCTAATAAGTTTAAAGATGTAAATAATTTCAGTAGTTTTGGTGCAGATTCTCCACTTGGATTATTGCATGAAATGGGCGGTAAAATTGCAGTGCTGAATATGCCAGAAAAGGGTAGTATGACCTTCTATCATTATATAGAAGAGATGTGCGAGGTAGATTATCGCTATCATAAAGTATTTACTGGAAGCTATATTGATTCGTTAGGAGTCATTGAGCTCAGAGACTACGGAATGTATGTTCGTTACCTTGACCGAGGTATTAAACACAATTCGAACCCTGCAGGTGAGCTTATGTGGAGCGAAGGTTTATATTATGGATCTAGACCCTATGAAGGTTTTGGACTAAGAGTCGTCTCAGCTACAGATGCCTATGATTTTATATCAAACATTATAAAAACTCGTGGAGCTCATAATATTATTTATGAGCTTGAAGGAGAATGATATTGAAAAACTCTAATACGGAAAATATTGGCCTAGATATGTACCAGCTTTGCGAAAAGCTTTTTCCCATCTGTCGAAGTATAACTGGAGAAGGTTTTCGTAGATCTCTAAATATTTTAAAAAATGACTTAGAGCTAACAAATTTACAGGCATTTGAAGTACCTACAGGCACTAAGTGTTTCGATTGGGAAGTGCCAAAAGAGTGGAATATTAGCGATGCCTATATTATTGATCCTAATGGTAATAGAATATGCGACTTTAAAGTTTCCAACTTACATGTTGTAGGCTATTCTACGCCCGTAGATAAAGAGATTTCTCTAGAGGATCTACAAGAGCATCTTTACTCACTCCCAGAACAACCTACTGCTATTCCGTACATAACCTCTTATTATAAAGAACGATGGGGCTTTTGTATTTCTCAAATTGAAAGAGAAAAGTTAATCGCTGGTACCTACAAGGTTTATATAGACAGTGAGCTAAAAGACGGTAGCTTGACTTATGGCGAACTGATTATTCCTGGTGAGACTGAACAAGAAATATTTATATCCAGCTATCTATGTCATCCGTCAATGGCAAATAATGAGCTTTCAGGTCCTGTAGTGACCCTGAGCCTTGCAAAATGGTTATTATCTTTAGAATCTAGAAAATATACCTATCGAATTATTATTATTCCAGAGACTATTGGCTCTATTACTTATCTTAGTCGTAACTATAAAACCATGAAAGAGAATGTCGTAGCAGGCTTTAATGTCTCCTGCGTTGGTGATGATAGAGCTTATTCCTATCTGCCCTCTAAAGAGGGCAATACTCTGGCCGATACAGTCGCCACTCATGTGTTAAAGCACTCTCATCCAGACTTTGTCAGCTACTCTTTTTTAGACAGACAAAGTGATGAGCGCCAATATTGTAGTAGTGGTATAGACTTGCCTTTATGCTCAATAATGCGCACGAAGTACGGCTGCTATCCTGAGTATCATACTTCCTTAGATGATTTAACGCTGGTAACCCCCACGGGTTTATTTGGTGCTTATAAAGTATTGAAGCGCTCAATTGAATGCCTTGAAGCGAATGAAACACTGTGTACTACGGTTCTTTGTGAGCCGCAGCTTGGTAAGCGCGGTTTATATCCGACCATCAGTACTAAAGAGAGCAGTTCAATAGTAAAGAACATGATGAACTTTTTAGTTTATTGTGATGGCAACCATACCAATCTTGAAATCGCAGAAAAAATTAACGCCCCACTATGGGAGCTTGAAGAAGTTATTAGCAATTTAAAAGCTGCAGATTTACTACGTGTTGTTGTCTAAGAAAGCTTTTCGTTTTATGATTAAAAAGACCACAAAGCCAAGTCATTTGTATTACTTGGCTTTGTGGTCTTTATTTCTAAATGAATATTAGACCTCTTGCAAAAGTAGCAGAGGGAATTAAAATAGCTAATACACTCACAACTGGCTAGGAACCATGCCAAACATAGATAAGCTACTCAAACAAAGTGACGCTGGTTTTAAACGCTATACTGGCATCCATAAAGCCACTTTTCATGAAATGCTGGATGCTATGCAAGAGCATGAAGTATCTAAGACCAAATCAGGTAGACCCAGTGCGCTTAGTCTTGAGGAAAAGATATTACTGGCCCTTACTTATTGGCGTGAATACCGAACGCTATACCATATCAGTATGGACTTTGGTATTCATGAGTCTTCTGCCAGCCGCATTATTCGTAAAGTAGAAGACGTACTGGTTGATTCTGGCAAGTTTGAACTGCCCAAAAAGCTGCCCTGTCGCGTCGATGACGATA
>NZ_CAJGZK010000017.1 GCF_904846215.1 Psychrobacter glacincola | reverse complement strand
TCTAAAAAGTGGTCGATGCCGATTCGTAACTGGACGTCTGCCCTTAATCGCTTTATGATTATGTTTGATGATCGTATTAGCAGGCATTTAATCTAAAGGGCAGTTACACAGAATCTGGGATGGGCTCATAACTAAGATTGCTCAGCCAAAATTTTGCTAAGCAACTTAGTTATCTCACTTTTGAACGCTTTATCGTCGAGCTTACTGGCCGTTATTTTAGCATTCTGTAAGCTCTTAATCGCTGCCTCTGTCTGTCCGAGCTCGCTCTGTAGCTCAGCCATAGAAAAGGCAATCGACGATAAATGCTCTTTTGAATTAATCGCAGCCGCTTTATCCAAGGCTTTTTGGTAGATAATCAGCGCTTCATCCAAATTTTCGGTAAAATCTGCCAATGTCTCCCACTGCTCCGGATGATCCTTATTGCCTTTCTCATTTTCAGTGCACAAGTCTTTTAGCTGTACATACAGCGTATCAAATGTCTCTTTATCATCAGCACTGTCTGCTTCTAATAGCTTTTCTGCCAACACATAAATTGAATGATATATTTTAGTATTAATCATTTTTATAACCCTTTTTACTGCGCATCAGATAACTGTCAATACTGTACTGTCAACGAGGTTGATTATAGACTATTTGCATGCGTTACTCATCAAAAAGGGCATGATAGTCATATCATGCCCTTAATCGTTATACGGTGTTTAAACAATAAGCACCGGTATTTATTCAGCAGCGATAGCGGTAATCTCAACCAACAGCTCAGGACGTGCCAGTGCAGATTCCCCACAAGCGCGGGCTGGTGGCTGTACACCCTCAAACCACTTATCCCATACTTCATTCATCGCCGCAAAATCCGACATGCTCTTCACCCAGACAGTCGCCATTAGCAGCTTTGATTTGTCACTACCGACTTCTTGCAACAAGCTTTCGATTTTCTCTAGGCAAGTTAAGGTTTGGGCTTTGATGTCATCTTCAGCGTTACCCACTTGACCACATAGATAGACGGTTTTGTTATGTACCACAATCTTACTCATGCGCTCACTACTATGAAGCTTTTTCATGACTCTCTATCCTTATAGATGTGTATTTATAGGCTACGCGCGTTATTTAGAAAAACGATCGGCGCTAAATGGCTTGATGTCGACCAATAATGGCTTTTGATGAATCATCTCTTCAACCAAACGACCGGTCATCGGTCCTAACGTAAAGCCTTGATGACTGTGACCAAAGGCAAACCACAATTTTTCATGGTTGCTTGCAGGACCAATAACTGGCTTCATATCTGGCATACAAGGACGTGATCCTGCCCATGCTTCACTCTCAACCGCATCTTCTAATGGCAATATTTTTCGCGCCAGTTTGAGCACAGTCTTTAATTGTCCAAAGTTCTTTGGCGCATTCATGGTCGTCATCTCAGCACCGGTGGTAATACGGATACCTTGCTGCATTGGTCCCATGACAAAGCCTTTGTCCATATCAAACATACTATGATGGATAGTGTTTTTTTCATTGACTTTAAAATGCTGATGATAGCCACGCATTGGGAATAAGGGTAAATCATAACCAAGCGGCTTAATGAGATCATTAGACCAAGGTCCTGCTGCGATGACCAACTTATCACTATAAAACGTCTCGCTATCAGTGATAACTTTCCAGCCGCCCTCTTCTTGTACGATTTCTTGAACGCCCGTCTCTTTAAGTATGCCGCCCATTTCTTGGAAGTTTTTTGCATAGGCTTTAACGAGTAAGCTTGGGTTTGAGACCTGCCAAGAGTTCAGCCAATGAATTGCGCCGACAAACTCATCAAAATTGGCGCTCGGTTCCATGACTCTTAATTCGTCTACCGTCAATACGTTGTGCTCAACACCTTGATTGCGCGCATCGATAGCGAGTGCAATGGCTTCTTTAAAGGTATCTTCAGAGCGATGTAATTGCAACCAGCCATCACGCGTAATCAGCTCATCTGCACCAGAGGCGCTAATCATGGTCTGATGTTCGCTGGTGCAATGCTCAATCAGCGTTTGCCACTCGCCTTCGATTTTTTTGACTGAAGCGGGCGTAGAGTATTTCCAGTATTGCAGTAGCGCTTGATGATAACGAAGAATCGCTGGTATACGATAGCGAATATCCGTCCCTTGGTTTGGCAATACCCGTATCATCTCAGTCAGATGGCGCGGAAACGGATGGGTATGAATCGCCTCGCGCTGAATCAAGCCCGCATTACCGTATGAAGTCTCTGAGCCTGGTAGCTTTTTATCTATAAGCAAAACTTCAGCATTGTTTTTTTGTAGATGCCAAGCAACCGATGTGCCAACCATACCTGCACCGATAACGATAACTTCATAGCGCATAACCTATCCTTTTCTTATGGTGTTAATACAGAATGTCGAGTATGAGTACTTAACGAATAAGGTGGTCATAGTAACGCATTGAGCCAGAGATTAAACCCTTATATAATAAATATTTTTATTAATCCATACTTTTCGTTATAAGTTTTTATCTGAGGTATTTTTAATAGGAATAATGACATGTTAATAAAAAACAAAAGTCATTTTTTAATTTATTTTGCCCACTTTTATAGTTAATCCGCCTTTAAAAGGGTGCAGAACTACTGCGGTTAGTGATTCGCAGCCTCTGTCACGCCTGCGAACAGCAAGCAAGAAAAAATTATAGCCAATAGCACGTTATTACAATCGTAGCGCTTTTATTTTGAATCGACTATAATATTTTTTATCACCACCAAACTGGATCATCACTCTCATCTATAGGCTGTTTGACCGTTAGAACCGTTATCGTATCGGCCGGTACTTCAGCGACAAACCGTGATACTTTATCAAAATAGCCTGAATAGCTTGAAAAATAATCTGGCGCCGTTAAAAATAATCTGGCTTTGGCACGACTACAAGCGACATAAAATAGCTTACGCTCCTCTTCCAACTCTTCAAAATCACTTAATGAGCGATAATGCGGTGTCATACCATCTACCAAAGAGTTGACAAATACCACCGACCATTCAAGCCCTTTGGCGCTATGAATGGTTGAAATAGTCACTTTGTCCCTGTTTTTGTCGATACTCTCCTCTCCTTGCTCAGGTACACCTGCAGTGGCAACCGAATCATTAGGCGGATCAAGCGCCAAATTTTCTAAAAAGCTATCTAGACTATCATGCTCTGACGCTAGATTTTTTAGCACACGGAAATCCTCGCTACGCTCACGCCAATTGTCTTCATTGATTTTTAAAACGGGCATATAAAAATCCAGAATCAGCTCGATAATAGCCTCGACCGACTCTGCCTGACTGGCTTTACTTAACATTTTATAAAGTGGCTCAAGTTGGGTACTTTTTTTGGTAAACTTTGTCGTTATTAATGGCGCAAAGGAATTGTTGTCGGCATTGATTGCTTGGGTCAAGCGTGTGGCAGTCACTGACCCCACCCCTTTGAATAAGGTCAGGATACGGTGCCATGCGATGGTATCATTGGGGTTATAAAGGATTTTGACAAACGCCAAAACATCTTTGATATGGCGTCTTTCAATAAAACGAATACCGCCAACGACAATAAATGGAATATTGCGTTCCATAAACTCAAGCTGCACGTAATTTGATTGAAAAGACGTCCGGCATAAGACTGCAAAGTCTTGATAGTCGTAGTCCGATTTTGATTCGAGGATTTTATCAGCGATATACTTTGCTTCTTTGCTTTCATCGCTTAGACGACGGAACACCGGCTTTATACCTTCCATCGAAACGTCAGAGTACAGCTGCTTTTGATAGCCTAGGGTGATTTGAGCGGATAACGCATTGATATAGTCAAGCACTGCTGGCGTACTGCGATAATTTTGCTCAAGTTTAATCAGCTTGGCTTCAGGATAGCTCTCTCCAAATAATAATATATTTTCATAGTTGGCACCGCGAAAGGCATAAATGCTTTGATTGTCATCACCGACGACCATCAGCGACACCGATGCCGGCGCACACATAAGATCAATCAGCTCTTTTTGCGGGATATTGGTGTCTTGGTATTCGTCCACCATGATATAACGATATTGATTTTGTAACAGCTGCCGAAAGGTATCATTACGCTTTAAATGACGCACCACTTGGCTAATGATGTCATCAAAATCATATAAATGGTTGGCGCGCTTATACTCATGAAAATCAATGGCCAATTGCTCAATAACAGGGATATGTACGGCAATGTCAGGATAGCTGCTTTCTATTAAGTGACGGATAGGAATGCGTCGATTTCTAGAGGTTGAAAAGATATTTTGTAAGGTTTTTTTGCGCGGAAATGCTTGGTTGGTTATCTTGGTTGGATACTTTTTTTCTTTATGAGTCAAATCAATGGCGTCTTCACTGTCGCCTGTATCTAAAATAGTAAATCTCGGATTGATACCAAGTAGTCCTGAATATTGGCGCAATAGCATATTACAAAAAGAGTGAAAGGTGCCGCTGGTGATATCATTTAACGCTTTGCCATCTATGGGGTTATTATCCAATAAACGACTTGTCAGTAAAGTTCTAGCACGATTCTTGATTTCATTAGCCGCTTTACGAGTAAAGGTTAATAGTAAAATCTCTTTTGGCGATACGCCATTTTCTATCAGGTAGCTGGTCCTATAGGTCAAGGTTTTGGTTTTGCCAGAACCTGCACCAGCGATGACCAACACCTTACCCTCAATGGTCGTGGCAGCCAATAGCTGATTGGCATTAAGCTCACTGGCATAATCTACTTGCAACCCCAAATGACTGGCGAGCCTTTGCTCTAATATCTCAGCATCCGCATTTATCAGATTGGTTTCGAGCTTTTTTATTGCCTGCTCAAGCCGCGTAATCTTGGGCTTCATCTCGATAAAATTTTGCGGATAATTATAATGGTGGGTAGCAAAAATGGTCGTGGTCATTGTAGGATATTACCTTTGATATGGTTTGGCGCGCCATTCATTATAAAGTAAGATAATAATTTTAGGGACTGTCTTAGATAAGTAAAGCTATAGTCAGTCCTAAATAAAAGAAATACAAATATTATAAGGTACTACTAGGGTTAATTTTTCTTGCTTGCTGTGCCTACGCAGACAGAGGCTGCGAATAATTAACCCTAGCAGCTCTGCATCCTTTTAAAAGTGGATTAACTATACCTAGTATAGCTTAATGAGAGAAAGCAGATTGAATGGGCATAAAATGACAAGACGGCATGCCTTACACTATGACCAACGGGAACGTTTTAAAATCTCTACTTTTTAACCAAATAAACCATCTGGACGCGGGCTTGCTAGGATATGCAGATAGCTGATGCAAAACAATACAAAGCACGCAATCCAAGCCCCTTGCGCTATTATTATCCACCATAAATAATGACTGGTATCTATGAGTGGCAACAGTACACGACTGATAAATGCCAATGCCATCAGTGCAAACATGATAGTTACCGTTTTGGGCGGCTCATGAATACTGCGTCCGGTATGACCAAGCGACACCCGCGCCATCATCGCTACCGTCATCATACCGATACCTGAAATTGCCAATCCATGTACGGCAATACTATGATTGTAACCGAGCCATGGTTGCAACGCGTACAATATAAAGCTTAAGCACATCCCTAAAAACGCCATATATAACGACCATAATAATGGCTTTTGCCAAATAACGCGATGATACCAGCCTATTAAACGTACGATATTGACCACTGCGACGCCAAGTGCACTGATGGTCAGCAAATACTTGTTAGGATAAAACAGATCCGTGATAAAAAAAGCTAAGAAAAATAGCAAGCTGGTGATATCTTGCACTTTACTATTACGTACCGTCACCGTTTCTGCCACGCCTGCAGCATTGGAAGTACCCAAACCGCGCTCAATAAAGAACGGCACCACGCGCCGACCGATGGTCAATACCAAGCCAATGATAAGATAAAATCCCAAATAAACGCCAATCTTTGTCATCGTCATATTGGCACTAAACACACCCCAGTAGCACAGCCCATTACCCAGCGTCAGTAGCGCAAGTTTCGCTAAAATACCCATCTGTTTATACTGCTTCACTTGTAAAACAGCACGAAATATCACCAACGCCATAGAACCGACAAACAACAAATCAAACACGGCGGCTATATATAACCAAGCACTTTGCTCAATGCCAATATCAACGCCTAAAGCAAACGCTATCCAGCCCAAACGCGCCAGCAACCAACAGACAAAAATCCCTAATAGCTTATAACCATGCGGCATCATGACACCAGTCCACGTCTTCACTGCGGTCAGCAGGAACCCTGCCACAATGGCTAACGCATAACCATAAATCATCTCGTGACCGTGCCAATATATCGGGTTTAATGTTTGCGCATCGATATCCGTACGTCCAGTAAAGACAAAGGCCCATAACGTCATCGTTATAATGGCAAACAATGCCCCCGCACTAAAAAATATCCGAAAGCTCAAATTGAGAATAGGATGTGGAGAGCTTGGTGGCTTACTGGGTAAATCGATAACTTGCATAGTTGTCTGCTTATAATAAAGGTAAAAAGAGTTACCCTAAAGATTCATATTAAATGAATTTATTATACTATTCAATGGCGACTTGCAGACACGCACAACCCTACTTCACGATTCGTCACTTTCAATACACTCATTGACTATCATTAAACTGACTGCTTAAATAATTTATCACTAGGAGAATATCATGATTGAAAAAACCGAAGGAAACGCCGCCCTTCACAAACGTAAATTGATTGATAAATTTTTGATAAAACTGACCAAAGAAGAACCACAGATGTATTACGCGACGACATCCGAGATTGCCCGCAGTCTTTATAGCATGTTAAAAGAACATACCAATCGCTTAACCATTGAGGAGCAAGCGCTCATCAGACATATGACCATGGAAGAGATACAAGGGCTACTAGGATTTCACCCTAAATGAAGAAATAAAATCACTGTATAGTCGATCCTAAATAAAAAAAGTACAAATTTTTTAGAGAACTAATGGGATTAATTTTCCTTGCTTACTGTGGCTTGTGCCCTGTGTCTACGCAGACAGAGGCTGCGAATAATTAACTGCATTAGTTCTGAACCTTTCTAAAAATAGATCAACTATAGTTTGATAAAAAATAGTTTGATAAAAAAAAGACTGCCCTATAAGGCAGCCTTTTTTTTAACACGTCAAATTAAAACTCTAACTATGAATATCTCAAATAGTAGAGTAGCTAAAAACAATCATTAAAAAGGATAATCGCGCGGTGTATGCTGTACCGAAATCCAATGCAAGGTAGTGAATTCTTCTAGTATCCATTCACCATTAAAGCGGCCGATACCTGAGTTCTTCTCGCCGCCAAATGGCGCATTGCTCTCATCGTTGACCGAAATATCATTAATATGGGTCATGCCAGCTTTGATACCGCGAGCAAAGCGCAGACCTTTTGCCATATCTTGGGTAAATACCGCGCTTGATAAGCCATACATAGAGTCATTAGCAATCGACAGCGCATCGTCTTCATCTTTGGCACGAATGATACCAACCAAAGGACCAAATACTTCATCACAAGACAAATTCATCTCACGTGTGACGTCACTAAAGACATGTGGTGGCACCACTTGACCTTTTATCTCACCACTTAATAGCATTTTTGCGCCTTCATTTTGCGCTTTGGCGATTTTTTCTTTGAGCGATTTGACTTGTTTTTCATTGATAATAGGACCAACTGCCGTATCAATTTTGTTAGGATCGCCAACGTTTAAGGTTTTAACGTGCGCCACAAAACGCGCAACGAAATCGTCATAGATTTCATCTTCGACAATAATACGGTTAATGGCAATACAAATCTGACCTTGATGCAAGAACTTACCAAAGGCTGCCGCCTTGACAGCTTGCTCGATATCAGCGTCTTTTAGCACCACGAACGGGCTATTACCGCCAAGCTCTAGCGCCACCTGTTTGATAAACTCCCCACCATTTGCCAACTCACCGATATGTTTGCCTACAGAGGTTGAGCCAGTAAAGGAAACCAAACTCGGGACAGGATGAGTGACCATCGCATCGCCTATCTCGCTACCGCTACCAACGACGACATTAAGCAAACCTGTGGGTAAACCAGCTTCTTCAAATATTTTTGCAAGCAGCAGCCCGCCGGTAATAGGCGTGTCACTGGCAGGCTTTAATACCACCGCATTCCCCAATGCCAGTGCTGGCGCAATCGAGCGCTGGGTTAAATGTAGTGGGAAGTTCCATGGGCTAATCACCGCAATCACGCCCATCGGCTCACGATAAATAAAGTTCTCTTTACCCGGCGTGTTCGACGCGCGAATCTCGCCATGTACGCGATTGGGGAAGCTTGCTGCTTCAAGAGTAATCGCACGCGCACCGCTAAACTCGACCATGGCTTTAATGCGTGTACTGCCCGACTCTTTGATCAACCAATCGATAATCTCATCTTGACGCTGATCAAAAATACTGACTACTTTATAAAGGATAGCAGCACGTTCGTTCGGGGTTTGCTGTGCCCACTGCTTTTGCGCCTGACTAGCAGCTTGATAAGCATCATCAAGTTGTTTAACCGTTGCTTGCTGAATCTCAACCAAGGTTTCACCGTTAAACGGGTTGGTATTGGTATTGATACTATCGTCATCACCGTTTTTCCATTCGCCTGCGATATATTGCAAATGAAAGTCTGTATAAGTATTTACCTGCATACTTTTGGTTTCTGTTGACATAATTGTTCCTATTTTTTTATTTAAAAATATTATTAGAGTGTGGTTATACCGTATCATGACCGCCTATCAAGTTTAATAACGGGTTCAGTAAGCAATGACACATACGATAACAAACGTAACTTGCTAGACGACCGGTCTAATGCTAACATAAACACTATGAAAATAAGAATCTTTTCTCTCTACTCTTTGTTGAACAAACGTAACTTGTCCATTTGCACTCATAAATTTATTAAACACCATTAAATAATAAGTCTCTCTAAGGAGAACATAAGTAACATGTCTACACCCAATGCTATAAACCACACTCAAACAGATAGTGCGCTATCTACTATTGCGTTATCAAACACCAGAGACCATTTATTAACGACGGGTTATAAGCTCATCGCACAAAAAGGTTTTACTGCGGTAGGTATCAAGCAAATATTAGATACCGCGGGCGTACCAAAAGGCTCTTTTTATCATTATTTTGCATCAAAAGAAGCCTTTGGTGAGGCGATTATCAGCCATTACTTTACCCAGTATAAGCAGCGCTTGAATGTTATTGGGTCACAAGATATTAGCGCTCAGCAGAAACTATATGACTATTTCCAAAACTGGTATGACACGCAGCAAAGTGGCTGTGATCATGAAAAATGCTTGGTAGTAAAGCTCAGCGCTGAAGTGTCAGATATGTCGGAGCCGATGCGTAAAGTACTACATGCGGGCTATCAGCAAACGATTACTTGGCTTGCAACCCAAATCAAAGCAGGCTGGGCGGACGGTTCTGTACCTCATCCTGCTAACGTGGCTGCTGAGAGTATGGCAAAGCGTTGGTATTTTGCATGGCTTGGTGCCAGCTTAGTTGCGAAAATTAGTCAAACGGATACACCATTAGCAGAAGTATGGCTGATGACCACTACCGCTATGGGTCGCTAATTTTTCATTTTATAATCCCTCTTCTCACAGTCTATATCTCTCGTTTTGTCTATCCTTCTGCCTTACTCATCCTTGTTTGACTCATTATAATTTACTGTTGAACAAGGATGTCTTCTTAATATTTTGTTTGAAGAAAATATTAATTACTACTATCAAAAATACAATCAAACAATATGGTTAGACCAATATCGGCTAACATGCTTATACGATAGTTTTGTAACCATTCATCATAATCTGTAGACGACCGGTCTAATTAATATATAATGCGCATAGATGCAAACAAGTTGCAGATTTTATTTCAATATCAAATACGCTTTTCATACTCAAAAAATATATTAGGAATCTTATGAATAACTTTCAATATTACAATCCCGTCCGTATCGTCTTTGGTGAAGGTCAAATCGAGCAGTTAGCGGAGCTTGTACCGACAGATGCCCGTGTACTGATTACCTATGGTGGCGGTTCAGCACAGCGTACGGGTACGTTAGATGAAGTCAAAACAGCATTGGCTGCTAGCGGCAATCGCGAAGTATTCGAGTTTGGCGGTATTGAAGCCAATCCAGAATTTACCACTTTGCTAAAAGCGGCGGATATGGTCAATGAGCACGATATTGACTTTTTATTAGCAGTCGGCGGTGGCTCTGTGCTTGACGGCAGTAAGTTTGTTGCGCTCGTCTCGTCATTGACTGAAGAAGACGGCACCGTATCACGCGATAAGGCGTGGGATGCGCTCACCAGTTATTGCAGAGATATCGATTCAGCAGTGGATTTGGGCGCGGTATTGACCATTCCAGCGACTGGCTCTGAGATGAATTCAGGCGGCGTGATTAACTATAGTGAACGTCAAGCAAAACTGCCGTTTGGTAATCCTCTTGCCTTTCCTAAGTTTTCAATTTTAGATCCACTCAAAACCATGACCTTACCGGAACGCCAAGTGATGAATGGTGTGGCTGATGCCTTTGTTCATGTGATGGAACAGTATCTGACCTATCCGGTCAATGCGAAAGTCCAAGATGCCTTTTCTGAGAGCCTGTTAAAAATTCTAATTGAAGAAGGCACAGCGGTCAAAGCTGATCCAGAGAATTTAGAGACACGTAAAAACATCATGTGGACGGCAACCATGGCGCTAAATGGTCTGATCGGTACTGGTGTACCGCAAGATTGGACGACGCATATGATTGGTCATGAGTTGACATCATTACACGCGATTGACCATGCACGTACGCTGACCATCGTATTGCCATCGGTGCTGCGTGAGCTTAAAGACAGCAAAAAAGACAAATTGCTTCAATATGCCCGTAACGTTTGGAACATTACTGATACTGATCAAAATGATGATGCCATTATTGAAGAGGCTATCAAACAGACTGAAAACTTCTTCCGTAAGCTTGGACTGCCGGTCAGCTTAGCAGATGTAGAGTTAGATGCAGCCGCCATTGATCCTATTATCAAGCAGTTAGAAGTGCATGGTATGGTGAAATTGGGCGAGCACAGTAAAAACGACTTAGCAGTATCACGTCGTATCTTAGAGCGTGCTGTAACCAGTCACGCTTAAGTTTCTTAATAATTATTTATAGTGACATTCTACAGTGACATTTTATAGTCATATTTTATAGTCATATTTTATAGTCATATTGTCGTTATAGAAACCACTAGCCTGTCACTTCAGAGTGGCAGCTAACTATAAAATCAAAAATAAATAAAATAAGGCGATTTATCATGAGCTTCAATGACGACGTTAATAAGCAGCAAAATCAACAACAAAACCGTCAAATCAAACTTGCCAGCCGCCCACATGGCGCACCAACTGCCGATAACTTTGAATTGGCTACTGGCGAGATACCAAAACCCAATCAAAGTGAAATGCTACTGCGCACCATATATTTATCGCTTGATCCTTATATGCGCGGACGTATGAGTGATGCCGCAAGCTACGCTGATCCACTACAAATTGGCGACGTCATGCTAGGCGGAACGGTTGCCCAAGTTGTCGAATCTAACATCGATAACTTTGCAGTCGGCGATTTGGTAGTGTCCAACTCAGGCTGGCAGGATTATAGCGTCAGTGATGGGATAGGCGTATTAAAGCTCGATAAAAACATGGCGAACCCGTCTTATGGCTTGGGTGTACTTGGTATGCCGGGCTTCACAGGTTACATGGGTTTGACCGATATTGGCAAACCAAAAAAAGGTGAAACTTTAGTCGTCGCTGCGGCAACAGGTCCTGTTGGCGCGACCGTTGGACAAGTCGGTAATAAATTAGGCTTACGTACTATTGGGGTCGCGGGCGGTGCTGAGAAATGTGCTTACGCGGTTGAAGAGCTAGGCTTTGATGTATGTCTTGACCATAAAGCCGATGACTTTGCCGAACAACTGGCTGCTGCCTGCCCAGATGGTATCGATATTTATTACGAAAACGTCGGTGGTAAAGTCTTTGATGGCGTATTGCCACTGTTAAATGCCCATGCCCGTATCCCGGTATGTGGCTTGGTATCACAGTATAACGCCACCGAATTGCCGGATGGTAAAGACCGCTTAGGTGTGCTGATGGGTAATATTCTCAGTAAGCGCCTAACGATCAAAGGCTTTATTATCTTTGAAGAATATGGCGACCACTTTCCAGAATTCTTAGCTACGATGAGCAAATGGCTTGAATCAGGTGACGTTAAAACCAAAGAGCACCAAGTCGACGGCTTAGCACAAGCACCACAAGCTTTCTTTGATATGCTTGATGGTAAGAACTTTGGCAAAACGGTGGTTAAAGTAGCTGACGTGAAATAGCTGATATTAAAAACAAAATCCTAAAAATAACCAGTTAACAACATAACTTGTTAAGGACAGCTACTGAAAGTCATTCTTAAAAGATGAATACTGTCAGCAGTCGGTTTGTTAGCGTTATTCGTTTTTGATAGCGTTACTGGTTTTTAATACCGACTGATAGCTTTCAATAACAAACAGCAAGTATAAGCGTCAATAATAAACCTCAATAATAACTTTCAACAATAAACAGGGACAATTATGAATATTTTAATGGTACTAACTTCACACGATAAATTGGGCGATACTGGTAAGAAGACAGGTTTTTGGCTAGAAGAATTTGCCGCGCCTTACTATGCTTTTTTAGATGCCGGTGTCAATATCACGATTGCCTCTCCTGCAGGCGGTCAACCACCACTTGACCCAAGTAGTGACACGCCGGATGCTCAAACCAAAGATACCAAACGTTTTAAAGAAGATTCTGAAGCCCAAGAACGCCTAGCAACGACTAAAAAATTGGCAGATATGAAAGCGGAAGATTTTGATTCAGTATTCTATCCTGGTGGTCATGGTCCAATGTGGGATTTAGCCGTTGATAAAAACTCGATTGCATTGATTGAGACGTTTATCAAACAAGATAAGCCTGTTGCTTTTGTCTGCCATTCTCCTGCCGCGCTCAAAAACGTTAAAATCGATGGCGAGTATCTGGTCAAAGGCAAAACGGTCACAGGCTTTAGTAATACCGAAGAAGAAGCGGTTCAACTCACTGACGTCGTGCCTTTCTTATTAGAAGATGTGCTAAAAGCCAATGGCGGAAACTATGAAAAAAGCTCTGATTGGGAATCGTTTGTGGTCGAAGATGGTTTGCTGATCACGGGTCAAAATCCAGCGTCGTCAGAAGAAGCCGCCAAGCGTTTAATGGCTAAAATACAGGCTTAATAGCATCAAATCCACTGCAAAAAGGCTAACTAAATGATTCGCTTACATCACCTCAATCAATCACGCTCATTACGGACGTTATGGCTTTTAGAAGAATTGGGACAACCTTATGAAATTATTAGCCACCAGCGTGATGCCAAAACGCATCTAGCACCAGATAGCCTAAAAGCGGTACATCCTCTTGGTAAGTCTCCGGTTATTGAGATGGATGGCGAGCTATATGCAGAGTCAGGTGCGATTACTGAGCTATTGATTGAGCGGTTTGCACCTGATAATCTGCGCCCTGCTATCGATAGCGCAGATTATGGTCATTATTTACAGTGGATTAACTTTGCTGAAAGCTCGCTGATGCTGCCGCTTTTGCTTGAATTATTTACCAATAAAGCAGGTGCTGGTGATAATGCATTTTTAAAAGGGTATATCGCTCAAGAAAAACACAGGCTACTGAGCTATCTAAATGACGAGGTGGCAGGCAAATCCTTTATCGTGGGTAACAAGCTAAGCGGTGCAGATTTTATGCTGTCATTTGATTTGATTATGCTCGTCAAGCGTGAGGCGTTAGAGGATTATCCTCATATCAGACAGTACGCGCTACAGCTTGCGACCCTTGATAGCTATCAGCGCGCCATGCGTTTGGAAGCGAATTACGATAAAACAAGCAATGAGTAATAATAAATCTGTAATGTGATCAGTGCAATCTCGTATCAACTGTAAAGAATACAGACTGTATCAATGATAACCAAAAGGCAGCCTACGTGATAGGCTGCCTTTTTACGTATGGTTTTAGAGCTTTATCAAATTGAGTTATGACCCATTCCAATTAATTAGCCTCGTAGTTTGAGCTGAATATAGTCAGGGAAAAGTAATATTGATACATCAAGTACTGCTGATATTCATTTTTCTTGCTTGCTGTGCCTACGCAAACAGAGGCTGCAAAAAATTTATACCAGCAGCACTGTAGCGTTTTTGAGATATTTTAACTATATATGGGGGCGACACGTCTCATGCTCTACAGTTAATAGACACAGATATTAAACCCTCAGCAAAAACCATGATAAAATGTCTCAAGCAGCTTTTAGGCGCTTCTTTTGGTTATATCACTCTATTACATAGCAGTAAGCTTAATGGATGCCACTCCAACTGTCGCAGGTCTCGTTTAGGAGCTGTTCTATGTTACTCAATTCCCCTATACAGATCGACCCCGCCTTATGAGTACCGACTATCAGTTTAAGCCTCATGAACAGCCGTTCATGCTGGGCTCCCCTGCCACACCCGACCATCCTACTTATCGAAAGGTATTTTACTTATTGATTGGTATTTTTATCGGTATTACTGCCAGTTTCCAAAACGGTCTACTGGTGGCTAATCTTTCTCAAATTCAAGGGGAAATGGGCTTAACACCTGTTGAAGGCGGCTGGATATCAGTCGCTTACAATATGACCAACGCTGGTGTCACTGTACTGCTATATAAAATTCGTCAACAATTTGGTATGTCGCTATTTAGCAAAATCACTTTATTTTTTTTGCTGTCAGCGACCAGTATGCAGTGGTTGGTCAGTAGTCATCTGCTCAGCTCAACCACCGGTATTGACATTGATCCTTATTATTTAGAGCTGATTGCCCGTGGTTTTAGTGGCGTGGTTGCCAGTGCTATGACGGTGTTGGCTATATTTTATTGTCTGCAAGGCATGCCAACAGCTCGGCGTATCAGCGGGCTGATCTTGGGCTTTGGATTGGTACAGTTTGGGGTACCTTTATCACGTATCATCTCGCCTTACCTAGCTGCTGACGGTCAACTTGAAGGTTTGTTTCTATTCCAAGTAGGCTTAGCATTGATATGCTTTGGGTTGATTAATATCCTTGAGCTGCCACGCGGTAATATGGAAAAAGTCTTTGAAAAGCTTGATATCATCAGCTTTGCTTTTTTTGCGAGTGGTCTTGCGGCATTGGCAGTATTTTTGGTACAAGGTCGTATCTTATGGTGGACAACGCCTTGGCTCAGTTACCCGCTTATCATTGCTGTCGTGACAATTTCTATTGCTTTATGGATTGAAACTCACCGTAAAAATCCGATGCTGCAAGTACGCTGGATGCGTAGTCGGACGATTATTGCCTTTATGATAACCGGTGCTGTGATGCGTATTTTGCTGTCTGAGCAAAGCGTTGGCGCAGCAGGATTATTGGCAAACCTTGGCTATGGCAACGATCAGCTGATTGTCTTTTACGCCATTATTTTGGCAGCCAGTGCACTTGCATTGGTGCTTAGCATTTTTACGACCAATGCGATGGACCTACGTCGACCGGTGATTTTTGCGGTTACGCTGATTGCGATTGGCGCTTGGATAGATACGGGTTTGTCGCTGAATTCTACACCGGCGATGTTTTATTTTAGCCAGTTTATCATTGCCTTTGCTGCCGTCTACTTTATGGGTCCAATGGTATTTGAAGGGATGTTCCGCGCCATTGCCAATGGTCCTGCTTATATTATTAGTTTTTCAGTGATTTTTGGTATCTCACAAACCGTAGGCGGTCTGGCAGGTGCAGCCGGCATTCAAGCCTTTACCACTATTCGCACGCAGATGCACTATGCAGACATGGTCAGCTCGATGACTGCTGGCAATCCTGCTCAGATGACCCAAATGCTGCAAGGTATTCAGCGCCAAGCGACCGTCGCCGCTTATGATGACTTATTCTTTTTGATGGCAGTGAGCGCTACGATTACTGCGATCTATTTATTAATGGTTTATTTTTATTATTTGTATCATAAGCGTAATCCACTTGGCAAAGAGCTTGCCGCGTTAGCAGAAATGATGGGGAAAAAATAGCAGATAGTGCAAATTTTATTGTGTATTCTACACGTATTACTCTCTCTGACTATTTTTTTAAAGTTATCTATTATGTATATTAAAATCCGTAGGAGCGCGTCATGAACGAAGACAAACCGAGCCGCTTTGATGACGCAAGCGCACCTGACAAAGTGGCTAACGCCATTGAAAATGCTCAATCTAATGAATCATTATCAAAGCAAAACGTTGCGGATACGCCATCACAGTTGACTTCCAATCATGATGCAAATACCAATACAGCAACCATTCAACCTGAATCTACTATGCCTGAAGCTCGAGTTCAAACAGACCCCTCTAATGACGTACTTACTAATGCTAATGAGCCTATAAATGCCACGGATACTGGTACTGATAAAATAAACAGCACTGAGGCAGACAATGGCAAAGATGAGACGCCGATGCCACCCACTGAACCTATTCCTGCGCCGGCAGGTTGGTCGCCCAAAAAGAAGTCGTTTTTTAATTTAGGTTTACTGATTGCGCTGATTGTTATTGGTGTGGCGCTCATTCTCTATGCGTGGAAGCTGCCACCTTTTACCCCAACCGTGCAGCAAACCAACAATGCTTTTGTGAAAGGGCAAACCACCATTATCAGTCCGCAAGTATCAGGTTATGTGACAGAAGTGGCGGTAAAAGATTTTGCTAATGTTGCAGCGGGTGACTTACTAGTAAAAATAGATGATCGAACTTTTCAGCAGCAGCTTGAACAAGCGCAGGCGAATATCGATATTGCCTTGACCAATCGCTCTAGTAATGCGCAAGATACGGGCACCAGCC
This sequence comes from Psychrobacter glacincola, assembly GCF_904846215.1. Classification (GTDB taxonomy): domain Bacteria; phylum Pseudomonadota; class Gammaproteobacteria; order Pseudomonadales; family Moraxellaceae; genus Psychrobacter; species Psychrobacter glacincola. Next base: position 55,001 of record NZ_CAJGZK010000017.1, on the reverse strand, counting down.
AAGCACAGATTCAAGCACGTGAGGCAGATGTTTATAGCGCTAAAGTGAGTGTTGATAGTGCCCGCGAGGACGTTAACCGTTATCAGGGTTTGGTTGCCATTGGCGCAGTATCGAGAGCAGATGTTGCTCATGCTGAAGCTCAATTAGCAAAAGCGCAAGCCGGTGTCCAGCAAGCTGAGGCCAATTTACAAGTGGCAGTTGAGGGCAGCAAAAAAACAACCGCTAGCCGTTCCTCTTTAGATGCCAATATCAAAAATGCTGAAGCCGCCGCGAAACAAGCACAGATTAACGTAGACAACACCATAATCCGTGCCCCTGAATCGGGACAACTGAGTCAATTAATCGTTAAAACAGGGCAATATGTTACTGCTGGTACGCAGCTTATGTATATTGTGCCAAAAGGCGTATGGATTATTGCCAACTTTAAAGAAACGCAAGTGGCAAATATGACGATTGGTGAAGCTGCGACCATCCACGTGGATGCCTTAGGTGGTACACAGTTTAGCGGACGGGTCAGCAATATATCACCCGCAACAGGCAGTGAATTCAGTGCTGGCGCTGCCAATCCTGCGACCGGTAACTATATTAAAATCGCTCAGCGTATTCCGGTACGCATCGACTTAGACTCTAACCAGCCAGAGCTTGCACGTCTACGTCCTGGTATGTCTGTGTCGGTAGAGGTTGATACCAAATAGCTCCACTATAAAATCAATGAAAAAAGCCACTTTCTTTGCCATATGAATATGACATGTAAAGTGGCTTTTTTGTAGATATGAACTTCTTATAAGCTCATATCATCCGTTATCTGTTACGCTTAAGGCAATAAGCGTTTGGTAACAAAGCTACCATCCGCCTCTTTATGATACACAATGCGGTCATGCATTCGATTGGCGCGACCTTGCCAAAACTCGATTTTCTCAATCCTGATCTCATAACCACCCCAAAACTCAGGCGTTGGTACGGCGGCACCTTCTGGGTAATCTGCTTGCAACTGCTCAAACGTCTGCTCCATCAAATCACGACTGGCAACTTCACCGCTTTGTGGCTGGCTGACCCATGCACCTACTTGGCTATCGTGCGGACGTTTTTGAAAATAAGCCACAGATTTATCAGCATCAATTTTAGCAATACTGCCACTGATACGAATCTGACGCTCAAGCTTGTGCCAAAAAAACAGCGCTTCGGCATTGGGGTTTTCAGCGATATCTTGACCCTTGGCACTTTCATAATTGGTATAAAAAACGATACCTTTACCCGTAATTTCACGCAATAGAACAATACGCACGCTCGGCTTACTATCCGCCCCGCAAGTCGCTAAACTCATCGCATATGGTTCTTGTACTTGCGCCTCTATTGCTTCATGCATCCAAGCATTTAATAGCTCAAACGGTGATACTGGTACTGACTGTTGGTCTAGTTGACCTTTTTCATATGACAAACGCTGATCAGTAAAGTCCATACTCATGACACTTCCTTTTTTTAATAGCTTATTTTAATAGCTTATTTTAATAGTTTTATATTTAAATATTGGTTAGCCCAATACAGCTTTGATTTTATCTGCCAAATCATTCGCCATTACATCACACTCTATCTCATCATCTGACTCAACCATGACTCGAATCATTGGCTCTGTGCCGGATTGGCGAATAAGCAAGCGACCGCGACCTTCTAAAGTAGCACGAGCTTTATCAAAAGCAACCACTAGCTCTTCATGCTCAAAAGGATCTTGCATTTGGGACAAGCGCACATTGACCAGTTTTTGTGGTAATACCTCAAAGCCTTCGGTTAAATCGCTAAGCGCTTTGCCTCTTGCTTGCATGACTGCAAGTATCTGCAAACTTGCGATAATGGCATCGCCGGTTCGGCTTTTATCCAAGCATAAAATGTGACCTGATGGCTCACCGCCCAATATCCAACCGTTTGCCTCAAGCTCTTGCATCACATAACGATCGCCTACTTTTGCACGCGTAAACTCAATGTTAGCCGCTTTTAGCGCAAGCTCTAAACCCATATTGCTCATTAGGGTGCCAACGACACCTGCCGCCTTTGTCTGACCTTGAGTAGCTAGCACATACAAGATACCATCACCGTCAACCAAATTACCGGCTTCATCAACCATCACGATACGGTCACCATCACCATCTAGAGCTATACCTACATCGGCTTCGTACTTAAGAACGGCTTCTTGTAGACCTTTAGGATGGGTCGAGCCGCAGTCCTCATTGATATTGACGCCGTCAGGCTTATTGTTAATAGCGATGACATTGGCACCTAGCTCACGCATAACTCGAGGCGCCACGCTATAACCGGCGCCATTGGCACAGTCGACAACCACAGTCAGATGATCTAAATCATATTGATAAGGAAAACTGCCTTTACAGAATTCAATATAGCGACCTTTTGCATCATCGATACGATTGTTTTTACCCAATTGCGCCGGATCAAGGATAGGCATGAGGGCATCATTATTACCATCAGCCGCCATGATAGCGTTCAATTTATCATTAATGGCGTTTTGCATCGCATCAGTTAATTTTTTGCCGTCGCCTGAGAAAAACTTAATGCCATTATCATAGTATGGATTGTGTGAGGCAGAAATGACTACGCCTGCATCCGCATTAAAGCTACGCGTTAAATGCGCGATAGCAGGTGTTGGCAAGGGTCCTAACATATGGACATCGACGCCAGCGGCATTAAAGCCTGCTTGTAATGCGCCTTCAATCACATAGCCTGACAACCGCGTGTCTTTACCAATCACGACGCTTGGCTTACGCGCCGTATTTTGATTGTTTTCTATTAGGACAAGTCCTGTGACATAGCCGAGCTTTAAGATAAAATCTGGCGTAATTGGCAGCTCACCAAATTTACCGCGGATACCATCAGTGCCAAAGTAGCTCATTATTATTGTTCCTTAAATCTAAAAGTAAAAGACCAGACGCGGACGTAGGCTAAGTAGTTTCAATTATTCACTGTCATCGATGGTTTTGATAAGACAAGCAGTTATCAATTATTATTAGAATAATCTATGATTGTATTTTACAAAAAAAACAGCCAACAATAACGGGGCATTGTTGGCTGTTTGTATCTTGACGTCACTTGATACTGTACGGTTGCGAGTTATAGCATCCTACAGTAGCAAAAAAATGCTCTTAGTCGACTCGATAGTTAGGCGCTTCTTTGGTAATCTGCACATCATGAACATGTGATTCTTTCATGCCAGCTGACGTGACTTTGATAAACTGAGGCTTGGTACGCATCTCTTCAATGGTTGCACAGCCGGTATAACCCATAGATGAGCGCAAGCCACCAACCAATTGGTTGACAATACCAGCGACTGGACCTTTATACGGCACACGGCCTTCGATACCTTCTGGTACCAATTTTTCCACACCGTCTTTGGCGTCTTGGAAGTAGCGATCTGATGAGCCGTTTTGACCTGACATCGCACCCAAGCTACCCATACCGCGGTAAGCTTTATAGTAGCGACCTTGGAACAGCTCAACTTCACCTGGTGCTTCTTCTGTACCTGCCATCAATGAACCAATCATGATACATGACGCACCAGCGGCAATGGCTTTTGCCATATCGCCTGAGTAGCGAATACCGCCATCAGCAATCAATGGAAGGCTGTCTTGCAAAGCATTTGCGACATTATCAATCGCAGATATTTGCGGTACGCCAACACCTGCGATAATACGTGTGGTACAGATGGATCCTGGACCGATACCGACTTTTACCGCATCTGCGCCAGCATCACGTAACGCTTTAGCGGCGTCACCTGTTGCGATGTTGCCGCCGATAACTTGCACATGAGGGAAGTTCTTTTTAATCCAAGATACTTTATCAATTACCCCTCTTGAGTGACCATGCGCCGTATCAACAACGATGATGTCGACGTCAGCGGCAATCAATGCTTCAACGCGTGCTTGAGTATCAGCGCCCGTACCAACTGCTGCGCCAACACGCAGGCGACCTTGCTCATCTTTACAAGCATTTGGGTTATTTTCAGCTTTGGTAAAGTCATTAACGGTAATCAGACCACGCAGACGAAAGTCGTCATTAATAACGATTACTTTTTCGATACGGTGTTCATGTAGCAGTCTTTTGATGTTTTCATTGCTCTCACCTTCTTTGACGGTGACGAGCTGCTCTTTTGGCGTCATGATATGGCTGACAGGCAATGATAGATTGGTTTCAAAGCGCCAGTCACGATGAGTGACGATACCAACTACTTTGTCAGTGCCCTTCTCAACCACTGGCACACCTGAGATATTATTGTCTTGGGTCAGTCTTAATAACTCGCCGATGGTCATCTCTGGATGCACAGTAATAGGATCAACCACCGTACCAGCTTCAAATTTTTTGACACGGCGCACTTGCATCGCCTGCTTATCGATATCCATACTCTTATGCAAGATACCTAAACCACCAAGCTGTGCCATGGTAATGGCCATCTCAGACTCAGTAACCGTATCCATAGCAGCAGAGATTAGGGGTAGATTCAGCGTAATACTTTTTGTTAGGCGGGTCGTTAGATTAGCAGCTTTTGGTAGAATTTCAGAATAAGCTGGCAATAATAAAACATCATCAAAGGTTAAGGCTTCATCGACAATTCGCAACATACAGACCCCTAGTAGTGGTTATTTTGATGGGTGGGCAATACAGCATCAAGACAATCAACGATTGTTTTATCATAACCATCAGGCTATCAAAACCTAGTAGAGAATAATAAAACCGTGGGGAACAAATACTAACTACAAACATTCGCTCGGCACATCATCAATTTATCATTGCTAACTAAATTATTGGCTCAGTAGACTCTCTAATACAGCGCCTTTACCTGTCCCAAAATCTAACTATACAATGCCTAACAGCTGAATTATCCCTTAAAAATAACGCCATATTATAACAAATAATACAAGCATTCGCATAACATATTTGTCAGCTTATTTCCTTGATGCTGACATCGCATCCTAAGAATAAAAGCGTTACGCCATTTCGCTATTATTAGCTGTCATGAGCTGTCATGAGCTGTCACCGACTTTGACGATCAAACGCTCAGCCGGTAGATAGGCTTTTTGTTTCTCATATAAATAGCCTAGCATCTGCTCACGCACTGCACATTCAAGCATCCATGCATCAATAGGACTATTAGCAGCTTGGCTACAACGAAGCTTAATCGTTGTTTCTGATACAGACACCGTAAACATTTCAGGCTCTGTTTCACCATCCCACAACGCATTTTCTTTTACCAATTCAATATATTTCTGCCGAATGGCGTCGATATCAGCGCCATAATCAACATATAAGTAAATCACGGTTATTTGATGCGATTCGGTATGCGACCAGTTTTCCACAATTTCAGTAACAAAATGCCGCATAGGTACGATTAATCGGCGTTCATCCCATGTCTTTAGTACTGCATAGGTATAACCCAAATCCTCAATCGTACTCCACTCGCCTTCCATCATCACGGTATCGCCGATACGTACAGGCTGGGTAATCGCAACCTGCATTCCTGCGATGATATTACCTAAGATAGGCTGTGCGGCAATACCAAGGACCGCACCTGCAATCCCTGCTGAGGTTAGTAATGTCTTGCCAAGCCCATCGATATTGGTAAATTCGCTCAAGCCAATCCAAATCCCGCCCAGAATCATGACAAAGATAAAGACGCGGCGAAAGATGGACATATAAGTGCGGCGGCTGCGACTTTTATCAAAATTCTCCTCGCTTAGATTTTCGATTTGCAAGTCTTTATAACGGTTGGCAAAAAAGTTAATTACTCGGATACCAAGCCACATTGCACTAAATACCAGTGCTACCCAGATAATGGGGCGGGTTGAAGAAGCCAAAGCATCCAGATAAGGAAAGCCGCCCGAAACCAAGCTGTAGACCGATGAGAAACTGAGAGTAAAGGTCAAAGGTACTGTCAGCTTATTGACCAAATCCTCCACACCGTTGTGATGAAGTGTACCAAGACGATTGCCTTCTTTATCCATGACATACCAATTGAGGAGCTTGCCAGCGGCGGTACTTAATAGCCAGCCAATGCCCATGGTAAAGGAGAAGAATATCAATAACGCCAAAAATTCCCAGATAGCAATATTAAAAATCTTTAGCTTGGTCCAACTCGGCAAATAGCGTTCAAACTTTGCTGGATGATATTGCTCATAAAGCTTATCGATATTTGCCACCGTCTGCGCTGAAAAGACCCAAAAAGGCGCACCATCGCCGATACGTACACGCTCTAGATGCAGGGGTACTCGGCGCTCTCGATAATCAATATAACCCAGCTGAATCGAACGTCTAGGAACACCTTGAATGCTACTCGTACTGCCAAGCGGCGGTTCAATCAAGCCATCAGGACGATCGGGCAACTTGTCAAACACATATAGATGTTTTTCGACCAATAAAAAGTCGAGCTGTTTGACCAGATCCATTGCTTGACTCGACTGCGACTCATCATCAATCAGATTCATATTTAGTGCATAAGCGGCCAAATCATATTGCTGCTTCATGACTGCCGATTGGAAAAACTCTAATGTGGCAAGGGGTGTCGACAAATTCGGCGGCTCAGATAAGGGCGGCAAGCCTGCATTTAGCTTATCTAAGGTATAATAGCTTTCATTATAATCACCAGTGAGACCAGAATCTCCTTGTAGCACACCAGCTTGCTGCACTGCCTTTTTTTCTAGTGGGCTAATCACCTCTGCTGCAACGGCTGAGACAGTGACGCCTTCTTCTTTTAACGTATCGATTTTTTGCGCGGCATACTCCACCAAATTCTCTGGTTTTGTCGTAATCGCCGCTTCACTATTTTGCCTATCTACTTCCTTAATATCGCTTGCTGCATAAGCAGGGATGCACGTAATATTTAATAGGATAAATAAGGTGCCCACTATAAATAGCAACCGTGATAAAAACTGGGTTTGAGAGTGAGACCTGAGAAATTCGGAAGGAGTTTGCATACAAAAAACTTTTATTATAGGGATGCTATTAAGCTAATGCAGAAGACCAAAAAAAGCCAGCAGATAGCTGGCTTAATTTATTACCGTTTGTGAGTAAACAAAAGCAAAAAACGAATGCTTACATTAAGCACGGCGCCAAGTGGTGCCAGCACGACTGTCTTCAAGCTCAATGCCAGCATCTTTTAACTGTACACGTATCTCGTCAGCACGGGCAAAATCTTTATTGGTTTTGGCATCAGTACGCTCAACAATGAAACTATCAATAGCCTCATCTGTTAAACCGTCTTCAGCCGCTGCACCGATAACCGCTTGCAGAAACTGCTGAACAGGCTGCTGTAAAATATTGAGTGTTTGCGCCAAGGCTTTTAAGTGCTGCGCTAACTGCCATGCGGTTTCCACATCTTCTACTTTGCTGGCTTTGTTGATATCACGCGCCAAGCCGAACAGCACACTGATAGCCGTTGAGCTATTAAAGTCATCATTCATGGCTTTGATAAAGTCTTGTCCTGCCGCACTGGCATAGGCATTATTTATTAGCTCATCACTGATAATAAGTGCTTCACCTTTTTGTTGTTCAGCAACTTTTAGAGCTTGATACAACCTGCTTAGGCTATTATGCGCTTCATCCAATGCGCTATCAGAGAAGTTGACTTGGCTACGATAATGACTCGACAATAAGAAAAAACGTACCGTTTCCGGCAGGTATTTTGCCATTACATCACGAATGGTAAAAAAGTTATCCAATGATTTGGACATTTTTTCGCCATCAACATTGATAAAACCCACGTGCATCCAGTTACGCGCGTACTCACAGCCAGTAGCCGCTTCAGATTGGGCAATCTCGTTTTCATGATGTGGGAACTGCAAATCATGACCGCCGCCATGAATATCGAAAGTATTACCAAGGCATTTGGTCGACATCGCTGAGCACTCAATATGCCAGCCTGGACGTCCTTGACCCCAAGCTGATGCCCATTGCGGTTCGTCAGGCTTCGCCGCTTTCCATAACACAAAATCAAATGGGTTGCGCTTGTCGTTTTCGACTTCAACCCGTGAGCCTGCCTGCATATCATCAAGGTTACGCTTAGACAATTTGCCATAATCTGCAAAGCTATCGACCGCATAGTAGACGTCGCCATTATCGCCCGCGTAGGCATAGTCATTACGAACCAGTGTCTCAATCATCTGCTGCATCTCATCGATATGATCGGTCGCACGCGGTTCTGCATCAGGGGACAAGCAGCCAAGAGCGGTCGCATCTTCATGCATGGCGGTAATAAAACGCTGAGTCAATGCGCCAATCTTTTCGCCATTTTCGGCAGCACGAGCGATAATTTTGTCATCGATATCTGTAATATTACGCACATAATTTACGTCATAGCCCACTTGTGCTAGCCAGCGCACTGCCATATCAAAACCAACCATCACCCGTGCATGACCGATATGACAATAATCATAGACCGTCATCCCGCACACATAGATGCCAACTTTGCCCGTGGCAAGCGGTTTGAATGATTGCTTGCGTCCAGTAAGTGAGTCATAAATGACGAGCTGAGACATCGCGTCTGCAAGAGGTGTGGTCATAGTCATAAAGCCTTTAAATGAAAAGTATAAGAGAAAAACAAGTCTAACAATAATGCCCGTTTAGTAAATACAGACACGCTCATAGAAGCAAATAATGCCTAAATGCGCTGTAAACAGAAAACCGATATAAAACTTAACCCATTATCTTAGCGAAAATGCTCGTAAAATACTACAATGAGCGCGCAAGTAACTTTTTTTAAGCACGTAAGAGACATGCTTTAAACAAATGAGATTCCTCAATAATTAAAAATAATGACCGTTAAGGATGTAGAGATGGGCAATCGTTTAAGCAAAATTTATACGCGTACTGGCGACGATGGTAGTACTGGCATGGCAGATGGCAGCCGTGTTAGCAAGGCGGACAGCGTATTTAGTGTGATGGGTGATATCGATGAGCTAAACTCGCACATTGGTTTGGTACGTGCCCAGCTTACTCAAGCGTTAAGTGCGGAGACCCATATTTCAAGGAACTGCCAACAGCTACCTGAACGCTTGCAAACAAAGCAAGAAGTCGACTTTGCCCAAGCTTTGGTGATTATTCAACACTTATTATTCAATATCGGTGGTGAGCTTGCTATGCCGGAATATGAAGGCGTCAATGCGACTCATATTGAGTGGCTTGAGCAGCAAATCGATGCGATGAATACGACGCTGCCACCGCTTAAGGACTTTATCTTACCGACAGGCTCACTATTGGTCAGCCAATTACACGTGGCACGTACTGTTTGTCGCCGCGCTGAGCGCCAAGCGGTGTTACTAAAACAAGCGCAGCCACAAGCCATTCGTCCGACAGCAGTGAGCTTTATCAATCGTTTATCTGATTGGTTGTTTGTCGCGGCACGCTTCTGCACAGATCCTAAACAGGTCTCTGAAGTCCTATGGGACAGTCAGGTATTACAAAAATTTGCTGATAGTTGAGCCATTTAACAAACCATAAAAAACGCCCGCAATAGACATATTGCAGGCGTTTTTTTATTGAAATGTTGACTTGAAATACTGAAACGATGCTTATCGATGTTTATTAGCAATAAGATTAATAAGTTGCTTCTTTGTCTTCAATAATCACCATATCGATGCTTTCGTCTTTAGGCGTTGCTTTCGGTGCTTCTGGAGCAGCAGGTGTAGGCGCTGCGGTACTAGGTATGGTGGTGCTAGGTGTGGTATTACTAGGCGCTGACGGAGTGCTGCTTGGCGTCTTTGTACTTTGACTGCTATTTTGATTGCTTTGGTTAAGCACTGGCGGCTTAGCAGGTTGTGCTGGGCGCACAGGCGTTGCTGCTCGTGGCTGACTGACAGTATTATTGTTCTGTGCTGGTTCACGGCGGCGTTCAGGTTGCTGAGTGGTACGTTGGGCGCGCTGCTCTTCCATTGCTGACTGGAGCGTTGAGCTGGCGACCACTTCTGATACCACTGTCAGTAATGCAGGCTGTCCTGCGATACGTGTGCGAACTTGACCAGCTTGCGTACCAACGACATAGGTGAAAGCGTCATCAATAAGCATGTTGTTATTGATACGGATATTGTCATTGGCTAAGCGCGATTGCAAACTTGGCTGATTGTTTGCTGATTGCACTTGGCTGGCTTGATATAAGTCTTCACTTGGCAAAGTCATACTGACGCTTGCCTGACAGGTTGTCAGACCATTTTCATTGGTCGCTTGCAATACGGCGGCATTTTGTATATCGATGACGATACCGTTTGCTTTAGTAGAGACCACACCACTTCCTAAGCCAATCTCTGCATCGTTGGCATAACTGAGCGCTAAAGTTTGCGCTTGCTGATTGAGCGTATTTTTTAGAGCAGATTTGAGGCGGTCTTGTACCATAGGATCATCACAGCTCACCGCCGTGGCAGTAGCGTTTTCACTAACCTCTGCTTCTTGTTCGGTCACTTCCACTGTTTCAGCATCGTCTTTTTCTGAGCGATCACAACCAGCAAGCGCTAAACCACATACCATGCCGATACCAGCAACTTTATACCACTTGCTCACACTTTTATTTGCTACGCTCATATCTCTTTTGCTCCAATTCACTGATTCGTACCGTCGCTCACGGACAGTATTTGACATTTAAACTATAAAACTCAAATCTAACCGAAACAGGCACTGTGATAGATTTGAAAACCCCATTATTATACGGTGTTTGCAGGAGATGGTCATCCATGTAGCCTACTGATATACAAATAACGCCCAACATTGTGTCCGAAATCTGGCTTTGGTTGCAAAAAAACTACAAATATATATTTGCTTGAACAAATATTAAGATGATGATAAAAACTTTTATCAGCCCAAAATTTTTTATAGATATTTTATTCAATGCGCTTTGATACGTGATAGCGTTGGATGCAGTTGATAACAGACGATATAATATGCCAATTGTAATGCTTAAAATATGTGATGGTTACTGGTTATGATAGAGCTTAAGAACACCTTGCTACTCGGCCATCGCGGCGCGCGTGGTGAAGCATTAGAAAACACCTTATCAGGCTTTGAGTATGCGCAAAATTTGCAACTCTGTGGCTTGGCAGGCGTAGAGTTTGATGTGCAGCTTAGCCGAGATGGACAGCTCATGATCTTTCATGATGACACGCTTGAACGCATGTGCGCGCAGCAATCACGTCTAGATCAGCTAAATGTGAGCGAAATACAGCGTCAGCGACAGTTTGGTCAGCCAATCGTTACGTTGCCTGATATTGCCTCTGCCCTAAATACTTATACTTATATTGAGCTTGAGGTTAAAACCCATAGCCGCACTGATTATGCCAAGCTCGTAAAAGCCTTGATGCGCGACCTGATTGATAGCCCACTTGCCAGCCTACCGATTGTGCTAACCAGCTTTGATGTTGAGCTGCATGCCCATTTACAAAGCAGTATTTTCATGAGGCATATACCACGTGGGCTGCTTATTCGAGAGCCTAAACTACTGAAACAGGCTCCCAATACTGCCTTACAGCTTGGTTGTAGGCAATTAGGTATCTACTATCCGCTTTTGAATCATAAAGTCATACAGTCTTGTCATCGCTATGACTTACCTGTAAGTGCATGGACGGTCAATGATATTGAGACCATTAAGCAGCTTATAGACTGGCAAGTTGATGTGATTATTACCGATTATCCAAGCTATTTACTACTGCCTTAGCGCACTACTCCTGTTTCTAGACTCGCTTTTGTGATCTACATATTTATTGTTTTACTTACATTTTTACCTTATAGCTGATAAGTCACGCCTTATTTGCCATAACACCTACTATAATTCATACAAGTTATTGTTATTTAGCAATATTTTTATAGTGTATAAGTGTTCACTTTACTAAGTTTTTAAGGTAATATAGACGCTTAAATTAATACCGTTAGGGATATTATATGATTGCAAAAAAAGCACTTAGCTTACCGCTTAAAGGCTTACGTTTCGCTCTCAAATCTGGTGACACACTTGTCAAAACTGCCAGCACTCAAGTCACACGTTTTAAAACACGTTTTGATGAGAATAAAGCAAAAAACTCACTTGATGAGATGCCTGTTGCCAAACGCAACTATGCAAGCGCCTCTGAGCACACTGAACTGCCTACCGATGTAGACAGTATCGATATGCGGGAGTTTGAGTTCACCAAAGCACCGATTAACTGGATTCCAGCGACTATTCTGGTAGCTACGCCTATTGCTGCGGCTATCATTACGCCATGGTATCTGTTTACTCATCAAGTCAGCGCACCGGTTTGGGGCGTATTTGGTGCGTTTATGGTTTGGACAGGCATCAGTATTACTGCTGGTTATCACCGTTTATTGTCGCATCGTGCTTATAAAGCGCATCCAATCGTCAAAAACTTTTTATTGCTAGGTTCTACCTTTGCGGTACAAGGTTCAGCGTTTGATTGGGTTTCTGGTCATCGTACGCATCATCGTCATGTCGATGATCGCTTAGAAGACCCGTACTCAGCGAAACGTGGCTTTTTCTTTAGTCATATGGGCTGGATGCTACGCAATTATCCTAGCGGTAAATTTGACTATAAAAATATCCCTGATTTGACCAAAGATAGAACGCTACAAATTCAGCATAAATATTACGGTTTATGGGTTGCTGCATTGAACATCGGTGCAGTCGCTGCGATCGGCTGGTTATTGGGTGACGTTTGGGGTACTTTGGTCATCGTCGGTTTGCTACGTTTGGTACTGACGCATCACTTTACCTTCTTTATCAATTCGCTATGTCATATGTTTGGGTCGCGTCCTTATACCGACACCAACACTGCCCGTGATAACTTCTTCTTGGCTCTATTTACGTGGGGTGAGGGTTATCATAACTATCATCACTTCTTCCAGTACGATTATCGTAATGGCGTAAAATGGTGGCAGTATGATCCAACCAAATGGTTAATCGTTGGCTTATCGAAGCTTGGCTTAACCAGTGAGCTACGTACCGTTGATGACACCACCATCAAACATGCTGAAGTACAAATGCAATTTAAAGCGGCGCAGCAGCAGATTGATACGGCAACATCAAGTGGCATTGATATTCCTCATGCAATGAAAAGCTTCCAAGATCGTATTAAGTTTGAATATGATGCCTTTACGCAAACGGTTGAAGAATGGCAAGCATTAAAAGCAAAAACCATTGAGCTGAAAAAGACCGAATTTGCAGATCGCTTACATATAGTTGAGGATGAGTTGAAGCAAGATTACGCCAAGATTGAACAAAAAATACTGGCGCATAACAGCAACCTGAAAACAGCGTTTCGCTCTATCGGTGAAAGCCCAAAAGCAGCTTAAGACTGAACGGTTACTTAATCATTTAGCATTCCTATTGTGACGTTTCTCCTTCCCTCTATCTATAATAGATAGGGGGATTTTTTTGTGCGGTATGACATATCATGACTATTGAAAAATATAGTCAAAATACTCTAAAAACGCTACGCTACTGCTGGCACAAATTTTTTGCAGCCTCTGTCTGCATGGGCACAGCAAGCAAGAAAAATTGATACCAGCAGTACATCATGTGTCGATATTACTTTTCACTGACTATAGTGATATATAACTAACCATGTAATAAATAACCCTGATTTACAAGAGAGGGACAGAGTGCAATGCTGCCATATCAAGGCTATGTTATAGTGCGTTTATTCTATTCATATCTTAAATATCCTCTCCTAGCTTTTATCTCTCAATTGGAACGGCTCTTATGCGCTATCAGAATACTTATGTCAAATTAGACACGCGTCTTTATCACAAACAATTGCCAAACCCATTAGACAATCCTCGTATCGGTCATTTTAATAATCAAGTTGCTGAGCAGCTTGGCTGGACGGAAGATGTGGATTTGATGGCACGTTGGGTTGATATACTCGGTGGACAGTACGTGCCAGCTGAATTTCAGCCTTTATCGATGGCGTATGCCGGTCATCAGTTTGGGCAATGGGCGGGGCAATTGGGCGATGGGCGCGGCTTACTGATGGCGCAAGTGCTTGATAAAAACAACCAATTACAAGACTTGCATCTAAAGGGTGCAGGCTTGACGCCCTACTCGCGTATGGGCGATGGACGTGCGGTATTACGCAGTACCATTCGTGAGTATTTATGTGGTCATGCGTTGACTCAGCTTGGCATCGCCTCCTCTAACGCCTTGGGTTTTGTGGTATCAGATACCAAAGTGCGCCGCGAGCGAATAGAAGCAGGAGCGGCCTTAATGCGAGTCGCTGACAGTCATATTCGCTTAGGTCATGTTGAGTGGATTGCCAGCTTTGCGCCTGATTTGCTGGGCGAATTTACCGATTATATGATTGACACTTACTACCCTGAGTGCCGTGATAGTGACACGCCAGTCTTAGCATTTTTGCAGGCGGTGGTTGAGCGTACAGCACGCATGATAGCCGACTGGCAGCTGATTGGTTTTGCGCATGGCGTTATGAATACGGATAACCTGTCTATTACTGGCAGTACCTTGGATTTTGGTCCATTTGGTTTTATGGAGCGCTTTAACCCTGCTTGGATCAATAATCACTCTGACCACAGCGGACGCTATGCCTATCAAAACCAACCTGCTATTGGTCATTGGAATCTAAATATTTGGCTACCACACTTTATGCGTCTAGATGGTGTGACGCGCGAAACGTTAGCAGATTGCCTCGCGCCTTATGAGGCGACCTTTATGCAGCATTATCAGCAAGGGCTGTGTCGTAAGCTTGGATTACCGCATCAGCGTGAGAGCCTAGGCTTGGCGTTCGAATGGTTAACGTTATTAGAGGACAATTTACTCGACTATACCAATAGTTTCCGAGCATTATTAGCATTAATCGCACCGGACCAACATTCTTATGAGCAGCAGTTGCTTGCAACCATGACGGACGAGCTGAACCCTGAAGCACAGCAAGTCTGGCAAGCGTGGTCAATGCGTTATTTGGCACAAATACAGCAGGTATCGATTACTCAAGCGATTGAAGAGATGCAAACCAGTAATCCAATTTATGTATTGCGTAACAGTATGGCTCAGCGCGTTATTGTTGCCGCAGAGCAAGGACAGTTTGAAGAATTGAATCGAGTATTTGATCTGCTTGCTAAGCCCTATACGCGACAGGATAGCGCCATTGACCTTGATACCTTGCCGCCTGCGCCTTATGCACCGCAAATGCCGATCAGCTGCTCTTCTTGATAGATATTTTTCTGTAATATTTTGAAATATTTTACATTTAGGGTTGATATTTGGGTCAGTTTTTTGGCATTATCAACTGGCTAAATAATGAATATCAATTTATTATATTGTTTGTATAGTTCACGGCGCTTAGCTAGGCAAGTAATTGGCAATAATGTAGAATACCTATTTTGCACTATTGTTGTTTTTTTGCTGATGTCTAAAAGACGCGTATCACCCCATAACACTCAATGTACACTCATTAATCATATTCAATGATTTTTGAGAATTAGGCATTAGTTTTTATCACCATTTAATTTATCCTAACCATGGCAATTATTATGAATGACGATATCACTTTGAATACGGACACCCCTAGTACGGAGAAAGAGCAGTTTGAACAAGCTGCCTTACATTACCATGAGTTCCCCCGCCCCGGTAAAATCTCAGTCACCCCTATCAAGCAATTGGCAAACCAACGTGATCTGGCGCTCGCCTATTCACCAGGTGTGGCAGTACCTTGTCTTGAGATTCAAAGAGATCCGTCTCTTGCGGCAAAATATACCGCACGTAGTAACTTAGTTGGTGTTATCACTAACGGTACTGCTGTGCTAGGGTTGGGAAATATCGGTCCATTGGCATCAAAGCCTGTCATGGAAGGCAAAGGGGTTCTATTTAAAAAGTTCGCTGGTATCGACGTTTTTGACATTGAAATTGCACAAAACGATCCGGACAAATTTATTGAGGCAGTTGCCTCTTTAGAGCCTACGTTTGGTGGGATTAATTTAGAAGACATCAAAGCACCAGAGTGTTTCAAAATCGAGCGCGAATTGCGTAAGCGTATGAACATTCCAGTATTCCATGATGACCAACATGGTACGTCAATCATTGTTGCAGCGGCGATGCTCAATGCATTAATCATCACGAACAAAAAAATTGAAGATATTAAAGTCATCTGTTCTGGTGCCGGTGCTGCAGCGATTTCTTGCTTGGATATCATTTGCGCCCTTGGTGTCAATAAAAACAATATCTACGTATCAGACTCACGTGGCATTATCTCTACTACCCGTGAAAACCTTGATGAAACCAAACAGCGCTATGCTCGTGAAACCACTGCCACGACTATTGAAGAGCTGATGGATGATGTTGATATGTTCTTAGGCTTATCTATGCCTGGCACATTGACAGAAGACATGGTTCGCCGTATGGCAAAAGACCCTATTATCTTTGCACTTGCTAACCCAACACCTGAGATCATGCCAGAGATTGCCCATGCCGTTCGTCCGGACGTCATCATGGCAACCGGTCGCTCTGATTATCCGAACCAAGTTAACAACGCTTTATGTTTCCCTTATATCTTCCGCGGTGCATTAGATGTGGGCGCAACGACGGTTAATGAAGAGATGAAAATTGCATGCGTACGCGCCATTGCTGCTATGGCACATATGGAAGCGACGCCAATGAGCAACATCAAAAATGTTGAAAGCACGCCAAGCTTTGGTCGTGATTACCTGATCCCAGGACCACTTGAGCCAAACCTAATCATTGAAATCGCCTCTGCAGTCGCAAAAGCGGCAATGGATTCAGGCGTTGCAACGCTGCCTATCGCTGACATGAAAGCCTATCGTCAACGTTTATCTGAGTTTGTCTATAACTCAGCGTTTGTGATGAAGCCTATCTTTGCTCGCGCAAAAGACGATCCTAAGCGCATCGTTTATTGTGAAGGCGAAGACAGCAACGTATTGTTAGCGGTACAAGTGGTCGTCGATGAACAATTGGCGTATCCAATCTTGGTCGGTCGCCCTTCAGTGATTGAAAACAACATCGCCAAGCTAGCACTACGCCTAAAAGATGGCGAAAACATCACTATTGTCAATATTGATGATGATCCGCGCTATAACGATTACTGGAAAGGTTACTACGAGAAAAATAAACGTACTGGCGTCAGTATCGAGCTTGCTCGCCGTGATGTGCGCCGCAAGACTTCTTTAATTGGTGCTCTTTTGGTTGAAAATGGCGATGCTGATGGCATGATTTGTGGTACATTCGGTCATTATCAACTGCATTTAAAATACGTTAGCAGAGTGATTGATAAAAAAGAAGGTATTAATGATTTTTATGCGATGAATGCCGTACTCATGCAAGATCGTAATATCTTTATTGCTGATACGTATATCCATGAAGATCCAACTGCTGAGCAATTGGCTGAAATGACTGTATTGGCAGCCGAGCAATTGCGCCGCTTTAGTATCACTCCGCGTGTGGCGTTGGTGTCACATTCAAACTTTGGCACCTCTGATCGTGCCAGCGCCGTCAAAATGCGTAAAGTACATCAACTACTGACCGAGATGAATGTTGATTTTGAGTTCGACGGTGAGATGCAAGGCGACGCCGCACTTGATGAGCATATCCGTGCCAATGATTTGCCATCAAGCAATCTTAAAGGGTCAGCGAACCTACTCATCTTGCCAACGTTAGATGCTTCAAACATTGCCTTTAACTTGCTTAAGACAGCAACGGGTAGCGCGTCTATTGGTCCTATTTTATTAGGTGGTAGCAAACCTGTACATATCCTGACGCCATCAGCGACAGCGCGCCGTGTGGTCAATATGACGGCGCTTGCGGTGACTGAAGCTCAAGACTTAGAAAGCGAGCAGTAGTAGTCGATTACGCTCTGTAAAGTGCGCAATTAAGACGGTCTCTAGCGTTTTTTATAGGGACCATCTGCTATACTAAAACCCGCCAATACTCTTAGCATTGGCGGGGTTTTTTTTGGCAAAAATTTAGGTCAATTGGTAGTAAATATAAAGAGAATATTATGCAAGTGTATCTCGTCGGCGGTGCAGTACGTGATCAACTATTAGGACGCCCTATTAAAGATAAAGACTTTGTCGTCGTTGGGGCAACAGTTAATGAGATGCTTGACGCCGGCTTTCAGCAAGTAGGCGCAGATTTTCCTGTATTTTTGCATCCAGTGAGCCGCGAGGAATATGCGCTAGCACGAACTGAGCGCAAGCAAGGTCTGGGCTATCAGGGCTTTAGCGTCCATGCCAGTCCTGATGTCAGCTTAAAAGACGATCTACAACGTCGCGACTTGACGGTCAATGCCATGGCTATCGAGGTTACCAGCCTAACTGACGATACGCCAATAAACGATGGTGTGATTGATTATTATGGCGGACTGAACGACATACAGCACAAGACTTTGCGCCATGTCTCAAGCGCCTTTAGCGAAGACCCTTTACGAGTGCTGAGAACGGCGCGCTTTTATAGCCACTACTATGATTTGGGTTTTACCATCGCTGATGATACGCTAGCCCTGATGCGTAAATTGGTTGCTTCAGGAGAGCTTGCCCATTTAAGTAGTGAGCGTATTTGGCAAGAGTCAAGCCGCGCGACGCTTCAACTCTCCCCTCAAGTGTACTGGCAGCAGCTATTTGATATCGGCGCCCTTACAGAGTACCTTGCGCCACTACATCAGGCTTGGAATAATACTCAGATACGAGAGACCGTACAAACAGCGCTCTATTTTTCCGGTCAAATGCAATTGAATCTATCACAGCGTTGGGCGCTATTAATGGCTAGCCTTAAGCCATCGTTATTTCAGACCAAGCCTAGTGATTTAGGAATTCCTGATACGACAGTGTCTATCAAGAGTATTAATGACATCGGCAATATGGCTAAAGCACCAAAAGCACAAACCCAGTTTGCCAGTTTATTCGTACAACAAGCTGAAAAATTAAGCGCTATAACTCATCTTAGTGCTGCTGATAAAATAGATCTTATTCAAGCTTGTAGCGCCCATAAAGAGCCCGAAAAACTCTCGCAGCTCTTGGTCACAAGCCAAGTATTGCAGTTAGCTCTACAGCACCGTCAGATGATGTTAGCATTAAATAGCTTTCACAGTATTGGTATGAATGATATTGCTCAAAGTCTCAAAGGTCCAGCCATTGGTAAAGCCTTGCGTCAATGCAGAATTGAGCATTTACAAACGCAAACGGCCTGACAAAAAAAGATTAAACACGCTTTAAAATTTTAAAACCATATCCTAATTAAAACTCTATTATGACTCAAACATCTAAAAATACTCAGCCTATGATGGCATCTGCCCCTGTTATGCTTGTTACAGGCAGTGCTAAGCGTATTGGCGCGGCGATTATTCGTGCGGCTCATAAGCAAGGCTATCGCGTCATTATCCATTGTCATCATAGTGAGCAAGAGGCATATGCATTAGCAGACGCACTGAATAATACTTGCGCTCATAGTGCTGTGGTTATTGTCGCGGATTTGGCAGTGGTCAATCATATCGACACTCTAGCGCAATTGACTAAAATTATCATGCAGGCATTTGGGCAACTAGATGTATTGGTACATAATGCTTCTCGCTTTTACCCTACTCTCCTTGGCAGTATTAATTATGACCAATGGGACGAGCTGCTCTTGACCAATGCCAAAGCGCCATTGTTGTTAAGCCAATCGCTATATCCTTATCTAAAAAATCAGCAAGGCTGTATTATTAGTCTGCTTGATATTCACGCGCATGATAAGCCGTTTGCCAATTATACGGTCTACAATATGGCAAAGGCGGCGCATCGGATGATGGTGCAGTCTTTAGCGCTGGATATGGCGCCAGATGTGCGCGTTAATGGTATCGCGCCTGGGGTCAATATTTTACCCGATGCAGATAGCGATCAAGCACTTGATAGCGAGCAGCAAAGTAATATTATAAGCTCCATTCCTATGCAGCGAATAGGTATCCCTGCTGATATTGCTCATAGCGTGCTCTATTTGGCGCAAGCCAGTTATGTGACGGGTGAGATAATAACGGTGGATGGTGGCCGTAGTTTGACGCTAGCGGGTGGCAATTAGTAATAATTTATCAAATAGTATGGCATTCTTGCTAAGTTTTACTTGAAAATATATAAAAATCAGGTATGATTGTGCGACTAAAGGGCCCATAGCTCAGTTGGTTAGAGCAGAGGACTCATAATCCTTTGGTCGTAGGTTCAAGTCCTACTGGGCCCACCAAATTCAAACCCCGCAAACTTAATGTTTACGGGGTTTTTTATTGCTTAAATTTTCGGTGTAATGGACAAAATTCATGCTGGTGTAGGCTCTGAAGCTATATACTGTCTATATTTGCAAGGAATCAACGTCATGAATCAAAAAACTGCCCTTTTTGTCGTGACAAACACACCAAGAAGAACGGGCGCAAACTAGGCAAACAGCAGTATCAATGTCTATCTTGCAAACGGCAGTTTTTAGGTGGCACCAGACTCAACAACCAAACCCTTTGGACTGAATATACCCAAGGAAAACAGACCTACAAACAACTGGCTGATAAATATAATTGTAGTCTTAAAACCATCCAAAGACGCTTAGACAAAATCAGTATTGAGTATCAGATTAAACGGCCAAAGACTGCTAATATCATCATGGACACCACCTACTTTGGTCGCAAGTTTGGTTTAATGGTCTTTATGGACAACACCACTAGAACCGTTCTTTATTACGCGATAGTGAGTCATGAAACCAACAGTGCTTATAATCAAGGAGTGGATCACCTAGCATCGCTAGGCATTGATATACAAAGCATTACCTGCGATGGCAGACGAGGACTTAGGACGCTATTTACCAGTATACCTTGTCAGATGTGCCAGTTTCATCAAATACAAATAGTGACCCGCTACCTGACTCGTCGCCCTAAGAACAGCGCCAGTATCGAGCTTAGACGACTTACTTTAGAAATAACAAAGCTTGATAAAGCCACATTCACAAAATACTTGGATCACTGGTACTTGACTCATGAAGGCTACCTAAGTGAGCGTAGTGCTAATGAGGTTACTGGTAAAACATGGTACACGCACAAGCGTCTTAGAAGTGCTTACCGTAGCCTGCGAACCAATAGCGATTGGTTATTTACTTATCGAGAGTATGAGCATTTAGACATACCAAACACCACCAATTCTCTTGAAGGGTTGTTCAGTGAGCTAAAGCGACAATTACACAGTCATCACGGGCTAAATGAGCATCGTAAGTTACGGTTTATTAAAGACTTTTTAGGCTCGAAGTCACTCAAATAGCATGAATTATGTCCATTAGCGACTACCTTCTACTTTTTAGCATGAATTTTGTCCATTACACCAAATTTTAGTGAAATCTAAACAATAAAAAAGCCGAATGCTACGATTAAAAGTAGTATTCGGCTTTTTTATATGTACTGTCTAACAGTTAGAAAGAAGTACGACGATAGTTGCGGTATTTAGGTAACCAGAAATTGGCTTTTAATCGACGTTCAAAATTTTCTGCCGTGATAGGTAATGCCAATCTATCTTCAATCGCTTGTAATGCAACTGCACGGGCTATTTTTTCACTAATCTCTCTAATAACTTTGATTGGCGGTAATATTGCACCTGGTGCTTTTTCATATTCCATCGATATATCTGCCAGTGCTTGGCTTGCAGCCATCAACATATTATCGCTGATACCCGTCGCACGCGATGCTAAAACACCTAGGCCAATACCTGGAAATATATAACTGTTATTACATTGGGAAACTTCGAAAGACTGACCTTCAAAAGTTGTATTAGGAAAAGGACTACCGGTTGCAAGGATTGCCTTACCTTTGCTCCAGTTAGTCACTTCTTGCGGTGTTGCTTCAACACGAGACGTTGGATTTGAAAGCGGTAATACAATGGGATGTTCAGTATTAACACATAAAGCTTCGATTACCTCTTGGGTAAACAGACCTTTTTGTCCGCTTACACCAAACAATACGGTTATTTTTGCTTGTTTAACCACTTGCGCTAAACCGAGTTTCTGACTTTTATCCCAACTTTCAATAGTAGATTCTTTTTGTACCAACGGTACTTGGAATTCTTGTAGCTCTGTCATGCTATCGGTTAGCAAACCATAACGATCAACCATAAATACTTGTCTGCGTGCCTGCTCTTCTGTTAACCCTTCACGCTGCATTTGACGAATAATATGCTCAGCGATACCGCAACCTGCCGATCCTGCACCTAAGAAAGCGATGTTTTGTTGACTAAGTTTCTGACCTTTATTTAAACACGCTGCAATCAAAGTACCGACTGAAACAGCAGCAGTCCCTTGGATATCGTCATTGAAGCAACATAGTTGATCACGATATTTATTCAATAATGGTGTGGCGTTCGTTTGTGCAAAATCTTCAAATTGCAATAACACTTCTGGCCAACGACGCTTAACAGCCTGAATAAATAAGTCGACAAATTCATTATATTCATCGCCAGAAATTCGTGGATTTCTCCAGCCCATATACATAGGGTCATCAAGCAGCTGTTGATTATTGGTGCCTACGTCTAATAATATGGGTAGACAATAAGCCGGGCTAATACCACCACAAGCCGTATATAAAGATAATTTACCAATGGGAATGCCCATTCCTCCAATACCTTGATCGCCTAAGCCCAAGATACGTTCGCCATCAGTAACAACAATCACTTTTACTTTTTGTTTGGTGGCGTTTTGCAGCATGTCATCGATTTTATGGCGCTCAGGATAAGAGATAAATAAACCACGTTTCCGGCGATAAATTTGTGAGAATTTTTCACAAGCCTGCCCAACTGTTGGGGTATAGATGAGCGGCATCACTTCTTCAATATGCTGCTCAATCAAATGATGAAATAACGTCTCATTGGTGTCTTGTATATTACGCAAGTAAATATGCTTATCCATATCGCTGGTAAATGAGCTAAGTTGATGATAAGCGCGTAATGATTGCTCTTCAATTGTCTCAATATTATGAGGTAATAAACCGGTTAAATTAAAGTTATCACGTTCTTCTGATGAAAAAGCACTACCCTTATTTAACAAAGAGGTTTCTAACAGTGCAGGACCTGCAAAGGGGATATATAACGGACGTTGGTTTGGCATGATAAAATCTTCTTATTTAAATATATGATGGTACGAAGTTAAGGGTTTAAATATTTTTATAAATGCATTAAATAACATAAATTGATATCTTGATCTAACTTTCTTAGAATCATTCAAACTCACACACTTAAAAGTGATAGCTATAAGAAATCCAATGTCTTTCATAAGCCCCTCAGCCTTGATAATAAAGGGTTTCTTTTATTGTGATTGCTTTATTGAATCAGTGGTTTTTAGTAGGTTAGAGATTAAGCGATACTGAATAAACTGTAAAGCTATAGTACAGAATTTGAAGCAGAAGCGGTCAAAAAGATAACAGACAATAACGCTAACGTAAGTGTAACGGCGCAGTAATTAGCAGTAGCAATACAAGCGTTATCCAACTGACATAACCAATCAAGGCAAAAGTATCGGCACGGAACCATAGTATACTGAAGTTATGGCAGCTCTTAAATAAATCATGCAACTGAAATTGCAATCATGAATCATTTCTGTCAAGACATAAAACCATAAATAGGACTAATGTCAGCTATTCACGAAAAACAGTCACTGTAATAGTCTAGAGAAGTCTAGCACAAAGGTTATTTAAAAACACCTTGTTACAACTTACTATTAGTGCTATATTTTAATCAGTTGATGAGTATCTACACTTTTCAACCAAAACCTCTTAGTTTATCCTTCGTAAAAATCGTTACCGCAAGAACACCATAAAAAGAACGCAGTAAGTAGTAAAGTGACCAATCACCTGCAACTCCTTTCTTTGACATGGTTAATTTTTTAAATCTGAAAAACACACAAACCAAACTGTATGAGTCAGGAAGACTCTTGCATTAAATTCGCATGAACCCCTGCTTATACAACTATTGTGCCCCTTTATATGCACTCACAAGGATGTCAATCATGTCGCTACAAAACCCAATTTTTATTCCTGGCCCTACCAATATCCCTGACAGATTACGTCGCGCGATGAACGTGCCGACGCAAGATCACCGTGCGCCTGATTTCTCAGACACGTTCTTACCCGTGCTTGCTGATTGTAAAAAAGTATTTGACACCCAAGATGCCGAAATCATCTTGTTTACCTCTAGCGGCACAGGCGGCTGGGAAGCGGCTATTAGCAATACCTTATCACCTGGTGATAAAGTTCTGATTGCACGCTATGGTATGTTCTCACATCGCTGGATCGATATGTGTCAGCGCCACGGACTTGATGTACAAGTTGTCGAATGCGATTGGGGAACAGGCGCACCTGCTGACCAATTTCAAGCTATTTTGAGCGAAGATACTGCACACGAAATTAAAGCCGTTATGGTCACGCACAACGAAACAGCGACAGGTGTTTTAAGTGACATTGGTGCGGTTCGTAAAGCCATGGATAGCAGTGACCACCCTGCTTTGTTATTCGTCGATGGTGTCAGCTCAATTGCGTGTGTGCCTTTTGAGATGGACGCTTGGGGCGTAGACGTTGCGGTTGCTGGCTCGCAAAAAGGCTTTATGCTCGCCACAGGTATGGCAATATTGGGCGTCAGTCAAAAAGCCTTGAGTCATATGGATGAAGCTGAGTTACCACGTACCTATTTTGACTTCCGTGATATGTTGAAAGCCAATGCCAACGGCGGCTTTCCTTATACGCCACCATTAAATCTTATCTATGGTTTAAGAGAAAGTCTTGAGATGTTGTTTGACGAAGGTCTTGAGAATGTCTATGCACGTCATTACCGTTTAGCTGAAGGCGTACGCCAAGCTGTTAGCGCTTGGGGCATGAAGCTATGCGCAAAAACGCCTGATCTTTATTCTAATACCGTCAGCG
Source organism: Psychrobacter glacincola (assembly GCF_904846215.1). Lineage (GTDB taxonomy): Bacteria > Pseudomonadota > Gammaproteobacteria > Pseudomonadales > Moraxellaceae > Psychrobacter > Psychrobacter glacincola. Next base: position 30,105 of record NZ_CAJGZK010000017.1, on the reverse strand, counting down.
CCATCTTTGTTCCTGAAGGCTTTGACAGTAATAAGCTGACCGATCATGCTTTTAATAAATATGGTATCTCATTTGGTATTGGTTTGGGTGAGATGAATGGTAAGGCTTTCAGAATCGGTCATCTAGGCTCGTTAACTGAAGTGATGGTACTAGCAGGGCTTGCCACGATTGAGATGGCGATGGTTGATTTGGACTACCCTATCAAACTGGGTCAAGGCGTTGCTGCTGCGCAAGAGTATTATCGCCATAGCGCACCAACCAAATAAATAAAAGCTATTATCGTCGATTCATTTTAAAAACGATACAGTGCTATTGGCTACAAATTTTTTGCAGCCTCTGTCACGCCTGCGAACAGCAAGCAAGAAAAATTATAGCCAATAGCACGTTATTACAATCGTATCGCTTTTACTTTGAACTGACTATAGATAACCAACCATTAAATAACAAGTAATTAAACAAAAGATGAAGGACTATTTTTTATGATCACAAACGAAGACGGATTAGTGATTCCAACCCTTGATGATATGTTAGAGGCGCATGAGCGCATTAAGCCATACATCCATCGCACCCCTGTTTTGACCTCTCGCTTTTTAAATGAGCTGGCAGGCTGTGAGATGTTCTTTAAATGTGAGAACTTCCAAAAAGCAGGTGCTTTTAAAGTACGCGGCGCATCAAACGCGGTGTTCGGTCTGTCTGACGAAGATGCCAAAAATGGCGTTTGTACGCACAGCTCAGGCAATCATGCCCTGTCTTTGTCTTATGCAGCAGGTCGTCGTGGTATACCTTGTAATGTCGTCATGCCGCACAGCGCACCAGAAGCAAAAAAAGCCGCAGTACGTGGCTATGGCGGTATCATCACCGAATGCCAGCCATCAACCACCTCACGTGAAGAAGTCTTTGCTAAAGTTCAAGCAGAAACCGGCGGCGACTTTGTCCATCCGTACAATGACCCACGCGTCATCGCCGGACAAGCGACTTGCTCACGTGAGTTTTTAGAGCAAATGGAAGATATTGGCGAAAAACCTGACATGGTTGTCGCACCTATTGGTGGTGGCGGTATGATTTCAGGTACTTGCTTGACGTTATCTAATTTAGCCCCTGACGTAAAAATCTATGCAGCTGAGCCAGTAAACGCTGATGATGCTGCACGCTCATTTAAAGCCGGTCATATCATCGCTGATGATGCGCCAAACACGGTTGCTGATGGCCTCAAAGTACCGCTTAAAGATTTGACTTGGCATTTTGTCAGCAATTACGTGACTGATATTTTGACCGCGACCGAAGAAGAAATCATTGAAGCCATGAAGCTGACTTGGACTCATATGAAAATCGTCATCGAGCCAAGCTGTGCCGTACCGCTTGCTGTTATCTTGAAGAACAAAGACGTTTTTGCCGGTAAAAAGGTTGGCGTTATCATCACTGGTGGCAACGTTGATCTTGACAAGCTGCCTTGGAACTGATAATTGGCAACTTATAATCAGCAATTAGGTATCAATAACTGATTACAAATAAAGCGTTAACTCAGCGCAAATAATGCGCAAGTTTAAACGGCTTTTCATAACACTCACTAACCACATGGAAGAATTAAAATGATTACTGAAGAATTAGAAGTAGGTTACAACGTACCCGCCGCTGTTGGTATGGACGAAGCTGACATTCAAACCCCTTGTTTGATCTTGGACTTAGATGCCCTTGAGCGTAACGTCAAAAAAATGGGCGATTATGCGAAAGCGCATAATATGCGTCACCGTAGTCACGGTAAAATGCACAAGTCAGTTGATGTACAAAACTTGCAAGAAGAGATGGGCGGCGCTATTGGTGTTTGCTGTCAAAAAGTCTCTGAAGCCGAAGTATTTGTACGCGGCGGCATCAAAGACGTATTGGTATCAAACCAAGTACGTGAGCCTGCTAAGCTTGAGCGTTTGGCCAATTTGCCTAAGATGGGCTCAAAAATTACTGTTTGTGTCGATGATGTCGATAACGTCGCTGAGCTATCAGCTGCTGCAACCGAAGCAGGCACTGAACTTAATTGCTATATCGAAATCGACTGTGGCGCTGGACGTTGTGGTGTTACTACCACTGAAGCGGTTGTTGAGATTGCCAAAGCGATTGCTGCCGCTGAAAATTTAAAATTCACTGGTATCCAAGCCTATCAAGGTGCGATGCAGCATATGGATAGCTTTAGCGATCGTAAAGCTAAAACACAAATCGCGATTGATCAAGTACAAGAAGCAATCGATGCATTAGACGAGATTGGTCTAAAACCAGAATTCGTTTCAGGTGGCGGTACGGGTAGTTATTATTTCGAAAGTAATTCAGGTGTTTTCAACGAATTACAGTGTGGCTCTTACGCATTTATGGATGCCGATTATGGTCGCATCTTAGATGAAGATGGCAACCGTATCGATGCTGGTGAATGGGAAAATGCGTTATTTATCCTAACCTCTGTGATGAGCCATGCCAAACCTGACAAAGCCATCGTTGATGCCGGTCTAAAAGCTCAGTCGGTTGACAGTGGTCTACCATTCATCTACGGTCGTGACGATGTTGAATATGTTAAATGTTCAGACGAGCATGGCGTGGTCAGCGATCCAAATGGCGTCCTTAAAGTCAATGAAAAACTAAAACTGGTACCGGGTCATTGTGATCCTACTTGTAACGTACATGATTTTTATATTGGTGTGCGTAACGGTAAAGTCGAGACCGTATGGCCAGTATCTGCACGCGGTAAAATGTACTAAGAACTGTACCAAGAGCTATAAGCTAAATTAATATGATTCTATCAGTTTAGTTTAGATGGGCTGTTGTAGCTTTAGCCTACAGCAGCCCTCATTTATTTAAAGTATTCAATAATTACAAATTAAGCAGTATAAAAAGGAATTTATCATGAGTGAAGAAAATAGTGTGAATGCTAACAATGCTAACAATGCTAACAATGAAGGCTTGTTGATCGTATCAGAAGACGCTTGCAAATCGGTGATTGATCGCCCTTCTGCCTTTATCGCCGTTGAAAATGTTTTTGCATCAATGTCACGAGGCGACGCCTATAACTTCCCTGTCATCCGTGAAGCCATTGGCTATGCTGATGCGCTATATGGCTTTAAATCAGGTTTTGACCGCGCTGGCAAATCATTAGGTCTAAAATCAGGTGGCTACTGGCCAGGTAATGCAGCTAAAGGTTTGACCAACCATCAATCAACGATTTTTTTATTCAATCCAGATAATGGTAAATTGCGTGCACTGGTCGGCGGCAACTACCTAACAGCAGTACGTACAGCCGCAGCATCAGCCGTATCAATCGCCCATCTAGCGCGTAAAGACAGCAAAGTGCTTGGTATGGTTGGCGCTGGTCACCAGTCTACGTTTCAGCTGCGTGCCGCTCTTGAGCAACGCAACTTTGAAAAAGTAGTGGCTTGGAATAAGAATAAAGATCGTCTTACGAATCTCCAAGCAGTCGCTGAAGAATTAGGCGTACCGTTTGAGTCTGTTGAACGCGAACAATTATGTGCCGAGGCGGATGTCATTATTACTATTACTTCAGCGTTTGAGCCACTGCTTATGAAAGAGTGGATCAAACCGGGTACGCATATCGCCTGTATGGGTACCGATACCGTTGGGAAGCAAGAAGTTGATGTCAACTTAGTAGCTGCTGCTACTGTATTTACAGATGAAATCGCGCAATCAATCACTATTGGTGAAGCACAGCATGCTATTAAATCTGGGGCTATTAAAGAATCTGATATCACCACCCTTGGCGATGTCATCAACGGTGAGCATCCGGGTCGTAGCTCAGCTGAAGAAATTACCATTTTTGATGGTACCGGTGTTGGCTTGCAAGATTTAGCAGTAGCTTCCGCTGCGGCTAAGCTTGCTGTCGAGAAAGGTGAAGCTCAGCACATCTCGCTATAGTTTTCGTTATAACTGTCATTATAAATATGATACTAGCCACTGTATTTTAGATACCGCCAAATAATGAGTTTATTTGGCGGTTTTTTATAATACGGATATAAGCAGAGGACAACTATCACTACCTTCTTCTATATCACTTTGAAATTTGTCTCAAGCCATTCACAATACTATATTTGAACAATCACTCAATAACGATTACAATGAATAAATGTCATATTTTACGTATATCCATGACTAAATTTTGAACTGTCATTCATAATACAACTATAGTTAAAATATCTCAAAAACGCTACAGTGCTGCTGGTATAAATTTTTTGCAGCCTCTGTCTGCGTAGGCACAGCAAGCAAGAAAAATGAATATCAGCAGTACTTGATGTATCGATATTGCTTTTCCCTGACTATATATGAAAAACTAGCTTACAGTAGGAATACAGCGTTATTCTTTGCTAAGTGATTCTTTACTACATGATGTTTTATATTATTTATCTGGATAATCCATGATTAAAAAAATAGTTTTGATAGTAGCGGTCTTAATTGGCGTCATTGGTTTTTTTTATTTTGACCTTAATAAATTATTAACGCTTGAGGGCTTAAAAGGCTCGATGGATCAGTTTGAGCACTATAAAACACAGTCGCCATGGTTAGTCATCGGCGGGTTTTTTGTAGTCTACATCTTAGTCACGGCATTATCCTTACCCGGTGCCGCTATTTTAACCTTGGCAGCCGGTGCTTTATTTGGTTTAGCACAAGGTATCTTGGTCGCCTCATTTGCCTCAAGTATTGGTGCCACCCTCGCCTTTTTGACCTCGCGTTATTTGTTACGCGATACCATCAAACAGCGCTTTCCTGATCGTCTTGCCTCTATCGATTCTGGGGTAAAAAAAGAAGGCGGATTCTACTTATTTACACTACGTCTGGTACCGATATTCCCCTTTTTTCTTATCAATTTATTGATGGGTCTGACGGCTATCAAAGCACGGACCTTTTATTGGGTCAGCCAAATCGGTATGCTTGCCGGCACCTTTGTATTTGTGAATGCCGGTACGCAGTTGGCACAAATCGAGCAGTTATCTGGCATTTTGTCCTTTAATCTGCTGGCTTCATTTGCATTATTAGGATTATTTCCGCTGATAGCAAAAGGCATATTAACGATACTTAAAAAACGCCGTGTCTATAAAAATTATCATAAGCCAAAAAAATTCGACCGTAATATGATTGTGATTGGTGCCGGTGCTGGCGGACTCGTTACCAGCTATATTGCCGCGACCGTCAAAGCAAAAGTCACATTGATTGAGGCAGGTGAGATGGGCGGCGACTGTTTAAACTATGGCTGCGTCCCCAGCAAAGCGCTGATAAAAAGTGCAAAAGTGCTTGAGCAGATACGCCATGGCGAATGTTATGGACTCAATAATAGCCAACCCGATTTTGCATTTAAGAACATCATGTCTCGCATCCACAAAGTCATTGCTGATATCGCCCCAAATGACAGTGTCGAGCGTTATACAGAATTGGGTGTCGAGGTATTAAAAGGCTATGCAAAACTCATTGACCCATGGACAGTTGAGATTGCCCTTAATGATGGCAGTACTCAGACATTAACGGCGCGCTCTATCGTTATCGCGACGGGCGCACGTCCCTTTGTCCCAGGCTTGCCGGGTTTAGAAGAGACAGGTTATGTGACAAGCGATACTCTTTGGGATAAGTTTGCAAAACTTGATAAAGCGCCGAGCAAGCTGGTGGTACTTGGCGGCGGACCGATTGGCTGTGAGCTGGCACAAGCTTTTGCTCGTTTAGGCTCTACTGTGACCCAAATAGAAAGAGGCGCGCGGCTGATGAAAAAAGAAGATGCCGAGGTTTCTGTATTTGCGCAAGAAGCACTGACTGAAAGCGGTGTTACTATCTTGACCTCACAGCAAGCGACTCGCTGTGAGATTCGCGACGGTAAAAAGTATATTATCGTCGCTCCAAAAGACGGTAATGATGACCAACAAGAAACTGCCATTGAGTATGATGAGTTGATTTGTGCAGTCGGTCGTAGTGCGCGCTTAAAGGGCTACGGACTTGAAACATTAGGCATCGACACTGAGCGCACCATCAGTACAGATGAATATCTTGAGACCCTTTACCCCAATATTTATGCGGCAGGTGATGTCGTGGGTCCTTATCAATTCACCCACGTGGCTTCCCATCAAGCATGGTACGCTGCGGTCAATGGCTTATTTGGTCATCTTAAAAAATTCAAAGTAGATTATCGCGTGATTCCGTGGACGACTTTTATTGATCCAGAAGTAGCACGAGTGGGCTTAAATGAGCAAGAAGCGATTGATAAAGGTATCGATTTTGAAATCACACGTTATGACTTTAAAGACTTAGATCGGGCGGTAACCGAAAGCGCCAATCATGGCTTTATCAAGGTCATTACCCCAAAGGACAAAGATAAAATCTTGGGTGTGACCATCGTCGCTGAACATGCTGGTGACTTGATGGCTGAGTTTGTATTGGCCATGAAACACAATCTAGGGCTAAATAAAATACTGGGCACCATTCATACCTACCCAACATGGGCAGAAGGCAATAAGTATGCAGCTGGCGAATGGAAACGCAATCATGCACCTAAAAAAGCGCTACAGTTGCTTGAAAAGTATCATACTTGGCGTCGAGGTTAATTCATGCATCCTACTGGCTTGCCAGCAGCTTTGACAATATAGTCAATTCAATTTGAAAGTGATACAAGGCAACTGAATGTAGAGGTATATTAAATACTTCAAGTGAGATTAACGCTATGACAATTTTATAGTGGATTTACTACACGCTGTTATTCTCGCATTTCTCAGTTGCAGGTAATATTGCCTTTGCGATGCCTAAAGGCAATAAAGTGCTAGCGGCTATTTAGATATTACCTTATATTTTTTATGCTATGCAGGGGTGCCACTTGGTTTTATATTGGGCAATCCCGAGCAAAATGCCATTGCAGGCGCATTGTTGTTAGCTGTCTTTAAATGGTCTCACTGAGGGCACTAAAACGATTATTTTATTTATCGCCTTTTGTATTTGGCTATGGTTAATCCACTTTTAAAAATTTATCCACTTTTAAAAAAGTACAGAACTGCTGAAATTATTTTTTCGCAGCCTCTGTCTGCGTAGACACAGCAAGCAAGAGAAATTAACTTCAGCAGTGATTGATGATATTTGTATTTCTTTTATTTAGGACTGACTATACCTACTTTGTGGTATTGGCCAGCATTTTTGCGGCGGCCTGCATGGTTACTATTATGACTTGTATATACGGCGGTTATCAGACGCTCAAACGACTCGAATCTGATGTACAAGCCCTTCAAGGAGGTCAATAATGGCGAATGAGATATGGTGGCGTTTGGGATTTTTCTTTGGCATATTGATTGTTATGATGCTCATTGAACATAGGCATCCCGCACGTCAATCGCCGGTTAATATCAACACACGTTGGTTTGCCAATCTTGGACTGGTATTTGCCTCTTCTTTTGTTGCCCGTTTGGCAGTGCCTATTGGGCTGACAACGGTAGCCGTTTATCATCAAAAAAACAGTATCGGTTTATTTAATTTAATTGAGATACCGAATATCGTGGCTATTATTTTAAGCTTCTTGTTGCTTGATATCGTTATCTACTGGCAACATCGCTTATTTCACCGAGTGCCGCTTCTCTGGCGCTTGCACCGTGTCCATCACGCTGATGCGCATATCGATGCCAGCACGGGGCTTAGATTTCACCCTATCGAGATTGTCTTAAGCATCTTGCTCAAGCTCGCTGTCATTAGTGTGCTTGGCGTCCCTGCTATAGCGATACTGATATTCGAGATTGCCTTAAATGGGCTGTCTATGTTTAATCATGCCAATATTCGCCTGCCACCAGTGATTGAGAAGCCATTACGCTTGATTCTAGTGACACAAATCTTACATCGCATTCATCATAGCAAACGGGTCAGTGAGACCAACTCCAACTACGGTTTTAGTGTGACTTGGTGGGATAGGCTCTTTGGTAGCTATAAAAGTAACGCCTCAAAATCTGATCAAGCATTAGATATCGGTCTAATCGAGTATCCTGATGCCAAACAAAATGCCTCGCTATGGGGATTATTGCTCATGCCATTTAAAGATAAACCCTCTATAAATCAATCCAATCAAAAGTAAATACCGCATCTAACCATCAGCTAAGCCGATGAATACGGAAAAACAATCTCAATTTTATAACTCCACTTAATCAGCAACCATACCCTTGCGTAACGCCTCTATAGAAGACGCTATATCATCTGCAACTGCCTGCACTGCCACGCTATCGACATCACGCTGAGCAAAAGCGCGTATGCCCATGATTTCTGCCTGCAAGCGCCGTCCAAGCCTGACAGCATCTAGCTGATGATCCAGCTCACCTAGCTGCTGAGCATGAGCAAAGCACTCTACAAAGCGCGTCTCCATGCCAGCCAATAGCTTCTCGACCTTTTCAAGTGCTGACTGCTCACGAGCACCAAGCTCAAGTAAGCTTTTGACCAGCATACACGCTCGACTGGGCAGATTTTTTTCGCGAATACTGCCAAGTTGACGCACGTAAGCCGCCAATCCTAATAAAGGAGACTCATAGCTGCTCAATATGCGCTCAAGCTCCTTTAGGGCTGCCTGCGCATAGTAATCAAGCGCTTCTTGAAACAGTCCATCTTTATTACCAAAAGCGGCATAAATACTGCCTGGTCGCATATCAAGCGCTTGCTCAATATCCTTTAAAGAGGTTGCATGAAAACCTTTTTGCCAAAACAGCTGTATGGCCCGCTCTAATGCTTCATGACGATTATATAATGTGGTACGCGACATAATATTCCAATTTTTATCCCATGATTTTAGACAATAAAGTAAACATGGCTATACAATTTGAATGACTACTCAATTTTATCTTGAATGATTACTCAAGTCCAGCTAAAGTAAATTTACCGACTGTCATTGTTATATTATGAAATCTCGCTAGTACGACTTACTTTTATTGCAAAAGGAACTTTTATTGCAAAAGGAACTTTTATGTCCTATATCTACTCAGCTCCGATTATCGTATTCGATGTCAACGAAACCTTACTCGATATCGATACGCTCACGCCCTTATTCACGCGGTTATTTGGGGACAAAAACAGACTTAGAGAGTGGTTCGCGCAATTGGTACTTTACTCGCAAACCATGACTTTATCTGGTCTTTACACGCCTTTTGGCGAGCTTGGTGCTGGTGCTTTACAAATGACAGCAGACATTCATGCCGTTAGGTTAACAGAAGAAGATGTTCAGGAATTCAAGCAGCGCATGAGTGAGATGCCAGCTCACACTGACGCTATCCCTGCTTTGACCAAACTGCGTGATGCAGGATTTAGATTGGTGACGTTGACCAACTCAGCACCTAGCCCCTCTCCGACGCCGCTTGAAAAAGCAGGATTGAATATGTTCTTTGAGCGGAATTTTAGTGTTGCCAGCGTCAACCAATTCAAACCTGCAGCGGCGACCTATGAGATGGTCGCCAGCGAGCTTTTGGTTGAGACCTCAGAGCTATGTCTTGTCGCTTGCCACCAGTGGGATGTTATCGGTGCTCAAGCAGCTGGCTGCCAAGGGGCTTTTATCACTCGACCTTATAATGCACGCCTTTCGGCAACCAACGTCCCAAAACCAGACTTTATCGCTTCAGACCTTATCACACTGGCTAAAGAAATTATTAATTATAAAAGTCCTTAAGTAGATGGGTAAGAATCCATAACCATGATCCCAGATACGTACATTCCATTTTTTACCGACATTTTCTTTAGTGATAAGCGCTGAGACGGCCTTATTTGATGACATTGGACATTGCTTGGCAGAATTTGTTACCATGACTGATGACGATTCAGTTTATTTCACTTAGGTAGTTTCATTTAGGTAATGCAGATATGGCAAAAAACGCCCTACAGGCTCAACTTCTAAAAGCAGGTCTAGTTGATAGCAAAAAAGCCAACAAAATAAGCAAGCAGGCGCAACACGCTAAGCGTACTGGCGATGCATCAAATATCGACGCTAAAAAAGCCTTGGCAGATGCTCAAGCTAAAAAAATAGAGAAAGATCAAAAACTCAATCAAGAAAAACAACAGCTTTTAGAAGAAAAGATGTTAAAAGCCAATATCATTCAAATGATTAAGCAGCATCAACTGACTGAGACAAACGGCGATATCAGCTATCAGTTTGTCGATGGCTCTAAAGTTAAAAAACTTTTTATTACTCAAAAGCTGTATGATCAAATCGTGGCAGGTCACGTGGTCATTGCCCGCTTAGACGATAGCTATGCGCTACTACCGCGTCCACTTGCTGATCGTATTAATTCAAAGCTAGAAGGCTTTATGGTGGTATCGAACGATACTGCAGAAGATGAGCTGGCAGAAGACGATCCGTATGCCGCTTACGTAATTCCAGATGATTTGATGTGGTAGTCGCTGCTCCTAAAAATAATACTATCAATAAAAAGCTCTATTCATGATGAATAGAGCTTTTTATTCTTTACCCATCTCATCTGTCATTTGTATGTAGTCGATTCAATGTAAAAACAATACTATACAGTTCTAAAGCTAAAATAAGAAAAAATCAAATGCTGTTTGAGAGTTCCAGATATTTTAAGCCAATCGTGTAATGGTCACCTAATTTCGGACACCTGATAAGAGGTTTTGATTAACGTATCGTCGCTCTTTCTCTGCTGGTGATAAATAATCATTAACACGGTACGGTCGCACGGTTTGATAGTAGCGCCAACTATAATCAATAATGGCGGTCTATGCCTCAGCGATATTTTCGTAACCGCCCTTCACTTCGCTATCGCTACGTCTTGCATCACTAAAACAGTCTCCCAGACTGTTTTTTAATGTTCTTCACCACTCGGTTTTTTAGCTTCTAAAAAAGCGCTCAGTAGGCGCATTGTGGCTTTTTATAATTGAAACTTAATTAAATAGACTTAATTGGCTTTTGGCTTAAGCGCGGCACTGATATCGGCTAATAGTGGCGGGATATCATGCTTGCCAGCGATAACCTCCAACATGACCAGCTTATCTTTTGCAGCCGCCGCTTGCTTGAGAGCATCTTTTAACTCGCCTGCTGTCTCTGCTTTTAGTAGCAGACTATTATCATCATTGGCACCAAACGCTTTTGGCATCAACTGCCAGTCACATTTAGGAATGTCGTTATAGTACTGGTTTTCACCATGAATCGCGCGCTCAACGGTATAGCCATCATTATTAATCAGCACAATCACAGGATTAATGCGCTCCTGAATCATCACCGCAATCTCTTGGATGGTTAATAAAGCAGAACCATCACCAATGAGTAAAATACTACGCTTATGCGGTGAAGCAATGGCACCACCTAAACTCGCAGGCAAAGTATAACCAATAGAACCCCACATCGGCTGACCATAAGACGTCACACCTTCTGGCAGACGCACATCACTGATACCAAAATAGGCAGTACCTTGTTCTGAAAACACCAAGTTTTTATCATCGAGCGCATCGGCAATGATATGCCATAAATCATCTTGACGGATAGCCTCATCATCCTTGCCATGTTGCTCATGCGGCTTTACCTCTTCACAGAATTTTTTAGGCACAATATTAATATCTGAAGTCATTACCTCATGCAGTGTTTTTAGAGCATCTTTTAGGGCAATGGGCGCAAAGTTTTTGCCTGCGATACTCGCACGCTCATAATGCAGGTCAACCACCACGTTTTCATCAATATCTTGGCTAAAACCTGCAGTAGTAGTATCAGTATATTGCACACCAATTTTTATCAAACACTCACAGTTTTCGACCATATCCTTAACCACAGGACGCGATGCCACACCTGCATAGGTGCCTGCCCAACGCTCACTATTTTCATCAAGCAAAGTTTTGCCCCACGATAACGTCGTATAAGGAATATCGGTATCGGCAATCAAAGCCTTAAGCTGATTTTGCAGTCCCAAACGATGCACCATCAAATCTGCCATGAGGGTCATGGTTTTGTTTGGCAAAAACTCTATGAGCGCTTGCTTAAAATCTGCCAGTGCTGCTTGACTGGTGATGTCTTCTTGGCTGTCATCAAGCTTGGTCGTCGGTGGATAAATAGGTTGACGAGCAACGTCAGGCGATAGCATTAAGTAACCAGGACGATGCTTTTTAAGAATCAAGCGAATCACTCGGTCGATTTCTGAAGCAGCATTTTCAGGCGTAATCTGTGCCCGTGCGACCGTGACCGGCTCTACCATTTTGATAAAATGATTGAATACGCCATCACCAAGTGAATGATGGATGCGACGCTTTGAATCTTGTAATGCTGTACTTGGCGCACCTACGATATGAAGCACTGGCGCATACTCAGCAAACGAGCCTGCCGTGGCATTGATAGCGGACAGCTCCCCCACTCCAAAGGTCGTCACCATTGCCGCAAAGCCACGCTCACGTGCATAGCCGTCAGCTGCGTAACCTGCATTTAACTCATTGGTATTACCCACCCAACGCAGCTTATCAGAGGCGATAATATTGTCCAAAAAAGTTAAATTAAAGTCACCAGGTACGCCAAATATCTCTGACGCACCCGCTTCTGCGATACGATCAAACAAATAGTCAGCGATGGTATATTGTTGACTCATACTACTTATCCTTAAGTGTTATGTTTATAAATCATGAATATGATAAAACTAATTGTAAAACTGCAGCCCAGCCTATTTATGAAAAGGAAATATTTTGGAATACATATGATAACAATCTGTTATAACATGATTGATGGATAAGATAATATGCCAATTTACTATCTTTTGCTTTTTTTTATGCTAGCTGTTGACAGGCTCAAAAAACTGCGTATAATACGCCATCATCATCTAGACTATATTTAATAGCCAGTTGGTAAATTAGCGGGAATAGCTCAGTGGTAGAGCATAACCTTGCCAAGGTTGGGGTCGAGAGTTCGAATCTCTTTTCCCGCTCCAAATACTTAAAAAGCCTCACTTAACAGTGAGGCTTTTTTTTGTCTAATTTTCGGGGGTTGTAGCTATTTTCATTATTGGCTATTCAGTCTGATTGCTAAGTTTATCTAACATATTAAAAGCTCAAAAATCAGCACCGTGACCAAAACGTGACCATTTCGTGTCCACCATATAAACACTGATTCTATAATTGACCCCAACTTATTACTCTTATCTTTATAAAAAACGATGCTAAGAAATATTTTCTTAGCATCGTTTTTCCTTTTCCAATGCTTTTTTTAAATTAAGCTCATAGCGTGACCAAAACGTGACCAAATCATGAAAAAGTAGATATAAAAAATAACCCCAACCTTAATTTCATGCTTTGGAACGTCATATATATAAGGCTCTGCCACTTATTCCTCTGCGCATCTTTTTCAACTCTGTATATCTTCAAGACTCTTCATCATCTTTAGGATTTGGCGTATAAATAAATAAGTCACCCACCTGTACGTCTAAAAACTCACATAACTGGTCGATAGTATTGAAATCAATTCTTGATGACTCTTCATTGTATAGCTTATGAAGTGTTGATTTACTCATGCCTGTTGCCCTTACAACATCTGCTACGCGCAGTTTTTTCTCTGCCAGAATAACAGGGAGTTTAGACACAATCATAATTATTACCTCTTTTCGGGTAAAAATGCTTTACATTGAGGTAAAAAGATAATATAGTACACAAATCGGTTATTAATTACCTTTAAGCGGGTAAATAATTACTGATTACTTCAAGGTGCATTCTTACAAGTTGATAAAATAATTTTTATTCTATCACTTAATGCGATGACTTAATAACTGAAAAGAGGTAAATACCATGAGCAATACTTATTTAACAACTGATGAGTTAGCTGAACGCATCAAGTACGACGCACGTACTATCCGCAATCAAATGAAAGACACCGTTTTGATTGAGAACATTCATTACATTCGTCCTTTTGGCGGTCGCAAGATTTTATATGTATGGGAGCGTATCGAAGAGGATATGTGTAAACCTGTTATGAGCGCTATCAATGGTATGGCACTTCAATAAAAATAAGGAGATTTATCATGGCTACTATACAAGGACGGTTTGGCAAACTAATTGCCGACTTCTACTACCTAGGTATACGTTGTCGAGAAAAGACTAGCTTAGAAGATAACCCAGCTAACAGAAGAAAATTAGCGACTGTTTTGAAAAAAATAGACGCAGAAATAACCCTAGGCATCTTCGACTATGGCGCCTACTTTCCGAAGAGTACTCGTCTAAAAGAGATGACAGCACTGGCCGATAGAGCGGAAGCTTGTATCAGTCGCAATCCTACCTTTAGACAGTTTGTCGATATTTGGTATGAGGAGAAGAAGATTGAATGGCGGCCAAGCTATCGGCAAAAGACACAGATTATTCTTGATAAGTACTTATTGCCTGAGTTTGGTGGTAAAGCAGTACATGCTATAAAAAAATCAGACTTGCTGACCTTCCGTAGCTCCCTCGCCAAAGTTCGTTACGGTAAAGATGGTCAGTCAAGTCTGTCAGTAGCACGAATCAATCAGATTATGATACTACTTCGTATGATACTAGAAGAAGCATCAGATCGCCATGAGTTTGAGATGCCTTATAAAAATATTAAGAATCTTAAGCAAGCTCGTCCGGATGTAAATCCGTTTACATTGAGTGAGGTATGGCTGATTTTAAAGCATGTCCGTGCTGACTATAAGCCCTACTACACCATTCGCTTCTTTACCGGGATGCGTACCAGTGAGATTGATGGGCTTAAGTGGGACTGTATTAATTTTGATCGCCGTGAGATCAGTATCCGTGGTGCATTAGTAAATGGTGAGATGGGTCCAACGAAGACGTTAGGCTCGCAACGTGATATTGCGATGTCACAGTTAGTGTATGACGCCCTACTAGAGCAGAAGGCACGCACCTTTGGTAAGTCAGAGTTTGTGTTTTGCAACTCACAAGGCAATCCGATGGAGTATCGCAATGTGAACCGGCGGGTGTGGAAACCCACGCTTGCCCTACTCGGTCTGAAACATAGGCGGGCTTATCAGACTCGGCACACGGCAGCGACGCTTTGGCTGGCTGCTGGTGAGAGCCCTGAGTGGATTGCTCGGCAGATGGGTCATAGTAGTACGGAGATGCTGTTTCGGGTGTATAGCCGCTATGTACCTGACATTACCCGTCAGGATGGCTCAGCGATGGATAACTTGCTACTCGCGAGCAAGGAGAAGCTAACCAGCGCATCGAATAGCTCTGAAGGTGAAGCACTAATCAGGGACTCACAAACTGACAAGGAGACGTCACAATGAAAATCATTAATTATGAAGAGTGACCCCTGCCGTCAAATCCGTACACATAGACTTGGGAGATTTTAGTTACGCAGCCTGACGATAAAAGTCAAACCACACCTGTCTTGGCGACTTATAGCCCAAGCCCTTTTGAATCCTCGTTTGGTGATAGTACAGCTCAATATATCCAATGATATCGCTGATGGCTGCAAACCTTGTTTTATAGTCTTGGTGATACACCAACTCATTCTTCAACACGCCCCAGAAGCTTTCTATTGGCGCGTTATCAAAGCAATTACCTTTACCACTCATCGAGCCTGTAAACTGCTGCTGCTTGATGATCTTATGGTACGCGTGGCTACAGTACTGACTGCCTCTGTCTGAATGAACGATTAGCCCTTTGCTTGGACGTTTGTTCTTGATTGCCATATTGAGTGCACGGCATACTAAATCCGCTGTCATGCGCTTATTAATGGCGTAGCCGACCAGCTCTTTGGTGTAGAGGTCTTTTAGTCCAGCTAAGTACAACCAGCGCTCGTTGGTCCAGATATAAGTAATATCACTGACCCAAGACTCATTAGGACGCTTAGCATTAAACTGCTGTTCCAGCACGTTTGGATAGACTAGCTTGTTATGGTTTGAGTCGGTGGTGACTTTAAAGCGTTTATGACGACGGCATTTGATACCATGTTCATCAAAGATGCTTCTGACCATGTATAAGCTAATATCAAACCCTTGCTCTATCAGCTTTGCATGCAATCGATCAACACCGTAGCGCTCACAAGTTTCACTGTGAGCGGCTTTAACCAGTAGCTCACAATGGTTGCGATGTATTTGTTGGTCGCTGATATCACGATTAATCCAATCGTAGTAGCTTGACGACTTAACACTCAGTACACCGCACATAGAGACGATACTAAAGACCTGTCTATTAGTTTTTATAAAGGCGTACTTCACTAACTGTTTTTCGCAAAGTACGCGGTGGCCTTTTTTAGTATCTCGCGCTCCTCCTCAGCTACTTTGAGTTGTCGTTTGAGACGCTTGTTTTCTTCCATCACTGCCATAAGCTGCGGATCGTACTGTTCAGTTCCTGCAAGCTTGCCCTGATTGGCTTTATTGTGCCAGCTAGATAAGGTTTGCATGGCTATACCAAGCTGCTTTGCGGTAGCTGAGATATTGCCATTATTGTCTTCTATCTTCTTAACCGCTTCAGCTTTAAATTCTGTACTGTAGGTTCTTAATTTCTTGGGCATGGTAAACTCCAGTTGTTGTGCTTAGTTTACCAAGTTTATCTCTACGGTTTCTTCAGCATAGCTCACCTCTTGCAAAGCCTCTTTATCCATAGTGTCGAGATCGACGTAATCAGTATCCTCTGTTACGATGGTCTGCTCATCAAGTACCTGTTGTTTGGCTAGATAGTCTTGAATAGTTTTAGTAGTCATAGTCTAGCTGTCTCTATTTTGAAGGAATTAGAGTTGATATTGTGTACTGTTGTAATAGTTTCATCTAGGAGACGAAATCAATGATTAAAACAACTATTTTCATTCAATACTTGATAAACTTTGTCCATTTCTTCCAATATTTTATCTGCCATTGTGTCGTTATTAATCATAAGCCACGCCTCGCTTGAACCTTTCCAGTCTTGGGGTTGAAAATTGTAGCCGGCTGGCCAAAGCTTCGTATTCCAAATTTTCTTATCACTAAAAGCAATATCAAATACTGTTTTGATTTTCTCCTTATTTAAAGAAGATTTCACCAAATCCTCTGAAGCAAATCTAATCCCTAAACATGGACGATCAAAATTTGCGCCTTGGAATTCAAAGCAAATATACCCGATATCATAGTTTGGTATTATAAAATTAATCTGCTCGTAGTTTTTACCTTTTCCAAGATTACTGATATCTAGTTTATAATGAGTCTTCTCACATTTTTTTAGTAGGTCAGTTTTTAGCTTTTTTATGAGTTCTCTTTTCATCTGATCAATAGTATTAGAAACTTTAATACTAGCATCAATAGTCTCAGAATTTTTTCCAATAATTTCCACAACTGCATTACTTTCGCTCATATCCTCTATCCCCATAAATTGCTTCTGAATAAACTTAATTAGCTGCGCAATAAACTCACTAACGCTGTGATTTTGGCACTCGACTTGACATGCTTTGAGCCAACCTACTAAATCACTAAACTTTACAGCGCTAAATTGATTTTCATCAGTCAAAACTTTTAACTCATTAGCTTTGATACTATATTCGCTTGGGCCATAATCAGACTCACTAATATAAATAAGATGCCAAGCTTTAGAGTGTCTCTTCTTAAGCTCAATAGCATAATCTTTTAATTGTTCGAACTGATCTGTTGCATAAGGCTTATTTTCAATGCAGATGCCATAGCTATCGCTGCCTACCTGACAGTTCAGATAAATATCCATACGGCGCGAGCTATTAATTTTTTCAGTGACTACTTCCAATAAAACCTTTGTCTTCTCTATATTATTAAGAAAAGACTGCCATTCAGGTGCTTTGTGTATAGTAGATAAGCAGTGTTCAATAAATAGCTTAAGAAAAATCTCTTGCTGAGCATGGCTACCTTTTGGATCAAGTAAAGCTGCTAATATACGACTAAGTCCCAATTCATCAGTGTTGATGTATTCAAAGGTATTAAAGTCTGGTGAGAGCTGTCTGCTATAGAGTGCTTGCGCGGTCTCTAAGGCCGTAACCTTTTGGCTTACTTCATTTATTAATTTTTGAACTTCACTCATAGTCATTTCTCCTTTAACAAATTATGATTTTAATAGAGTTTGTTTCCAATCACTTAATTGCATTAACATTCTGATGGTATTTATATCGTAACTGCTTCGGTAAAACTGATCCAAAAGCTCGTCAAAAACACATTTTTTATTAGAGGAAGCCAAAGTAAACAACGTAAGCGAAGAGTGTAATTTCAGCGTATCGATTGATCCGAAAATTTCTAAAGCGCTTTTATCAGGATGTAGCAATAGTAATTCAGCACACTCTCTCAACCGTGCTCCAAGCACATCGTGCTGCAAATACTCTTTTGCCTGCTCTAGACTCTCAATTGCAAAACGCCGAGCCATTGTGCTGTGTCCCAACCCTTTCACTTGCGGGAAAATAAACCACATCCAATGGGTCCGCTTACGCCCTTCGGTTAACTCTTTAATAACCGATGGATAAACAGTATTTTGAGCTTGAATAAAATCATCAAATAGATGCTTATTTGTAGTTTTCATTTCCTGTATTCCTTGCTACTTAATAATAATCATTTGCAAACGATGTCCACAATTTCATTCAAGCCATTACCTTACGCCAAACTACCCAACCATATATATCATACCCATCCAACAGTGCTCAGGCTTATCGACAACTTTTGCACTATAGAAAATATGTTCATCCTCTGCACCCATATTATCAATAGTATCTGACATAACTTTGAACTCATCCACTGTAAAATAACGGTTACTTTCCACTTGAAACATCACAGATTTTACGGTTATCTCTTTAGGAATTTGATCAATAATCTGACTAAATACTTTGTCTGATTCAGACACTTCTAATGCACTAGCTTGTATAAATTTAGCAGGTTTCGCAAAATTTATTGCTTCTCTAACATCTCCAAAGTCTATAGCCATCACAGAATAGTCGAAAGTAGTTTCAAACATATTTATTATTTTTTGTACTTCATCAGGCTTGCAAATGATCACGCCATCCACCACATCAAAATCATCAATAGTTTGTTCAGTGGTTTGCAAAACGAGTAAGAACTCTAATGCTGCTTTGAACTTTAAATCAATTAGTGCTTTTTCATTCCAATCATCACTAATAAGAACAAACCCGAAAAAGGATAAGCCATAATTCTTTTCCAAGGGGCTATATAACGAAGTGAAAGCCATACGCTCTATATATAACGTTTCATTTTCATTATGATACTTATCCATAAGAGTCGTGGGTAGCTGATTGCTTAAGTGAGTAGGAATATTTAGCGAACTCAAACTGATTAGCCTAGCAAAGCTCTCAGGAAGTTGCTTAACCTCATCACTAGTAATCGTCAATCGCTCTAACTGACTTAATTGACCTATAGACTCTGGCAAACGTTCAAGCGCTTTGCAGTTTAGGGCTAAATGGGTTAGGTTGTGTAAGTAACCAATACTTTCAGGCAGCTCAGTAATCTGGTCAGAGCAGATCTCCAATTCTGTTATCGTCAATAGATGCGCTTCGTTTCGTGGTAAATCCTTTTCAGAAATCCCATACTCATCGGCCCATGTCCACAGCTCTGACATCCATGGTTTTGCAGTAGTAGTATTGTTTGTTATCATTTTAAACTTCCTGTTAAAGTTGAGAATCAACTCTTCGTTAAATAATTTAAGATCACATTATTAATAACTGAATCTTAATCTCCATATAACTCTAACGCACTATGTAAGCGCTCTAGAATTACGGTTTTTAGCACTGGTGGCTCAATGACAACAGACAACTGTGACATACTTACCAGCCAATCTTGCAGACGAAGCGTATTAGCAACCGTGGCACTGACTTGATTCCAAGTGTCATCGATAGCAATAATTTTTTGATCTATCGATAACGGACGCTCGTATAAATGCTGACAGGCATATCTTTGTACCTCTAAAACCAGTTTGATCTGTGCACTATCAGTCGGCTCTAACCTACCCAGTTTATGCAAATGCTCTAATGAAAAAGTATCTCGCCCTACCCAGTCAGGTATCGGCTTATCTATGACTACTGCCTCGGTAATACGATTGATTGCAAAATTACGATGCGCTTTTAACAGTACTTCATCATCGATATGATCATCAGTAGGATCAAAGCCTGTGAGATAAACCATATTGTCAATAAAGATCAGTCCTTTAGGATAAACAACTCTTTGAGTTGGTTTTTCTTCCCATTTACTTTGATAGCTTATTTTTAATTGACGATTTTGTAGCAAAGCTTGATGAATACTGCCAAGCACGTCATTATCAAGCTTTGGTGCTTGCACGATACTAGGTAAAGTGATGAGATAATTTTGCCATTGCCCAAGCTCGCTTTGATGGAAACTCTCCTTATCCTGTCGACGTAGTTGAGTGAGCTTAGCTGTGATCCCTTGTTTAAAAGACACTGGTAAATAGTTTGCAGTATATTTATCAAGCATCTCCCAAAAGAACACTGTTTGCTCGTTAAGAACGTCGATACTAAAGCTCGGTTCAATATAAAAGCGTGCTGTTTGTCCGCTGATATTTTGCCCCCATTCCGGTACTCGAACTAATGCATCACTATAAAAAATACCGTTAAAGATTTGATTTAAGCCAATCAGATCGTTCTCTAAGTTTTTACGCTCATTAGCGAAATTATCTGGATTATCACCATAACCAATCATCAACTCTGTCAGTGACACAGCATCCGCTTCACTACGAGGCAGACATTGATATAAAGCAAATAGACGTGTCGACTTTGTATAGCTGGCCATTGGATGCGTGGGCATAGCATTTACCCTATTACGTGATGAGCTCATCACTTCATTATTAAAATAAGTGTTCAATAAAAACGAACCAAAATGGCTGTGCCATTATCATAAGCATTGCCATCTGAATCATAGACCTGATTTTTAAGAGTGATGAGCCACTCCTGTAAATCTGTCTGTGCACTGACAGTTTGCCAATCATAACTTGGCACTAAGTCATGAATACCATCCGTACAGACCAAGAGACAGTCGCCACTATTAACATCAATAGTGCAAGAGTTGGCTTCTGGTACTTCACTGCTTATATAGCTGTCATCAGCCGTCAATGCAAAGCATTCGGTAATGCTATACAGACTTCCCGCCATTCCTTCTCGGTTATAGTCAGAAAACTTAGCTTGCCGACCTTGCTCCTGTGCCTGCTGATCAATGAGTTCATTTAGCAAGTTATGATCGCGAGTCAGACATTGCCATTGTGACGCGCCTTCGGGCAGCCAATAAACACGACTATCCCCTACATGGGTTATCGTTGCCTTTACTAAGCCTTCACTATTTACTTCTCCCACTACCATCGCGAGGGTTGCCGCTGCACCATGACGCTTAGATGAATGCTTGGCTTGATTAATCGATTGATGAATAGCATCGGCCGTTAGCTTTCTATGATTCCTCCATAACCGGCTAATTGCTTTCACCACTGCCTTTGAGCAGTGCTGCGATTGATTGGAGCTTGCCACACCATCAGATACTGCTAAGCAAAAAGGAGATGCCACTGGTGTCACCGCCATCACACCTAAGTCTTCTTGATACCAGTTATCTAAAAAGAAAAAAGCATCTTGCTGCAGGTTATTACTGGCATTACCCTGAAAGGTAATCGCACAGGCTTGTGCTACTGACTTGGCAGATTTTGGATAGCGGTCATTTGAGGAAGTATTCATAGCGGTAAGCCCTTACGGTTATCATAGAGGCCAGTATAACGGACAACCTATAATTTTATTTTCTAGGTTAAGATATAAAATGAGTCAAATGCCAGGCGATTAAACCAATAATTATAGTATCGGCTATTCTTCCCCATGATACGTTGCCTCGTCCATCCAAATAATAGGGTCTTCGCACAGATGGACTAAGTGATACCAAATAGCTTCACTACGGGCAATTCGGTGATGACCATTCTCAAAGTACTCCACCTCCCAGCTGTCAGGTAAGTTCACCAGCGTTCGTCTGGCAACCGCTACATCCAAACATTCGTCTTCTACCTCAATCATCACTCGCATCATTTCAGTGTTTGAGGTGGGAAATGACAGCTTCATATCAGCCACTTGCGGAATACGATCGGCTAATACCTCACTAGGATAAATACAGGGTGCAATCAGTAGCGCACGCAAGTTATATTTATGAGCGAAGTGATTGGCAAACCATCCACCAAGTGAGTGCCCTGCTAATACTACTCGCGGATACTGCTTCATTTTTTCTTGAATTAATGTGTCATAAATATTGAAAATCTCTTCGAAATCATCTCTATAATTGACGGTTTGGCAATATTTGGGCTCACGTTTAATACAGGTGTATTTATTGGTCTCACAGCTTGAATCAAGACCGTGAAAGAATAGTAAAAATGTGTCGTTATTTTCAATGGGAAACATCATATCTTTCTCCTTTTTAGGTTTTTTTTATTGATAGTCAATTGCTCGCTCATAGGTTTGGCTTCAATGAGAGCGTGTTTTTATTAGCAATGTATGTCTTATATAAATCTAAAATCTCCGTGCAAGCCTCCACTGGAATATTCTTAGCAAAGCCCTTGTTAAACCAGAAATCATAAACGTCTTGTATAATCTCTTTTACCGCATCAGCATCGTTAGGCTTTAGCTCCTGTAATTTATGAGCAATGTCTTTTGCCTGTATATCAGATTCATTGTAGGGCGCGCTCCAACCCACACAATAACGGTACAGTACATCATTAATAGCCAGTATAAATATGGCATCAGCCACTCCAAGAGACTGGGTCAGACTATCTAATACCCAACAGCGTTCTTCATACACTGAAGGCTCTATCGGTATCTCACCCCGCTCAGACATACAGTCACAACTGACCATATGTGAGGGCTTACTAAAGTCATCCCACAATAGTGGATAGCTCTGACCAATCCCACCTTTTTCAACCACGTTAAAGCGCCAAATACCATAATGGGTATCAAGCCCCTTAAACGGAACATGAATAAAGTGCTGTATCAAATAATCACTGTCATAAATGATATGAGTACTATCAATACGCACGCCTTGATTGGGAAGTACGTCAGTGTATAACCGGTCCATATCATTGCTATAAAACGTCACTTTATTTAGATTTTCAACACTGACATCACCGAGCTTGGCACCCGCTTCATTTAAGTTCTGATATAGCTTAAATGGCGCTACAAAGTGTAGCGTCTGATCGGTATTATTAACAAAATAGATATCATCTTCATAGTCGTTAACAGACACGCTAGTCAGATAGAACAACGGAGTTTTAAGTGGTGGGGATTTACCATCATTCGGTAGTGACGGTAAACTTGAGAGTCTTGATACACCTGACCACTGTACATTGTCTATGCGTTTTTTCTCGAAAATACATTTTATATTCGTCATAGGATTGTCCTTATTATTTTAAAGGCAGTTTGGTAGTAGCGTTTTTTAATTATGGTAGTCAAAGCTTTAAGTCAGCCGTGTCTACTCGCAGCTTTTTGAGCAACGTTGTAGGGGCAAGATGAGTGAGTTAATTTGTTTAAGCTTATTTTTTTGACAAAAAGAGGTTTATTACCAGCATTTTCATGCAGGCTATATCTAAGTATTTTTTTGTGTTTATTGATAATCAGAATGGTGATGGTTAATGCAGGTCAAGAAGTTGTTGGGTTTAACGAAAATAGCAGAGTTATAAGGTGAAGCGTTGCGCTTCGAGGGTTAACTCTATGTCACGATATTTATTCCTAACTCAATAACTATAGTATAAAAACCAGTGGAAAGAAAGAGAATAAAATAGGGTGTACGACAACTACTGTCGCTTAGCCATAGTAAAATCTCCCAAGTTAATTTCTACGGATTTGACAATAGAGGTCAAAAAAGATTTAGCCTATAAAACGCCAATACAGATGTGGCTTGATTACTATCGTCAGGCTGCGTAACTAAAATTTCCCAAATTTGTTTCTACGGATTTGACAGCAGGGATCAAATCTAGGTTTGCTAGCTTTAGCATATTTATTGACATAGTAACGCTCCTTGTTATTAAACTTATTTATCATTAGGTATTAAGAAAATGATTATTAATGATTGATAAGCATCATATTATTCAATATACTGAATAGTAATTCAACATACGAATTATATGAAGCTCTATTTATCAATCAACGCTAAATTTGGTTCAAAGGATATTGAATTAATAAACGCGTAATTATTTAGATATTTAATAGAATAACTTCTTACTTTCCAAACACTATCAAAAGGAATCAATAGTGAAAATTGTCCCTCTATTCTCTGTAGCTGCGCTTGCAGCCGTTAGCCTACTTGGTTGTTCTAATCAGTCTGACAATGGCGATACCTCATCCTCTCAAGAAACCACCGTTCTGCGTTTTTCGCATTTTTATCCAGCAACCGCTGATGTCAATAAAGAAATCTTTGAGCCATGGGCTAAAAAAGTTGAAGAAGACTCGAATGGACGCCTCAAGGTGGAAGTATATCCATCGGCAACCCTTAGTAAAGCAGATACAGCTTATGAGTCTACAGTAAAGGGAACGATTGACATTGGTTCTCAAGTACAGGGTTATACAAGCGGTCGATTTCCATTGACTCAAATTGCAGAACTTCCAGGCTTGTCTAACTCGTCGACGCAAACAGGTTGCATGCTGCAAACTCTTTATGAAAATGGCACTATTTCTAGCGAATATGAAGATTCTCACCTGCTCTTTATGTTCGCTACTGGGCCTGGCACTCTACATACCACTGACAAGCTTATTCGAACCCCTGAAGATATGAAAGGTATGCGTATTCGTAGGCCTTCTGCTGTAGCAGGTGATATTATTGAAAGTATGGGTGCCTCTCCGGTAGGGTTGCCTGCAAACGATATATATACGTCTCTACAGCGTGGTGTCGTTGACGGGTTAAGTTTCCCATGGGAAGCGATCACAACTTTTAAACTCGATGAACTAACCAAATATCATACTAATATCCCGTTCTATAGTTCTGCTCTTATGATGACTATGAATAAAGATAAATATGAAAGCTTGCCCGATGACTTAAAAAAGGTGATCGATGACAACTCAGGTATGGCGCTTACTAAAAAAGTCGGTGAGATGTGGGATAGGACTGATTTAATAGGGCTTCAAGCTGCTAGAGATAGAGGTGATGAGATTATCGACATTCCGGATCCACTTAATGATCCAGACTGGAAAGGCCCTCTTCTAAAAGGCACCCAAAAATATCTCGATGATGTAAGCGCATTAGGACTCGATGCTGAAGGTGTTTATAAAAAAGCCAAAGAGGCTAGTGTTGCTTGTAAGGTTTAATCTATCGGAGGTTTCACATGGCATTTTTGATTAGAATCAGTCGCTTTATTGCAAAGATGTGTGAGTTCATTGGTGGTGTCAGCTTAATCATCATTGTGGTCTCCACTATTGCAGATGTCTTCTTCCGCTATATGTTCAAGCTCACTGGTGGTGAGCTTGGATTTACTATCAAAGGTGGCGTAGAGATTGTCTCTTATTTTATGTTTTTTGCATTGCTAGCCGCTTTTGCCGCTTATGTTGAACGTTCACAAATCATCGTAGACGTTTTCACCCAAAAAATGCCGCAGTCTATTAAAGGCTACATGATGGGCATCTTCATGATGGGTTTTTTCTTAATAGGTATCGTGTTCACATGGGGTTTATATGAGAATGCAGTCGATGCCGTCCATTTCGGTAAAGTGACACAAGATCTAAGAATTTCAATGATGCCTATCTATGCATTAAGTTCATTTTTAAGTGCCTTGCTCGCTATTCGAGCTCTCATCGAATCCATCAATATTTTCACAACGGGCGAGTTTTTTGACGCCGAGGAGACAGGAGCATGAGTCCAGAAATTGTTGGTGCTATCGGTTTAGTGTGCATGATTTTATTGGTCATCGGCAGGGTGCCTGTTGCTTTAGCTATGTTAGGGGTAGGACTAGTAGGTTTTGGGGCAGTGACATCGCCTAGTGGCGCGTTACAAATGCTAAAAGATATTCCAGTAGATGTCTTAGCAAAATATGATTACAGCGCCATTCCTTTGTTTATATTAATGGGGGTATTCGCTACTCATTCTGGTATGGCGAGCAAGCTTTTTGAGTCTACTCGCACTATCTTTGGTGGCGTCAGAGGCAGTCTTGGTGTTGCTGGTATTGGCTCATCAGGTATCTTTGCTTCTATTTCAGGATCTTCGTTAGCCACTGCGTCTACGATGGCTCGAGTGGCATTGCCACAAATGGAAAAATACGGTTATCAACCTGGTTTTGCCTGTGGCGTTTTAGCCGCTGGCGGTACTTTGGGGATCATGATCCCACCGAGTATCGCGCTGTTGGTATATGCTATCTTGACCCAGCAGTCGGTTGGCGATATGTTTATTGCTGGGTTTTTACCTGGTGTTTTAGGCATGGTAATGTACTCTATTACCGTCATGATCATGGTACGCTGGAAGCCACATTTAGCGCCACGTGGCGAGCGAACCCCGTGGAAAGCCAAAATAATTTCTTTAACTGGCCTTATTCCCTTTAGCTTTATTTTTATTATTATTATTGCCGGTATTTTCTTTGGATTATTTACGCCCACTGAAGGGGCAGCAGTAGGGGCATTTGCCTCTTGGGGCTATGCAGTTTTTAAAGGTATGCGTTTTGCAGGATTAAAGCAGTCGTTAATTGAGACCTTGGCGTTATCTGCGGTCGTATTTTTTATGCTGTTAGGTGCAGAAGCTCTTGGCTACTTTATTTCTGTGTCGCAGATGTCTAATACGCTAGCAGCGTGGATTGGTGGTTTAGACGTTAGTCCAATGATCGTTTTAATCTGCATCTTGATCATGTATTTTCTGCTTGGGTTGTTTATGGATGCCTTAGCGATGTTGGTCATTACTATTCCTGTGGTATACCCAATTATTCTAGCATTAGGTTTTGATCCCGTTTGGTTTGGTATCATTGCGGTATTAACTGTAGAGCTTGGGCTTATTACTCCTCCAATGGGCATGAATATATTTGTGATTAAAGCGGTAGCACCGCATATCAAGCTTGCTGATATGTTTCGTGGAGTAGCACCTTTTATTGTCTCTGACTTGATTCGATTGATTGTTTTGGTGGCCTTCCCAGTGATATCGGTTGGGCTATTAAACTAGGGATTGTTTATGGCTTATAGATAAGTAAATTATTATTTTAGTCGTTAGCGTCAAAAGGTTAGTCTTAATTATTCTTGCCATAGTGTCGTAATGACACTATGGTTCTTTTATGGGGTTAAGGTTATAACTGTAGTAGTCAACTCTTTTCACACACATTAGCTAAATCTATATACTATCTGTATTTGCAAGAAGTTACAGCTATAAATAATCACTCGTTGTCCTAAAACTATCGCAAGCAGGCAGCTTAGACGATGGTCTTCAGCACAGTACGACAAGCTAGGTTTCACAGAACGATTATATGGCTGGTATATCATTCATCAACTCTAATGAACGTAGTGTTAACATTAGAAAAAATAAAATATCGTATACCCATAAGCGATTTAAAGGTGCTTATGGGTATACGAACTAATATAACTGGTTGTTTACTTATAGGAATACGAGCATTTAAATATACCAAATACAACCAATTTTCTTGAAAGTATGTTCAGTGAATTAAAAGAATAACTGAATAGTTATGATGGTCTAAATAACAATATAAGCTGCTGTTTATCAAAAACTTGTATTGTCAAAATAGCTCCACCAACATGAATTGTGTCCATTAGTTAGTCGCTATCTTCTACTTTTTAGTATGGATTTTGTCCATTACACCTTTATTTTTGATTCAACTTATGGGTAAATTATGAGTACAATAACTGTTCCATCACTGGAAAAAACCTTCCAAATCCTAGATCTAATTACTGCCAGCCCGCAGCCATTAACTGCAGCGCATATCGCTAAGAAGTTGGCGTTACCACCAAGCTCAACCCATAATATTTTGCAGAGCTTATTGACCAAACACGTCATATACAAAGACGCCGATAGTCGCTTTCATTTAGGCTCCTATCTACTTTATTGGGCAGGTAAATACGAACAGCAACAAGGGGTCATACATTTATTTAAAGATCTTATTGTACAATATCCTATCCTGCTGCAGCATACCGTCACTCTATCTAAGTTGGACTTGGGCGAGGTGGTATTTTTAACCTGTCACGATGCACCTGCACCGCTTGGTTTCACCTTCCGTTCCGGTGTACGGGTGCCTGCGGTATTTTCAGCGTCTGGAAAAGCGATGCTTTCAACGCTATCCATGACTACAATTGAATCGTTATACGAAGGTCATTTCCCTAAACCAGTAACACTTAATGGCGTAGATAACTTTGATGACCTATCCACTGAGCTTACCGCTATTCATAACTGCCGTATCTCACTCGATGATGGTCAGCTGCGCGATGGTATGTATTGCTTGGGCACTTATATTCGTAATGCATCGGGTAGCGCCACCGCGGGTATGGCTGTCAGCTTTTTGCAGGCAGAATATGAGTCTAAGCGCAATGAAGTCAGCGCCGCGCTGATTGAATTAGCTGAACAAATAGAGCAGCGTTTAGGCTTTAAGCCTGCCCGTTAATTATAGCTCGACCTTTTAACTAATCGCTTTATCTCATCGTTGTCCTATTTTTCCAGTTACCTCAAATATAGCTTATCAAACAATCCCATCCGCTTTGAGCTTGGCTATCATATCGCTATCATAGCCCAAACCAGTAAGCGTACTGTCTGTATGCTCGCTTAGTTTTGGTGGTGGCGACCGGTAAGTGACAGGTGATGCAGATAATTTAATAGGATTACCAAGCGCTCTGACAGGGCTACCTTGCGCGGCAAAATCAACAATCATCTCGCGTGCTTGTACTTGCGGCATAGCCAAGGCCTCAGCCGCATTATGAATCGCCCCGCATGGAATGCCCGCTTGATCTAAAACGTCTAACCAATAGCTGCGTGGTCGCTCGGCAAACTGCTTGGTTAATTCATCGCACAGCAGCTCACGATTGGCAACGCGTTGCGGATTGGTCGCAAAACGGTGGTCACTATACCAATCAACGCCTAACACACCACAAAGCTTGGCAAATTGAATGTCATTGCCACAAGCCAAGATAAAGTGTTTTTCTCCTTCAGCTTCAAATACTTGATAAGGCACGATATTAGGATGCTGATTGCCCAGTCTTGGCGGAACTTTTCCGGATGCGAGATGGTTCATACCGACATTGGCTAACATGGCAAGCGCACTGTCTAGCAATGCCACATCGACATGTTGCCCAAGCCCAGTGTTGTGGCGTGCTAATAATGCTGCTTGGATACCGATAGTAAGCTGTAGTCCAGCAAATAAATCCACAACTGCTACACCAACCTTGTGCGGTTCACCATCACTAGGCCCAGTGATACTCATCAGACCTGACAATCCTTGAATAATATAGTCATAACCGGGGCGCTTGGCGTCTGGACCTGTTTGACCAAAACCAGTTAATGACGCGTATATTAAACGCGGATTATCTTGTTTTAGACTGTCGTAGTCTAAGCCGTATTTTTTAAGACCACCTACTTTAAAGTTCTCAACGACGATATCGCTGCTAGCGATAAGTTGCTTGATAATGGTCTGCCCTGCTAGTGTGTTGATATCGACGGTGAGGGATTTTTTATTGCGGTTAATGGTGGCGTAATAAGCGGAGGTGTTATCACTGAACGTTGGCGGTGCCCAATGACGCGTTTCATCACCAACACCGGGACGTTCAACCTTAATGACTTCAGCACCAAGGTCTGCCAATACCTGTGTACAAGAAGGGCCAGCCAACACTCTCGACAAATCAAGTACCTTGATACCGTGTAACGCGCCTTTTTGCACATTATTATTAATAGAATCAACCTGCTCCGACTGTGATATTACGGTCATAATAATCCCTTATTTTTTGACTCTTATTACTCATTTTGTCTTTGATGAATACTTAATAGCAACACGCGCCAACGATCAGAATCCACACTTAGCCACAATTTAACAGCAACGGCATAAATAAATCGCGGCTAAGCGCTTATTTCAATAAAACAGGTTAATAAAACGCCTGAATACCAGTCTGCGCACGACCTAAGATAAGCGCATGAATATCATGAGTGCCTTCATAAGTATTGACCGCTTCTAAATTCATCACATGACGAATGATATGGAACTCATCAGAGATACCATTACCGCCATGCATATCACGGGCAA
>NZ_CAJGZK010000016.1 GCF_904846215.1 Psychrobacter glacincola | reverse complement strand
GCCCCTATAAGGGCATAAATCTGGTATCGTTCCCCTAGGCTTAGATGTGTATAGTTCATGGTTGCAATCTCACTTTGGTCGGTGGATAAAGACTTTGATGCTAGCGCATCTAGGTCTTTTTTTCCCCTCGCATTTGATATTGCACTTCATGTGTTAATCTAGGCGCTTTAAAAGGAGTGTTTACAATTTATAAGCGCGCTGTGTAGTCGTTATTACCATCATTAATGGTGCCAAAAACGTTAGCTCGATTGACGATCTCAGTTGCCCAAGCACGATGAGTAGCAGGCTCTAACATGGTATTGTTATATTTAAAGACCGCTTTTGCCTCGCTATGCAAGATTGCCTGCGCCTCATCTAAAATGCTAAGCGGTACGCAATAAGCTTGCTGTACCAAGGCAATCTGGCTTGGATGAATAACGGTTTTGCCAACCAATCCCAAGCTCACATCACGCGTCAGCTCTTGCATAAATAGTGTGGGTTCATCCAAATACTCAAACACCGGTGCCGAGAGATAAAAGCCATGCGGCACAAAACAGCCAAGCAGCTGATAGGCGAGCGTACCAACGGGCGTGTCATAGACAAGGCTGTTTTTAGGACGGCGCAAACGCAATGCTGCAAACAAGTCATTACCACCGATACGCAAAGCAAATACGGGCTGATTAAAGGCTTCTTTAAAACCAATCGCAAGCTCTTGATTATGATGCGGATTAAACAATGCTGCCGTCTCAAGCGTCGGCATCAATAGCATCTCGGTGCTGAGATTCTGGCACGCCATGCGCCAATTAGACAGGCTATACATATCGACTTTGGGCATTACAAAACCATCAATCAAATCAATATGGGTAAAATTTGATAACTGCTCTAGCATGGCCGGATGGCGCGGACGTACAAATACCAGCGGGCGCGTTGGTTGCTCGGACTGCATATCAGCTTGCTGTATCGGCTCATTGATACTATCAACGTGCGTCGCCCATGTATGCAGCAGCGTTTGCAGGCGCTCAAGTGCCAACTCAACATCATGGTGGCTGACCGCATCTTCTAGGCAGATGATAATACTATTAATCGTCGGTAATTTATCACGCTTGATCACTTGCCAAATATCTTGACGCGTCGCTGGCATATACAAGCTCGCCCCCAACTGATACGGATGATGCATATGAGGCTTGAGCATGGCATGACGCTCAGTAATCAGATGCGCATAAGACTGGGTGTTTTGATAAAGGTGGCACTCGTTGTTTGACATATCTGACATAATAGGCATCGTAAATAGAGGTAAATGAATAGGTATAAAAGAGCGGTTAAAACCCTCAAGCACAAGGCGCAAAACGATAAAGCATTACTCGTCTGCGCCGCGCCGCTTAATGAGCGTAATGGCTTGATAAGGCAGTATTTTATCACCTAAGACCCTAATAGGGATATGTCGCTGTGCACATAAATGGCGCAATAATATGGTATCGGGATGCTCAGCGCTTGCTAGTAAAATACATTCAGGGTCGCGGCGCAATATCGCCCGTGTCGCCTCAGCGATGGTTGGCTTAATACGATTACGATTGCTGATAGCGTAGTCCGCTGCCAGCGTCTCTATCAAGTCCGCGGTCTGATAGCGAGGCTGCTTATAGGTTGGCAAGCCTTGTAAAGGCGTGCTTAATGTGCGCCTTGTGGTATCAATACAATCGATAAAAGCTAGGCTATGATCTGCCTCAATTAAATTATCATAAAAAACACTGCGATGTAGCCCCAGTTTTGGTTCAGTATACAAGCTACGTGATATGAGCCCTGATACGGTACTGTTCAATAAACCCGATGGAATCAACCAGTCTTCCTCGCTAGCAGCAAGCCAGGCGACGCCAGCCGGATCAGCAAGGGTCAATAAGGGAATAGCACCTTTACCCTGATGAAAAATATTGGCAAAGTTGAGATGGTTGGGCTCGGCAAACGCTTCTAGACTACGCGCCAGTTCTTTATAAATGGCACCTTTACCCGTCCAACCATCGACAAATACAATCGGGCTATGAGGATGGCGGCTTAATATCATCTGTAAAGCAATCGCATCAAGACCGCGATCTCGGATGATGCTGATACCATAATGCACACTGGGTAGGGCGTAGCTGCTATCAGCATCCACCAATGCGCGCTGCAACAGCACACCAATCGGCAAACCGGCGCGCACAAGACTAACCAATATCAGCGGGCGCTCATTATTGACGTTCAGCTGAAAAATCTGCTGTAGCGTATAGGCCAAATTGGCAATATCAGTAGCTGCTCTTACTTTGCCTTGCTCTAACGCCTCGATATACAGCTGTTCGTGCATGACACTTGGCGCGTCCTCCAATGTTAGCATATCAGAGTAATGACGCTGCCCACTTTGGATCAGCGCTTCTTTTTGATGAACAGGGACATCCGCAATGGCGTCTTTATCAACGATGTCGAGTAAGACAGTGACATCGCTGGCAAGATAGCTGCCTGAGCCATACTGTGATAAATCGGCTATTTGAGTATTTTGGTTATTTGCAGTCATGGTAGAAATATGGGTACTCGCTTAGTGACAATATGATGAAGTGGTGATAGCAGTGTGAAGTCGTGGTGATAATCGTATGCTGATAATGAGAATAAAAGCTCTATTATGAAGCTGAAAATTTCTCATGTAGTTGCCCGTGATTTGGCAGGCCATACCAGTCAAGCAGTTGCAAAAATGGCAGGTCTGCTAGACTGTCACCAAAACCAAAGCTTGGGCGCTGATGATCCAAATGCTGCTCTAATAAAAACTGCACCGCATGACGCTTATGAACCACATGCGGTAATATTGCCAAATTATTGGCATTGACATGTACATAAAAATGCGCATCAAAATCTGGTATGAGCATCGGTAGCTGCTTAGCCA
This sequence comes from Psychrobacter glacincola, assembly GCF_904846215.1. Lineage (GTDB taxonomy): Bacteria > Pseudomonadota > Gammaproteobacteria > Pseudomonadales > Moraxellaceae > Psychrobacter > Psychrobacter glacincola. The sequence continues at coordinate 71,137 of NZ_CAJGZK010000016.1, read as the reverse complement.
ATTCTGCCAATGCTTGATGGTCTTTTTGCGTGTGTTTGATCGCCAGATAAATGGTCAGCTCGTTCTCGATAAAAGCATCCGTATGCGTGGTAAGCTTTAAATCGTTATGAGTACTATGGCTTTTTTGGCTATTAACCCACGTAGCCAGCTGGTTAAGTGTATTTTGTAATGGGGCAAGCGCATTATACATATGCTGCTGCCATGCGCTTAATAAGTCACCATCAGATGTCAAAATAATTGCGCCATGGGTCAATACTTGCCAGCTATTAAAGGGCAACTTAACGCGCTTAATCTCCTGACGATCACGTGCTGTGACGGCTATCAATTCGGTGCTGGCAAGAAGCCAATTAAAGAATGCCGCTTGGCGCTGACTCATAAAGCTTAATGGCTCGCCTTGCTTATTGACGGTGGCACAAACCAATTTTTCAGGCTCAGTCGTTGCTAATTGCCAAGCATCGATTTTGCGTTGAGTTTGAAATAGCGTATCGTCTAAATCCATTAGAGCGTAAGGTTTAATGATATTTTGATTTGCTTGGAAAAATGGGATGGTCATTAGGTTGTCCGTAAATGATGAGCTTGAGAATCAGAACTTAATTTAAAGTGTCGGACTTACTACCAACACATTATCCAAATCCTGCCACATGGCATCCACACTGTCTGCCGACGTTTCCACGCATAAGACAATTAAATCCCAATCGCTAGGTTCGACGTTGTAAGCAAAGTTGGTCATGCCAAGCCCATAATTGTCATTAAAGCTTAACATCGTGGTAATTCCACCGCCAAGTGCAATCGGTGAACGTGTTAATGCACTAAATTTAATCGTATGACGGTCATTATGTACTTTGGTGTTTTGCTCAAGCCATTCCGCCAATAAAAACGGCAACCAGACAAACTCATTACTGCCTAATACTAGAATTCGTGTGGGCAACTGTTCTTTATCAAACTGTGTTTGCCCATTAAAATATGTAAATAATGTTTGAAAGCTTGCCAGATAATGATTAAAACCATCCGTACTATCTAGTGTTGGAAAACGCCCCCAATTACCCGTGTTACCCAAAGCCTGACTGCCAGCTTCGGTCGTATCGACCGATGGCATAATAATAGGCTTGGGGTTGGGTGCATCTGTCCATGTCCAAGCACCAGATAGCAAATGATGGCGATAAAACTCAATATTGGGTAAGCGTTTTGCGATCGTATCATCGGCGTCAACATTAGCCTGATGCTGATCTAGAGACCAATCAACCAAGGTTGTGAGATGCACTTGTTCTAGTTGGCTTAGCCCTGCGTTACGTAGCGCCGTGACGACATTGACACAAGTGTTGCCAGTGGACGCTTCATCATCGACCATAATTAGTGTTTTGCTAGCAAGTAGTTGCTCTTGCATCACCTTATCAGCACTTTGATAAATTAGATGCTGGCTAGCATGACTATGGTCTTCGCTAAAAGTGGTTAGCAAAGAGTTAATGCTATCGTCGTCGTGCTGTGCATGACGCGTAGAGTTCAACAGTAAAGCATGCGGATAACGCGTTTGTAGTGCTTGATGTACACCAGCAGATAAACCAACGGCAGTTTCAGCCATTCCAATAACCAAAATCGGCTCAGGTAACTCTTCAGGTACTAGGTTTGCCAAATCAGTAAAAGCGTTACGCATAGTACTAGGTGCCACCGGAATATGACGACCTAACACTTTTGAGACGAATAAAAACGCGCGTTTTGGGTTAATACGCTGGGCGAAATCGAGCAAGTCTTCTAGCTGATAACTGCCATTTTTCTCTGAGTCGTTTTTAGCAGTCGCTGCATTGGTTTGATAGGTTAAATCAAGCGTACCGCGAGGTAGAGTGATGGTTCGGTTATAAACAATATCAGGTGTTACGTTATGATTAGTTAAGCTCATGATTTAAGGGTATCCGATATGTTGCAAAGTTCTCTTAGGTCGCCGCTGATGATAGTATTTTGTGGCAAAAATTGCCATTCGCCACCTACTCGGTTTAAGTTGAATAACAATAAGTTCTTACCAGTTTTATTCTGAACATTAAATTCTTCGGAGAATAACATTCCTTTGTGGCGATTATTTATATTTACTTCAATGATTGGGCAGTCTTTGCTAAAAGTACTATTAATTTTACTCACAACTACAAAAATAAGCTGATCGATATCCTTGTCCTGCTTCTCTAAACTACACATGAAGTTGGATTTAGCGATACCATTAGCTTCTTTTCGTGTCAGCAAAATAGAGCTGTCTTTGCTACGTCGTTGACTAGCATGAATAATGTCTTTAGCAGCGCCATTATTTTGTTTGGTGTTCATACAAAATAATCTGATGTCAGTTTGACTGCTGGAATAAATAGTGACAAAAGTATACTCATTAGGGACTAGTTTTGAAAAATTAATATTAGCGATTTTAGTGTTGCTAACTGACTCTGAAGAATTCAGTTTTGGTTTTATTTGAAGTGTTTTATGTTCTTTGACTACCTCTAAAACTTGCTTTTGAGGTCTCAATTTAATTGATATGACTTTATTTTCGCGTCGCGTTTTGTATAATTCTAGAGCATCTATTAAATCTGAAAATTTCTTATAACCATACTTATCGAGTTTTATATCAATATGATGCTGCTTAATTTGGCTGGCAAGATAGGATATATTTGACCATCCTTTATCAGATTTTGGGTCTTCTTTTATCAATTTGCCCAGTACTGTAATTAACTGTGTTTCCGCCTGCAGCTTTTTAGTTGTCCATTGCGTGGCCGTGTTACTAGTATTAGGTTTGGTTGTTATTTTGGCTGCTAATGGCACTGTGCTGCTCTTTGTCTCACGCACATACAATGTAGAGTTCACAGACTTTGTTTCAAATAGATCGATATTTTTAATAATGTCGGCGAGTTTAGAGTAACCGTAAATTGCAGGATCAAAATTAGGATAGTTTTTCTTAAGGTTATTGCCTACTATGGCAAAGTTTATCCAGTGATCATCTTGTGCTCTTGGATCATCAGTAATAGATAAGCGTAAGCTATTTAGCAGTTTAGTATCGCATTTTAGACGACTTGCATCCCATTCTTTCACTGAGATTCCATTCATACCATTTTGAATAGTTTTTTCATTAGGAGCATTAGTTTTATTAGAAATATCTTGAGTCTTTGTTATCGTAGGGGTCGGCAATAAATCCTCGATATAGTAAAAACTATCACAGGCTTTAGTAAAGGCGTCGACTGTACTGCGATTACCAAAGCCAAATACCTTAATGCTATCTTGGCGAATTCGTACTGCCAGCGAGGTAAAATCGCTATCACTTGAAATCAAACAAAAGCAATCATATTTGTCACTATAAAGTAAGTCCATTGCCTCAATAACTAGACCGATATCGGTGGCATTTTTACCTTTTACATAAGCAAATTGTTGCATGGGATCAATGGCATATTTAAGTAGCGCTTCTTGCCAACCTTTGATGTGGGCATTTCCCCAGTCACCATATATTTTTTTGCAAGTGACGCGGCCAAGGGTATCTATCTTTTGGAGAATATAGCCGATACTATTTGCAGAAGCATTATCAGCATCGATAAGTACTGCGATGTTATTGAGCTTAGACGACATTTATATTCCTTCACAGACTTCTATTTAAGTAGCTGTTCTCGTATCATGTTAGGTGTTGGTATTATTTTTAATTAATAGCGGTTAACCCTCACATCCTACCAACCACAAAGCACTACGGCTTTTTTTACTGAGTTGCGGCGTCGTTAGAGCGCCAGTGTTAGCGAGTGAACCATCGGACAAATCATCCAAGCTGATTCCAGCACTCGCGAGTAGGGCGGATAATAACTGAAATTTCACTGCATAGTTCATATTTTGTGCATGCTCGTGCACAAAACTTGATGTCACCATGCCGATCACTTCACCAGTTGGCAGTAATAAAGGGCTGCCACTAGAGCCCGGCTGAATGGGTGCAGTAAACTGCATATAACGAATATCATCGCTTAACCCTGTCAGCCCTGAGATACAGCCTTGCGTGACTTGTAGCTGGCTGCTCAGTCCTGATAACGGAAATCCCAACGTCGTCACGGTCTCGCCCAAGTTATCAGAGCATTGCTGCGCTAAGGGCAAATAGTTTGGCAGAGGCTCGCTGACTTTAATAATAGCTGAATCGCTACCGATATCACTAAGCACCACTTGCGCCTCGCGATCAGGCTGACCTTGCTGACGAATACCAATCATCGCTGCCGATTCGATGACATGATAACAGGTCAGTAGGTGATATTGGTCAATAGCAAACGCTGTCCCTGTCCACGTTTCACCAGTTTGAGCATGACGTGGTGGGCGTGACTCATTATGTGGTTGATTTTGCTGGCGCTGAGCATCTTGAATCAGCGCATGGGTATTAGGCGAGCGCATATCTAGGCTAACTTGTAATCGATGCTCTAAGCTTGCAAGCCCTTGGGTAGAGCTTTCTCCTAGAGCACGGCATTTATACTGACCATTACGCTGATATATCTCTAATATAATCGCTGCTTTCACGTGACGTTCAGTAGCCTTAAAGTCATAACTGATAGCGCTATTATTGAGTTTTAGGCTAATACTATCGAGCTCAACGGCTGGCAAGTTAAGGCTTGGTTCATGATAAGTATAGGCAATAAGTTGTAAGAAGCTGACGCCTTGACTGTCGAATAGCTGCGGCAAATCAAGTTGCCACTCGTTTGGATTATCCACAGTATTGAGCTTGGCCCAATCTTTGGTTTCATGCAAGTAGGCAGGACTACAAGCCGCTTTACGATGCTCGTCTAAAGGCAGCCATATCAGACCAAGCTGTTGACCAAAAGTAAGCGGCTTTGCTGTCGAAAATACGACTGAGTACTGCGGTTGCGCGATCACTGTATTTGCGCCTAGCACTAATGTGGTCTGTACTGTCATCGTGCGCCCCTAACAAATTATGTAATCGTTGATGATTAGTTATTTAAATGCCTGCTGCTTACTCAACCGCATCGTCTTCAATCTTAACACCCACCATGATTGAACGTACTTGGCAGGGTACAATTTGCTGAGCGATATCAACCAGTTTTGGCTTGTCGGTTAATCCTAACCAATAAGCAAAGCCAATTTGCGTTAAATCGACACCGCTATGAGTGGTGTAATCAATACCGCCAGAGGGGCGGCTATTGATCTCAAGCACACGGTGCTGACCATAATCATCAGCTTTGGTCTGGACGCTAATGATGCCATCACAGCCAAACGCTTTTATCAATGGAATGACCACATCCATGACTGGTTGCTCATAACCTATGTGCTGAATTTTCCCCGTTTTATAGCGCGTGACGGCAGCCAATACTTCACCGTATTCACAGACGACATCGATAGAATACTCTTGCCCTGATAAAAAAGGCATCAGTAGCATCGGAATAGGGCGTTCATGTACCATTAAGCTGTTTACATAAGCATTGATAAACTGCGCTGTATTGATTTTTTTCTCTTCAGTGAAGTATAGATGCTCAAAACTGTCGTATTGCTCATCATTTTCTTCATCCGCTTCTTTATCCTTGCCCAAACGCCAAAACCCTTGCGCAAAAATACCCGTCACTGGTTTGACACATAACGGCTGATGACCGTGCTTGGCAAGTAAAGCCTCAAGCTCTGTTACATTGTCAAAGCGCCACGCATCGGCGACAGGGATGTCATGCTCATGACACTGCTGCATAAAGGCAAACTTATCATCGATGGTTTCTAATGCTGCAACGCTGGTCGCACCCGTCAATAGACGAATACCCGCTTCATTAAATGCCTCACGATGAGCTTCATAATTAATACCATTGCGTCCAGTGAGTAACACTTTTACGTTGTTGTTTTTGGCTTGCTCTAAGACAAACTCCCAACGCGGCGTCAATGTCTCGGCGGCTTCGAGCATTGTTTGCTCATCGCTGTCTGTAGCGGTTACAGAAGGCTCACGGTAAACGACATCAGCAAATGCAAAAATCTCAGGTCTATTATGACGATGTGAGGCAATGATAGTAAAGGGTGTGTTAAATTGAGACTTTAACGCTTGCAAGCTAGCGAGCATATCACGCTGGCTTGACTGACCTTCAGCCAACCAAGCAGCGCTTACTTTTGTATGATGACTATCGTTAGCAGGGTTATCCATAATTCTCTTAGCACTCTCTTAAATAATAGGGTTTTGGATTACTCGGTATCGTCGTCACAAAGTGGTTTGCAATCCAATCTATGTCCAAATAACCTCAGGTATGGCATTTCTATATAACGGGCTCTATTATATACAAATGCTAGACGTTATAACTGCTTCCAATTAAATAGCATCAAGGATTTTTACTGTTTTTTATAAATTATTGACGTTTTATGAGACGTGGGTTCTGATTAAGGTTGTGGTGCCATCCATGCTACTATATAGCGATAGTCAATCTAACAAACAAAGCAAATAATAAATCATTTAAAGGATAAAAAATGAGCCAAGCCCCACCTCAAACACTGATTGCTGGTGCCAATGCGCCACTACCAACGGATAATATCAGTATCCGTATCTTAAGCCAAAACCCTATCGATTGCGCCGCTTACCGTTTGACGAGTGATGGCAAAGTGCGCGGCGATGGCGACATGATATTTTATGGTCAGATACGTAGCGATGATGGTAGCGTCAGCTTCCGCGGTCATGACAGTGATGGATTTTTTGATATTAATTTGCCTACGCAGCCTGCCAGTATTGAGAAGATTGCCTTAGCATTTTCTAGCGCGCAGACTTTGGCTCAAGTTGGCGATGTGGATATTCAAGTACTACAAGGCAGTCAAGTGCTGATAACTTGCCAATTAAGTGCTGCTGTTGGACGCAATGAAAAAGCTATTATCTTAGCGGAATGTTATCGTCGGCAAGGCAATTGGAAGTTTCGTTTTATCGCTCAAGGTTTTGAAGGCGGCTTAAAACCTTTGTCTGAGCATTTCGGTGTTGACATCGCTGATGAAGCACCAGCTCAAAGCCCTTTACAAAATCAGTCACAAAACTCATCACAAAACCAGCCTCAACCTATTAATACGCAGCGACCAATCAATACGCAAAAAGCCGGTAGTGCGTCTCAAACAAATACGCCACCGCCAATGCCTGCCAGCTCTACTAGTCCTTCGATTAACTTAAGTAAAATAACCTTAACCAAAAACCAATCTAGTATCAATCTTAAAAAGCGCGATGACTTTGGTAAAATCTCTGTCAATTTAAACTGGAATCAACGTCCAGATACCAGCAAGCAAGCGCCCAAAAAAGGACTGCTTGGTGATTTGTTTAAGCAACATAAAGCGGGTGGAATCGATCTTGATGTCGGCGCGATGATTCATCTGAAAAATGGTGAAAAAACCCTCATTCAAGCTTTAGGCAGTCGCTTTGGTAGCTTGCAGTCAGCGCCTTATGTGTTGTTGCGTGCCGACGATAGAACAGGACAAGTCAGCGGCGGCGAATGGCTGGACATTAATGGTCAGCAGTGGTCACAGATTGAAGAGGTGTTTATCTTTGCTTTTATCTACGAAGGCGCACCAAATTGGGCGCAAACAGATGGGCTAGTGACCATTCATGTACCTGACCAGCCACCGATTGAAACACGCTTGACGGAAGGTACAGGCAACTTGCCGATGTGCGCTATTGCGCGTCTGGTCAATCAACAAGGCAGTATCAATGTTGAGCGGATTAATGAGTACTTTAAAGGTCATCAAGAGATGGATAAAGCCTTTAATTGGGGCTTTAGCTGGAAGCGCGGCAGTAAATAACGACTTCATTCATATGCTTTATCAAACGTAAAAAATCAGCCCATCTATCACTAGATGGGCTGATTTTTATGCATGATTCTCATTAACATTAAGATATCATTTCAAAAATGATACTTATGGCTATTAAGCATGCGGGGTGATAGCAGGCATCAAGTCATGGAAAGTGCGACCAGTTGCCGTTTCACCGATGGCATGCATTTTCCACTCATTATTATGACGATAAACTTTTGCCATAATCATCGCGGTATGAGTACCTTGTGAGGACAGATTATAGCGCGCTACCTCAGTATTGTTATTGGCATTGATGATACGGCAAAACGCATTTTCTACGGTTTCAAACGTCTGACCAGTAAAGCTATTAACGGTAAATACCAACGACACCACGTTAGCTGGGACTTTTGATAAATCAACATTAATCACTTCATCATCGCCATCGCCGTCACCAGTGCGGTTATCACCGGTATGTACGACACTGCCGTCTTTCGACTTAAGCTGGCTGAACCAAATAGCATCGACCGGCTGCTTATTGCTATCAAACATGATGCATGACGCATCTAAATCGATAGAATCGCCGCCGCTGCTGCCGCCGAATAACTTACCTAATAATCCGCCTTTTTTATCTTGTGGACCTTGGGAGACGTCCCAGCCTAGACCCAATTTTACTTGGGTAAGCTCGCCGCCAGCTTCTTTGCTTAGGGATATTTTTTGACCCTTTTGTAAACTAACTGCCATGTGATCATCCTTATAATAGTTGTATGAGAAATTGCTATAAAATATTGCCTAGTAATCTGCTAGCGACCACCTGAACTGGTGCCCAAGATGCTTTGTAGCCACCCTTGATAACTGTCACGGTTGCGTGAGCAGATAATAACTTTGCCTGATCCTGAAAAGTTCAGCACCATGCCTTCGCCACTGGTGACTGAATTAATAATATTACTCATGATGCCTTTTTTCTTGCTGGTCGATACAGAAAGCTTATAATCAAGCGTTGAGTCCCAACAGACCACATGACCATTATCAATAATGACATCTTTATCTGGCGTTACATCAATCTCAAATAATGAACCAAAACCCGATACCACCACCTGACCTTGACCTTGCGTCTGCATAACCATAAAGCCGCCCGTATCGCCAAAGACTGCGCCACCTAAGTTACGTTGGATATTGGCTCTGATATCGACACCGATTTGCGCCGCGACAAAAGCACCATCGCTCAAGGTATATTGATGTTTGCCGCAATCAATGATTTGCATATCGCCGTCGAGCGTTGGTGCCAGCAAGCAATCACCTTCACCGTTTACCGCTTCAATTTGCTGTTGAAAAAGTGACTCATCGTTAGCAAAACGGCGCATCAATGACTGAATCAGTCCACCTTGCAGTTTGCCTTTTAGCTCAAGGTTTGATTCCATCATTACCATGGCATTGGCTTCGCAATAGATTGAGTCGCCTTTTTTAAGGTTACAATGCAAAAAAGGCTCGATAGTACCGATTAAGCTAAACGTTGCAGCCATAAATAAAAAGTCCTTGTTGTAATATTTTTATGAGTCCATCTGTAGAGGGTGTAGTAAATATATTCTATCAATATCATTTAGCGATTACATTTATAGCTATAGTCAGGGAAAAGTAATATCGATACATCAAGTACTGCTGATATTCATTTTTCTTGATTGCTGTGCCTACGCAGACAGAGGCTGCAAAAAATTTATATCAGCAGCACTGTAGCGTTTTTGAGATATTTTAACGATACTTAAATTTAAAGCCATCAAATGTCTTAAACAACACACTTGATGGCTTATAGATCTCGTAAGTAGCTCGTAAATAAATAGTTACTTACTTATAATAGTTGGCTTGCGGCACGATTAAGTCAATTAGACTGTTAAACGTTGACGCCATAAGAGGCCGCTAATGGTCCAAGACCACCGCTAAAGCCTTGACCCACTGCGCGGAATTTCCAGTCACTACCATTACGGTATAATTCACCAAAAATCATCGCCGTTTCAGTGCTACCATCTTCTGATAAGTCATAACGAGCGATTTCAGCTGCGCCGTTGTCATTGATGACACGAATATAAGCGTCGCCAACTTGACCAAAGTTTTGGTTACGGGTCTGACCTTCATAAATGATGGCACATAAGGCAACTTTGCTAACGTCAGCTGGGATGCTCGCTAAATTTACTTTGATGGCTTCATCATCACCGGCACCTTCGCCAGTACGGTTATCACCGGTATGCTCAACCGCGCCGTTATCAGATTTTAAGTTATTGAAAAAGATAAAGTCTTGGTCATTACGGACTTTGCCTGCTTCATTGACCAAGAAGCCGATAGCGTCTAAGTCGAAATCTTGACCGTCAGTGGCGCGTGGATCCCAGCCTAGACCGACCGTGATATTGGTCAAACCTGGCGCTTCTTTTGATAAGTTTACGTTGCCGCCTTTTGTTAAGCTAATAGCCATATAAATATCCTTTGGATTAATAATTAAATTGATTGATAAAAAATGAACTCAAATAGTGCAGTGGTCGATATATAGACGCCGTTAAAAAAATCTATCTGTACGTCATGCGCTGCATATCATTACGATTTACTATACTAAGCGTTTGCTCACTAAGCAAGGCGTATTTTGTGCGCTGATGTTATGGTTACTAACAGATATAGCAATTGTGCAAATCTGATACTTTCTAAGTGTCCCGATAACAATCGTTAAGATATTGTTATCAAAAACGAATTTCTTAGATACTAAAGTTGGTATTAAGGTTGCAATATCGAACCGAGCAATCAAGTAAAATCTAATGATATAGATTACTCATAAAATAAAAAGCTATAAAAAAACAGGTCATACCAATTGCTTGATATAACCTGTCATTAATAACGCTTTAAGACAAAATATTTTTACGTTATGTTGTCTATACACCTTGTTATATAAACACTAGGTAATCGACTTTGCTTGTTGCTTACGATAATTGAGTGAAGCGACAAATGCCCAACCAATAAAGGCAATACCAATCAAACCAGTAATAATCTCTGGCACATGGAATTTCACTGACAATAGCATAATGATGGCTAAGGCACCGATAGCGTAATGAGCGCCATGTTCAAGATAGACAAACTCATCAAGTGTGCCTTTATCGACCAAGAAGATAGTCATCGAACGTACAAACATCGCACCAATGGCAAGACCAAGCATAATCACGATCACGTCGTTGGTAATCGCAAATGCGCCAATCACGCCATCGAAACTGAATGAGGCATCAAGGACTTCTAAGTATAAGAAGCCGATAATACCGCCTTTCATAATCGCGCTGGTCGCTGCGGCACCTGAGCCATTCTCTTTGTTTTCTAAGTCTTCTTCGAGATCACCCTCAAGCATACCAGAGACCACTTGTACGCCAAGGTAAATCAAGATACCCCATACACCAGCGATTAGGACAGCAGAAGCTTGTTCAGGGTTAGCAAATGATACGGCAATCATCAAGACGATAAGCGCGACAAATACGCTCATGGCATCAACTTTGCCCAGTTTCGCCAATCGGCTCTCAAGCCAATCAAACCAATGCACTTCTTTTTCATCAAAGATAAAGTTTAAGAAGACGAGCAATAAGAAAATACCACCAAATGCTGAGATTTCAGCATGATGCGCTAATAATCTGGCTGAATATTCTTTAGGGTCGTTCAATGCCAAATCTATAACTTGCATCATACCAAGGTCGGCAGTAACGGCAACGATGACAATCGGGAACACCAAGCGCATACCGAATACAGCGATTAGAATACCGACTGTTAAAAATATCTTTTTCCAAAATTCGTCCCAGCCCTTAAGGACTGAGGCGTTGACCACCGCATTATCAAATGATAATGAAATCTCCATGACGGCCAAAATAGCAGTAATAGAAAGGGTGGTTATCAAACCGCCCATACCGCCATGTGAATATCCCCACCATGCAGCTATCATCAATGCGATAGCTGTAAAGATGAAGTCTAAATAAAAATGTCTCATGACACATCCTGTCTGGTTGCGTAAAGCTAAGGTTGTCTATTATAGACGCAGCATAAAAAAAGCAGTTATTGCTAACCACTTTTTTGCATAATTTTAAACGAAACATAAAGCATTATCAGTCATTTGGCTATTAAAAATTGTGACTATTTTGCAACCACATTTTACAGCCATTATCAAAGCCAATAGCAAAGCATAATTACTGTATTTTTTGAGAGTGCTTATCATCTGATGGATGATTTTAGCGCGGGCTAAAATATTGATTTAAATAACAGTTTAAATAACGACACCATATTGCTGGCACATGGCTTGTAAGCCACCAGAATAGCCTTGACCAACGGCGCGGAATTTCCATTCTGCATTGTGGCGATAGACTTCCCCAAATACCATCGCTGTCTCAACAGAGTAGTCTTCTGCCAAATCAAAACGGACCACTTCAGTACCTGTTTCCTCATTCACAACACGAATAAATGCATTGGCGACTTGTCCGAAATTTTGGTTACGCGTAGCGGCATCATGAATAGTGACTGTAACAACGATTTTATCGACATCAGCAGGTACTTGCGTTAGGTTGACTTTGACCACTTCGTCATCACCATCGCCTTCGCCCGTACGGTTGTCACCCGTATGCTCAACGGCGCCATTGTCAGATTTGAGTTGGTTATAAAAGATAAAGTCATGGTCGCCGCGTACTTTGCCAGCGGCATTTAATAAAAATACGCTCGCATCAAGATCGAATTCCGCGCCAGAAGTCGCGCGCTCATCCCAACCAAGACCAATAAGCAGTTTTGTTAAGTTTGGATCCGTTTTGGTTAGCGATAAATTACCGCCTTTATTCAGAGATAATGCCATGGATTGGTCCTTGTTATTTATTGGAGTAGAGTGGATTGCACGATTACAACGGTAAAAGTAAAAACTGTTTTAAGACCGTCAGTTCGAAATAGTACTTTGTCGTTTTTAAATTGGATTCGTTATACAGTCAGTGAAAAGTAATATCGACACATTATGTACTGCGGGTAGCGTTCTATCATACCAACAAAAAATGACCCAATCAAAGCTGATTGGGTCATTGTTATGTTTTATAGCCAGTTAGGCGTCAAAGCTAAGATTTAGTGTTTGTTATAGACTCTGACGATGACGAATCTCAAAACTTTGATGAATCGGTTTTTTAATATCAAAATCAAAACCAATGGTTTTTTGGGTAATATCAACGATGTCATAACGTTCAGTCAACTGCTCATCCAGCTCAAAGCGGGTAAAGTTATTAGAGAAGTATAAAATACCGTCTGCCGTCAAGCGGTTCATCGCACGGTTAATCAGTGCGGCATGATCACGCTGGACATCAAAAGTACCCTGAAACTTTTTAGAGTTTGAAAAGGTTGGCGGATCAATAAAAATAATATCGAATTGTTCTGTATTGTCTTTTATCCACTCAAAAATATCGGCAGCAACAAATTGATATTTATTTCCACTGACATTTAAGCCATTTAAAGCAAAATTTTGTCTGCCCCAATCGAGATAATTCTGTGACAAATCCACGCTGGTGACTTTTTTAGCGCCTGCCAATGCCGCATGCACACTCGCGGTACAAGTATAAGCAAATAAGTTCAATACCGATTTATTACGACTGTTGTCTTTGATACGCGCCCGCATATTACGATGGTCAATAAATAGACCCGTATCGAGATAATCGGTGAAATTGACATACAGATAAGCACCATCTTCGCGGGCAATATAAAACTTGCCACGCTTTTCGGTATTGCCTTGTTTGCTATATTGATCATTACCCGATTGACGAGCACGGGTTTTGATAAAAATCTGTTCGCGGTTAATACCGAACACTTCACGGATACCCATTAGCGCCAAATTAAAGCGTTTTTTGGCAGTTTCTGGTGGAATAGTCTTTGGCGGCGCGTACTCTTGGACATGAGCATAGTCGCCATATAAGTCGATTGCCACTTTAAAATCAGGCAGGTCAGCATTGTAGACACGGATATTACTCACATTGTCTTTCTTAGCCAATTTCTTAAGTCGGGTTAGATTTTTTTGCAAACGATTGATAAAGTCTTGACCGTCTTCTACTTCAATTTCACGTTTCTCAAAACGGCTAACAAGATTGCCCGTTTGACCAGCAATCAAGGTACCATAGCGGAAATACACAGTAATAGCGCCGTTATGACAGCGCAACGTTTTTGGTTCTCTAATTGGCAAGATATCGACTTGTTCAACGTGAGATGCCAATATACCAAGCATCGGATCAATACCACTGCCAGCAAAGCTGTCTTGTAAAATAAGCCCAATCGATTGATATAATGGCTTGATCATTTCTTCATCACCTAAACGCTCACCATAAGGTGGGTTGGTGATAATCAAAGGATTACTCAAACGACCGTCAGCAACCAAAGGTTTTAATAGCGTGCTTAGCTGATCAAGGGGGCGCGTTTCTATATCGAGTAGCGGCAGTAAGTCTTGTAAACCTGCGGCAATCAGATTCTTTTCTGTAGCAATAATGGCGCCATTATCGGCATCGAATCCAAAGATGAGCGGCAACGTATCCGGCTGCTCATTCGCAATTGCTAAGGCTGCACGGAAACGTGTCTGTGCATCATCAATCATTTCTTGCCATAAAGCGTCATCATGATGCTGCCACTGATAAAACCCGAACTGATTGGCGGCTTTATCGATACCGACGGCATAATCGCAATGCATAAGTAGCGCTTCAATGATAAAGGTACCAGAGCCACACATCGGGTCGATGAGCGCATTATAAAAAGGCGCATCGCCTGCCTCATTTTTCTTATGCCAGCCTGCACTATAAAGTAGGGCAGCCGCTAAGTTTTCTTTTAGTGGCGCTTCTGTCATTGCCACGCGATAGCCACGGCGATGCAAGCTGGTACCTGACAAATCTAGATATAACTCAGCTTGCTTGTCATTGACGGTCGCAAATACAGAAAAGTCTGGATTTTTACTGTCGACGTTAGGGCGGCTGTCATACACTTCGTTAAAGGTATCCGCAATCGCATCTTTGATACGTAGCATGGCAAACTGCTGACTGACCGCCACACGTTTATCTACAGACAAGCGAATGGCAAAGGTCTGCTCTAAGCTAAATTGTTCCGTCCAATTGACCGATTTTGCCAAACCATACAGCTGCTCAGCCACATCATATTCGGCGTTGATATTTTTGCGCTTAATCAGCATTAATACGCGCGATGCCACACGCGACCACAGACAGATCTTATATAAATCACGCAAGGTACCTGTAACCGCAAGGCGACCCGTGCTTTTCATCTCGCTTGCAATACCAAAACTGGTCAGCTCAGTCTGTAGCGGTGCTTCCAACCCATCGGCGCAGGTAATGATAAGATCAAGTGACAATACCTGTGAAAATGCTTGTGAAGATGGTTGTAAAGACGCTGAGGAAGAGGCGAGCGCGGTTGTTTCGGTCATACGGATACCTGTGGGCTAAATTGATAAATAATGTACGTCATAAAATAAGAGGTTTAACCGTCAATTTTACCATAATTATGCTATAGATGGTTTAAGTGGTTTTGATTAAAAGACCGGGTTTGAAATTTTGGCATTAAGGTATTATTAAAACCATTGCTATAGTCGATTCATTTTAAAAACGATACAGTGCTATTGGCTATAAATTTTTTGCAGCCTCTGTCACGCCTGCGAACAGCAAGCAAGAAAAAATTATAGCCAATAGCACGTTATTACAATCGTATCGCTTTTATTTTAAACTGACTATCTCTAGGGTCAGATTAAACAAATGGCTCATTATTGGTTCTTAATCTAAGGTGTCTTCTCATTTTAAAAATGGTAATAAAATTGAGATAAATGGTAGTCAAACGAGGAAAATAACATCGCTCAGCGGTAGATATTTTTGTAAAAACCATAAAAAAACTGCGTAGCCCTTAACTTTAAGGACTACGCAGTTCGATAGTATTCGAGCCTCAGTATTTGAGCATTTATCGACGCTTGATACCTGTTATCTGATAAAACAACAGTCAAGAGCCAATGTACTTAAGCATTGTGGTTAAGCATTACTTTTCAAATACTCTAACATGGTGTCTGCATCTGATACTTCAAACGGGTCTGTTGGGCAGTTGTCACCAAAATCAGCTTCCTTAAACACTTTTTTGATTGCTTTGTTGTCGAGATACATCGAATAACGCCATGAGCGCATACCAAAGCCAAGATTACTCTTATCAACAAGCATGCCCATTTTACGAGTGAACTCACCGTTGCCATCAGGCAGCAAAAAAACGTTTTCACGGTTTTGCTTTAAACCCCACTGGTACATGACGAAGGCATCATTGACAGAAATGCAAACGATTTCATCTACGCCTAACGCCTTAAACTCATTGTAAAGCGCTTCATAACGAGGCAGATGGCTGGTCGAACAAGTTGGCGTAAAGGCACCTGGTAGTGAGAACACAACCACTTTTTTATTGGCAAATAACTCATCTGTGGTTAGGTCATACCATTTGAATGGGTTGTCTCCTCCAATAGACTCATCACGAACACGAGTTTTGAAAGTCACATCAGGTACATGGGTAATCATTATTTACTCCGATTTGGGTTATTGTTTTTTTTCAAAATATAGTCAATCCTTTATACATTAGATACGGTGTCAGTCTCGCTTAGTCTACTATTTGTAATACTTTCACTCGCCTTCCTTGTATCTAAATTATATCTAACCGACTATAGTCCATCTATATAATAATAGTTATAGCAACCCATAAGCAAATCTTTAAGGGCATATTCACTATATAAGCTATCAAAATATAGGAGCTTTTTTTATACCTTACAAGCTATAGTTAAAATATCTCAAAAACGCTACAGTGCTGCTGATATAAATTTTTTGCAGCCTCTGTCTGCGTAGGCACAGCAAGCAAAAAAAATGAATATCAGCAGTACTTGATGTATCGATATTACTTTTCCCTGACTATACGCTAGCTGCTTTGGCCATATCCTAGAGAGACATGTTTGAAGTAGTCTCTGTCGTTTAAGGCTTTTGAGATTACTTTTCCAGATTAGGGACACGCTCTAATAAACGTTATTTATCATCCTTTTTTAGCGATACTGATTCTGTGACCAATTGCGTGGTCTTCGCTACTGGCTTGGTCACTATGGGATAGTCAACTTCTCTTGGCATTAATAGACGCATATGCGGATAAGGGGTTGAAATATCGGCGGTATCAAAGGCGCGTTTGATATTCTCTCGCAAACCCTCTTTAATTTTAGGCATACGAGCAACCGCCGCTGGTTTGACCCAAAATCGTACAATAAAATATACGCCATACTCTCCAATCTCTGCTACGGTTGCAGAAGATTCAGGTCGATTAAGTACCGCCTCATTATCGGACAGCACCTGCAAAATCTCATCGCGTGCTTTATCAATATCATCTTCAAAAGCAATACGCATCTGAATATCAAAGCGTATAAAGTTTTTGGAGGTGAGATTGGTGACGACGGAGGAGGCGACATTTGAATTGGGTATGATGACCGTAATATTATCACGAGTTAAGACATGGGTCGTACGTAAGGCAATCACCACTACGCGACCTTCATTGTCATTGATATTGACCCAGTCACCAACTTGAAAGGACTGCTCAAGCAAAATAGTAATGCCTGCGATAAAGTTGGCAAGCGTTGACTGCGCGGCAAAACCGACTGCCAAGCCGGCGATACCCAAACCTGCTACTAAGGAGACAATATCAAAGCCAAACTGCGCCATAACGCTGGCAAGCCCTAATACCAGTAATAGCACTGATAAGATATTTTTGAGCAGCTGCTCAATAGAGGCATTTAAACCATAGTGTTGTAGTATTTTATGGACAATTTGTCCAGATGATGTCCATAAAACATAATATATCCCCGCCCATGTACTGGCTTTGGCAGTGGCTTTAATGGTATCTGGCTCAAAATTCAGCTGACTCATAATGGCAATGATACTGGTCACGATCCATATATAACGCAGGATAGAGCGGGCAATTTTAGCGCGGCGCTCATTCAGACGAATGCGGTCTTTGCTTTTTTTGAGTACATAGATAGCAAGCCAATACATAAACCCCGATATCGCAAGCAGGATTAGAATTTTGATGCCAGTGCTCACCAGCTCTACTGATTTCGATGACCAATCTAAGGTGCCTTCCTCGATAGAGCCGCCAATGGCGAGATAAAGGCTGGTATGTAGATCACGAGCAATCTCTTGAAAAAATTCAGTAATACTAGCGATTGCCATTATCTTATCCATGAAAGGGGTGGTTCTAAAAATGTATTACTTTGCACTAATATGACGTTAATAACATGATTTAGGCGACTTCAACCGTCATCTAATGATATCAATATCAGTATTGAATCAGCTTAAATCATCGCTACAAATCTCACTGACGTTGGCGACAGTCAGTATATTTCATTATTTTTAAAAAACAGCGTTTTAATAGGCATTTAAGAGTTATTTTTTTGGGTATCAAGCGACTGATAAGGTATTTCCATCAGATCCTGAACATCATGCAATGCAGTACGCAAACCCTCCAAGATAGTAGGGTGATAAAAAGGGGTGTCGAGCATATCTTTAACAGTCAAGTCGTTGGTAATCGCCATCGCTAATATGTGCCCAATATACTCTGCATCCGGACCAACCATGCTTGCACCCAATATTCTGTCTGTTTTTTTGCAGCCATAAATATGCAGTAAACCACAGTTAACCCCCATGACGCGGCTGCGACCTTGATTGTCAAAGCTTACTTTGCCAATCACATGCTCAAGCGTTGGATCTTGTTCAATATCCGGTAAAGACATACCGACATTGATGATTTGCGGCGAGCAAAAGACGATAGAAAACGGCGTCGCAGGTGGACGAATATACGCGTCTTTTTTGTTATCGCAGACCATACTGCCAGCGCTAAAACCTTCATCGCTTGCCACGTGAAGCAATGGAAGATTGGCATTGGCATCGCCAACGATATAAACGTCTAAATCACCGATTTTACCGGTTTTTTTATCCAGCTGTTGGGGACGATTTTTTTCATCAAGTTTAACGCCTAGGTTTTCAACGCCCAGCTCATGTATATTATTGCGCCGTCCGGTCGCGACCAGTACGTATTCACCTTGCCATTGTTGCATCTTGCCAGCACTGTCTTCATAGTCAATAAATGCGGCGGCATTTCTTTGGCTGCCGACTGCTTTACTACCGACATCCGTAATGTTGCTACCCAAATGCATGGTCAGCTCATGACTTAAGCAATCAATAGCTTTGTTATTAATATCATCGTCCTTCAGACCAGCAACCCGTTTGACCTGATTAAACAAAGTAACGTCAACGCCTAAGCGGGTAAAAGCTTGAGCAAGCTCTAAACCTATGGCACCTGCGCCAACCACTGCCATTGATTTTGGTAAGTCGGCTAACTCAAAGACCGTATCTGAGGTGAGCAGGGTATCGCCAAGCTTGTCAGCCCAGCCATCTGGGATAAAAGGCGAGCTGCCAGTGGCGACGATAATCTTATCTGCTGCAATCAGCTCGTCATTGACTTCAATAAGTCCTTGTTTGTTGATATAAGCACGTCCGGCTATTTTGCTATCCTCAGACCAGCTATCGACTTGCTCTTCGATGTAGCTGGCAAAATGACTGCGTTCAGCACGAACGCGTTCCATGACTTGCTTACCATCTATCTGAGCGGTAGCATGAATCCCAAACTCGCTAGAGTGATTGGTATCATAAGCACGGTCAGCTGCTGCAATAAGTAATTTACTCGGCATACAACCGACCGCAATGCAAGTCGTTGTCCAAAATCCATCATTAATAATAAGGGCATCGTCTTTTATCTTTTTAGCTTGGCGAAAGGCGTTTTGACCTGCAGTGCCAGCACCAATGACCGCAACGGATACTTTGCGTGTTACTTTTTTATGAGTGCTATTATCAAATGCGGTATCAGGCTGTTTATTCATATTATTCTCAAATAAAGAGTGTTTTAAAGTTTATCGAAAGGTCTATTAAAAAACTAAGGCGCAAGCGTGGTTAATAAACGCTCAATATAATCCTTTGCTTTAAGGTTGCGCTGTGCATGAGTGAGTGTACCACTTTTATTAAATACAAATGCTGAACGTACAAGACCTAGGGTGATGTTGCCATACATGTTTTTTTCTTTAATCACATCAAAATATTGGCAGAGTTTTTCATCGCTATCACTGACAAGTGGGATATGCAGATTGTATTTGGTAATAAAGCTTTCGTGTGATTCGACGCTATCGCGTGAGACGCCAATGATGTCATAGCCTAGATCATCAAATTCATTAAGATGCGCGGTGAACTCTGTTGCTTGTGTGGTACAGCCAGGGGTATCGTCTTTTGGGTAAAAATAAAGGATAAGTCCTTTGCTGGTATTGGCGACCAGCTCCTTTAAGCTAATATCATCATGAATGAAATGACCATCTAGCTCGCGTACGATGGTGACTGGAAAATCAGGTAGAGCAATGGTTTCTGTGGTTGGCTTTGCCATTGTAAAATCCTTCTTTATTTTAATGAGGGTTATATTATTATTGGTCATCTTATTATAGGCAGATTCGTAGAAATAAATCCTCGATTTTACACATCACTTATGGATGAGCAACAAAAAAGACTGGCAATAGCCAGTCTTTTAGACATCTAATAATTTAAAGATTAAGCCGGTTTTTGTGGCTGCTTTAAGTCCAAACCAACGGTACATTGCTGCAAATCTTTTTGCATTTTTTTCACATACGAGAGGCTTGATGGGTCTTTTTTGCTTTGCGCGTAGCTTTCAATCTCCCAGATCTGACCAATGGTCATGCTGCTACGGACACCGATGGTGCAATTACAAAGCTTGGTCGCAGTGCTTTTGTCAGCGACTTTATATTTGACTGCGCCGTTGACGCAAGCGTTGATGTTATTTTGCTTGATATCAACAGCATTTGCTTGTGGCATGGCAAATAGTGCAGCAAGGGCTAGGGGTAATACTGGCAAAAATTTCATAAATATCCTTTTACATGGGGCAGCGATGACTAAAATTTTTACAAATGAAAAAATGTTACTTTTGATAAGGCATTGATACTTTGATGAGCATTCATATTTTGTTCTAGATAGAGTCGCTCATACGATACCGATTATTGTATTTAAAATGCAACGCCAGTGTGCTGTGTTAATGCAAGCGAATGTTTCGCCAATGTTTAATTGCCTGTATTTTAAGACACTCTATTGCTGTCTTAACACAAACTCTCTGCAATCATGGCTGGTAATGAGTAGGATCAGCAACGCCTGCTTGCGCAAACCCTTGACGGCGGAGCGCGCAACTGTCACACATGCCGCAGGCAAGACCATTGGCATCTGCTTGATAACAAGAAATCGTTTGCCCATAATCGACGCCAAAAGACAGACCAAGCTCGATGGTTTCGGCTTTTGATAACTGTTGTAACGGTGTTTGAATGGATAAATGATGACCGGTAACCCCCGCTTTGGTAGCAAGGTTCGCCATATGTTGGAAAGCGGCGATGTACTCAGGGCGGCAGTCAGGATATCCCGAATAATCAACTGAGCTGACGCCAATGACGATATGGTTGGAATCAGTCACTTCCGCAACTGCCAAAGCATAAGATAAGAAGATGGTATTGCGCGCTGGGACATAGGTATTTGGAATGGCGTCGTTATCAATCTCATCACGCTTTTTATTGGGGAATTTATCGGTATCGCCATCGGGCACAATCATACTGTGATCCGTTAATGATGAGCCACCCAATTGGGCGATATCGATATCAATAATGCGATGATTGACGCCTGCGTTTTCAGCGATCGCTTTGGCAGCGACAAGCTCACTATTATGACGTTGACCATAGTCAAAACTGACGGCTGTCACAGAGGCATAACGCGCCTTTGCCCAATATAAACAAGTCACTGAATCAAGCCCACCTGACAGCAGTACGACCGCATTTTGGCTTTTATGCAGCTTGTTTGATTGGATATCGTTTTCTTGATCAGCAGAAGAGGTTGGTAGAGCAGTATTTGTCATAGTGGCATCTATTATTGATTGACGAAAAAAGCCTATTTTAGCAAAAATACGGTCATTACTAAACCTTGAAAACAGCGTTAAAAAATCATGCGAATAATAGGATGAAGTTAAGTAAATTAGTAATAAACCATGACAGTCATAAATGCCAAATGAGGCTATAGATAAGTGGTTGCATTTAAGACGATAATTTAATGCCATCTTTTCAATCTGTTAGCAAATTTTGTTATAATCGCTGCTGTTTTAAATCATGTTTGAAGCGTTGCCTTATGAAGCATCATTGTTAGCCATACGCAGATAGCTTTTATTGCAGCCTTTTGAATAAATTGATTGATTATCTCTTTTGAAGTAACGCCATTTTTGTAAATATATTGAGTAACTTATGACTTCAGCAACCTTATTTACACCATCAATCACGCCTCAGTTTGATAAGGCTTCTATCGATACTGATGTGTATCATCATGCTAAAACGACTGACATCGCGGCGATGTTATATGATGATAGCGATGATAGAAGTGATGATTTTGTGGATGAGCAAGCAGATAAAATATTAGCTGATACGCAATCATTGACCGAATCTGCTCATTTTGGCAAACTACAAAAAAAGCTTCGTCGTCAAGTATCATGGGCGATTCGTGACTTTAATATGATTGAAGATGGCGATGTGGTGATGGTTTGCGTATCAGGCGGTAAAGACAGCTATACGTTGCTTGATATATTGCTGCTATTAAAACGCATTGCTCCGATTCATTTTGATATCGTTGCCGTCAATCTTGACCAAAAGCAGCCCGGTTATCCAGAAGAGGTGTTACCCGCCTATCTAAACGAGCAGGGTATTGCTCATTATATTTTGGAAAAAGATACTTATAGTATTGTCAAAAGCGTGGTGCCAGAAGGGAAAACCTATTGTTCAGCGTGTTCACGTCTGCGCCGTGGATCACTGTATGGTTTTGCCAAACAAATCGGTGCGACCAAGATTGCGCTTGGGCACCATCGCGACGATATGTTGGCGACTTTCTTTTTAAACTTGTTTCATGGCGGCGCGCTGAAATCGATGCCGCCCAAATTGCTCAGTGATGACAAGCAAAATATGCTCATCCGCCCGCTGGCTTATGTAGAGGAAAAAGACATCATTGAGTATGCGCGCCTAAAAGAATTCCCAATTATTCCGTGTAACCTCTGTGGCAGCCAAACCAATCTGCAACGGGCCATTATCAATGACATGCTACGAGAATGGGATGACGCCCATCCGCAGCGATTGGCCTCTATTTTTAAAGCGATGCAAAATGTCGCGCCCTCGCAATTGGCAGATAGAGAGCTGTTTGATTTTGAGACATTAAGTCTTGAGCGTGATGACAACGAGCGTTTATTCGAGGGTGACAATATCCAAGCGGGACAAATTGAGAGTCTGGCTGAGATTGGTTTACCGGTCGCGCCAGAAACGCAGATATTCAATCCAGACTTTGCTGATGCAGAAAAGGGCAGCCTTGCGCCGAAAAAAATTCCAACGATTAATCCAGTGATTTGATGACTTAATAATTTAATACCGTTTACGCTCTTCAAATAAAAAAACCAGCTCATGATAGATTCATGGCTGGTTTTTTTTATTTTAATCATATTTTGAACAGTTTAGCTTTCGCCAAATACCGGTAGAGGATCAAAGCTAACCTCTGAGCGTGGTAACTTGGCAACATCTTGCATGCGCCAATCGTCTTTACCTTTATGACTTACTTGTAAATAATATTTTGCTTTAAGAGGATCGATATCCACTTGGGCGCTATATTTATTGCCTTCTAGATGCTTTAACACCGCATCACGGTCTTTTTTGATGTCAGTTGCATGAGATATAGACAAATCTAGTGTTTCAGGATAGCTAAGTGGACTGCCATTAATCAGTTTGCCTGTCTGTAAACTTTGCTTAGGATAGTTTAAATAAAACACAACATCGCCATTGTCTGCAAATTGCATTCGTCCATGTAGGTCTAAATCATAGGTCAACTTGTCACGCGACACGTCATGATAAAGGGTTTTACCATCCATATACCAGTCGTCGCGTACCACGCTATCACGAATCTGATAAGAGTAATAAACAAACCAGATGCAAGCAATGACGACAAAAGCTGGCATACCAATGACAAAGATAACCACCATATAGTTTTTGTACCATGGTTGGCTGTCTTGATGCTTAAAATTTGGGGTTGGACTGGACATAACATACCTATTAATCAGATATCTAGTAACCGTATCAACGGATAAAGCTGACAGCAAAAGCTGCCAATGTAAGGTAACTCAATGTAAGGTAACTCAATCACCAGTGAGCTATCAAGCGCTAACGCACTGATAGGTATCATTTAACAACGAATATTTATACTCACTGCCCTTGAGTGGTAAAAACATTCTGTTTACTGACATGATATTTGCCATCTTCACTACTGACATTCAAGGTCACTGGCGTTTGACCAAACTCAATCACATCAGGATCGCCATAGATACTGACTGGCATATCAAAGCTTTCACCGGCCTCTAACGGCACATCGTTAAAGCGAATCTCTAAGCTCAAACCCTCTTGCGGTGCTAGCGTTATTTTATAAGTATGGGCATCTTGGGTTTTATTGGTCAGTTTAACGATATAACTGTTTTCAATCATGCCTTGCTGATTCAATGAAGACAACTGATTGCGGTCGCGTCGTATGTCAATCTCTAATGGCACACGGTCATTCAAAGCGTATAAGACACCACCACAAAGTATGGTTAAAAGTGTCAAGTAAGCGAAGAAACGAGGGCGAAAGACACGGCTTTTCTCTTTTTCAGCCAGTTGACGCTCTGTGGTATAGCGGATAAGTCCGCGTGGATAGCCAACTTTGTCCATAATATCATTACAAGCGTCGACACAGGCAGCGCACTGAATACAAGCGACTTGCAGTCCATCACGAATATCAATCCCCGTTGG
Source organism: Psychrobacter glacincola (assembly GCF_904846215.1). Taxonomy (GTDB): domain Bacteria; phylum Pseudomonadota; class Gammaproteobacteria; order Pseudomonadales; family Moraxellaceae; genus Psychrobacter; species Psychrobacter glacincola. Next base: position 46,428 of record NZ_CAJGZK010000016.1, on the reverse strand, counting down.
ACAAACTTGCACACACATTAGGCATTCAATACAGTCACCTAAATTATCAGGGTTGCTGCCTTTTTTACGGGCACCGCGAGGTTCGCCGCGCTCATAGTCATACGAGACTACCAAGGTATCTTTATCAAACATCACACTTTGAAAACGACCATAAGGACAGATTTGGATGCACATCTGCTCGCGCATATAACCTGCATTGACATAGGTTGAAAATGCAAAAATAAACACAGAAACCCAAATCCACGTCGCCCACTCAGGGAAAGGGATAAAACCAATCATCTGCCAGCTATTGTATAGAGCGTCTGTACCCGATACGTAGCTTACAAAGGTCGTGGCGGTAATCATAGAAAACACAAACCAGATAAAATATATCAAAAAGCGTTTAAACACCTTGGTGGCACTCATCGGCTCTTTGTCAAACTTGATGCGTTTGTTACGATCGCCAATCACCCATTTTTCAACATACTGAAAGAGATGTGTCCAAATCGTTTGGGGACAAGCATAGCCACACCAAACCCGCCCTGCATATACCGTCACCATAAATAAGGCAAAGGCTGCAATGATAGCGAAGGCGGCAATAAAATAAAAATCCTGCGTCAAAAATGTCATGCCAAAAATATAATAATGCTGCGATGGCACATCCAACCAAATAGCTTGTCGTCCGTTATAGCGCAACCACGGCAACAGCAAAAACGCCGCCAAAAGTGCGTACATCGTAATAACACGAATGTTTTGATAAAAACCAGTGACAAATCGTGGATGGACACGATGCTTTGTGCCATCAAGATCTACTTGCTGTACAGGAATTTTATTAGATTGTGGTGCTGACATAAACGTGCCTCTTTAAAAAAAGAATCAGTCTGCTGGCATGGGTAACAAACATCTATTATAAAAGTAAGATAGGTGGATGTGCGGTGTTATCAATGTCAGTAAGTAGCTGGATCGGTTGTACACTGTAAAAAACAGCTGAGCCAACTACCAAATGAGCGATTGTAAATAATCAATTGGGATTAAACCATTCATACTAAAAATAACAATTCATGAATGGTTTTTAAGTTTTGCTATTTTAGCATTCTCCCTACTATAAATGGGGTAATAATGCTAAAAAACAATCATTATATAAGAATAATCAATGTCATGTAAGGAGTGTAAAATCGACTCATTGACATGGAATTGCAGGTGCCATTTATTTGGCAGATTTTACTGGGTAAATAAAGCTCATGACAAAAGATCAAAGCATTCAAATTAAAAATTTCAGTATCATGACCAAATAAAAAGGGAGAACTGTAATAGCAGTCCTCCCTTTCTTCGAACTTATCCATTTACCATCTAAAAATTGACTAAAGTAGTGTTAGCTGGCGGTAACTGCAGCCGGTGCTGCGGCTTTTGGCGCAGTAGTATTAACAGGTAACACTTTAGTAGCTTTAGCTGGCTTATCTGATAAAGAGTAAATATAAGCCGCAAGTAACATAATACGCTCATTACCTAGCTTAGTTTCCCACTCAGGCATAACACCCGCACGGCCATAACGTAGAGTATTACGTACGGTTTCGCGTTCTCCGCCATATAACCAAATATTATCGGTTAAGTTTGGCGCACCTGCCGAAATCATACCTTTGCCGTCTTTACCATGACACAACGCACAATTTTGCTGAAAGATTGCACTGCCTTGGGTAACCAATGTCTTATCTAGCTCGTCGTTACTCTTGCTACCGTTATCACTAGATAATGATAATACGTATTCTGACGCTGCACGCACACCATCTTCACCGATTTGATCGCGCCAAGCTGGCATACCGCCAACGCGGCCTTTGTGTAGCGTCGTCAAAATATTTGACGCTTCACCACCATATAACCAGTCATTATCTGTTAGATTTGGATAACCTGTAGCGCCTTTAGCGTTAGAACCATGGCACACTGCGCAGTTCTGTAAGAATAAACGGCTACCGACCTTTAAAGCATTCGGATTTTCAGCAAGCTTTTCTACATAAGGAGCAAGTTCTGCCGTCTTCTCATCAATTTTGGCCTGTAAGTCTGCTGGTGGAGTCTCGCTACGACGTAGGGTGGCTTGCATCTCAGATAGGCTAGCCAAAGATTTGGTGGCACCGCTGGCATCTGCTTTTGCTAAGATATTTTTCTCAAAGTTATCCGTAAATACTTTGTTGTTGCTTTCAAGCTCACTGTTTAGCTCATTGTGAGAGGTCCATGGCAAAGTCTTGCCATCGACTTCTACCGTTGTGATGCCTGCCCATTTCGATGGAAAAATACCTGGAAAGAACACCCAGTAGGCAACACCCCAAATGATTGATCCAAAAAATATCACTAGCCACCATTTAGGCAGCGCTTTATCATACTCTCGAATACCATCGTATTCATGTCCTGTGGTACCGTCATCTTCTACTTCTGGTTTGTATTTCAATACCATTAGTAAAATACCGAGGATAAACGCCCAGCACATGATGCTTAGTATAGTTATCCAAGAACTCCAAAAGAATGTCATCGTTTATCCTTATCGCGCTGCTCGTCAGACAGAGATTTTATATCCTCGTCATCAAGCGCAAGTTGTGCATCTTCTTCGAAGCGTTTTTTGTTTTTTGGCGAATACGCCCACCATGCAACGCCTACGAAGGCAATAAAGGCAGAAACGGTCGCAATTGTTTGTAATTCACCAATACCCATTAGCGCTGTCCTTCCATTGCGGTACCTAACTGCTGTAGGTAGGCAACCAAGGCATCAAGCTCAGTAGCACCAAGCACAGCATCAGGAGCGCCTTCGATATCTTCTTCAGTATAAGGCACACCGAAGCGATCACGGAATAGACGCATTTTGGTTTGAACGTTAGAGCCATTCACTTCATTGGTCGCAAGCCATGGGAAACCAGGCATAACTGACTCGGGAACTAATGAACGTGGATCAATCAGATGTTGTTTTTGCCAATCTTCAGAATAGCGTCCACCAACACGTGCTAAATCAGGACCAGTACGTTTTGAGCCCCAAAGAAAAGGGTGATCCCACGTTGATTCAGCAGCACGCGAGTATGGTCCGTAACGCTCAACTTCAGCACGTAACGGGCGCACCATTTGGGTATGGCAGACGTGACAACCTTCACGAATGTAGATGTCACGACCTTCAAATTCAAGCGCAGTCCAAGGTTCCATAGCAGGTAGGGGTGCGTTCACGCCACCTTCTTCAGCACCTCTGTAATCGTATATCAGCGGTACAATCTCAACGAGTGTTGCAAAGCTAATAGCAATAACGATACCAATGACCAACAAGCCTGTATTTTTTTCAATAATTTCATGCGGTGTACCAGCCATGATCGCTCCTTATACTTTAGCTGTCGAGATTTGATCGACACTAGGTTCATGATCAGTCGGATCAGCAATATCTACTGGCTTACCTTCTGGCATCTTAATTGTTTTATAGACGTTATAAGCCATCACAAACATACCAGATACATAGAGAAGACCACCAAACGCACGACCAATATAGGGGAAATGCGAGAATTCAACGGTATCAACAAAGCTGTAAACCAAAGTACCATCAGGATTAGTGGCAAGCCACATCATGCCTTGACCAATACCTGAGATCCACATAGATACGATATAGAAGATGGTACCCGCTGTTGCCAGCCAGAAATGCGTCGTGATTAAGCTGATAGAATACATTTTTGGCTTATTATAAATACGTGGTAACAGTACGTATAGCGAACCAATGGTAATCATACCAACCCAGCCAAGCGCACCTGAATGTACGTGACCGATCGTCCAGTCCGTATTATGCGATAACGCATTCACAGTCTTAATCGACATCATTGGCCCTTCAAAGGTCGACATGGCATAGAATGACAAAGCGACAATCATAAAGCGAATGATCGGATCGGTACGCAGCTTATCCCAACTACCTGATAGCGTTAGTACACCGTTAATCATACCACCCCAAGATGGAGCAAATAGAATGATTGAGAATACCATTGCTAATGACTGCGTCCAATCTGGAAGCGCTGAATAATGCAAATGGTGACCACCAGCCCACATATATGAAGCAATCAATGCCCAAAAGTGCACGATAGACAAACGGTAAGAATAAATAGGGCGACCAATCTGTACTGGCACGAAGTAATACATCATGCCTAAGAAAGCAGCCGTCAAATAGAAGCCTACCGCATTATGCCCGTACCACCACTGCACCATCGCATCAGTTGCACCGCCAAATAGTGAGTAAGACTTAAACGCACTAACAGGAATCGCCATACTGTTTACAATATGCAGTAGCGCAATCGTAATAATAAAGGCAGCAAAGAACCAGTTAGCCACATAGATATGTGAAGTTTTACGCTTAATCAGTGTACCGAAGAAGACAATAGCATAAGATATCCATACCAATGCGATAAGGATGTCAATCGGCCATTCAAGCTCAGCGTATTCTTTAGTCGAGGTCAAACCTAATGGTAGGGTAATAACAGCCGCTACGATAACCGTCTGCCAACCCCAAAAGGTAAACCAAGCCAAATATGGCGCAAACAATCTTGTCTTACAAGTACGCTGAACAATGTAATAAGACGTTGCGAACAAGGCTGAGCCACCGAACGCAAAAATAACGGCATTGGTGTGCAGTGGTCTTAAACGACTAAAAGTCAGCCATGGAATGTCAAAATTGAGTGCTGGCCATGCTAACTGTGAAGCAATGAACACACCAATACTCATGCCGACGATGCCCCATACCACGGCCATAACCGTAAAGAATCTTACGACAGTAATTTCGTACTCACGGTCAATAGGGGCGAGTGCTGTGTTTTGTAAACTCATTGGATGATTCCTTTACAGCCCGAATTATCAACAGAATTAACTAACACGCCGCGTCGTCTGGATCATGACAACGATCATAACCAGACAATGGCTTTGGTAAATGCTGTTTTCACTCGTCTTATCAGGCTGACGGTATTAACTATCAAGCTAAGCAGGGTCTAGATATCAGTGTTTGCTGATGAGTAGAAAGCAGTAAAAAAACGCACTGCCCGCGACGCTGGTTGATAGTAGGATTGTTAATATATTGTCAGGTTTAATAAGAAAATGTGCCGTTCTCGAGCATCAAACATCTATTGAGGCTGAGTATTTATCTTAATTGTCACGGCCAAAAGCTGTACAAACCAAGATAGATACTAATGTTCAACCGGTGATAAGAAGGTATCGACCGTCAATGTATGCTAGCGATAGCTGACAAAAAAACATATTTACGTAATGTTTAGTTAAAACTCCCGACTCTGTTTAAGGGTATTGTAACGCAAACCTAATCAAATATCATCAGAACTATGCGCCAAAATACAAACTCTTTGGTAAAATCTTAGCAAGCAAGCTATTACTGCTGCGTTATCCACTTATTTTATACCCAATTTCACGACTATTCTATAGGTGAAAAAAGATAGCATTAACAAGTTGGTACAAATAAATTGTGAATAAGGTTTTGTAACAAGTGTAGTATTTGCTCTACAAATGGTTTTACTTATTGTAAGGTCGCATCTTGTAATGCAACTGAGCACCATCCATAATAAAGTGCTTGTTATATAAAATAGTCGACTTGTAGTAATGTAGTGGTAATTTTTTTATTATTTAAGCAGATGTTAGGTTCGAGCGGGAATGGTGCTGACCTAACACTGATCAACAACAAAATGATCAACAACAAAATGATCAACAACAATAGGTATTAAGGATAATAATATGGCAGTTTTTTTGACAGATGAATGGTTTGAGCAAGTTGAGCAAATGGGTCAAGAAGCTGGTGAGCTTAATTTACCACCAGCATTGGCGAATATGATCGTCAATCTAAAAGTATCTGATGCTGACCAAGACATTGAAGCCAACTTTGCAAACGGTTTATTGCATCGCGGCTTAAACGATGCAGCGACCACCACGTTATTGCTTGATCGCAGTATTTTGCAATCTATCATCACTGATTTTGATACCAATGAAATCATGGGTGCCTTTATGGGTGGTAAAATTCGTGTTGAAGGCGATATGTCACAGTTGATGGCAGTGCAGACGGCTCGTCCAAGTGCTGAGCAAAAAGCGCTTTATAGCAATGTTAAGTCAATGACTACGATGGCTTAAGCTTTTTATCAATTTAATCGTATTTAGACAAATAAAAAGCCCCTTAAATCCATTAGGGGCTTTTTATTTGTCTAAAATAATCTAAATCTGACTAGCTGGCTTTTGACTGTGCGACGTGCTGATTTTCTTTATAAATAGCTGCTTGTAGCCATACGTTCGCTTGTACGTAATCATGAACATTGATAGAGGCAGTATCAGGTGTTTTTAGCGCACCAATACGCATCACAAACGGATCTGCATCTTGTTCGCGCAGTACCACCACATCAAACAGAATAATTGTCTTTCCATTAAATAAGGTTTCTTGCTTGCCAAGTACTTGACCTTGACACCAAGCCTCATCTTCTTGCCCTAATGTATCGCCAAACAGGTAGGCACACATATGACCCAAATTAATCTCAACTGGCGCCATTTGTTCTTTGGTTTCTGGTTGCCATGCTTTGATTTGTTGTTGTAAGTCATCCGGCATCTTTCCATCGTTTGCCGCGACGATATCATTGAAAGCACGGTGATAGCGTATTGCTTCTTGGTCTTCTACTTTGATGACTTCATTTTGTTCGCTTATTTTGATCTCATGCGCCCATGCACTAAAGTTAACGAAGTAGGCTGTATCACGTTGATACAAATGACGATTGGCCGTATATAACTGATCAAAAGCGTAGATGATGCTGCCATCAGCCGTACGTAAGCGTAATACCGCATCGTGTGAGTTGTCATTGACAATCATACGCTCAATTTTACAGCTCAGACCATATGGGCTATCAACACAAGGGTAGGCATTAATAAAGCATTCAGGCTTGCCATCCTTCATAGCGAGTACTTGATTGATATGACAAGGCTGGTTCTCAGATAGCAATAAACAGCTGTCTTTGGCACTGACATCGGTATTAAGACCTTTAGGCATTGCTGCTTTTTCAATCATCTGTTGTAACCATTCAGGTACATCATGACTCATGTCATCAGTCAGAATACGCCAATGGTCACCGTGACCAGCTGATTGCTCATCAGTTAAGGTGATTTTGGTAGGAGATTGGATGTTTTTATATTGATAATTAATGGTCATGAAAATACTCAAACTTAAGTCAGCCATGAGGTTTGGGTCTGAAACTGTGATCGCTGAGTATCATGTGCCACTTTAAAAGAGGGGTTTATGATGGTCAGCAATGCCGTCAGTAAAGAGGCAACAAACAACAATGAGGGGTTAATGACAATTGTCCTTAGCATACAATATATAGGTATAGACACAGAGAATAGCAAGTCTGTTATAAAAAATAATCATAAAACCGCATTTTTTATTATAAAATCTGGACAGTTTTCGCTAATGACTGGCACCTGTTAGCCAAATTGTGTCAAACTAGCTCCCTTTTGACAGCCACATTTGGCTTGTCTTATACCCTGTTTTTGTGTTCGATTGATATGTTTTTGTGGCAGCTGCAAAAGTGTGATGCAATTGCCGCTATTTGTTTTGTAACCTACATAAAGTCGCACGTAGATAAGATAAAGAGTTTGAATATGTTTCGTCCTTTAGCGTTATTTATCGGCTTACGGTACACCCGAGCAGAACGTAGTAATGGTTTTATCTCTTTTATATCGCTGATCTCAATGATTGGTCTGACGCTTGGCGTGGCGGTATTGATTACCGTACTGTCGGTCATGAATGGCTTTGATCGTGAGCTAAAAACGCGTATTTTGGGTATGGTGCCGCAAGCGACTGTCACATCAACTGAGATTATTGGTGATTGGAAACAAGTCGCGGATAAGATTAAAGAAGATCCAGAGGTGGTCGCGGTTGCGCCCTTCATTCAGCTGCAAGGTATGTTGACCTCGAATGGTCAGGTAGCTGGCATTATGGTGACAGGTGTGGATCCTGAGTATGAGAAAAACGTTTCTATCATCAATGAGCATATGATGGAAGGCAATATTGATACGCTAAAAAATGGCGAGTTCGGTATTGTGCTTGGTGAAGGTATGGTGCAATCACTAGGACTGCAATTGGGTGACAAAGTCACTCTCGTGCTGCCAGAAGCATCGCCATCACCTGCGGGCGTGATACCACGCTTTAAGCGCTTTACCTTGACCGGTATATTCTCTATCAGTCCAGAAGTCGACAGTCTCATGGCATTTATTCCAATGGGCGATGCGGCGAAGCTATTGCGTTTACCAGAGGGCGCCCAAGGTATCCGTATGAAGCTTCATGATATCTTCACAGCGCCAATGGCAGCACAAAAAGCGGCAGCAATAGCGCCAAAGCAATTATATCCTAGCGACTGGACCCAGACGCATGGCAATTTATTTGGTGCCATCCAAATGGAAAAAGCCATGGTTGGCTTGCTACTGTTCTTAATTATCCTCGTGGCAGCCTTTAATATTGTTTCAAGTTTGGTAATGCTAGTGACGGACAAAAAAGCAGACATCGCTATCTTAAAAACGTTTGGTGCCTCACCGCGTTTGATTACTCAGATCTTTATGGTACAAGGTGTGGTGATTGGTTTTATTGGTACCATTGCAGGGACGATATTGGGTGTGATATTTGCATTGACGGTCAGTGATATTTTGGGTTTTATCAATCAAAGCTTTGGTCTAAATTTATTTGATGCCTATTTTGTGAACTATCTGCCATCGCAGCTGCGTTTGGCAGATGTGGTACTCATTACCAGTGCGTCATTTATATTGAGCTTTTTGGCGACCATTTATCCAGCACGACGAGCGGCTAAAATTCAGCCTGCACAAACGTTGCGTTACGAGTAATCGACAGGCGTCAATGCCGTTATAAATAAAACAAAGGAAGCATTATGTCTGCTATCTTAAAAGCGACCAATATTAATAAGATATACGATGAAGGCGCCGTGAGCACCCAAGTCTTGACGGGTTTGGATTTGACCGTCAACGCTGGTGAGCGTATCGCTATCGTTGGTACCAGTGGCTCAGGTAAAAGTACCTTGCTGCATCTGCTTGGTGGGCTTGATACGCCAACCAGCGGTGAGGTTTGGTTGCATGGTCAGTTGTTAAACAGTATGAATGAGACCGAACGCGGTGCGATGCGTAATAAGTATTTGGGCTTCATTTATCAGTTTCATCATTTATTGGCTGAATTTACTGCCATTGAAAACGTTGCTATGCCATTATTGATGCGCCCAGAAGTATCGACGGCTGACGCGCGTCAACAAGCCATTGATATTTTAAACAGTGTTGGTCTTGAACACCGTTTGGCACATAGACCGGGTGAGCTGTCAGGCGGTGAGCGTCAGCGCGTGGCGATTGCGCGTGCTTTGGTGACCAAACCGTCACTTATCTTGGCAGATGAGCCAACGGGTAACTTAGATTATGACAATGCGCAAAGTGTTTTTGGGTTATTATCAGAGTTGCAAAGCACGATGCAAACGGCGCTATTGATGGTCACCCATGATCGCAATCTCGCAGCACTTGCTGATCGTCAGCTGTTATTGCGCAATGGTCATTGGGAAAATTATTAAAATATAATAGGAAAAGGCTGCAAAGTAGCAGTCTGTTTATTGAATGAGGATCAATATAATGGACAAAGATGACGACCCGATTGCTGCTTTTGGTAGTATTGAAGAAGGTGATGAGCCATTAAAATATTATATGGATACCGCGTTATTTGATACGCTCGATAAACAAGGTCAAATAGATTTACTGACGCCTGTTTTTGATCGTATTACTTTGGCCGGTGCTGATTTTGATTTAAAGGCTCAAGACAGTGCGACAGGTAAGCGTTATGTGTTGCTTAAAAACGAAGAAGTAGTCGAAGTTTTTGTGATGGATAATAAGCTGACTGACAATATCATTAATGCTATCGAAGACAATAAAGACGATGATTGATAGGATTGATTAGAGTTCGGATGGCTTATCTGAAGCGCTAAGCTGCCTTTTTTGCCAACTGGTGACAGTCTTATAGCGCCAAATGGCTTTAAACGCCAAACCGCAGACGATGCTGGTGATAATGGCTAAGATAGTCAGACCTAAGCAAAATGCACTTAACGACACGGTCCCTTTATAAGTAATAAAGGGGTTGGCGCCGTCCGATATGATCCACAAACTCAAGTCAGATATCATCCTGCCAATCGTGCGCAAGCTAATCATCGGTAGATCAAGGATCTTGGCACCGACGTAGTAGCCTGCATAAAACACAGGTAAGGTAGTGAGCGGATTGGTGATCCATGTCAAACCAAGTGCCATAGGGACATTGGCACGGAAAATAAGTGCACCAATCAATGCCAATAACATCTGCCCCGGCAAGGGAAAAAAGGCACTTAGCACGCCGATATAGACGGCTTTGTTTAAGCTATGACGATTAAAATGCCACAACCTCGGGTCAGAAAGTTGCGGCGCGAATAGCTTCAATGTGCGACTTTCCAACACTTTTTCGGGGGTAGGCAAGAGGTCTTTTAGACGTTTTTTTGGCACAGAATTGCCTTCACTCATTGTCCGCCACCCGCTCAATCATAATAATAGGCTGGTAGGCAGTCATGTTATTGATAAGAATATAGATAAGAATTCTATTGATAAGAATACTATAGTCAGTGAAAAGTAATATCGACACATTATATACTGCGGGTATCAATTTTTCTTGCTTGCTGTGCCTACGCAGACAGAGGCTGCAAAAAATTTATACCCGCAGCACCGTAGCGTTTTTAGAGTATTTTGACTATATCAGAAAAACGCAAAAAGTACGTTAGACAATCACCATCCTAGTGTGTGCAATTAGTATAGGATAGTATCCGTATAAATACCATGACTTGATATGGCAGTACTGGATGTGGCAATATTTAGTGCCAAAATCATATAACAAGCACTTGGAAATCTTTTATTAATTGCTATTTATCATGTGAGATATCAAGCAAGGAGCGCTGGTGTATTGGTTAATAGGTAGCTTTATCATCATTGCTATGATGGGCGTTTTGGCCGTTGCTGATAGTACGCCGATGCCAATAATGCCACTGTTTATGGATAGCACCAGCACTCCTATTCTGACTGTCTCGCTTGTGTTCCTTACCCTTATTTTGATTTTGGTCAGACAGTTTACTATCCCATCAGTTAATCCTATCAACTCCGTAAAAAATACGTCTCATCACTCTAGGTTTGCTGCTCGTATTCTCTATTTTATATCAATCGCTATACTGGCAATCATGCTGGTTATCGGCAGTGGTTTACAAGCGCTAGTAAGTCACCAACAAGCAGACGCTCAAAAAATTAATGAGCCGATGCGTGTGCAGGCTTTGGTTCATATAGAGGGAATAAGTGATAGTGTCTATGATACGGCTACAGATACCGGCTATCGGCAAGTTGCGACCATCAGTCAAATATCACCATTGGTTTCTGAGCTGACAGCGCAAGACTTGGATAAAGTGACAGCCGAATATGGAGCAGGGCTAAATAATAGCCTAAGCAATAATGATGTCAAATATGAATATTTAAATTCTCAATCTTTACCACAAGAAATACTAGCTAAAAATACTGCCCAAGGTAACGTATACCGCGTACTACTTAACGCTTACCCAAAAAAGCCAGCCAAACAGTCATCTAAGACTAAATCCAAGTCTAAATCTAAGAAAACAGAAAAACAAAGTCAGATTGCTGACTTAAATCATTTGCAGCCGGGTGATAAGTTGTTTATGACCTTGACGCTTGCACCGCTTGCTACTTCTGAGCAAGCATTAAATAACCCATCAGGGTTTGACAGTTATCGCTGGTTACGAGGTCAGCATATTGATGGCGTTGCCAATATACTGGCTACCAGCAGCTCGATTTTGCCATCCAGTCACCCACAGTCAAATTCAAATTCACAGTCACTATCTTCTGATTCTTATTTAACGCGGTTGCGTACTGCTATTGACCAAGGGCGTTGGCAATTACGTCAGCACTTTTATCAAGATTGGACAGCAAATACTGCTGCAGAGCAACAAGCAAAAGCGGTCACGTTAAGCTTGCTAACAGGTGATCGCAGTTTAATTAATCGTGAGACCAAAGATCTATATCAGTTGGCTGGCATTTCACATTTATTAGCAATATCGGGTACACATGTTTTGTTTTTAGCGATTGTACTGGCTGGTATAGTTATTCTATTGATTAATCGTCTGTATCCTGCTTTATATCGCTATATTCCGCGCTGGCATGTACGTTGGTGGGTAATGATTAGCGCCGCATTTATTTATGCATTGTTTACAGGGTTTGATGTGCCCGCTGCACGTACCGCATGGATGCTACTGGCAATTGGTCTGACAAGGCTAACTTTATTGCCCGTCAGTACCATGCGTGTATTATTTGCCTTGGCAGTACTGATGGCGTGGCATGACCCTTACGTATTATGGCAAGCAGGTTATTGGCTGTCCTTTATTGCCGTGGCATTATTGCTGAAATATGAAGATACCTCACAAAAGCCGACATTAACATCAAACCAACCCTCTACTTCTTATGACAAATTACTCAGACGTTTATGGCTAAACTTTAAGCGCTTATTTAAGTTACAGTGTTGGCTATTTCTCGCTCTATTACCTGTAACGTTGTTACTCTTTGGCAAAGCCTCATTATGGGGGTTAATCGTCAATCTTTTTGCTATTGGCTTATTTGGTTGGATTATCGTACCGCTGAATTTATTGGCAGGGCTTTGCTATCTTATATTGCCGTCTGTAGCTGACATTATTTGGACATCAGTCATCGCAATTGTAAGTAACCTACATGAACTAATAGCATGGCTAACATCAATGCCCGTGCTATCAGATGCGTGGCTCTATACACCCGTCAATGCTGCTATTTTGCTTATGGCGTTATTAGCCATGTTACCTTGGTTGCTACCTCGTGGTCTGATCAGTCGTTGGCTGGTATTACCACCGCTCAGCCTTTTGGTCATGACGGTATATGCCAATCAGCAGTCACTGACTACGACACCCACCTTATATATATTGCCAACAGGTGATCACTATATAAGTGCCGCTTTATTACAATATCCTGTTGTCAATGATAAGGATGCCAAAAATACCAGCTGGCTGTTTTTGGCAGATCATAGACCAAGTAGCACTAGAATAAAAACTAAAACCATGCCCAGCAACCTGACGGTAGATAAATTCTCTGCCATATTAGAGCAGCAATTGGGTAGCTTATCTGTCAATAAGCTAGAGGGCATCGTCGTACAAAGCAGTAGTAGTGGCGTGACTGATTCACGCGTTTATGATAAAAAGAGCAGCGCAGTGAGTCCTAATGATTCAGAGCTTCTACCCATGATAGTCGCTCAGTTAAGTCAGAAATTGCCTGTGAGCCAATATTGGCAAGCAGGGCGTAGTGAGCGCTGGTCTGCGCTGCAGCAAGCTTATAAAGTCACTACGGACTCTCAAAAGACTTCAACTATCAGCGCCCAACGTTGCGATGCCGGTAAAATATGGCAACTTGCAAATGGCGACTTAACGTTGCAAGCAATCACAGGCTGGAGCAAGATAGAGGATGCCAGTGTTTGGGATTGTACTGTGGCTATTGATAGCAGCACGCCCATACGAGTGCTCAAGTATCAAGCAAACGATCCACTCAAGTCATTACCTACCGCCTCACAAACACTCATGTCAAAGATCCAGCCACTATCTGATCAAGCAAATACCTCGCAATCACGTCTGATTTTGAATACCGATACGCATGAGCGCGTTTGGCAAATGTGGTCGTTGCTATGCTCGGTTGATTCAACCAATCACAATATAGCCATGAATAATACGATATGGCTGGGTCACAGTACCTCACATATCTCGAATGAGGTAATCAGCCAGCAACAAATAGATGAGATAATCACCTACGATAGTAAACCGTTAGAAGTGGCTCTATCTTCTGATGCGCTAATCAGAGAGGGTGATTAATAGTTGTTTCAATATTAATATAGTTAAAATACTCTAAAAACGCTACGGTACTGCTGGTACAAATTTTTTGCAGCCTCTGTCTGCGTAGGCACAGCAAGCAAGAAAAATTGATACCAGCAGTACATAATGTGTCGATATTATTTTTCACTGACTATAGTATTGAAGATAGTGTTCATGCGCCCTTATATTTAGTCTTAGTATTTTATTGGTGATATCGCATTTACAAAATATAGGTATTTCACAGAGACGCTATTGAACCATGAGTAAAATGGCACCATACTTAACCATCTATTCATACAGAAAACTTAAACAGTAAGAATATCGAATTTTTCTGTAATAAGTTTATATAATCTGTCTTTTATCGTTTTACATTGTTTCTGACTTAGGAAGTTATATGCCCAACTGGCCGCCAGACCCTAACAAACGTCCTGATAATTCGGCAAATCAGCCAGCACCGATGCAGCAGTCAAACCAGCCGAGCGGACAAGAATGGCGACTGATTGAAAATACTTTATTAGCCAGCGTGGTCGAGCAACGCCGCGCCCGTCGCTGGAGTATTTTCTTTAAGCTATTGACCTTTGGCTACATTCTATTGATATTTTTGACGATCGGTCGAAGTTGCAGCACTGAAGCACCCACTGGGCTTGATGGTATTGACACCAGTAAGCCGCATTTGGCAGTGGTTGAGCTGCAAGGGACTATTAGCAGTGGTGATGTCGCCAACGCTTATGATGTCAATGATGCGCTCACGCGCGCCTTTGAAAACAGTAATTCAAAGGCGGTGGCTCTAGATATCAACTCACCAGGTGGCTCGCCTGTGCAGTCGGATGAAATCTGGCAGACCATGATGGATTTACGTAAAGAATATCCAGATAAAAAGCTTTATGCGGTGATTGGCGATATGGGTGCTTCTGGCGCTTATTATATTGCATCAGCTGCCGATGAAATTTATGTCAATCCATCAAGCCTAGTTGGTTCGATTGGCGTCATTATGCCAAGCTATAACGTAAAAGGCTTGATGGACAAGGTCGGCGTAGAAGATCGCACCATTACAGCGGGTGAGTATAAAGATATCTTGAGTTTGTCACGTCCATTAACGGCTTATGAAGAACAACATGTTGAAAAAGTGCTAGACAATACTCATAAGCACTTTATTAATGCTGTCAAAGAAGGTCGTGGCGATCGTCTAAAAAATCCTGAACAAAACAAGCTGTTTTCGGGACTGTTTTGGACAGGAGAGCAATCTATTGAGCTTGGCTTAGCGGACAAAAAAGGCAGTATCTCAAGCTTAGAGAAGCAGCTCAAGCTAGATAACGTGGTCAATTATACGCCAAGTGATCCGTTCCAGTTGTTTATGGATCGCTTTGCTGTCAAATTGGGTGCAGGTGTGGGTTCAAGCATTAATCTTGATCTTTTGCCACAAGAAGAAGGCAACGCGCAGATGCGTTAATTGACTTTAATTTTTAGAGTTACCGTGTATGATTGTTAAGGCTGAGTGTATGATTACGCTCAGCCTTATTTATATGTCGATATCTAGGGCGTGTCCCCAATCTGAACGAAAGCGATTAAATGGGCTAAAAATGGCTAAATCTTGCCAAACTGCGTCAAATAGCTGGTCAATATCCTGATATTACCTGCGCTATTTTCCTTATTTGGCTGCAATTTATCTCATTTTTATCACCATTTTCAAAATGAGGACACGCCCTAGCATTTAAAACCATAAATACAAACTATTTATACCAACTAATGAGAATCTGTCATGAGTGAAGTCAATTTGCAGTCCTTTGCGTCCTTACCTGTATCGAAAATAACCCACAAACCCGTTATTCATTTTGCTCATGCCAACGGGATGCCAAGTCCTGTCTATGAGCCATTTTTTAAAAATTTGACTGAGTTTTTTACCATCGAATATATCTCGATGTTGGGCGATACGCCTGATTATCCAGTCGATAACCAATGGCGCAGCCTCACGCAGCAGATTGTCGATAGCGTCAAAGATACCTGTAAAAAACATGGCGTTAAGCAAGTGGTAGCCGTTGGGCATTCGCTTGGTGCCATGTGTACCTTGCAAGCGTTATACCGCGCACCCGAGTACTTTTCGCAAGCAGTACTCATGGATCCGCCATGGATTTATGGCAAAGTCAGCTTGCTATGGCATATTGCCAAAACAGTAGACCGATTGCCACTGATGAATAATCGTTTGATGGATAAGCTATCGCCAGCTGGCGTGTCTAAGCATCGCCGTGACGTGTGGGACAGCCGAGAAGATGCGTATGATAAGATGCGCCATAAAGGGTTTTTTAAAAACTTTACTGAGCGTAGTTTTCAAGGTTATATTGAGCATGGTCTACATAAGCGTGCCGACGGTAAAGTTACTTTGGCGATTCCAAAGGCCAGTGAAGTTGCCGTCTTTCGTACCAACCCTTCTTGGTATTGGTTGACCCCAAATCGAGCCCCTAAGGTGCCAGTGACCTTGATTATCGGTGAAGATAGTGTCTTTTTAAAACGTCGATTCCCGCAACAAATAAAGTGGCGCTTACGCATTCCTTATGTCACTCATGCAGGCGGTCATATGTTTCCGCTTGAGCATCCAGAGTCTGTGTCGCAGCAGGTATTAGCATTAATTCAAAAACAGTTATCTGCCAAATAACAATCTTTGTTTTCAGTCAATTTTCTTATGCTAAACCAACTGTCCTTTTGAGCAGTTTTTAAGTAATGCTTTAGTAGCGTTTTGAGTGAACCTATTATGTCAATGCCAATGCCAAATAAGCGCGCCGCTGAAAACAACGTAGTTGTAATGTCCCCTCAGCCTTTATTCACACGTTTAGGTACGTTGCTGCTTATCGTAGGCATGGTGGTTGTTTTCTTTATCAGTCAATTGCTTGGCATTTACATCGCCGGCAAACTGCTATTACCGAATGCCGAAAGCACAACATTAGGCGATATTTTCTTTTTTGGTAGCAATGATGGAACGGTTGTCAGTATTTCTATCATGATAGGCTGCGCACTATTAATAGCAATCAGCGCCTTGGTTATACGCATGAGAGGCGGCAATTTAAAGCAGTATTTGGCATTAACACCGTTCTCATTGGCGGTCGGTATGGGCATGATAGGGCTGCTGTTGCTATTCATGATTGGCAGTCAGGCATTGACGTATGTGCTTGATAAATCACCGCTGGCGTTTGTAGACCCTTTATATCAGTCGGTCAGCTCAGTATGGCTACTTATTTTTGCGATGGTCATCGTCGCGCCCATTTATGAGGAGCTGATATTTCGCGGGTTATTGTGGTCAGCGATTGCAGAGCAGTTTGCCGCGTCATCTGACTTCTTACTTAAATCAGAGTATCGCGGGGCAGTGGTAGCAAGTCTGGTGACCAGTTTGATATTTGCGGTCATTCACTTGCAATATGGTATTTATGAGATCAGCACCATCGTGGTACTGGCATTACTATTTTGCTATGCGCGTATCAAATCAGGCTCGCTGATATTGCCCATGCTATTACATATTATAAATAACGGCGCGGCTATGTGGCAGTATCTGGCGCAAGTGGCATAAAAATAACAGTGAATATTTGATAATTAATACTTACGCCGTATGCACTGTTATTTAATGGTGATTTTTATTAAGCATCAGGATTAAGCATCAGGCATCAGGATTAAGGGTTAATATTTCAGTCGCTGCGTGTTTGATATCATCGATAGTCAAGTGAGGCTTGCCACTCAATGCTTGCCGCCATTTTCGTGCACCCATCAGCCCTTGAAATAACCCTAAATAGTGCCGAGTCATCGTTGGAAGCGCTTCACCTTTAGCGATTTGCTCCTCCAAATAAGGATACAGCTGCGCCAAAATATCTGAACGCTTCGGGACAGGGGTGCCCCACAAGCTATTGGCTTCGGCTAACAAATACGGATTATGATAAAAGGCACGTCCTATCATGACCCCGTCGATATGCTCAAGGTGTGCTTCAATATCAGTGATCGTCTCAATCCCACCATTTATCTCAATATCAAGTGCAGGAAAGTCTTGCTTTAAACGATACACATCTTCATAACGCAGCGGCGGTATCTCACGATTCTGCTTTGGGCTCAAGCCCTGTAACCATGCCGTACGAGCATGGACGATAAAGCGTTTACAGCCCCCTGCTGCTATTGTCTGTACAAAATCTGCCATAAACTCATAACTGTCAAAGTCATCAATACCGATACGATGCTTGACCGTGACTGGGATATCGACAGCCGCTTGCATATGCTTGACCAAATCTGCAACGGTATTGGGCTCTGCCATTAAGCAGGCACCGATTTTGTTATGCTGTACACGATCAGAGGGGCAGCCTACATTGATATTGACCTCGTCATAACCGTGCTGCTGAGCAAATTCTGCACACTGCGTCATCTCAGTGATATCTGCGCCGCCAAGTTGCAGTACCAGTGGGTGCTCAAGTGCATCAAAGCGTAAATGCCGCGCGCGATTGCCATGTATCAGCGCGCCCGTACTGATCATCTCAGTATATAAATAGACATGTGGGTTAAAAAGACGGGCAAAATAACGATAATCTGTTGTCGTCCAATCGATCATGGGTGCAACTGATAGGCGCTTATTGGTCATATCAACCATAGGGGTTAAGCCTTAATTTTTCAGAAATTTTTAAGTAAGCTCTTCAAGTATTGCTTTTAATTATTTAGATTCTATGTGGCGATTTCAGATTGCAACTATAGTCAAAATACTCTAAAAACGCTACGGTACTGCTGGTACAAATTTTTTGCAGCCTCTGTCTGCATCGGCACAGCAAGCAAGAAAAATTGATACCAGCAGTACATAATGGGTCGATATTGCTTTTCACTAACTATATATAGTTGATCCATTTTTAAAAGAGTCCAGCAGTGCTTTATAACATTTGTACTTCTTTTAATAGATCAAATAATCACTAAGTTAGATAACCCAATAGTAGGCGAGTTGCAGACACTTTAACTAAATGATTTGATCGATTTTTTTAAATTCAGGCAGATTATAAAAATAAATCCCCATTATTATCCCAATAAAACCGATAAAGACAATGTAAAGTGCAGGTGAAAAACTCACATATAAAGTGGCATAGCCGAGCCCAAATGGTACCAACACCCCGACAATACCATAGGTAATATTATAGCAAAAAGCCATTCCTGTTAGTCGTACGTTGGTTGGAAATAATTGCACAAGGATGGCGGGTACCATGCCAACGATGCCCGCACAAAACCCCAAAAGAGCATACATAATTAAGATATAGTCGCCACCTGCTTGCAGATGATAAAAGAAGGCAGACATTTGGATGATTAATAAGACAGAGCCTATCGTCAAAATTTTTCCAAAGTTTTGGTGGTTAGAGATGATGCCATAAAAGACACAACCGAAAATCATAAACACAATGCCAAGACTGTGTGAAAATTCAAATAAATCATTATCTAGCGTAAAACTTAGTTCAATTAAATCAGGTAGCAAAAGCACGACGACAATGGTGATACTAGAAATAATGAGGGTTAAAACCATGCCGATAAATATTGAATGCTTACAATGCTTAAATAGGAGCGTAAATGGCTTAAAAACATACGCTTGCGGTTTTGAGTTTTTCATGTGAGTAAAAAACGGTGATTCATCTATCCAACGCCATGCTAATAATGGTAAAACGCTTAAAATAGCCGCGATAAAAAATGGTATACGCCAGCCATAGTTAGCCAGTTGGTCAGTGGTCATCGAGTTGTTTAACCAAAGAAAAAAGGCATTAGAGAACAGTACGCCCACAAAAAAACTGGCAGTCACATAGCTACAGGCTACCGACAAGTATTGGCGCGGTACTTGCTCTGCCACAAAAACCCAGGCGAGCGGTACAAAAAGCCCAAATGCCATACCTTGTATGAGCCGTAATACAATAAACAAGGCTGGCGCAATCAATCCCCATTGTGCATAAGTAGGCAGACATGCCATCGCTAATAAAGTGGCAGCCGTGACTAATATGCTGATGAATAAAATGGGCTTTCGACCTTTAATATCACCAAAACGCCCAAAGATGATGCCGCCAAGTGGACGGGCCAAATAGCCAATGGCAAATAGTCCAATCCCTTGTGCTTTTATAATAGCGGAATCGGTAATAGTAGGGAAAAAAGAAGCGGCAATGATATCTGAGAGGTATAAGTAAATCAAAAAATCAAAGAACGCAACTGCGCTGCTGAAACAGATAAACAGTACTGTGTTTCTGTCTTTAGAAGACATTAATGTATGTTGAGAACGAGAAGGCATAATAGGGCGAGCATCCACATATGGAAGTGTTTGTTAAGACGGTCATTGTCTAGACAACTGGCTATAATAAACAATGACAAATCAGCATAGATAATGATCTGCCGAAAAAATAAAAATTCTTGAGCTGAAACAATCGAATAACAAGCACTTAAAGTAAGCGCGCTTAAGTGCTTGTTAGTGATTTAAAGGTTATCAGATAAAATTTCGGCCATTATAACAACCAATCAATAGGTAACCATGACATGATGGTTAGCCAAACATGGTCACTGACATCGATGCGCGGCTCTGAATCGTAAACCACCTTTTTGCCATCTTCAATGGTATGCCACTGTAAATTGCCATTATCCAGTAATTTAACCTCATAAGCTTGGGTCAGTAAGTCATCGCTCAGCGCATCATGTAACTGGGTGGCAAGTTGATCATCATTGATAATCACGCCCATCTCAGTATTAATATTAGCGGAGCGAGGGTCAACATTATATGAGCCAATAAATACTTGATAGTCATCTACCGCAAAAGCCTTGGCATGTAAGCTGGTTGATGATTGACTGCGTGCTTTCCAGAGTTTGTTTTCGCGTTTTTCTTCAGAAGCAGTGGCTTTTAGCTCATAGATTTTGACGCCCGCGCGCAGTAAACTAGGCCGCCATTGGCTATAACCAGAATGTACGGCGGTGACATCAGTGGCATCAAACGAGTTGGTCAAAATTTTAATTTCGATACCAGATTCGGCCAATTCTACCAGTGTATCGACACCGTCTTTGGTCGGTACAAAATAAGATGAGATAATAGTGAGTTTCTTTGATGGACTGCCAAGCAATGTGCGCAGCTGATGAACCAAATTGGTATCTGCTGGGACCGTTTTGGTTAACTTGCCTACGTCATCACTTAAAAACTGCATATCCGTCCAGCGAAACGGCACTCGTTTGTTCAGCAAATCCTTATCGATAGAGGAGTCTTCAATAGCTGCTTTATAAATCGACAAACTGCCATTGCTACTATTTTTCTCGTCGGCTTTTAACTTATCGAGTCCTTGTACAAAATCAGTCGTCTCTCCTTTATCAAGAGTCGCTAATGTTTCGATATCAAATGATATCGGCGCCGACCAGTAGCTGGCAAAGCTATTATCGATATCTGCTACGACTTTGCCAATCAACAGCACATCTAAGTCTGCGAACTGGCTGTTCTTATCATTACTCAGGTATTCATCACCGATATTACGCCCACCAATGATGGTGATTTGCTTATCAAAAATCATGCTTTTATTGTGCATGCGCCTATTGATACGAGGAAAACCTGTCAGATAGTTTAAGGTTTGAAATTTCCGATACATCAATGGATTGATGATACGTACGGCAATATTGGGGTGACTGGAAAAGCGTAATAAATGCTGATCGAATTTAGCATTATTATTAAAATCATCCAGTAATAAACGAACGATGACGCCGCGCTCAGCGGCATCCCACAAATCTTTGAGCAGCAGTTGACCCGCTTCATCATCATGCCAAATATAATATTGCGCATCGATACTGCGCGTGGCCATACCTGTCAATATGCTGCGTGAGGCAAAGGCGTTGGCACCGGTTATGATCGGATGATAGCCTGACAAATCGGGGTGAGTGTCGTTTTGTGCGCTGATGGCCGCAACCAAATCAATATTATCAATACTATCCGTTTTTGAGTTGATAATACTGGTACCGTTATCCAAACGCGTTATTCGAACGCTATCTTGTTTTTTATTGTCTTGTTGGTATAAAGCTTCAACACGTGCCGAAAGTGCCTGGCTTTCAGGTAAATGCGGCTGCTTTGGTAGACTTTGGCATGCACTAAGACCTAACGTCAGGCCGAGTGTCAGACTCAACGATAAGTTGCTTGGTTCTATACTGAACATCGACATAAATAGGTTACCTTAATGAGCCTTGATATAATAAAAATTTGCCGAAAAACGTGCGTGAGTTTTGTGATGCTTTTGCAGATAACAAGACTAATTATGGGACATAGAATGATATCGCCCAAGGCAGAATCTAAATCGCCGCTAAGTTTATCAGTTGTCGGTAGCTGTGCCTATCATAAATACGTTGTTTTTGTTAGATGTAGCCTTTACAATTTCTCTCATACCATCTTGATGAACAGGTCAATTGGTATTCAAAAATAATAGGTAGTGAGCGTCTGAAACCAGCTGTTTGGAATAAGTTGACATGATATGATAACGCAAATACAGGATATTTATTATCAAATACAAACGGCATGGTAAATAACAATCAGAGCAATGGAAAACTTATGAGTCAATCGCAAGTGCAAAATAAGGACAATATGAATAGCTTGGATGCAAACTGGCGCGATGATGCGCTGGATTTAGAACTTGATTATGGCATGCAAACCATTGCAGTGCGTGCAGGTCAGCATCGTACCGATGAGGGTGAACACTCAGAAGCTATTTTTACCACCAGCTCTTATGTGTATCACTCAGCGGCTGATGCTGCTGGTCATTTTGATGGTACCAAGACAGGCAACGTCTACTCACGCCATACCAACCCAAGCGTACGTACCTTTGAGCGCCGTTTAGCCGCGCTTGAGAATGGTGAGCGTGCAGTAGCGACAGCCTCTGGTATGGGCGCAATTTTGACCATGTGCTTGGCTTATCTAAAAGCCGGCGACCATTTGCTCGCCGCAAACCAGCTATTTGGCTCATCTATTGGTCTGTTTAATAATTATATAGCTAAGTTTGGCGTAGAAGTCAGTTACGTTGATTGCTTCGACAATGAGGCATGGGCAAACGCTGTTCGACCAAATACTAAAGTCATTTATTGCGAAAGTCCAAGTAACCCATTAGCACAGATTTGTGATATCGGTTATTTGAGTAAGCTGTGTAAAGCAAATGATATATTACTCGTTGTTGACAATTGTTTTGCTACCCCAGCTTTGCAACGTCCGCTTGATTTAGGCGCTGATGTGGTGATTCATTCAGCCACTAAGTATCTAGATGGTCAAGGTCGTGTTCTTGGTGGCGCGCTAGTTGGTAGCGACAAACTGATGCAAGAAGCGTTTACGGTTATACGTTCAGGCGGTATCAGCATGAGTCCTTTTAACGCTTGGGTATTTACCAAGGGGCTTGAGACGCTCAAATTACGGATGCAGGCGCATTGCGACAACGCCAATCAAGTCGCACATTTTTTGGTCAATCATCCCAATGTCAGCACCGTACATTTTTCAGGATTGAGCGACCATCCGTCTCATGAATTGACCAAGCGTCAGCACCATATGAAAGATGGTTTTGGGGCAATTATGGGTTTTGAAGTGAAGCCATCGGCGACGCATGATACAAAATCTGCTGCTTGGCATGTGATTGATTCAACCAAAATGGTCTCCATTACTAACAATTTGGGCGATGCCAAAACCACTATTACCCATCCTGCAACCACCACGCATTTTCGTCTGAGTGCACAAGAGCGGGCAGAAGCGGGCGTTAAAGAGGGTCTTATTCGTCTGTCGGTTGGTCTAGAAGATGTCGAAGATATCATCAAAGATTTGGCCCGTGGTTTAGACAGTTTGTAAAGATAGCGGTATAATCGCCATTAGCATTTTATTTTCTATTCTATTCTTTTATGAAACAATTTATTATTAAAAAATCAAGAGGCTACTATGAATATTCAAGCACTGATGCAGCAAGCACAAACCATGCAAAAGAAAGTCGAAGCAAATGTTGAAAATGCTAAAAAAGAGCTTGCCAATAAAGAAGTGCACGCCGAAGCGGGCAGTGGTCTGGTAAAAGTAACCATGACCGGACGTCATGTGGTCAAGCGCTTGACCATCGATCCAAGCTTGCTTGAAGATGAGCCAGATATGATTGAAGACCTTATCGCCGCCGCAATCAATGATGCGGTACGTCAAGCGGACGAGCTATATGAGTCAACGATGGCTGGCGCGACCACAGGTATGGGTCTACCACCAGGTATGCAAGGTATGTTCTAAGCGCTAAATACTGTCTATTTATGACAAAAATGGGGTTGTTATCGACACGATACGACCCCATTTTCATAGCTATGGTTTTTTAAATTAAGTTAAACAAAGGACATCACTTTGCTGACAGCCAAATTTGATCAGCTGGTCAAACAGCTGCGTATCCTGCCGGGCGTTGGTCAAAAAAGCGCCCAACGTATGGCGCTGCATCTGCTCACCAAAAAACGCCCACAAGGCATGGCACTCGCTCAAGCGCTTGATGAGGCGATGCGTGATATCGTCGAATGTCAGCGGTGCCATAGCTTCAGCGATGATACCATTTGTCCTTTGTGCCAAGACCCAAGACGTGATGACGCATTATTGTGTGTGGTTGAGACGGCAGCCGATGTTATGGCGATAGAGCAGACGGCAGGCTATCGTGGGCGTTATTTTGTGTTAGGTGGTCACTTATCACCGATTGATGGCATTAGCGCCGATGATTTAAATATTGAGCAATTGGTCTGGCGCCTCAAGCAAGAGCCTGTTGAGGAGTTGATATTGGCGACTGGCACGACAGTTGAGGGGCAAACCACCGCGCATTTTATTAGCGAAGCGGTCAGCCGTCATGTCAATAAAGTCACGCGCTTAGCGCAAGGCGTCCCGATGGGCGGTGAGCTTGAGTATCTTGATAGCATGACGCTAGGACAAGCGATGCAAAACCGCTCCTTTTTATAGCCATCTTATCTTTATCAGATTAAAATCTTGCGCATTTTGTTCGATGATGTGGTTATAATTGCTTTTATTATTTTCTCTTTTAATTTTATTAAGACGTGCTTTGGCGTTTTATCTCCTTTTATCAATGCAGGTATCTGCCCGTGTCTAACACTGCTCCAACCGAATCAAACCCTAAAAATACTCTTGCTACTGACGCAATATGCCAGACAGCCAATACAGCCGAATTAGTAGACTTGCCAGTAGAGCCGGATATCGATGCATTATTAGATATCGCTGATGAGGTTGCCATCACTTGGGTGCGTAAGCAGGGCCAGTTGGATGAAGTGATTGAGGCATTGGCCACTTGCGGGCGTGTGGCATTGGATACCGAGTTTATCAAGCGTGATACTTACTATCCACGCTTGGCACTGGTACAGCTCAATACCGGCAATCATGTGTATTTATTAGATGCGCCGCAGTTACAGCTGAGTGAGCTATGGCAAGCACTTATGAAAGTTGATGTGGCTATCTGGCATGCTTGTGGTGAAGATTTAGGCATATTTTATCTGTTGTCCGGCTGCCCGCCACTGAGCAATATATTTGATACGCAAATCGCTTTGTCTTATTTGACGGGACAATTACAGATGGGCTATCAGCAGGCGCTTGATGAGCAGCTCGATATGCACATCGATAAAGAACAAAGTCAATCAGATTGGCTACAGCGCCCATTATCTGATGAGCAAGAGCAATATGCGATTGATGATGTGCGCTTTTTGCCAGCGCTTTATTTAAGCCTTGAATATGCTCTAAAATCACAAGGTCTCTATGAGTATGTCTGGGAAGACTGTCAGCTTTATGCTAACGACTTATATGAGGCGCAGAATGTTGAGGACGAGGCGATGTATTTGACCATGGCAGATTATCGCTATACCTCTGAGCAAATGGCAATATTGCAGGCCGTAGCGACATGGCGTGAAGAGCTGGCGCGTTCGACCAATCAGCCGCGTACGTTTGTGATAAAAAAGCAAGCGGTGCGTGAGATTATCACTGAAAAACCGAACACGATGCGCGAGCTTGCGCACAAAACCACCATGCACCGTAGCATGCTAAGGCTATATGGCGAAGAGCTGCTAAAAGTGATCAAGGATGCAAAAAACCTGCATCCGGCTGAGTACCCTGATTGCCTACTGCCGCCGTATCGCTCAAAAAATAAAGTGTTGTCAAAAGCGGTGCAACAAGCCATAGATGATCAAGCAGAAGCTATTGTCGTACCTGCCAATGTCTTGATGCGTAAAAAATGGCTTGGGCAATTATATGAAGTGATTGCCTTTGACAAAGATATCAGCGAGCTGCCAGAAGGCTTAAAAGGCTGGCGCAACGAGTGGGTCATGGATACCTTAATACCTGTGATTAAACAGCACAAAACTGAGCTGCAGCAAGGTATGGGCATTACTGTTTAACGTCTGACACTTATCTGCGTTCAAATTGACCGTGCTGTAAAAAATATATGGTCTGTTTGGCGACCTCTTTATTAATCAACATGCTGGTATGCGAGACTGGCAGGATTAAATGGTCTGTAGCAGCTTCAAGTTTGGTTTCTTCTACATATACTGTGCCATCATGGATGAGATGCTGCTTCAGTGGTGGTACATCTGCTTTACGCAGCTTACGGTTATGATGATGCAAAAATAACTGTCCCATACCATAAGGGCGATTGCCAGCAATCACGCCAAGCTCAATGTGTTTTGGTAATAATGCAACAGTACCATCTAGTGCATCAACGTATGAACGACCGACTACAGCAGGACTCAATCGCCAGATATAGTCTGCACAAATGCTACCCATATGTGGCGTACCTAGTGTGACGCAACGTCCAATCTGCCACTTGGGATACTGAGTGACAAAATCACGAATAATCAAACCGCCCAAACTATGACCGACCAAATCTATGGGATTATCAGGATCATGATTTTCTTCAAGCCATTTGTTAAGCCGGTGACTATTGGTTTGAATACCATCTCGCATACTACGATAGCCAAATTGATGGGTATTAAACCCTTGTGCTTGCAAGCGTTTGGCCAATGGGCGCATAATAAATGGCGCGTGATGCAGTCCATGAATAAGAATGACAAGATTGTTTTTCTGCATAGTTAATTCTAACCAAGTGAATGATGTGAATAGATTGATAGCCATTTTATTATAGCGCTTAATATTGTCAGTAAAATAAAAACCTCCAAATCAGCGACTGACTTGGAGGTTTATTTTTATCTTTTATAAAGTATCAAAAACTAGGACTACATAAAACTGAGATTACATATAGTTTTCGATACTTGGGCAAGAACACATGAGGTTTTTATCACCATAAGCGTCATCGACACGAGCCACACTTGGCCAAAACTTATTGTTGCGGATATAAGGCAGTGGGAATGCTGCTGTTTCACGGCTGTATGGATAGGTCCATTCGCCGTCAATTACCATAGCAGCCGTATGCGGGGCATTGACCAATGGGTTGTTCTCTAACGTCCAGTTGTCCGCGCCTGCTTTGGCTTTCATCGCTTCCGCTTTGATAGATTTTAGGGCACTGATAAAGCGATCAAGCTCTTCTTTTGACTCAGATTCTGTCGGCTCAATCATTAAAGTGCCCGCTACTGGGAAACTCATGGTTGGTGAGTGGAAGCCATAATCCATCAAGCGCTTGGCGATATCGCTTTCACTGATGCCCGTCTCTTCTTTTAAAGGACGAATATCGATGATACATTCGTGAGCAACGCGGCCGTTTTTGCCAGCATATAAAACAGGATAGTGGTCTTTTAATTCAGCAGCAACATAGTTGGCGTTCAACAGCGCAAGCTCAGTCGCTTTCAATAAGCCATCACGGCCCATCATGGCAATGTACATCCATGAAATAGGTAAGATGCTTGCTGAACCGTAAGGGGCTGCTGATACTGCTGAGCAGTCTTGTTGTGCATTGTGCACAGGGCTTAGAGTATGGTTGGCCATAAATGGTGCCAAATGCGCCTTCATACCGATAGGACCCATACCTGGACCGCCGCCGCCATGTGGGATACAGAAGGTTTTATGCAAGTTCATGTGCAGCACGTCAGCACCAACGTCAGCCGGCTGCATCATGCCAACTTGCGCATTCATATTGGCACCATCCATATAAACTTGACCGCCATGGTTATGAATGAGGTCACAGATTTTACGGATACCTTCTTCAAACACACCATGCGTCGATGGGTAAGTGATCATCAATGCACCTAGACGCGCGCTATGCTCTGCAGATTTGGCAGTTAGGTCATCAATATCAATGTTGCCATTGTCGTCGGTTTTGACCACGACCACTTTCATGCCCATCATCATGGCAGTTGCAGGGTTGGTGCCATGCGCTGACATAGGAATCAAGCAAACATCACGGTCAGTCTCACCAAGTGATTCGTGATAGCGGCGAATCGCTAGCAAACCTGCATATTCTCCTGACGCACCAGAGTTTGGCTGCATAGAGACATCATCAAAACCCGTAATGGCTTTTAGTTGCTCTTGCAAGCTATCAATCATAGCAACGTAGCCTGTGACTTGATCGCGCGGTGCAAAAGGATGCACATTGGCAAACTCAGGCCAAGTAATCGGTAGCATCTCACTGGTGGCATTCAATTTCATGGTACAGCTGCCGAGTGAAATCATGCTACGGTTCATCGCCAAATCTTTGTCTTCAAGCGATTTTAAATAACGCAGC
The DNA here is from genome assembly GCF_904846215.1 of Psychrobacter glacincola. Lineage (GTDB taxonomy): Bacteria > Pseudomonadota > Gammaproteobacteria > Pseudomonadales > Moraxellaceae > Psychrobacter > Psychrobacter glacincola. The sequence continues at coordinate 17,811 of NZ_CAJGZK010000016.1, read as the reverse complement.
ATTTCATGCTCGGTATGATGCGAGTTAAATACTGGATGCGTCAAGATATCATCAGTACGCAAGTGCGCGCTATTAAGAGAGACGCGAGCGTCTTCTGGTAGGTCATGTGCTTTAGTAATGAACAATTGAGTAAGCACATTGAAGTCTTTCTGATCGCTGGTTTCACTAAACGCCACGCTCAATTTGGTGTCATCAAGACGCCATAAGTTATAACCAACATTGTCAGCGTTTTCGAAGATTTGGGTCGCCAGTTTTTCTGAGCCACAATCAATCACAACGCTATCAAAGAATTGGTCATGTACCACGTTCAAATTGCTGTCGTTGGTACCTTTAATAACATCAGCAAAGGCAGTCGCAAACGCATGAATACGAGTGGCAATACGCTTAACGCCATTAGGACCATGATAGACGGCATACATACCGGCTAGATTAGCTAGCAATACTTGTGACGTACAGATGTTTGAGTTGGCTTTTTCGCGGCGGATATGCTGCTCGCGAGTCTGTAGTGCCATACGTAGCGCAGTATTGCCTTGCGAGTCTTTTGACACCCCAATGATACGACCAGGCGCTGAGCGTTTGGCTTTATCAGAAAACGCAAAGTAGGCGGCATGTGGACCACCAAAGCCCATTGGAATACCAAAACGCTGGGTGCTACCCAAAGCCACGTCTGCACCCATATCAGCTGGTGATTTTAATAACACCAAGCTCATGATGTCACTCACGACACTGACATAAGTTTTATTTTTCTTAACGGCAGCGATGACGTCTGTTAAGTCTTTTACGTCGCCTTCAACACCGACATATTGGAATAACGCACCAAAATAATCACCTGATTGGGCGGTTTCAAAATCACCAACGATGACTTCCCAACCAAAGTACTTGGCACGGGTATTGATCACATCTAGTGTTTGTGGATAGATACGATCATCAACAAAAAACTGCGTTGATTTGCTTTTGCTCACACGCTTTGACATGGCCATCGCTTCTGCTGCTGCGGTTGCTTCATCAAGTAGTGACGCGCCAGCCATCTCAAGACCGGTCAAATCGATACAAACTTGCTGGAAGTTAAGCAGCGCTTCTAGGCGACCTTGGGCAATTTCAGCCTGATAAGGGGTATAAGCCGTGTACCAACCTGGATTTTCAAGGACGTTACGCTGAATGACTGCAGGCATACGCACAGGAGAATACCCTTGACCGATATAGCTTTTATTGACCGTAATATTATCTGCCATGGCGCGCAATTTAGCCAAAGCGGCGTGCTCACTCATCGCCAGTGGTAAATCTAATTCTTTGTGCAAGCGTACTGGCTCAGGCACCGTGTCATTGATAAAATTTGCCATGTCTTTATAACCAATGGCCTTGAGCAGTTCAGCTTGTTTGGCCTCATTTGAGCCTAGGTGACGATAGACAAATTCAGCTTCGTTGAATAAGCCTTGAAAGGTATCAAACGTCGGGTTTTGAGAGATAGTCATGACAGTCCTTGGTTAAGGGAGTAATAAAATAATAATGATGAAGCGCGCTTTTAATCGTTTAGCTTGAGCGTTTCATGCTTTTGATATTTAGGTAAGAGTTAAGTCGTTTTTAGCACACAAGTACCTGCAATTACCTACAATGAAGTCTCCTAACCTACGAAAATAGCTAACGTATAAGATACAATCAATTGCAGCTGTTTTTCGACCAAATAGCATCGATGGTAGTGTATAGATCGAAAAACATACAATTAAATCAGTAAATTTAGCAATAAATATACTGTGTAATGGCAGCATTTAAATGATCATATTGTCCATTTATAGGTTATACGTAGTGTACAAACTGTGTTTGATCAAAGCGGAACTGGGTATTGTAGACGCCATTGTCAGCACGCTCGCCAGCACCAATCATCATAACGATATGATGGTCGTCTCCCAACTTTAACAAGCGCTTCATAGCAGGTTCATCGAAGCCGCCCATCGGACAGCTATCAAAGCCATGCGCGCGTAGGGCAAGCATCAGGTTTTCGGCAGCTAAAGCTGTATTATTGGTTGCCCAGTTTTTAGTATCTTCAAAGGTATAATAAGGCGATTTTATGGGACCCTTTATACGTCTGACTACTTGAATGGCGCTCCATTTAGCCACTGATACCACGTTAGCAGGTCCACGCAAAAAGTCCATCGCAACGACTTTGGTATAGTAGTCTTTAACCTTTTTTGGTACGGGCGTATCAGGGTATTCACGTAAGATTTGCTTTGCATGGTCATGCCATACATCGGTACGAGCAACGACAGCGATTAATCGTGCTGATGTTTTAGCCGCATTTTGATTCATGCAGTTTTTAACCGCACGTTTGCGACTGTCAGCATTATCGATAACATAAAATTCCCACGGCTGAAGGTTGCTTGAGTTCGGCGCTAGCATCGCCAAACGCAGACAATCTGCTAACACATCGTCAGGTATTGGCGTGTCGGTAAAACGACGAACTGAACGGCGCGACTCTACGATGGCGCGAAACGCTTGTAGCTGCGGGGTATTATCGGGCGTGGCAATGTTTGCTTGATTATCAGTGTCAGGGGTCATATTAGGATCCATTCTGAGGATTGAGTGAGCAACTTGGGTCATTATTGAAAGTGCCTCTTCAAAAGTGCATCTTCAAAAATGCCTCTTCAATAGCGTCTGACAAGTAATTAATACGAATAAATCAGCTATAGTCAGTCCTAAATAAAAGAAATACAGATATTATAAAGCACTACTGGGTTAATTTTGCTTGCTTGCTGTGCCTACGCAGACAGAGGCTGCGAAAAATTAACCTCAGTGGTGACGTACTCTTTTAAAAGTAAATCAACTATAGCAGTTGGCCGTCATACATTGAGTGCTGACTATCTGCTAATTACTGTCTTACAATGATTGTCTTAAAACCATTGTCTTAAAGCTAAGGAGCACAGATACCAGCGCTTGCCAGTATCCGTTGAGCTGCTTTTTTTAATAATGAATGATCTTATCAATCACAATATTAAAAGCAGCAGTATTAACGTCAAATGCCGCTTTTAAGAGAGCGTAAGAGTGATATTACAGCTCGTTTTCGTACTCATCAGCAGTTAGAAGTGCTTCGTAGTCAGCGATATTGTCAGGCTTCATTCTAAAGAACCAACCTTCGCCATATGGGTCAGAGTTGATGATTTCTGGATCATCTTCTAAGGCTTCATTTATAGCAACCACTTCACCTGAGATAGGGGCATAAACATCAGAGGCGGCTTTTACTGATTCAACAACAGAGATTTCGTCATCAACAGCGATGAGGTCACCCACATCTGGCAATTCAACAAACACCACGTCACCCAATAGGTCTTGAGCATGGTCAGTGATACCAACAGTGATCGTACCGTCGTCTTCTAAGCGTAACCACTCATGGCTGGCAATGTATTTTAGTTCTGCTGGGATATTACTCATGGTCTCTCTCCTAAGTGATAGAGGATGGTTAACAAAAATAGTGAAAGCTAATGATAGAGTTTATGATGCCTATGAGTCAAACTGCTGTTTGCCATTACGGACAAACGGTAGCTTAAGTACGCGTACATCGACGAATTTACCTTTACCGCGCAGATCAATTTGCACATTGGCATCGTCTGCTAGGGTAGCAGGAACACGAGCGATAGCGATAGAATTTTTGAGGCTAGGAGAGAAAGTACCACTAGTAATGATACCTTTTTGCTCTTTATCAGTGCCTTGATTAATGGTCACTTCCATACCTTCACGTAATACGCCACGGCTAGTCATTAATAAGCCCACTTGCTTCATAGCAGTATTGTCATCTTTTGACTGTTTGCGTTTGCTGACCATAGCCTGGCGACCAATAAAGTCACGTTCGTCTTTTAGCGCCAGTGTCCAGCCCATGTTGCACTCATAAGGGCTAACATCTTCATTCATATCATGACCATAGAGGTTCATGCCCGCTTCCATACGCAAAGTATCACGAGCGCCAAGACCGGCAGGCTTTATACCATTGGCTTTTAATTGCTCAAAGAACGCCGGCGCATCATCGCCATGCATAATGACTTCGACGCCATCTTCACCGGTGTAGCCCGTACGAGCAACGAACCAATCTGCGCCTTCAATATCCGTTAAGTAAGCACCGACAAAAGGTTTAAGAGCAGCTAAGGTATCTGCCCAACTTGGTTTAATCTGTGCCAGTTTTCCAACCGCATTGGGTCCTTGAACGGCAAGCATCGCAAGTTCTGTACGCTCAGTTAAAGCAACGTCGAAGTCTTTGGCTATTTTTTCGAACTGTGCCATATCTTTATCACGCGTTCCGGCATTTGATACGATACGGTATTCAGTTTCATCAGAATTTGATAAATAAACGATTAAGTCATCGATAATGCCGCCTTCTTCATTCAACATAGCTGAATAAAGCGCTTTACCGGCAGTTTTTAATTTATCGACATCGTTAGCCAATAGCTTTTGTAGCCAAGCTTTGGCATCCGTGCCTTTGATATCGACAACAACCATATGTGAGACGTCAAACATACCGGCATCAGTACGCACCGCTTCATGCTCTTCGATTTGTGAGCCATAATGGATAGGCAGCTCCCAGCCAGAGAAATCCACCAGCTTGCCATCACTATCGACATGAGACTGATAAAGGGGCGTACGCTGAGGGGCTTGGGTGTTAGTATTTTGAGCAGTATTATCTTGAATATCGGTCATAACAAATCCTTATATGTACATCAGACGTACTTAATAAAAGTAACCAGATGATGCACATGATCCTAGTAGCGAGAAGCAATATTGCAGGGTGCAAGCATTGCAACCAAGGGTGGTACAGAAAAAATATAAAGCAATGCACCAAACAAACGCCGAACGTCGGTTTGGCTAAAAGCCCTATCTGTCCTGTAACCTGAGATTTTCAACACGATATTATTGTCTCTTTTTAACCGCCAATAATATCGCGTTTTCTCCCCTTCGGTGGGTAAGGCGTCGTCCGTCCTTACCGCTCTCCAGATTTGTTATGCCAAAGGTTTAGAGCGCAATACGCATAGCAGCGCGATACAAATAAACCATGGTGACATGCGTTTTTCAGTCCTTTTACCTGAGCGATTAGCAGGGTAGATGCGCCTTCGGTGGTCACATAGCAGCTGTCAGTACAAACTTATTAACATGAGCATCACTAACACTAGGCTACAGACTCTCTCCTGAAAAACGCTTTTATTATGAAAGGTTCCCAGCTTTTTTACAACCCATCATATAAATTATAGTGAATAATTTTAGCAAACATGCTTTCTTATACCGACAATACACCGAACAGCGGCAAAATCGAGTACTTGTGTTTCTGTAATATGACATAGCGCCAATATGAAACAAGACTGAAGCGCTCATTATCAAAATCTAAAGGTATAAAATTTATCTATGAGGTTCATGTCTTTTAATGCAAGGGATACAGGGTATTTTTATTAAGGTATTCCTTAGTTTTTCCTAAGCTAACTGCTGACAGTGTTTAAGATGCTTTACCATATCTGAACGCAAAGCCACTACTGATAATTGCCTGAAATATGCTAATCTATGGCGATAGTTTCTGATAGGTTGTTTTTATGCATTGCGATATTTATAAATTCCTCAAACATGATGACATGTATATCTATATTGCTCGTCCTGATTATCCAAATGATACGGATGAGATCAAGGATTGGCTGGGTGTATTACCCAAAGATTTTCGTGCAGGCTTAGGTCGTAGCAAGTTTGTCATGCATCTGGATTTGGCGACAACGCCCACTCTTGCTAGAGTGGACAAAGAAGAGGTATTGGCAAAGCTAGCGTCACAAGGCTACTTTGTGCAGTTACCACCGCAAGATGTCATGCGCCGCCAAGCAGAATTGCGTGCCCGCGAATCTCAAGACAGCATTTATAATACGTAGTGATGAAAGTACATTTCAATAAGGTTCATAGCGATATTTTGAAGCTCGTTTTATCAAATCTAGCTTCTTAGCGCGCTGTCTTAAACAGAGTAGATAGATACAGATGAAATATTGAAATATATAGTGTCATACATTTTGGCGAATAGTCATGCTAAACTAGCAGCTCATTAAATTTGTTCATAGAATCACTATCTCGCACTATCTACGAACGCAGGTAATAAAACACATATGGACTGGTTAAAAAATATCTTATACAGCTTACCATTAGATGCCATCAGCGATATTCTCGGTGAGATTATTATTTGGTGGGGGCAGCTGGTAAAAGACGTACCGGTAGCAGACTTACCAATGTATGCCTATCTTGGTGGGGTCATTATTGTGTTGGTACTTTGGCTACTGGTCGCGCGCATATTACCACGTCCACTAGGCGGCATGAGCTGGATGATATTGTTTGCTGTATTGCTAGCGCCAGGCACCGCACTGGGCGACCCAAGCGTGATTGCACCAGCTAGCATCAGCGTCGTCTATGCGATTATGATGAAAGACATGTCTGGTGCGATCGCCAATATGCTGCCCATCATGGTGGTTTTATTTGTTGGTTTATTTGTTGGTTTTGTTTGGCAGCTTATTCGCGGTGCCTTTGAGTCAAGCTTAGACAAGGCTCGTAGCCGTACTGCACAAGATTCCCAAGAAAATATGCAGCTAGCTTCTGGCAATTATTTGCCGACAGCATCTGATGAAGTAGTGCCAGTTGAAAACGTTGATCCAGCAATGAATCTAAAAAAAGACAGCACAATATCTAAAAATAATGATTAGCCTGAATGCTATTACTTTCACGCTATAACCTTTTAAGGTCTTTGCTTTCTAGCTCATAACATGGATTCCCGATTCATACATTTTTCTCATCTTTATAAGACACCATGCGTGTCTTTTTTATGTGAGAAATATCTGCGAACGCATGAGTATTTTGGCAATCAATAAGGCTGTGCTAATCTAAATGGCAATTTATCAACGCTCTTAAAGCTTTTTAACGATAACAATAAACGAGATTGTATTATGACCGATAAAAAAACCAAATTTACGGGCACCCAAAGCTATATTGCTACCGACGATTTGCAATTGGCAGTCAATGCAGCAATGACGCTACAAAAACCGCTACTCATCAAAGGTGAGCCGGGTACAGGCAAGACTTTATTGGCGGAAGAAGTTGCCGAGAGTTTAGGTATGCCGCTGATTACGTGGCATATCAAGTCGACCACTAAGGCGGAGCAGGGTTTGTACGAGTATGATGCGGTATCGCGTCTGCGCGATTCGCAAATGGGTGATGACAAGGTTTATGAGATTGGCAACTATATCAAGCCGGGCAAATTATGGGATGCCTTTACCAGTAAAGAGCGTAGTGTATTATTGATTGACGAGATTGATAAAGCCGATATCGAGTTTCCAAACGACTTGCTCCATGAGCTGGATAAGATGTCTTTTTATGTTTATGAGACGGGCGAGACCATTACCGCTGAGCAGCGCCCAGTAGTCATTATTACGTCAAACAATGAAAAAGAGCTACCAGATGCCTTTTTGCGTCGCTGCTTCTTTCATTATATTGATTTCCCAGAAGAGGAAACCATGCGCCAGATTATTGACGTGCATTTTCCCAATATTCAAGAAAAACTGGTCAATGATGCCCTTGATATTTTTTATAAGCTGCGTAATGTTCAAGGGCTTAAAAAGCCGCCATCAACGTCTGAGTTGGTCGATTGGTTGACGTTATTGTTGGCGGATGACATGGCGCAAGCAGAGTTAGAAGAAAACTTACGTGGTGAGAAGTCTATTCCGCCGTTATATGGTGCCCTGCTTAAAAATGAAGCGGATGTGAGTTTGCTTCAGCGTTTTGCCAATATAATGCGTCGTTAATCATAGTAATGTCCTTATAAAAGTCATGCTAAGTGCCTAAATTATAACCACATCAGCCAACAAGTGATGCGCCTCTTATGTTTATCAAACTGTTCTATACCTTGCGTACTTACGGCGTGCCGGTCAGTACCCGCGAGCTGCTTGACCTCAATGCGGCGCTAGATCAAGGTCTGATGATGCAGCCGCATCCTGAAGATGCCGAACTGTCTACCTTTGCCAGTCGCGAAGATATGTACCGGTTGATTCGGCTTTGTATGGTCAAAGATGAGCGCCATTTTGATAAGTTTGATCGGGCAATGGCGGATTATTTTGAGGGCGTTGATAGCCTAGATATGGATGAGTTATTGTCTAAGCTAACGGACATTCCAAAAGAGTGGCTCGATTTAAAGCTTGACCCAAAAAACCTAACCGATGAGCAGCGCCTATTACTAAAAAAGTACGGTTCGCTTGAAGAGTTGATGAAAGCGCTTGAAGAGCGTCTCAAAGAGCAAAAAGAGCGTCATCAAGGTGGGAGTAAATGGGTCGGTACTGGCGGTACCTCACCGTTTGGTGCTTATGGCGATCACCCTGAAGGCGTGCGTGTCGGCGGTGAATCACGTAAACGCAGTGCGGCAAAAGTGTGGGAGCAGCGAAAGTATCGCAACCTTGACGATGACAGTCAGTTAGGCACACGCCAAATTCAGATGGCACTACGCAATCTACGTCAATTTGCACGTACAGGCAGCGCTGATGAGCTCGACATTCATGAGACCATCAAGCGTACCGCCAAAAAAGGCATACTCGATATCCATATGCAAGCCGAGCGGCGTAACCGTGTCAAAGTACTGATGCTGTTTGATGTCGGCGGTAGTATGGATATTCATGTTGAAGCGTTAGAGAAGCTATTTTCTGCGGCGAAAAACGAGTTTAAAACCTTGGAGTTCTTTTACTTTCATAACTGTCTATACGATTATGTCTGGAAGGATAACAATCGTCGTCATAGTGCACCGATGCCAACCTTTGAGCTGCTGAATAAATACGGGCGCGAGTATCGTGTTATCTTTGTGGGTGATGCGTCGATGTCACCTTATGAGCTAATGACAGTCGGTGGTAGCGTTGAGTATATGAATAATGAGGCAGGTATTGTCTGGTTAAAAAGGGTGCTGGCACATTTTGATAAAGTCGCTTGGCTCAATCCTGAAAATCCGACGTACTGGCAATACACTCAAACCATCGTTGAGATTAAAAAACTGTTCGATAATAATATGTATCCGATGACATTACATGGTGTGGAAGATATGACCAATCATATGGCAAGGTAGCGCTGTGTGGGTTTTAAAGCAATTTAACGCTAGATTTGCCGTCCGTTTTTAGGCGATTTAAATTAAGATAAAAAAAGCCTCTATTAAGTAATAGAGGCTTTTTTTATGACATTTTAAGTATTTACGATAAGAAATTATCACCTCATCGTTAACAATTAAATTTAAACAAGAGGACGATTCCACGCATCGCGTACTGCGAATTTAGCATCTGACCATTCTAAGCGTGAGTTGCCACGTGAAGTAACCCAATCTCGCTGCAAGTCTTGCTCTACCAGCTCAAACGTTTGGTCATTACCATACTGTTTGCGCTGTGCATAACCATAACCATAGGCATTACGGTAGTCGGTATCGTAGTCATATTGCGGGTTGTAATAATCGGCCGTCACATGCTGGGTGCGCCAGTAAGTGTCTTCTTGCATATTACCTTCAAATGCGTTGGCAACGGCGTTACCAGCTGTGGCACCAACGACTGCACCAACGGCACCGCCTACCACTGAACCTACGGGACCACCTACTGCTCCAATAGCTGCACCTGCTGCGGCACCGCCGATCATACCGGTCCCACTACTGACAGGATTGGCTTCTCGTTGCACTTCATTTTGGTCAGTAGGATTGACGGCTTCACCCACTTCTTGACCACCAGCACCGCCAGCGACTGCACCTGCTAAGCCGCCGATTACTGTACCGACTGGTCCTCCGACTGCTGTACCTACGGCAGCGCCTGCTGCTGCACCGCCCAGTGCGCCCGTACCACTAGCAATAGGATGCGGTTTTTCATGAGCTTCTAGGCTATCGGTAGGATTGACCATTTCGCCTGCTTCATGTCCAACTTTACTGCCTGCGATGGCACCGACACCACCACCTACTAATGTGCCGACTGGACCTCCGACTGCCGTGCCTACAGCTGCGCCTGCTGCTGCACCGCCAAGTGCGCCCGTACCTGTCGCTACTGGATGTGGCTTGTCTCCACCATGATGGATAGGCTCAATAGGTTCTCTATGACCTGCATAATGTACATACTCTTTTGGCTCATAGGTTTCACCAGTCATACGAGCATGGGTCTTATCCCAACCATCACGTACCATGTCTTTTGCTTGTAGCCAAGTCATGCGCGAATCACCTTTTACTTCATACCAGCGTTGTTCAAGCTCAGCTTCAACTTCTTCAAAGCGCGTGGTATTTGGATAATGCGCACGGGTGGCATAACCTACTGCATAGGCAGGATGATAATCGGTATCGTAATCATAGTCTTCATTATAATAAGGGCGTGTGGTATGAGTCTCTTGCCAGTATTCATATTCTACCGTTGGGTCTAGCATCTCACCGACCGAGCTACCTGCGACGCCGCCGACGATAGCACCAATAGCGCCACCAATGAGCATGCCTAATGGACCACCAATAGCACCAATGGCTGCGCCTGCTGCAGCACCGCCTGTACCACCAAGAGCTGTACCAATTGGATGTGAGCCTGGCTCACCTGTGATAGGGTCAGCATTGTCATTGACTACTACTGTACGATTGATATTATCCATGAGCCATTATCCTTTTTACTATTATTGTTGAATGATTAAGAATGATATAAATAGCCTAAAATCTAAATGACATTAAAACAAAAGTCATTTTTGACATCCAATCTTGGCTTGTCCTCTAAACCAGTATGCTAGCTAGTTCTAACTATTGACGCTTGCTAGTACTTACTGCGAAGCTGTTCAAATTTCTAATATTTATTTTGATACTTCGCACTTGCATCACCCTTACAAAATCTGGTGACTACTGCTTGCTAAGTAATATAGCCCAAGGATGAAGGGATAGTCTGTAGTACATAGCTGCTACCTGTATAGCAGTTCAGTAAACGATACTTCTATAATGGGCGTTATTGTTAACTAATGATTCTTAAAGCGCACAAAAGTAAGTAGGATGTAAGTGATACTGATTGTAATCACTCATTCGCAGTTATTGTTGTAAGGATATTTAAGTAAGCAAGAAAAAGGCACTATTATTCTGAATAATAGTGCCCTTTTATTAGATTGTATTTATTAGGATTAAGTAAGTTGAAATACTCTAAAAACGCTACGGTGTTGCGGGTATAAATTTTTTGCAGCCTCTGTCTGCGTAGACACAGCAAGCAAGAAAAATTGATACCCGCAGTACATAATGTGTCGATATTACTTTTCACTGACTATAAGTTGAAAAAATACAGTCTCAGTAGTGCTGTACGCTTTTGAAAGTGGATCAACTATACTGATGAGTAATTTAAGTGACATAAGTGATGATAATATTGTTTATTGTACAGTCTCAACAAGCCCAATCATCACGCCCATCTCTTTTTTATCATGCTTATCTATCGTAGGCGCATATAGAGCGGATGCAATACCACCATCTAAAAAGAGAGCATTCGGACATTTTAAGTCATTTTTAAATAGTTCCGCGAATTGATAAAAGGTCACGGGCGCTTCGCTATTGATAAATTGTAGGCTGCCATCGCTACAAATGCCTATACCATTACGAATTTTGGCCGAGGTACTATCAGGGTCAAACTGCGGATGGATAGCGTCGTTAATAACCAGCATAGGACCAGATTGGGTAGCATACAATGGCTGTGCAGTGCCATTTTTTAGCTGCTCAGCTAAGGCATTGCTTTCAGTGATTTGTACCTTGCCAGACTTATCCCACCACAGTACCCCATTGGGTAACAGATGAAAATTGCCGCCGCCTTCTCTAAGGTTTAGTGCGCGTATTTCTTTCCCTTCGATGATCGTATAGCCAATGGGCGCGTAATTTTCATTGTACATGCCGGCATTCATCGCAAACTTCAAAGATTGTGACGAGGGTAGTGTGGTCAATAGCGTATCAAAAGTCAGTAGCGGTTGACGACTGTCAGATTGTTGCCAAAATAATGCTAATGAATAGCGCTTATCTGTCAACAAAGCAGATTGAATATGACAGGCGCTATAAGCAAACGGTGTGCTGTGCGATTGACATGACCAATCGGCAGAAGCCGTGTCGGTTTTATTGCTATCTGTTGGCTGGCAAGCACTTATGCCAATAGTCATAAGCGACATAAGTATCATTGCTAGTATGTTAAGAGGTTTTGTGAAAACAGTGGTTGGCATCAATCATTTATCTTTTATAAGGGGATACATTGCGTGATTGTCACAGCCAAACACTGCTAAGTGGTTAAACAGTTGGCGGTATAAAATCGCGGACGGTATTATTGACATTGCCAATCATTTTACCACCATCAATATGGACGTCTACCTCTGCAACAGTTTTTTCTGTTGGCGCACTGGTTTCTTTACCGATATCGCGTGAGTCTTTGTTATAAGCAATCAGCGCGTCATTATTGGCTAAAAATGTCGACGGATCTGCCATTACCCACATCTGATTAAAGACTTCTGAGCGCGCATTATGATCAAGTAAAGCGCCTGTATCGGTGAAATAAAAGAATTTTGATAGCAGCTTGATTTGTCCATCATCCAAGCGCCGTGCTATGTGATAAGGCTGCAGTTGGCTTGGATGCTGTAAGCCCACAGCGCCAACGATGCTAGCTAAAGATTTTAGGGTATTTTTATGATAACTGGCGACGCGCTCAGCCTTGCTTGGTACATCAAGCGCTTTTTGACGAAAGGGATCTTGGGTTGCCACGCCTGTCGGGCAAGTGTTGGTATGACAAGAGCGCGACTGGATACAGCCGACCGCAAACATAAAACCACGCGCGGAGTTACACCAATCTGCGCCTAATGCTAACAGGCGGGCAATATCAAAGCCTGATACGATCTTTCCGCTGACGCCAAGCTTAATTTTGTCACGGATACCAGCGCCGACCAAAGTATTGTGCACCAATAAAAAACCATCGATCAGTGGCATACCGACGCTATCCATAAATTCAACGGGCGCCGCACCTGTCCCGCCTTCTGCGCCATCAATAACGATAAAATCAGGATAGTTATCGGCTTCTATCATGGCTTTGACAATCGCCATAAACTGCCAAGGCTGACCAATACAAAGCTTAAAGCCAACCGGCTTGCCTTCTGATAAATCCCGTAGTTGCTGTAAAAAAGTGACCAATTCGCGGGGTGTACTAAAAGTAGAATGCGACGCAGGTGATACGCAGTCTTGACCCATTAGTACTTGACGAGTTTCAGCGATTTCTGGAGTGATTTTTTCTGCTGGCAACACACCGCCCTTACCGGGTTTTGCGCCTTGTGAGAGTTTAATCTCAATCATCTTTACTTGCGGGTCAACAGCTTTTTCGGCAAAAGATTGCGGGTCAAAGTTGCCATGATCATCGCGGCAACCGAAGTAACCCGTACCCAGCTCCCAAATCAAATCCCCACCGAATTTACGATGATAAGGGCTGATAGCGCCTTCACCACTATCATGCGTAAAGCCGCCCATTTTTGCGCCTTGATTGAGCGCCATAATGGCATTGGCAGACAAACTGCCAAAGCTCATCGCTGAGATATTAAATACCGACATATCATGCGGCTGCTGACAACGCTCACCGCCCACAATGATACGAAAATCTTTATTCTTTAGTGGCTCACTGACAGTGGATTGCAAAAACCATTCTTTACCGTGAGCATATAAATTGTCCAAGGTACCAAAAGCATTGGTATCGCTGACGTTTTTGGCGCGCTGATAGACCAAAGCCCGCTGCTGACGTGAGAACGGCACTGGTTCTTTATCGTCCTCTAGCAAGTATTGGCGAATCTCAGGGCGAAAATCCTCTAACACATAGCGGATATGACCGGCGATAGGGTAATTGCTCAAGATAGAGTGTTTAGACTGTAATAAGTCATAAATACCTAGCCCGATGGCGAGACTACCGATGAGGATTAGCGCCCAGTTGATGAGCAGTAATCCTGCTAAAAATAGCAAAATCGCGGCGCCAAAGGTGCTATAGCGTAGCAAAACACCAGTTAGGTAAGGAGAATTGTGTTCAGGCTCAGGGTTCAAATTAGTTCTGGAATCTGGCATAGCAAAGCTCAACTATAAAAAATAGGAATTAAAAAATGCGGCAGTCAGTTATTTGGTAACTTTGCCGCTATCCATGATTCAAAGTGCTGGAAAAATCTGCTGATATTATGCCATCTCATCCAAATGCTAACCAGTTTGAGGCCACAGTTGCATCGCAGTGGCACTGATTTGCAACAGCTCATCTTGGGTGACGCCATCACGTGCCAAGATGGTCATGCCATGAATAAGTGCTGAATAAGTATTGGCCAATTGTCCTGCATCGGTCTTGGCAGGCAGCTGCTGCGCTGCAATGGCTTGTTCGATTTTATGTTGCAGAATAGTGCGCTGTTGGGTGCGCTGCTGCATTAATTGCTCAGCAATCTCATTTGAGGCAGGCTTACAATTTATCGTGGCGCTAGTGACCATACAGCCGAGTGGGTGATCAGGCTGCGTCAACTGCATGGCAATATGCTGGAGATAGGCTGCCATCGCGCTGCGATAGTCACTATGGCTCTCAAAAAAATCAGAAATTGAGTAAGGGTTTGAATCTTTATAATTCTGTAGCACTTCTTGAAACAGATTTGCTTTATTGCCAAAAGCGCCATATAAGCTCGATGGTGAAATTCCCATGGCTTGAGTCAAATCATTGATTGACGTGGCTTCATAGCCTAGCTCCCAAAATAGGTGCTTGGCTTGTGCTAAGGCGGTATCCCGATCAAATGCAAGCGGGCGGCCTCTTTTATTGGTAGCGGTAGAGCAAGTATCGTTATCCATGAGTGTTTATCATCCATGAGTGTTTGTCAAAATATAAGTTGACATTAGGTTTAAGAGTAGCATACTATTATTTTGTAGTGATGGCTACAGAATATAATTATCCGTGTTAAGCACCACTATATTGAGAGCTGTTATGACTGTAAATGATTCTGCCGATGCTACTGAGCCAAACTTTGAGCACCAACCGAAACGGCCGCCTGAGCCGTCCATGTCACTGGTACGGCAATGGATGGCGATTTTATCCGTGAGCTTCGGCGCCTTCGCCCTAGTCACTTCTGAATTTTTACCGGTAGGTATTCTGACTCTGATTGCACAAGACCTTAATATCAGTGAGGGTTCTGCAGGGCTAATGATTACCGTGCCAGCCATCTCCGGTGCAGTGGCAGCGCCGTTAGTGGCGGTGTGGTTTAGCCATATACAGCGCCAGCGAATTTTATGGACTGCCATGACGCTCATGATTGTCTGTCATGGAGTGATGTATGTAGCACCGCAGTTTTGGTTGATACTCTTGTCACGGGTATTTTTGGGGATAGCAATCACTGCGTTTTGGGCGATTGCCATTTCTTTGAGCGCGCGTCTAGCACCAAAAGGTGTGTCAATTGGTCTATCGACCTCAATTATCGTCACTGGTATCACGCTTGCGACTACGCTTGGTGTGCCGATAGGAACGTGGTTGGGTGAGGCATTGGGCTGGCGTACCGCGTTTGCCTCGATGATGGGTTTGGGCGTTGTTGCGCTGATTTGGCAGGCGTGGGCATTGCCAACGCTGCCCGCGGCGCAAGAAAAAGTCGGCTTCAAGGATTTGCTGGAGATTTTTCGATTCAGTAATGCGCGCTTGGGCATTATAGTATTGATTCTGGCGGTAATCGCGCACTTTGGCACCTTTACTTATGTGCGAGTACTGTTCGAGCAAGGGGGTAATTATTCATCAGCTTTTTTTAGTAGTCTATTGCTGATGTACGGGGTAGGTGGTCTTGTGGGTAATTGGCTGGCCGGTTATGGCGCATCCAAACAAGTTCACACCACGTTTTTGGTGGTTATGATCAGCCTATTTGCGATGTTACTGCTAGCGACACTAATGACGACGAATGCAACTGGCTCTGTGGTGTTGATGCTATTTTGGGGACTAATCTTTGCCGCGATTCCGGTTTGTGCAAATGTATGGATGTTTATGACGGTGCCACACTTGATGGAAGATGGTACAGGCTCTGCTATGATTGTGTTTATTTTTCAATCTATGATTGCAGTGGGTTCATTCTTCGGTGGGATCGCTGTGGATCATGTGGGTATTCACTCGCTCATGTATGGCGCTGCTTTATTACCACTGCTGTCGGTTGTCCTACTGTTGGTATTCAAAAAACACAGTGCTCATTTGGTGATGGCTGAGCCGAGTGCTTAGCGTGTATTTGGACAGAGTATCAATGACGTTAAGAGCTGCTCACCGATTGGCTTGTGCGTCATTACCTGTTAGAAAACGAATAGCTGATTTGGTTATGTATATAGTCAGTTCAAAGTAAAATAGGGACAGTCACTAAAAGGTATCGCTGGTATAAATTTTCCTCGCTTGCTGTGCGCTGCGTCAGACAGAGGCTTCGCAAAATTCATCCCAGCAATACTGTATTTCTTTTATAGTGGATAGACGATAGCGCCATAAAACCCAGATAGTAATGCAACTGGAATAATCATTAACAAATATATTCCCATTTTTAGTCGTATTCTCATCGTTTTCTCAACGCTAGAAAGGTTAGTGCAGACGGTTTGGTGGTGATTTACAATGCTAGAGACGCTGAATACAAGCCCTTTTAATTTCCACTGCCAATCCTTTTAGCCAACACTTGCAGTTTCGGCACAATCATCGCTGCATAGTCATCCGCTTCCCAGTTGGCACTTGGCACGCTGGCATTGAGCGAATAGGCATATTGCCCAGTCGCGACATCAAAAACACCAACCGCTACTGCCAATATATCCGTAGAAAACTCCCCATCCGATACCGTATAACCATGCGCTCTATAATGCTCTGTTGCGTCACAAAGAGCAGACTGCGCATGGTTATAATCCTCTGTAGATAACTGCTCTTGTAAATTACTACGAATCACCGCCTGTCTCGCTGGTGAGCTGGCTGCATAAAAAGCGCGCCCAATGGCTGTACGGGCGACGGGCACTGCTGAGCCTACTTGCAAGTTGACCGATAGGCGAGCAGGGCTGCGGCAGCAGGCGTGATAGCGCATTTCTCCTTCGACCTCAGTGGCCAAATTCACTGATACTTCATTGCTACTGGCAAACTGTCGTAACAATGGCTCAGCTGCTGCGACCATATCATGACGACTCCATGCAGTAGCACTTAATCGCACGGCACTACTGCCCAATTGATACTGTCCATGTTCAGTGGTACGCAAAAATCCAAGCGTCATTAAGGTATAAATCAGGCGAGTAATGGTCGCTTTTGGCAATTTTGTCATCTGGCATAATTGCTGATGGCTGAGCGTTTTTTCATGCTCAAAGGCTGTCAATATCATTAAGCCACGCCCAAGTGCAGTGACAAATTGCCTATCGTTGTCTTCTTTGCCTTGGGTAAGGGCGCTATGTAATCGATCCAATAATGGCGCGGCTGCCGACAAGTTTTTTCTCATTTTATGACCATCTGAATGAATAAGGGTTTACAGGACGCTAAAATTCTGCTTAAATGAATTATATTATGAAACTAAGTTTCGCATAGCGGAATACCGAAGTCAATAGTAAATTTCGCCAAAGCGTCATATTAACCATTAATTGTCGGTCAGGATGACTGGCAACAAGGAGCACCACATGGCAACTTCTAGCAGCCCCCGTTTTGATTGGGAAGATCCATTTTTATTACGTGACCAGCTTACCGATGAAGAGCGTATGGTAACGGACAGTGCCCGTCAGTTTTTTCAAAAAGAGCTGATGCCGGGCATCGTTGAAGCAAATCGCAACGAGAATTTTGACCGTAATATCATGCG
>NZ_CAJGZK010000015.1 GCF_904846215.1 Psychrobacter glacincola | reverse complement strand
AACAGTGGGAACAGTGGGAACAGTGGGAACAGTGGGAACAGTGGGAACAGTGGGAACAGTGGGAACAGTGGGAACAGTGGGAACAGTGGGAACAGTGGGAACAGTGGGAACAGTGGGAACAGTGGGAACAGTGGGAATAGTGGGAATAGTGGGAATAGTGGGAATAGTGGGAACGGCGAAACAGGTGGTGGTGAAACAGGTGGTGGTGAAACAGGTGGTGGTGAAACAGGTGGTGGTGAAACAGGTGGTGGTGAAACAGGTGGTGGTGAAACAGGTGGTGGTGAAACAGGTGGTGGTGAAACAGGTGGTGGTGTTCAAGTCCCAAACTTAGTTAGTATTGCAACATATAAGTATTCTGCAAAAACATTGATAGAATCAGATGATACAAAAATAACTTTTTATCCTAGCAAGCGCATTGATAAAGATGCAGCATTTACTTATACCATCTGTGATAGCAATAAGTCAGTATCACCAAGACAAGTAACGGTTAATGCACTTGGTGTTATTAGCAGTAAGCTTGGAGGGACATGTTAATGAGTCGGTTCAGTCAACAGATTGGTGTTGGATTAGTAGAGGTACTTGTTGCGGTCTTACTATTATCTGTTGCCGTATTAGGCTTTAGTGCATTGCAATTAAGAGCAATTAGTGCGACTGATGAGAGCTTAGTACGTACTAAATCCTTAACCTTAGTGCGTAATTTGGCCGAAGTTATGCGTGCTTATCCCGACGCTTATGTGACTGGTAGTGGAACTACTTTTACTAGTGCCAAACCGACTACTGAAATCACTACCCCCTCAGCAGAGGCAGGGGGCACAGCGACAACTACTTATTCAGTACCAACGGTGCAGGCAATAGCTACTAGTACAGTCCTTAATACGGCGACTAGCTCTACAACGGTTTCGGTTGATGGTACTGCTATTAGTATTGATGGTGCTGGTAATTGTTTATCGACAGGGGTTACGACAAATACTAACGGTAATAAGGTTCCTAGTAAGTCTTGTAACATTAACCAGCTTGCTGCGCGCGATGTGCTATTGGTCAAAAAGATAGCTTTGGACGAAAGTATCAAAGTAGCTGTGGTTACCTGTCCAGGCACGACAGCACAAACTATCCAACAGCAAATGTGTGTGATTACTGCATGGAACGATACTAAAGCATTGATGACTGATGCAGATACTGGCGATAACGCCAATGCTTGCGCTAATAATGATGGCACTTATAAGCAGGGCAGTCAGTGCTTGATCTCGGAGGCCTACTAATGAGCGATGTTTCTAATAATAAGTATTCTAATAAAAAGCATCTTAGTAGTGAGTATTTCCGTCATCACTCAGCTATAGCAGGGTTTACCTTAATCGAGCTAATGATCTCGTTAGTTTTAGGGTTACTCATATCGGCTGCTGTGATTCAAGTCTACATTATCAATACGCGTACTATCACTGTACAACAAAGCGCCTCAGAGGTGCAAGACAGTAGTATATTTGCCTTGCAAACTATAGAAGATAATGTGCGCCTATCTAATTTAGGTAACCCGGTTACTGCTATTAACTCTACAATTAAACATGGCGGTATTGTCTTAACCGGTAGCAATATAGGTAATAGTAGCTATGCCAATACAGGATATTTGACGGTTAGTGCTGGTCAAACAGGGACAGTAGGTGATAAAGGATGGACAGGATTGTCAAATACTAATACTAATAGTGATCAGCTAACCATTCAGTATAAGAATATTACCTCTAATGATGTGAATGATTGCGAAGGTACGAAGGTTGATTCTGGGAGCACTGAATGGGTAGTTGAACGTTACTTTGTGCGTTTGGCTACTAATGCCAGTACCACCCCAGCATTAAAAGACTTAGTATTAGCTTGTGATGCAGGTCGCGTGACAGCCACTGATACCTTAGTGGATTTTGGTGGAAACGGTGAGGTTATGATAGCTGCAGTAGATCAGTTTAAGGTACTATTAGGCGTGCAAACTGATATATCTAATTTGACATATATAACGCCTAAGACTTATCTAGAGCTGACTGATAAGCCACCGATTACTACGGTCAAGCTGGGGGTTATTATCCGTAGTACTACGCCTTTGCTTACTGATGCAGACAGGGTCAGCTTTACGGTGTTGGGAGTTACTAATACTCTTAAAGCAGACGCGACACGTACCAAATACTATCGTCGCAGCTATGAGTCTACTGTGCTATTACGTAATGCACGGGTGATGAATATCGTTGCTACCCAGCCTAAGCTGGTCTCAACCACTACTGCACCCGGCGGAGGGTAATATGTCTACTAAAAAATACAACTCATACCCTAAGACTATGACTCAAAACAGTCAACAAGGCGTAGTATTGATTGTAGTGTTGTTGTTTTTAGTTTTGATCATATTTGCCGGTGTCATTGCTGTCAAACGTAGCACAACTGATTTGCGACTAGCTACTAGTGACCAAATCAACACTCTGCTATTACAGTCTGCTGATAATGCCAATCAGAATATTGAGCAAAGTATTAATGGCAGCAGTGATAGCACTATCTATAATGCTATGCTCTCAAGCACAGGTCCGTTTGGGCATTTTATTTTAACTCCTAATAACAGAAATGATGAATATGTGTTTTGTTTTCGGCCACGGGGACAGTTCTTTAATATTAACAAGACTACCATATCTACACCTGGTGCTGACGGTCTAGGTACGGGTAACGTATTAGGCAATAATAATGGTTACTGTAACCCGGCAACCGCTGCAGACTATGTGAGTAAGCGTAACGCTAGCATGACGCAAGTAAGTGTCTCTTTAAGCCCTAATACTGCTGCAACAGAGCTGTTCTCTGGTTATACCAAAGGTCAAGACATCAGTGAGGTATCGAGCCAAGCGTTTGTATTTGATATCAACAGTACCTCAATATTGCCTGCCTATTCTGGTGCATCAGGGAAAGCAGCAGACTGCCTCAAGCAGACCAGTCGCTATGCTACCGTCACTGATAAAGAAAAAACCATAGCAGGCTGTATGGCAAAAGAAGGCGTACCTAGTACCGTATTGTATGAGAAGGCTGATGTCGAAAACCTATCGCAGCGTACCAAATGTGTCAACTTTGGTACAGGTAGCGGTAAATCTGGTGATTTACTCTGCAGTCTGATAGCCAATTAACAATTAGGTTTATATTACCAATATTGTCAATGATACTAGGGCGTGTCCCTAATTGGAAAAAGGGATAATATTCGCTAAAATAAGGCTTATATTTTAGCGATCGATAGGTATTGAGAAAAAATGGCAAGAAAAGCATTAACCGATAATCTCTGGGAGCAGCTACAAGAGACTATGGCACAACATGGTTGCTATCAAAAAGATAAGAACCGAGACGTGATGGAAGCCATTCTTTGGAAGCTCCGTACAGGCGCACCATGGCGTGACGTACCTGAAGAATTATGCCCGTGGAAAACCGCTTACAACCGTTTTAATCGCTGGTCAAAGACGGGTTTGTGGGAGAAATTTTTTTTAGCCTACGAAAAGAAATTGATACAGAATGGGTATTCATCGATGGAAGTTATATACGCTGTCACCAGCATGCAAGTGGAGCTCGGCTTGGTGAAGATCGAGCAATTGGACAAAGCCGTGGTGGAGCAACTACAAAGATACACCTATCCTGTGATGCCGATGGATATCCGCTCGATTTTAAAATCACTGGAGGTGAGGTTCACGACAGTCAAGTTGCAGGTGAATTGATTGAGCTCATAGGTCAAGCCGACTACTTTATCGCTGATAAAGGCTATGATTCAGAAGTTATCAGAGACAAAGCCCGTACCCACGATATGGTACCTGTCATCCCTAAAAGGAAAAATGCCAAACAGCCTAATCCAGAATTTGATCGTTATTTATACAAGTTACGCCATTTAGTAGAAAATATGTTTGCGAGACTCAAGCATTTCCGCAGCATCGCGACTCGCTATGAGAAGTTGGCTCGTAATTTTAAGTCTATGCTTTATCTAGCGTGCACTATTATTCATTGCAAGATGAATTGAGGACACGCCCTAATATATCGACCTTTAATAAAAAGTAGCAGATAGCTTGCCAATTACATTGATAGTCAAAGGATAAGACCATGAAACAGGTAAATAAAAGACAGTTTGACAAATACTCATGGCGCACTAAGGCACTGACTACTGCTGTGCTGATTGGTCTAACTGCATCTGTTGGACAAGCGGCAGATGACTATCGCAAACCTATCGGTGATTTAGAGATTTATAAAGCAGCTAAAGGCGGCAAAGTCACTATCACTATGATGGTAGATACTTCTGGTAGTATGGGTCTGGTAAGTTTTCCTGATAATGCTTGTGATCTACCTGACAACCTTAGAGCTACGAGCACGAGAACGGTCACATTATATGATGAAAATTCTTCAACAACTCCTAGTTATAAGCGATACTATTGCAAAGATGGTACTACGAAGTACTATACCCGTCTTACTCGTTTACAAGACGCTCTTTTTACTCTGATGGACAGTACGCAACTAGATCCCAAAAAGGTTGATATTGGCATCGGTCAATATCCTATCAGTAGCGTCGGTAAAATATTAGTACCGGCAAGGCCAATAGATCAAGCACAACGTACCGCGATTAAGGAAGCAGTAGCTAAATTTAAGCACGGAGGTGGTACACCAACAGCGTATGCCTACGCAGAAGCTGGTGCCTATATGATGGGAACGACTACCGTAAATACGGTTAGTAAAACTAGTGGTTTTGCTGGATCTGTAGATTCATCCAAAAACGGTGATAAATATATTAGTCCACTAACGACATCAGCATCAGCTGCTACAGATATCTGTGATGGTCGCGGTATTTACTTTTTAACAGATGGCGAACCAAAAGATATTGGTAATGCTTTACCTATTATGGCGGCTGCCTTAAATAAATCCAGCTTTAGTTTGCCAGCAGTCACATTACCAAATGGTAGTAGAGGGGATCAAAGCGGTATGCCTGCGACAGGTGCATTCGCTCAAGCTTTGCGCAATCCATCCCTAAACCCTCTAGGCCAAAACCGTGAAATATTGACAGCAGTAGTAGGTTTTGGTTCAGATTTCAATATAAACAAAGTGACCGATGCAGCCTTGCCTGAAGCACAGAGAGTAATTCGTAATCTGAGCTTTACAAACTCTAAAGGTAAGCAAGAGATTGGTGAGTTCTATAATTGCGCTAATATATCCAATATTGATATAAAAAACGCTTGTAACTGGGGTACAAAATCAAATGGTGCATTACCCAATATAGGTGGATACGGCGAAGGAGGCTTTTACTCAGCGGAATCTAGTGATGAGGTTGTCAATAGTATTATTAACTTTGTGAGTGACCTGAATCAAACGATACCTGTGGCACCTTCAGGAACTATTACCATTCCTAATGATCCCTATCAAGCTTCCAATCAGTTAGCTTATGCTTACCTACCTATGCTAGATCCCAATGTAGGTTCGGCAGCTAGCATCTGGCGCGGTAACCTCAGAAAGTATAATCTAAACCAAGGAACGCTATTCGGCAAAAATGCTACACGTTTATATACTAATACTGCTGGTGATCTTAATACTAACGCTAAAGACTTATGGCAAAAAAGCAATAGAGCCAGTAACGATATCGAAGTAGGCGGTGTCTATGCTCAGTTGCGCACCCCACAATCAGGTTTTGGTAGCATTCGAAAAGTATATGTTGAAGATATCGACAAAGATAATAAAAACCAGCCTATATTACGTCTATTGAGTGTAGATGGTACTAGCGGCAAGCCAGTAGGCTTCGATAAACTAGAGGATGCTATCTATACTCAGCCAAACCAACGCCGCTTACTAAACTTTTTAGGATTTGAAAAAGCACTCGATAAGAACGGTGCCCAGATAGATGTGGTTCCAACTACTGAAACTCCAATAGCAGACCTTGTCATCAGTGATCTAACCTTAGTAAGACCAGTCAATGAGATAAGGCTATTGGGCGGAGTGGTACATTCAAAGCCAACAGCGATCTCTTATAGTGCCGACTTAGATGGTAATGGCCGTATTGATAAAACCCGTGATGACTATGTACTGTTCGGCTCAATGGACGGTGCTTTGCACTTAGTCAATAGCGATGATGGTGTAGATGGTGGTAAAGAAGTCGTGGCTATCATTCCCAAACTGATGTTAGAAAAACAATCACAAGCCTTAGTGAAAGACTCTAAACGTAGCGATATTGGTAATCCTTATTTCGGCGTTGATGCACCTTGGCTAGTGACCACAGACTATAAGTACGATCTAGATAACAGTAAGGTCAAAGTAGATGATGCAAGCGGCAAGGGTATGTTTGCTTATGGCGGACTGCGTATGGGCGGCGAAGCTATATATGGTATGAATATCACTGACAAAGCAGATCCTAAAATACTATTTGTCATCACGCCAGATGGAAGGAATGATATTGCAAACACTGCTAATAGATTTACCCGTTTAGGTCAGATATGGAGTAAACCCGTAGCAGCTAAAATTGGCTGGGATAAAAACAATAATCCAAGGGATGTGCTTATCTTTGGCGGTGGCTATGATATGGCTTACGAAGACGAAAACTATGTGCCAACCTCTAATGCGCCTGCAAAAGGTAGCGCTATTTATATGATTGACGCGAAGACTGGCAGATTATTATGGTCAACCAGTAGTGAAAATGGCGTCGAAAAGAATGTCAAAACTGATGAGATGATTCATAGTATTACTGGTGGAATTACGGTACTCGATAGAGATAATGATGGACTTATGGATCATCTCTATGCTGCTGATCTGGGTGGGCAAGTCTTCCGTGCAGATTTTGAAAATGCTCGTGCAGCTACATCTAGTTTAGCTAAAATTGATAGCTTTTCGAGTAAAGGCGTTACCCGCATCCTTAATTCCAGCGCTGGAATAGAGGGCAAATATGCTTATAGATTCTATGAGCGTCCGGTCGTTAGTTTTTATCGTAGCGAAGGCGGCACCAATAATGGCAGCTTGTTCGCTTTAGTCAATGTCATCTCTGGTAATCGCAGCGCGCCATTATCTAAGCTGCGTGACAGTAATGTTTATGCCAATCGTGTCTACGGCATTATTGACACTGACGTCACTAATAGTGGACTGTACAGCACCGACTATAAGACTACGATAAAGGATGTTACAGAAGCTAAGCTAGTCAATCTATCTAGAAAGACGCCTGGCAGTGCTAGCCCAGCATCAGTATTGACTGCAGCAGATAAAGTAGCGTTCAAAAATCAGATGATATCAGGAGGTATGCAAGGCTGGTACTACCCTCTAACCCGTTTTGATGGTTATAATAATGTGCGTTACAACAAAGGCATAGGCGATAGTGTAGTGATCAACAGCTTACTGTATACCACGGTTTACAATCCTGATAAGCAATACGGCACAGTAAATAGTTGTTCGGCTCGTATTATTGGCGGCTCTGAGCGACAGCTGTATTGTCTACCTTATGGCATCTGTGATGATGATATCTCTGTGACAGGTACTGGTGGGTTTGTACCCGCAGGTCAAGGTATTCAAGAGTTAACACTTGGGGCATTCAATGCTGACAATACTAATCTTAAGGTACTGATTGGAACTACGACTATTATCGATCGCATATTAGAGGCAAACCGTGTTGGTTATAGCGATGATAGCAAAAAGAACACCAGTAATATTAAAAATATAATCTATGGTGATAAAGGTACGGCTAAACAAAGCGGCACTGATGGCTTAGGTGACGGCAGCGCTCCTGAGTATATCTTTAATGAGCGCTATACGTTTCAACCAAAAGTTTGGTACGAGCGTCAACAATAATGAGCAATACTTATGACTGTAAGTTATGTTATCAACAGGGATGGTGTGTATGAATGAGCCAATCACTTTGCTTACTTATAGCAGTGTTTCCTCAAAAGATAGCAATAACCGAGGTTTTACCTTGATAGAACTAATGGTTGTCATCGCTATTATCGCAATACTCGCCGCTATTGCACTACCCAGCTATCGCCGTTATGTAGTCGCTAATGCTGAGCGTGAGACTCAAGCCAAGATGCTACAATTGCAAGTTCAGTTAGAGCAATGGCGGGCAAGGGCTTTGAGTTATCAAGGCTTCAAACCACAAAAGGTCAGTTCCGTCAATGTGGTTACTTATGGCTATGATGATGGGGCGACCAATAAGACTATCTACGTGCCAAATGGTAGTACCGCTAGCAACTACCGCTATAAAATCACCCTAGTCGATAGCACAACGATTACCGACCCTAATGATGGCACAGTTGCGACTAGCTCATTAGTTACTTCAGGGACAGCTATTGACAATGCGACGGGTAGGGCATGGAAGATGTTCGCTGAGCCTAGTAGTAACTACAGTACAGCGCACAAGATGCTACTCGGTAGCGCTGGTTTGCAGTGCCAGACTAAGAATAATGACAGCAGTATCACAGTGGCTTCTAATGATTGTGGTACCTATTCGGAGGACTGGTGATGCAAAGTTTAAACAATGATAACAGAGGCTTCACGCTAATAGAAATGATGATCGTCGTCGCCATCATTGGCATACTCGCAGCCATTGCTTACCCAAGCTATCAACGCTATATTATCAAGACGAAACGCACCGACATGATGAGTGAGATGCACAATATCGCCTCAACCATAGAAAGTCGTAAATTGGCACAAGGTAGTTATAGCAACGCGTTAAGAACAGGGCTTACTGGTAATTATCCTCAGCAAGGTACTGCGCTTTATAACGTTACTGTCGAAACAATAGTTGCACCAGTTTTGCCGCCACCAGATCCACTACCTCCGCTAGGTCCTCTTACGTCCAAATGGATAATTACAGCCACGCCATTAGCTGGACAAATGGCTGCTGATGGTAATCTTAGTCTGAATTATCAAGGGATTAAATGTCGAGCAGCAGTTTGTGGTACTGGTGATGATTGGAATAAATAACGTTTTTTCGTCAATACCACAAAGACTGACAAAATTTGTCATCTTTATTTACTGTTTACTCCTAATACGTAGGCAGATTGACAATTTTCAGTAGGTTGGCAGTAACATTATACGATATTATATAAGCAAGATTAGGTAATAGACGATCAAAGTTAATCGATAACAAGTTTAATAGAGCAGTTTCATACTAAAAGTAGTAATAGTTAGAAAAATGGCACGCTATCTGCAGCAGTTATAGCAAGAAAGAAATTATAGCACTAGAGATAAAATGTGACTGTATTAAGAACAGCCAGTTATCTTTATATAACCCCTAAGGAGTTCATATGAACACTGCTCAAAAAGGTTTTACCTTAATCGAACTAATGATCGTTATCGCTATCATTGGTATCTTAGCGGCAGTAGCATTGCCTGCTTACCAAGATTATACTGCGCGTGCTAAGTTAACTGAAGCAGTATTAGCTGCTTCTACTTGCCGCACCACAGTGTCAGAAGTTTATCAATCTGGTGGTGGTGCTTTACCAGCTGCTAACGGTTGGGGTTGTGAAGTTGGTAATGATACATCAGCAGCTACTAAATATGTACAGAAAGTTACTACTGATGCCGCAGGTAGTATTACAGTTAAAACCACTGCTGATGCAGGGCTACCAACTGAAGCACAGAGCAAATCATTCGCTATGGTACCTGTTAATGCTGCGGGAACCCGTTTAACTGCTTCAGCATCTTCTGGTGTTGTAATTAATTCTTGGAAATGTGGTCCGACTGCTGGTGGTGTTACTCTAACAGGTCCAATGCCTACTAAATACCTTCCTGGCTCTTGCCGTGACTAATGTTTAGTTGATTGCTACATCTCTAAGAGCCTCACATTTGTGAGGCTTTTTTGTGACGATGTAAGATGTAATACTAGGATCGGAACTATGTTTGAACGCATCATAAATAATAAAACTTCAGTCTTATTAATGGTCATTAGTACTGCCTTTTTGCTAGGTATTTTAAGCTTTCAGCACGTCTATCCCGGCGATAGAGACTTCAATCTAGGTGCATTGCAGTTGGTTATTGTCAGTGCTGGATTGGCAATATATATTGCTCTGTCTAAATATAGTGAACGTCTACAATTAAGTTACATGGCGCTATTTTGGCTGATATTTGCTTTATATCTGCTTATACAAAGTTTTCTTATCGATTTTGACTATCCTGATGAGATTTATCTCTTATTAGGCGTCAGTATTTTCTTTTTTATCCTATCTACTGTCATTAGTAATCTATCGAATATCGACAAACAGTATTTAGTCGATGGGTTAACAAGCTTTCTAATACTTGGTTGCCTTTTAGAGTTACTCACACAATTGGGTCATCTCTACCAGCTAGCCTTTTTGTATGGCGATATATTATTACCTATTGAGTATAACGGACGTCCAATTGGTAATATAGGTCAGCCTAATCAGCTGGCTTATATCTATAGTCTTGGTTTGCTAGCTAGCATATATAAAATCAGTTATCTTACCTATACTAAATCATGGGTTCAGTACCTAAGGATAGGTTATTATAGTGTCGCCATAGGCCTGTTTGCTTTAGGTATTGCACTTACAGCTAGCCGTGGCGGTATTATTCTATTGCTGTTCGCTATAATCACCAGTAGTTTGCTATTTTATTCTGAATTTTTGGCACGAATAAAGGCGCTAGGTGTATTTAGCATCGTTAGTATTCTAGGGTTTTTTTTTGGGAGCTACCTATTAGCTGCAAACTCGCAGACGGTTTCGGCTGCCGCGCGTTTGGCTTCAGGCGAAAGTAAACCACTTAGACTCTATCAGTTAGAGCAATCATGGATCATATTTCAGCAGCAGCCAGTAGTCGGTATCGGTTGGGGGAAGTACAGTGCGGGTGTACTAGAGAATGCACTTAATCTACCTTGGTTTATTTACAACTCTCACTCACACATGATTTTTTCACAGATAGCGACTGAACTAGGTGTTATTGGTCTTATAATTATAGTAGTTCCTATGCTTCTGGTTATACCGCGTAGAGTATTTAAGCTGCAATACGCATATCAAAAAATTGCTTTAGCCTGTGTGCTAATAACTTTATTGTATTCATTAAGCGAATATCCTTTATGGTACTTTGTCTATCTGACTATTTTTGTGGTCTTCTTTTCCTTAATAGATTTTAAGGTTTTCAATGTTAACTTCAATGTAGTTAAGAAGTACACTAGCGTATTAGTACTGTCTGTAATGTGCGTCTACGCATTCTTTGGCTATAAAACCTATATGAAGTATAGTGATGTCGCCACTGAATTGATGACAGGTGGAGACTTAATAAATATTCAAAAGAATATAAATAGCGAGCTTCCTGTATTTTTTGGTTTGTCCAAGCATCGTAATAAATTGTTATACGCTATGGCAGGTACGGGCGCTGATAATCTCAATGTTAAGATTGATTTGGGTAACAAGGTTCTGAGTTATGAGAACTCATTTTACTTTTTGATCAAGCAGGCAAACTATTATGTCTTGGCAAATGATGACAAGAGTGCTTTATTACTCTACAAAAAAGCGTGCGTCTACAATTTCGCAGAAGAATGTAATAAGGTTGAAGAAACTATCGCGTCGCAGCAGCAAGATATCCATACATCTATCTTGTCTGACTTTCAAACATGGCGTCAAAGCAACTCTGATAGAACACGGACAAGTATAAACAAATAACATGCAATCATTTTAGCTTTGCTAAAGGGCTACGCAGATTGTAAGAGAGTAGGGTATATTGAAGTCTTCTACTCACTCTTATGAGTCTATTAAGACATTTTTATAAGTAGAAACTATGCGACAACATTTGTGGCAGTATCTGAGTGTACGTCTTATAACAGGATGGCTAGTAGTCGCTATATTGCCGGCCATCATTCTATTTTCGAACTATATAGTCAGCGATAATATTCAACTCACGCAAGTCAACAGTGTCATTGCGAGTAGTAGTGCTATCGTTCTAAGTATCATTGGGTTGGAACGACTAACCCAGTTCCCCGGGCAGAAGTCGATGGTGACCGTCTTGCCAACTCTGCTTAGCGTTGGGCTGGTAGTGGGCATCGTGTTGCTTGTCTTTCGTCTGCCTTATTCTGTTTATTATCTATCGATTAGCGCTGTATTGGGGCTTGTATTTTGTTTTGTGTCACAAGTCATCTTGCGAGCAGTGACGCAAGCGACGATAGGCTATGTGCCGATAGGGCGTTGTCAGAGTTTATTGGATATCGACGATGTACGCTGGGTAGAGCTAACGCCTTGCTTTGAGCCTGCAAGCCACTCGCGTATGCCTTTCCATGCCGTCGTCGCAGACCTTTCAGATAAAGGCTTGACGGCTGAGTGGGAGCAGCTACTCGCTGAGACCGCGATACAGGGTACGCCCGTCTACAACGTCCTACAAGTGCGCGAGTCGTTGACCGGTCGTCTGCCTATCAAACACCTCTATGAGAATAATCTTGGCTCGCTACTACCGTCACAGAGCTATCTGCTTTTGAAACGACTGTTAGATACGCTAGTGATAATAATGACTGCGCCTATCGTCATTCTGATAGCGCTGCTAGTAGCTAGTATCATCAAATGGCAAAACCGTTATAATCAGGAATCGATACTTTTTATCCAGCAGCGTATAGGTCAAGGTGGTAAACTCTTTACTATGTATAAGTTTCGCAGTATGGTAGCCAATGCAGAAGCTAATGGCGCGCAGATGGCGACGAGCAATGATATGCGAGTAACCAAGTTTGGCAGCTTTATCAGGCAGACACGCTTTGATGAGTTACCGCAGTTTATTAATGTGCTAAAAGGTGATATGAGCCTAATCGGTCCAAGACCTGAACAGCTAGACTTCGTTGAGCGCTTCAATGAGACGATACCTTTTTATCGTTATCGTCATATCGTCAAGCCAGGTATCTCTGGCTGGGCACAAGTCATGCATGGTTATGCCAGTGATGAGGATGAAACAAAGGTTAAGCTAGAACATGACTTTTTTTATATTAAGAATTTCTCATTGACGCTGGATTTGTTAATTGTCATAAAGACGATCCAGACAATGCTGACGGGATTTGGGGCGAGATGAGATGAATATTATAGTGACAGGTGGTGCAGGCTTCATTGGTTCGGCATTGATACGCTATCTAATACAGCATACTGAGCATCATGTCCTCAATATAGATAAGCTAACTTACGCCAGCAATCTATCGTCATTGGACAGTGTCAAGGACGACCCTAGATATCGCTTTATACAAGCAGATATATGCGATCAGCGGATAACTGAGCTTATCAATGAGTTTCGCCCTAATCTAATCATGAATCTAGCGGCAGAAAGTCATGTCGATAGATCTATCGATAGCGCAGCGCCTTTTGTGCAGACGAACATAATCGGTACTTTTAATCTGTTAGAAGCCAGTCGCCACTATTATTCGGCGCTCGATGACGTACAAAAGCAGTCGTTCCGCTTTCATCATATATCGACTGATGAAGTCTATGGTGACCTGCACGGTACTACTGATCTATTTACTGAAGAGACCGCTTATCATCCCAGCTCTCCTTATGCCGCTAGCAAGGCAAGCTCTGATCATTTGGTCAGAGCTTGGTATCGTACTTATGGTCTGTCAGTCGTACTGACTAACTGTTCAAACAACTATGGAAGTTATCAGTTCCCCGAAAAGCTGATACCGCTGATGATACTCAATGCTTATGAAGGCAAATCGCTACCTATATATGGTCAAGGCGCGCAAATACGCGATTGGCTCCACGTCGATGATCATGTCGAAGCGCTTTATCAAGTCGCCACGCAGGGCAAAGTCGGTGAGACTTATAATATCGGTGGTCATAATGAAATCAGGAATATCGATGTCGTTCAGCAAATCTGCGCCATGATGGACGAGCTAGCACCGAAAGCCTATGCGCATGCGCAGCTGATTACTTATGTCACAGATCGTCCGGGTCATGACAATAGATACGCGATAGATGCCAGTAAGATAGCACAAGATATTGGTTGGACACCCAAACAAACTTTTGCCACTGGACTTGCTAAAACTGTCAAATGGTATCTGGATAATTTAGACTGGTGTCAGGGTATCGCTCAAGGTCAGTATAGTAGAGAGCGTCTAGGTCAGTTAGAAACTACTCAATCAAGTAATACTATAAAATAAAATAAGGGAACGAATATCATGAAAGGCATCGTATTAGCTGGCGGATCAGGGACTCGATTATTTCCTATTACCAAGGGCGTCTCAAAGCAACTATTGCCTATTTATGATAAACCGATGATCTATTATCCTATATCGGTACTTATGCTAGCAGGTATACGCGAGATACTTATTATATCGACACCAGAGGATATGGCAGGTTATCAGCGTTTGCTCGGTGATGGTAGTCAATTCGGTGTCCGTTTTACTTACAAAATTCAGCCCAGTCCAGATGGGCTAGCGCAAGCATTTTTAATCGGGGAATCATTCATAGGTGACGACGATGTCTGTTTGATACTCGGTGATAATATTTACTTTGGCGAGAGCTTCAGTCAAAAACTAGAACGTGCCACCGATACTACTTATGGTGCGACAGTATTTGGCTATCAAGTGACTGATCCAGAGCGCTTCGGTGTGGTAGAATTCGACGATGATTTTAATGCTATCTCTATCGAGGAGAAGCCAAAAAACCCTAAGTCCAATTATGCGGTCACTGGTCTATACTTCTATGACAACTCGGTAATTGAGATGGCAAAGCAGATAAGACCTTCCGAGCGCGGTGAGCTTGAGATTACTGCTATCAATCAGATGTACCTAGAACAAGATAGGCTTAAAGTAGAGCTTTTAGGTCGTGGGTTTGCATGGCTTGATACGGGAACACACGAGAGTTTAATGGATGCCTCAAACTTCGTATATACGATAGAGAAGCGTCAAGGTCTAAAAGTCGCTTGCCTAGAAGAGATCGCTTACCGTAAAGGATGGGTGACTAAAGCTGATCTACAAGAACTGGTCAAACCTTTAGCCAAAACGGGTTATGGACAGTATATTCAGAAACTCATTGAAACTGGTTAAAACAAAGATAGGCGAGCTATGCAAATTATCAATACCAAAATTGCAGATGTCAAAATCATCGAGCCTGATGTCTATGGCGACGATAGAGGTTTCTTTTTAGAGACTTTTTCTGAGGAGCGCTACCGTCAAGCGCTCGGTATCGAGGCGTCATTTGTGCAAGATAATCATTCGCGCTCGCAGCAGCATGTGCTAAGAGGATTACACTTTCAGACCGACCATCCGCAAGGTAAGCTAGTGCGTACGGTGACGGGAGAGATATTCGATGTGGCAGTAGATATCCGCCCTAAGTCGCCGACATTCCAGCAGTGGGTAGGAGTGCTACTATCAGCGTCTAATAAGAGACAGCTGTGGATACCAGCTGGGCTAGCGCATGGATTTGTGGTGCTAAGTGAACACGCTGATTTTGAGTACAAATGCACAGAATACTACGACCCCAGTAGCGAGCAATGCATTATCTGGAATGATCCTGACATCGACATTCAATGGCCTATTGAGCATCCGATATTGTCTGAAAAAGACAAGCAGGGCAAAAGGCTTGCTGATTGGCTCGATGAGATTGACTTATGAGAGTCTTGCTTATAGGCGCAAATAGTCAGCTCGGACGCTGCATTTTAGATAGAGTCCCTGCTGAATGGTCTGTAATATCGACGACGTCTAAAGACCTTGATATAACCGACTCTATTCAAATCAGTCATATGATCGAACGGCACAAACCTGAGACTATTATCAATACAGCTGCTTATACTGCGGTAGATAATGCCGAAAGTGATGAAGCCCAAGCCTTTTTGGTCAATGCGGTAGGCATAAAAAACATAGCGCTAGCGTGCGAAGCCGCCCATATCAGACTGGTGCATATCTCTACGGATTATGTTTTCGATGGCACAGCCGATCAGCCGTACCAAACGACGGACACACCCAATCCGCTAAGTATCTATGGTCGTAGTAAGCTAGCCGGTGAGCTACTGGCTCTAGCACACAGCTCTCAGTCACAAATCATCCGTACCAGCTGGCTATATAGTGAATACGGTCATAACTTCGTAAAGACGATGATACGTCTGGCAGATGAGGGCAGAGAAGCGCTAAACGTGGTCAACGATCAGATAGGCTCCCCGACTTATGCAGGTAATCTAGCTCAAGCCATTATTGAGTTATTACATCAGCCTATCAGCGATAGACTACTACACTATAGCGATAGCGACATCATGAGCTGGTATGAGTTTGCACGAGATATCTTCGCCTACCGCGAGCGTCAAGGCTTGAGTTATTGTGAAGTCAAGCCAGTACCTTCTACAGAATATACTACGCCTGTCAAACGTCCTGCTTATTCGGTATTGCAGAGTAGTATAAATATTAAAGAGAAAGCCAGCTTATATGGCGTGTTAGATAGCCTGTAATAACATTGATAACTTCAATCTATAATAATCAAATTAGTTTTTTTTGATCAGTACTGAGTAACTATAATGACATTAGCCAATTTCATAGCATTTCAATCCAAGGGTGATGATAGAGGTAGCCTAGTCGCTCTTGAAAGCCATAAAAACATCCCTTTTGAGATTAAGCGTGTCTATTATATTTTCGATACCAAGTCAGGCGTGGTAAGAGGTCTGCACGCTCATAAAGATCTGTCACAGGTTATGGTCTGTCTAAAAGGCAGTTGCCGTGTCGTCTTAGATAATGGCTACATTAAAGAGCAAGTCGTCTTGGACAGTCCAGATAAAGGGCTACTCATAGATAGTATGATGTGGCGTGAAATGCATGACTTCTCAGCAGATTGTGTATTGCTGGTATTAGCCAATGAGCATTATGACGAGAGTGATTATATTCGTGATTATGGTGAGTTTTTGAAGGTGACAAGGTAATGAAGAAAATATTAATCGCAGGTGCTGGCGGAGCTCCAACTGAAGGCGTTATTTTTTCTTTGCTTAAAAACTCTGATAACTACATTGTTGGAATGGGATCTGAGCCAACGGATTTAATATTATCGAAAGCACACAAAAAATATTATATTCCTTATGCTAATACCGCAGAATATAAAGATAGACTTTTAGAGATATTAAATAGAGAAAAACCTGATCTCGTTCATTTTCAAAATGATTTGGAGATTTATCACGCATCCTTGATAAGAGAGGATATAAAAGCGACTGGTACTAAGATATTTATGCCTGAGCATTCAGTGATTGATACGTGTGTGCATAAATATAAGTCTTATCAAGCCTTTACAGATGCAGGTATTGTAGTACCTAAGAATATAGTTATAAATACTGAAGATGACCTTAAGGAAGCTTTTGAGAAGTTGAGCGACAGGGTAGGTAAAATTTGGTTAAGAGATAGTGGTATAGGTGGTGGTGGGAAGGGAGCGCTGCCTACTAGTGACTATAATCTCGCTAAAGCATGGATAGATCATTATGAAGGTTGGGGTGAGTTTATAGCAGCAGAAATGCTAACATCAAGAACAGTAACTTGGTTATCTATTTGGCACAGAGGTAAATTGGTAGTTGCTCAAGCACGTGCAAGAGAAGGGTGGACGCATGGAAGTAGAGCTATTTCAGGTGTGACGGGCGTAACTAAAGTAGGTGTAACTGTTTCTGATGAAAAGATTAGCAAGGTCGCAATTAGTGCTATTGAGGCAATAAGCGATAAGCCACATGGTATTTTCGGTGTGGATATGGCTTACGACAGTAAAGGCGTTCCTAATCCTACAGAAATCAATATATCTAGATTTTTCACCACAGTGAGATTTTTTACAGAAGCTGGTGTTAATTTTCCTGAAATTTTTAAAAAATTAGCTTTAGATGAGCATCCTAAAATTGAGATGGGGACAATAAACCCCCTAAAAGATAATTTAATGTGGGTACGTGCTATGGATGTTGAGCCAAAATTAGTAGCAAAAAGAAATATTGAAAGTGAGATTATTTTCTGATGAAAGTCATGTTAACAGGTGCTTCAGGCTTCATAGGTAGTCATATATTGAGCCAGCTTACTAAAATACTAGGTAAGGAATCAGTAGTAGCTCTAACTTCAATACAAATTCCAAATATAAATTGCATTATTTACAACACAATCCAAAATTTCGGTTTGCATAGTGATCAATTTGACGATATTACTCATATCATTCATGCTGGAGCATTTATACCAAAAGATAGACAGAAATCCGATGATATGAAAAAATGTTATGAGAACTTAGAGTTCACACAAGAATTGCTTTCTTTCGATTATAAAAAATTAAAGAGAATAATTAACTTAAGTACTATTGATGTTTATAAAGCCACATCAGAGATTTTATCCGAAGACTCTCTTATAGAGCCGGTAAGTTTGTATGGTTTATCTAAACTATATTGTGAAGCAATGGTGCACGCTTTTGCAAGAGAAAGAAAATTAGAAAGTTTAAACTTACGCATTGGGCACGTATATGGACCAGGCGAAGAGAAGTACAAAAAAGTAATGCCTATTACTATTAGTAATATCTTACAAGGCAAGCCTGTAGAACTTTGGGGTGACGGCAGTGATTTACGCAGTTTTATTTTTGTTCAAGATGTCGTTCAAGCCATAATTAACGCTCTTGAAACCAATGTTGAATATGAAAGTATTAATGTTGTTTCGGGTAATGCTGTATCGATAAAACACCTTCTACAAAAAATAATTGCGATAAGTGGAAAAATTGTAATAGTTAATTATAGAGAGTCTAACCACCAAAAAAGAAACCTCGTTTTTGACAATCGCCTATTAACAAGTACTCTTTTAGAAAAAGAAACCGATTTGTCCGAAGGTCTAAAAATTGAGTACGAATATATTAGAGAAAAAAATGAATTTAATCTTTGATCTTGATGGAACATTATTATGTTCGAGGAAAAGAGTTTACGAGCTTTTTTGCGACCTTGTTGACAGTAGAGATATGAGCTTTTCAGACTATTGGAGCTTAAAGTTTATAGGTAAAAGCAATCAAGATATTGTGAGAGAAAAATTTGATTATAGTGACGATGATGTAATATCTTTTCTAGACAGCTGGATGCATAAGATAGAAACTGATTTCTACCTAGAAAGGGACACTATAATAAATGGTGCTTCAGCGTTTTTGGAAAAAGTAAGTCAAGAGCATACAATTTATGTTTGCACGGCTAGGCAATCTACTTCACAAGTCAATAAGCAATTAGCTAGACTATCGATACTACATTTATTTGAAGATGTTTTTGTCACTGAGCAAAAATTTACAAAGGCTGAGCTACTTAGAAATAGTGGTTTGAAATTCAGTAAAGTAGATTGGATGATCGGTGATACTGGGCACGATATCATGACAGGTAAGGAAATAAATATTAACACCTGCGCAGTATTGAGTGGATGTATGTCAGAAATGAAGTTAAGAGAATATAATCCTGACGTCATTTTAAAAGATATTATAGAATTAAAAATATAGTTTATGGATTAGCGATTTGCTCAAAGTAATATAATAATTAGAGGTAGCATGAAATGGATAATAATTTAGATTCGATAGCAGAAAAGAGCCTTTTCACCACACCAGCAGGGAATACTAGCCTATATAAATCATTCGATATTTTCATGCGATTTGCAAAAAAAGGTTCTGTCCTTGAGCTAGGTTGTGCTGAAGGTCTGATGACTGAGAAAATTGTCAATTTTTTTGATGATGTTGCAGTCGTAGAAGGTTCTTCAATATTTTGTGAGCAGCTGAAGAAAAAACTTCCAAACGTGGAAGTATTCAATTCGTATTTTGAAGATTTTGATTGCGATAGAAAGTTTGACAATATTATTCTAGGTCATGTTCTAGAGCATGTTGATGACCCTGTATTTGTCTTATCTCATATTAAGAAATTTCTTAAAACAGACGGTTTAATTTTTGCTGCTGTTCCAAATGCTAGATCTATTCATAGGCAGGCAGCAGTTATAATGGGTATTCTTGAAAACGAATACTCTCTTAACTCTCTTGATATACATCATGGGCATCAACGTGTTTTTAATCCAGAGTCATTTCGAAGCGTATTCATTAAGGCTAACTTACCAATATCTATATTTGGTGGATATTGGTTGAAACCACTCTCAAACGGACAAATTGAAGCCGACTGGTCAGAAGAAATGCTTGATGCCTTTATGGATATGGGTGAAAGGTATCCAGATATATCAGGAGAAATATATATAGTCTCATACTGTGATAGATAGCGATGATTCTTTTCCTCGATCTCAAAGCAATTAATGCTCAATATCGTGATGAGCTTATCGAGGCCTGTACTCGGGTCATAGATTCGGGATGGTATATTGGCGGTCAAGAGCTAGCGCAGTTTGAGCAGGATTTCGCTGACTATTGCGGTACTCAATTTGCCATCGGTGTCGCGAATGGACTTGACGCTCTGACTTTAGTGTTACGAGCGTGGATAGAAATGGGTAAACTTAAAGAAGGCGATGAAGTCATCGTCCCTGCCAATACCTATATCGCGAGTATATTAGCCATAACAGAAAATAATATAATCCCTGTATTGGTCGAGCCTGATATCGCCACCTACAATATAAATCCTGATAATATTGAAGCATCTATTACAGATAAGACCAAAGTGATACTGCCTGTGTATCTATACGGTCAGTTGGCTGATATGCCAGCTATCATGGATATAGCCAAGCGTCACAATCTGTTAGTGCTGGAGGACGCAGCCCAAGCTCATGGGGCCAGTCTAAATGGTCAGAGAGCAGGAAGCTGGGGTGATGCGTCAGGATTTAGCTTTTATCCCGGCAAAAACCTAGGCGCATTGGGCGATGCAGGAGCGATCACGACGAATGATAGCGAGCTAGCTGATACTCTGCGCGCGCTACGCAATTATGGCTCACATGAGAAGTATAAAAATCTCTTTCAGGGCGTAAATAGCCGCCTAGATGAAATACAAGCGGCTATGCTAAATGTGAAGTTAAAACATATTAATGATGAGGTAGATAAGCGACGGTGCATAGCGCAGTACTACCTAAACCATATCGACAATCCCTCAATTCAGTTACCTACAGTATCTGCTAACCAAGAGAGTCATGTCTGGCATTTATTCGTTGTCAGGCATGCTAGCAGAGATAAGCTTCAAGCTTATCTTACCGAACAAGGTATTCAAACACTGATACATTATCCTGTTCCTCCGCACAAGCAGACGGCTTACCAACAATGGAAAGACCTGTCTTTACCGCTTACAGAGCAGATCCATGCTGAGGTATTGAGCCTACCTATTAGCCCTATCCAATCGCTTGAAGATACCCAAAAGGTAGTAAGCGCCTGTAATAGCTTTACCTTCTAAATTGAAACTGCTATCGACCAGCCTTTTGAATGGCATTGCCGTTTTGGTCAGAACGGCAATCTCCTTTATTTTGAATAAAATACTTGCGGTATACGTAGGACCGTCTGGATATGCCGCCATCGGACAGTTTCAAAACTTCATTCAGATCATCATCAGCTTCGCAGGTGGCGCTATTCATACAGCAGTCGTCAAATATACGGCAGAGTATTACGATGATGAACGACGGCAAATCCTCGTATGGCAAACGGCTGGCACGATTGTCTTACTGTTCAGCTTACTACTGACTGTCATTATTTTGGTATTCCAAAAGCCTTTGTCGATTTATCTATTTCAGAGCTTAGCTTATCAATCCGTATTTGTCTGGTTTGCCTTATCGCTGATATTCTTTACTTTTAATACGCTATTTTTGGCTATCTTAAATGGCAAAAAAGAAATCAAAAAGCTGGTCGTTGCTAGTATATCAGGTAGCGTGTTTTCTCTAGTCGTGACCGCTATACTTGTCATTAAGTATCAGCTACTTGGCGCGTTGATTGCCTTGTCCGTCTATCAGTCGATTTCATTCTTGGTGACTTTTGCATTATGTGTACGCTCTCCTTGGTTCAAAGTAGCGTATCTGTTTGGCAAGATAGATAAAAAAGTCTCAAGAAATTTTTTAAATTATGCCGCGATGGCATTGGTCAGTGCGATGTGTGTACCTGTATCGCAGATACTCATCCGCAATCATGTCATTAGTAAATTCGGTGTGGACTATGCAGGCTATTGGGATGCGATGACCCGACTGAGCGGCGGCTATCTCATGCTCGTGACTACGACACTTGGGGTCTATTATTTGCCTAGGCTGTCGGAGATAAAAGACAAGCATGAAGTCATCGCAGAGGTGATACTAGGTTATAAGTTCATCTTACCGTTTGCTATAATCAGTAGCACGCTCGTCTATATATTTAGATTTGAAATCATTACGGTACTATTCACTCGCTCTTTTTTCCCTATGGATGAGATATTCTTATGGCAACTTATAGGTGATGTCCTAAAGATAGGAAGTTGGATACTGGCTTACTTAATGCTTGGTCGAGCAATGACTAAGCTGTTTATTATTACTGAGATTTTATTTACCGTCTCATTGCTAGTACTCACTTACTTGTTTTCAGAGTATTTTGCATTTGAAGGCGTAGCGATAGCGTATATGGTCAATTATGCTATATATTGGGTTTTGATGGGGTTTCTAGTGTTTAGAGCTATATAAATTTAAGATAATTTAGTAAACGAAAATTTAAATGACAACTTGAAGTATTTTGAGAATGGAAAGATTTAAAAATGAAAGAAGTAGAAGAGATAAAAAACCTAATATTTAATTCTGAAATTCATCAAAGTATAGAATTAGCAGCTTCTTTAATTAGAGATATAAATGCTAGCGACTACTACGACCTCAATGTGACCGATATTGAAAGAGCTTTGATTAAAAAATTTGATAAAACGAATGGTATATTGGTTGAATTTGAAGGAAAAACCTACGACAGCGCTCTTTTCGTTATATCTGAAGGGTATGCGACAGGAGGTCATACTCGTTTGATGGAAAACCTAAGTCAAATGATACCTAGCAGACCTACCTTACTCGTCACAAGACCAACTGAACAAAGTGTGATAACAAGATTTGAAAGATATTTTGAGCAAATAATAACTTGTTTTAATAACAAGAATAATGTCAATTATATTAATAGATTAGCGAAAGAAATTGTCAAATATAATAAAGTAATATTAAATATCCATCCAGATGATCTGCATACCGTCATAGCTTGCGATATCGCTAAAAAATTGAATAAAGAGCTCCAAGTCTATTTTGTAAATCACGCCGATCATATAGCAACTTATGGCGTAACAGTCTCTGATATATGGTATGAAATTAGCTTAAGCGGTCATCAATTAGATAAGTTTAGAGGAATACTATCAGAGACTAAAATTAGCTTTTTAGGTATTCCAATAAACAAACCAAAAAGTAGTTTTTTTGAAAAAGTGAACTATAACTATAACCCTGATGGAAATAGGTTTTTAACGGCTGCATCAAGCAATAAGTATGAACTCGAAGATGATGCAACTATGATACCCTTACTTGATGAAATCCTCACTATGAACTCTAAAAATCGAGTTTCTATCATAAGTTCTGGTATAGAATTTAATCCTTTTTTTAAAAAATTAAAGAAGGAATATCCAAACAGAGTAAGGTTTCATTCCTCGCTACCTTATGATGAATACATTAAATTATCTGAGGATACAGACTTCTATATCGACAGCTATCCAATGCCTGGTGGCACAGCGTTTGTAGAGCAGTTTTTACATGGTAAACCTTGTATAGGGCTTCAAACCAAATTTTATGGCTATACACCTTTAGAGCTTGTCAAACGAAACACAGCTGAAGAAGCCTTGGAGCTATTGACGACAACTCCAAGTGACAGCTTCCTCAATGAGCTAAATTCAAAAATATTTGAAGTACATGGTTTTGACAAAGTAAAAGAAAGGTTTTTATCTAATTTATATGATAATATTTTATTTAAAAATCCTATGAATAACTATATAGATTTTAGGAATATAAGTAAAAAATATAATATTTATTTTTCTTGGGATATACTTAAAAAGATACTAAAATTTAGCAAGTTAAATTTTATTAATTTGATTTTATCAAAACACTTCTTAAGGTTGATCTTAAATAAAATTAAGTCATTTTAAAAATAAAATATCATTGAGGCTTCTTTTTGACTTCACATAACATCGACATTCTACTAGCAACCTATAATGGCGAAAAATATATATCTCAACAGATATATTCGTTGCTCGCTCAAACTCATAAAAATTGGAATTTATATGTAGCCGATGATGGCTCTACAGACAATACCATAGACATAATCAAATCAATTATGTCTAACGACGATAGGCTACATATTATTGATTTTAAAAAACCTGTTAAAAGTGCGGCTAAGAATTTTTGGCGTTTACTACCGTACTCGAAAGCAGATTTTGCAATATTTTGTGACCAAGATGATGTATGGTTAGACTGTAAGCTAGAGTTGTTATTGAAGAAGTCAGAGAAATGGATTAATAAAGACCTACCAAATATAGTTTTTTGTGATGCATACATATATAGTCAGAAAGAATCTAAGATAGTATCAGATACTCTTTATCCTTACTTATATTTATCTTTTAAAGACTTTATATTTCATAACGGTGGGTATCAAGGCTCATCTACATTATTTAATAAGGTTCTTAAAGAAAAGCTGCTAAATTACACGCCAGATTTCTATATTCATGATGAGATAGTCGCTTTAACTGCGCATGCTTTTGGAGAAGTCTTATTTTTATACAAGCCATTGATGCTATACAGAATTCATGAAAATAATATAATAGGGGTTAGAGAAAATACTTTGCTATCTAAGTTGAATATTATACTTAATAATAAAAGCTACATTGTATTACCTGAATCAAAAAATTCAAAAGTAAGTTTCTACAATTTTCATCGAGATAATTTTTCTAAATCTAGTGATGTTGTGTTTAGTGATTATTTCAAATTTATTGAATCTAATATTTTTATCAGATTATGGATAATTTTGAATAGTAAAATGACTAAATTTAGATTTTATTTGTTATTGAAAACTTCTATGGTTAAAGTTTATCCGATAGACAGGCTTTTATAAATGTATGTTTCCTTAGTCCTCTACCAGCATACCCTAGCAGACATCCAAACCACGCTAGACAGCTTACTGCACACCGATAGCGTAGATAAAGTCATACTAGTGGACAATGGTGGATGCAACTGGGCGGATCATTTAGGCCATACCAAAATAGCCTATATTAAAGCTGAGAGAAATGGCGGCTTTGGCTATGGTCATAATTTAGCTATACGTAAATATACCCGTTTAAGTGATTACTTCCTCATCTGTAATCCAGATATCGACTTTGACCCTAAAGAGTTAGAGAAATTGCTTGAAGTCGCGAAGTCATCATCAGCAGGGCTCTATTCACCGAAGATAATCTACCCTGACGGCACAGACCAGTACGGTCAACGACTACTGCCTACACCACTTAACCTATTTGCCAGACGTTTTTTACCTCAGTACTTCTCCGATAGGCTTGATGATAAATATCTGCTCAAAACCTTGACGGTACATCTGACATTGAATAAGCCAGCTCCTGTACCGAGTGTGTCTGGCAGCTTTATGCTGTTTAAATCTAAATGCTTACTAGCGTTAGGCGGGTTCGATGAACGCTATTTTATGTATATGGAAGATATGGACCTATCACGTCGGTGTGCTGTGAGATTTGGTGTGCTCTACGTGCCCAGTGCTTGCGTCATCCATGAGCATCAGCAAGCGTCTTATAAAAACAAAGCCTTACTCAAAGCGCATATTATCTCGGCTGTCAAATATTTTAATAAGTGGGGATGGGTTTTCGATAAACAAAGAAGGCAAATTAATAATGAGACTTTGTCTACACTAAAAGAAACAGACTAATAAATAGTTCATGTAAGATGAACGGTACATTAAGCGCAAATGATGACTATAACCTAAAAAAATAGAGGTTGTGATTATGTTTACATTGGCATGATATATGCAATATTAGAATTGCCATTCATAACTAAGCTAAATATCATGTTATTGTTTATACAAAACAATGAGACTAATTCTCAATCTGGCTTCACTTTAATCGAGCTGATGATAGTGATCGTTATTGTTGGCGTTCTCTCTGCGGTCGCGTTACCTACTTATCAAGACTACATCACCAAAACCAAAGCCTTAGAAGCAATATCGGCAGCTAATTCTTGCCGGATATCTGTAGTAGATGTTGTGCAACCTTCATCAGCAGTAGACGTGTCTATAGCTTTAGCGAGTGCTTGTGACCACTTTGTCCCTACGAAATATGTAAAGAGTGTTTCGGTGAGCATTGATGGTATTATTACTGTTTTGGCTGATGAAGCTAATTTAACAGCGTTAACTGCTACAAGTAATGCATTGACGCTTGCACCCATTCAAACTGGTAGCAATGCATTAGTGGGTATCACGGATGGTGGCAAAACTATTGCAGGCTGGCGCTGTGGTTCAGTAGCAGATGGTACGACCATTCCTGCCAAGTACTTACCTAGCTCATGCCGAGGTGCTTACTAATTATTTGAAAATTAAAATATAGATAAGCGAGTTTTCAATCGCCCCATATGACTAGATAACGAAAAAGGCTGAAGTGATGACTTCAGCCTTTTTCGTTAATCATACTTTATTGAAATTTAAACCTACTTTTCTAAATACTGAATCTTACCTTCCACACCATCCCACTTTTCAGATTCTGGCAATTGACCTTTCATCTCAGTAATGTTTGGCCACTTTTGTGCCAGCTCAGCATTCAGCTCAGTGAACATCTCTTGGCCTTTTGGCACTTCATCTTCTGAGAAGATCGCATTGGCAGGGCATTCAGGCTCGCATAGCGCGCAGTCGATGCACTCATCAGGATCGATGACGAGGAAGTTCGGTCCTTCATAAAAGCAGTCCACAGGACAGACTTCCACACAGTCGGTGTATTTGCAAAGAATGCAGTTATCTGTAACGACAAAGGTCATAGTAATGTCTACCTGTTATTGGATTGGGGCAAAATAGAATAGTGGAAAATTAGGCATATTTTAGCGCTTTTACCACTATTTGACAATTCCCTTTAATGACTAATGATTTTCTTAAGCTGATATATC
Organism: Psychrobacter glacincola; assembly: GCF_904846215.1. Lineage (GTDB taxonomy): Bacteria > Pseudomonadota > Gammaproteobacteria > Pseudomonadales > Moraxellaceae > Psychrobacter > Psychrobacter glacincola. The sequence continues at coordinate 50,418 of NZ_CAJGZK010000015.1, read as the reverse complement.
AAGTCATGCGCTTGCTTGGGCGTTAGGCTATCAGGATCAATGGCGTTTAGCTCGTCTTGTAAGCTAAACAGCTGATTTTGCTGTGGATTATCATTTATATTTTTGGTTTGATTATAGCTGCTGTCGTTTGCTTGTTTTGTTCCGTCACTATAAGTCTGATGGCGTTTATCCTTTACTGACTTAGCTAATTCATTTTTGTCATCAACTTTATCAATAACAACTTTTTCATTTTCTGCTTTTAGGGTGTCTATTTTTAAGTTGTCTACTAAATAGCGCTTGGCATCATTGAGCACTTGTGTCGGAATACCAGCCATTTTAGCCACATGTAATCCAAAACTGGAGCTTGCAGCACCCTCGCGGATTTGATGTAGTAGTAACAGTTGACCGTCGATTTCGCTGGCAGCAACATGGACATTGCGGATGTTGCTGTGAATATTATTGGTGTTTTCTGCCAATTGCGTCAGCTCAAAGTAATGGGTGGCAAATAATGTCAGGCAGCCAATCTCTAGCAGTCGATTGACACAAGCATGAGCAATCGCTAGCCCGTCTGTCGTTGCTGTACCGCGCCCAACCTCATCCATGAGCACGAGCGATTTATTCGTCGCTTGATTGAGGATATTAGCGGTTTCAATCATCTCTACCATAAAGGTTGATTTACCACCTGCTAAGTCGTCGGCTGAGCCAATACGGGTAAAGATACGGTCGATATCACCAATATAAGAACTACTTGCTGGGACAAAGCTGCCGCAATGAGCCAGTAGGACAATCAGTGCTGTTTGGCGCATATAAGTAGATTTGCCACCCATATTAGGGCCGGTAATCATTAATAATCGCTCAGGATTTGCATTACTGCCTAACGCGCAATCATTGGCGACAAAATGGCTCGCAGGTTGAGGATTGTTGCTTTTATTAATGGTGTTTTGGATATTGATTGGATTTAATACCGCTTCGACTACCACATGGCGACCTGCTTTGATATTGATACTGGTTTGGCTGTCATCTTTCGATTGATTATTGTCTTTGGGTTCATTACTCATTACTGGGCGTTGCCAGTGATAAGTCACGGCGAGCTGTGCCCAATTGCTGAGAACATCTATTTGCGCAATAGCTGCGCTCAGTTGTTGCAGTTCGGCTAAATGGCTACCTAATATGGTTAATAGCTCATTATATAGCTGCTTTTCGCGAGTTAATGCTAAGGTCTGCGCGCTGAGATACTCAGTCTCGACCTTTTTTAACTCATCAGTAATAAAGCGCTCGCTGCTCTTTAGCGTCTGCCGTCTGATAAAGTGTGCCGGTGCATTTTTTGCCTGCATTTTTGGTAATTCAAAATAAAAACCGCTGACTTTATTAAAGCCAACTTTGAGGCTAGGCAATTGGCTCTCTTGACGAGCACGCTCTAGCATCTCATCTAATGTCGTTTGGATATTGTCATGCAGATGAGTGAGCCGATCAAACTCTTCATCGTAGCCAGCGGCAATCATGCCGCCATCGCGGATATGGGCAGGTGGTTCTGCGATAATGGCACGCTCAATCAGCTCGGCTACGGATTGTACCGCAGGTAACTGATTGGGTAATTGCTGCATCAGCATTGGTAACAGTCCTGCCCGCTCATGGCTAATACCAAACTTCATTAATAGCCTAGCAAGTTCGGTGCTACTGGCGATACCATCGGCAAGTTTACGTAAGTCGCGAGGCTTAGCGCTCATCAGCCCGATACGGCTACTGATACGCTCAATATCACCAATGGCATTTAAGGTTTCACGTATATTTTGTACTAATGAGTTACTTTCTAATTTTTGTTCAGACGGTGTTGAGTGCTTGTCCGTCTGCAAAAGACTGGTGATGGCATCTAAGCGCAAATTAATACGCGCATGCTGACGCAGCGGACGCTTCATCTGCTGCACCAGTAAGCGTCGTCCCATTGGCGTTTGACAATGATTGAGTACGGATATTAAAGACGTACCGTTACTACTAACAGGCGTAAATAGCTCAAGATTTTGCTGACTATTGGCATCAATGATCAGATAATCGCCACTATATTCGACGATAAGCTGATTGACTTGTGGCACATGGCGTTGCTGAGTTTGCCGTGCATAATGTATCAATGCTGCACAGCTAGATTGCGCTAATGGCGCATTGCTAATACCTAAACCATCGAGACGTTGCACCTCAAATTGTTGGCACAAAGTTTCGCTGGCATGGTCACGATGAAAGTCATTGGCAGCCACTTCGATAATAGGGCAGTCAAGATTTTGACGTAGCCAAAGTAGCCAGTCTTCTCCGTTACTATTGTTATTACCATTACTGCCACTCAGCGCTTCGCTAATGATACATTCGCTCGGGGCGAAGCGCGCTAACACCGTCAGCATTTGAGTTTGTAAACCTTCTATATCATTGTTATCTGCTGTTAGGCATTGCGTCGTCAACGTGCCCGCAGCTAAATCCATTTGACTAATGGCTGCTTGCAACGATTGTTTACTGTTCGATTTAGGGATTTCGATATCAATAGCGACGACAGTCGGGGTATGATTGGGCGCAATGAGTGCATCATCGGTAATCGTCCCTGCCGTCAGCGTTTTGACCACTTCACGGCGCATAATACTGCCAGCTGCCGATTTACTGGTATCTTTCTTTTGCTTGTCGCCCATCGTAGGTGTATTGGACGGATTATTCGCATTGCTAGTGCTATTATCATTAAAGGTTTCGTCAATTTGCTCACAGACTACTACCGTCTGCCCAGCCGCAATCAGCCGTGCCATATAACTATCTGCAGCATGAAATGGTACGCCTGCCATGGCAATGGTGTTGCCTGCTTTATCCGTACCACGGCGAGTCAAGGTGATGTCCAATATTTGAGCAGCACGCTTGGCATCATCAAAAAATAACTCATAAAAATCGCCCATCCGGTATAGCAGCAGCGCTTGTGGATAGTTGACCTTCATAGTCAGATATTGCACCATCATCGGTGTATGATCTGCCAAGTGATAGATGGCGTCACCTATGACCAATGAGTCAGAAGCCTCTATCACAGATTTTGAAGTGTTTTTTGAAGTCGATTTTATGGTCTTATTGGTTTGAGCAGAGGGTTTGACTGGCATGCGGGATCTCTTATATTGCTTTTGTCTTTCTTAAATAATCTAAGCTTATAAGCACTATTTTAACACGTCCTACTGTGTTTTTACGTCGACAAATATCTACTTACTGCCCTTGTATCCATTGCCGTCATAACCATATATAATGACGTCACACTGAATTGGGCGATACTTCATTAGGCGATACTTCATTGTGTCGCACTGAGCCAGATGATGAAAAGGCGACGAGCAAAACGTTGGCTAATTCGCACTAATTATCGAATATTTCCATAGGTCAAAAAATTATGTTATCAAAGATTATAGGCAGTGTCGTTGGCACCAAAAATGAGCGTGAACTCAAGCGCATGCGCAAAGTGGTCAGCAAAATCAACGCATACGAGGCTGCAATACAAGCCCTATCTGATGAACAATTACAACAAAAAACAGCAGAATTTAAAGCAAGACACCAAGATGGTGAAAGTCTAGATGCCTTATTGCCAGAAGCGTTTGCGGTTTGCCGTGAAGCGTCGCTGCGTGTCACTGGTATGCGTCACTATGATGTGCAGCTGATCGGTGGTATCACCTTACACGAAGGCAAAATAGCTGAGATGAAGACCGGTGAGGGTAAAACCTTGATGGGTACCTTGGCGATGTATTTGAATGCCATCAGTGGTAAAGGCGTGCATTTGGTGACGGTCAATGATTATTTGGCGGCACGTGATGCGGAATTGAACCGTCCCTTATTTGGCTTTTTGGGCATGACAGTCGGGGTGATTTACTCGCAGCAACCGCCCCAAGAAAAAGTCGATGCTTATCAAGCCGATATCACTTACGGTACCAATAACGAGTACGGTTTTGATTATCTGCGCGATAACATGGTCTTTAGTTTAAAAGAGAAAAAGCAGCGTCCATTAAACTTCTGTATCATCGATGAAATTGACTCGATCTTAATTGATGAAGCCCGTACGCCGCTGATTATCTCGGGTCAAGCTGAAGATTCATCGCGTATGTATGCGCTCATTAATACCATTATCCCCGTGCTGATTCGCTCAAAAGACGAAGAGGCCAATAAGAATAATGAAGAAGAAGATTTCTGGATTGATGAGAAAAATCGCCAAATTGAGATTAGCGAAAAAGGCTATGAGAAAATTGAGCGCTTCTTAATCGAAGTCGGTGAGCTTGGCGAAAACGAAAGTCTTTATAGCCCAAGTCGTTTGCCATTATTGGCTCACGTACAAGCTGCGATTCGCGCCCACCATGTCTTTGTCAAAAACATCCACTATATCGTCGATGATGGCGAAGTGGTTATCGTTGATGAAAACACCGGGCGTACCATGCCGGGTCGCCGCTGGTCAGAAGGTCTGCATCAAGCCGTTGAAGCCAAAGAAAACGTCGAGATCCAAGCCGAAAACCAAACACTTGCAACCACGACGTTCCAGAACTTTTTCCGTCTCTATGACAAGCTATCTGGTATGACAGGTACCGCTGATACCGAAGCGGCAGAATTTAAATCAACGTATGACTTAGACGTCATTGTGATTCCAACGCATGAGCCGATTGCTCGTATTGATATGGATGACCAAATTTTCTTAACCAAGTTAGGCAAATATAAAGGCATCATCCGCGAGATTCAAGAGATTCAAGCCAAAGGCGCGCCAGTATTGGTCGGTACGGCAACGATTGAAGCCAGTGAAGAATTGTCTTATCTGCTAGACCAAGAAGGCGTCAAGCATAACGTTTTAAATGCCAAGCAGCATGAGCGTGAAGCAGAAATCATCGCGCAGGCAGGTAGCCCAAAATCGGTCACGATTGCCACTAACATGGCAGGTCGTGGTACCGATATTATCCTTGGCGGTAACTGGCAGTCATTTATTGAAGATATTGATTCGGTCAGCCCCGAAGAAATGCAGCGTCTAAAAGCCCAATGGCAAATCAAGCATGACCAAGTCGTTGCGGCTGGTGGTCTCCATATCGTCGGTTCTGAGCGTCATGAATCACGCCGTATTGATAACCAGCTGCGTGGTCGTGCGGGTCGTCAAGGTGACCCTGGAATGTCGCGTTTCTTCTTATCACTCGAAGATGACTTGATGCGTATCTTCGCCGGTGACCGCGTCGTGAATATGATGCGTGCCATGGGTCTAAAAGAAGATGAAGCCATTGAGCATAAGATGGTCTCAAAATCGATTGAAAATGCTCAAGGTAAAGTAGAAAGCCGCGATTTTGATGCGCGTAAGAACTTGCTTAAGTATGATGACGTGGCCAATGATCAACGTAAGGTTATCTATGGTCAGCGTGATGATTTGTTGGCAGAGATGGATTTGTTAGAGGCCATTAAAATCATGCATCAAGAAGTCTATAATGCCATGATTAACCAGTTTATTCCGCCAGGCTCTATCGATGACCAATGGAATGTTGATGGGTTAGAGGATGAGCTTGAAAATGAATTTAAGATTGCAATGCCCATTAATGATTGGCTTGATGAAGATCGCCGTTTGGATGAAGAAGGGTTACGTGCCAAAGTCATCCAAACTGCCTTAGATCGTTATCACAGTCGCCGTGAGCAAATGGGCGAAAAAGATGCTGCCCAGCTTGAACGTCATTTTATGCTTCAGAGTCTAGATAAGCATTGGAAAGAGCATTTAACCCAGATGGATCAGCTGCGTAAAGGCATTCATCTGCGTGGTTATGCGCAAAAAAACCCTGAGCAAGAGTATAAACGTGAGTCATTTGAGCTGTTCCAGATGATGCTAGGTGCGATCAAGTCTGAAACGGTACAAGACTTATCACGTGTGCATATCCCAACCAAAGAAGAGCTAGAGGCGTTGGAGGTTCAGCAACGTGAAAATGCAGCCCATATGCAAATGCAGTTTGAGCACAGTGATATCGATAATATGGATGGCGGTTTGGAAAGAGCGGCAGTGCAAAGCCATAATGTCGTTGGCGCTGCTACTGGTGCTGGCGTAGCAGGTGCTATGGCGGGCAGTGGCAATGATGCAGACCCGTACGCTGGTATGAACATCAGCCGTAACGCCCCATGCCCATGTGGTTCCGCACTTAAGTACAAGCAATGTCATGGTAAAATCTAAAATGAGCTGACCAAAATTCCTTGATCAAAAATTCCTTGATCAAAAATTCCTTGATCAAAAAGTCCTTATCGGAATAGATAGGGACTTTTTTATGGGCTAAACAATGTATGGCTTAATAACATTATCATCTATAGTCAGTGAAAAGTAATATCGACACATTATGTACTACTGGTATCAATTTTTCTTGCTTGCTGTGCCCATGCAGACAGAGGCTGCAAAAAATTTGTACCAGCAGTAGCGTTTTTAGAGTATTTTGACTATACCTTGTATTGATTACTTACAAATTCAACGTAGGCGCGCATTTGTGGACACGCTATAGTGTTTAGCATAATTATTTGGGAGAGCATGATGAATGTAGCATTATTAAAACAGTGGCGTCACTCTTTAGTTGTTACGGCATTATTGGCAGGAGCCTTGTCTGTGACTGCCTGTCAGCCAAAGCAAGAAACAGAGCCCAGCCTAGAAGAGAGCATCAGCGAAGAGCAGGCGGTGCCCATGTCTGCTGAACCTGCCGAGCCAAGCGATGTGGTCGTAGATGCCCCCGCTAGTGAAGTCGCAGATGATACCGTGGCTACGGTCAATACTGGCGTCAATCAGATAACGTATTTGTGCTCTCCTGAACTAGAGGTCGAAGCGACCTATAAAGATGCCGATAGCCAAGTGGTGCTTGCAACTGCCAAAGGCACTGTCACGTTGACAAAAACCAACGATGCCAGCAATCCTGAAGTATTTGAGGGCGCAACGGCTATCGATGGTACGGCAGGCTCTATACAGTGGCGCGTCGCTCATCAAGATCGCGAAACGGGTGTGATACGGACTGCTGGTACAGATGCCGCAAATATAAGTACTTATGAATGTAAAAAGACCCAATAATAGCTATAACGTTTATAGATAAGTTAATATAAAAAAAGCAACGTTCTCGTTGCTTTTTTTGCTTCTGATTTCCAGAAAATTTAAAATTCAACAGCTTATCTTTTATGAGCCGTATTTTGCTCATGTGCCAAAAACCCTTCCTCAGTCACGTCGAGTTCTTCATGTTTAAGTTCGACCTCGATACTGTCAGTATGCGTATGCGTGGTTTTTTCAATGGCTACTTCTTGGATAACGTAAGTGTCTTTGGTAATGGTTGCGATTTGACGCGATAAAACAATCTCAATGGGCGCATCACCAATCTCAACTTGCGTGCCATTGATAGTGACGACGGCTTTACTATCTAATGATGGCTCCAGATGACGCACTATGTCTTTATCATCATAGTTCCCTGATAATAAATCCTGACTTTCGCTATCCTGATAATCAGTGCGTACTGTGATGTACTCTTCTACCAGCTCAATAGGTACTTGAATGGTTTTGGTTCGAAAATGCTTGGTGACGGTTACTTTACCCACATCCAAGCGCTCTTTATTGACCACTGGGCGCTCTTCTAATAATTCTAGATAACCACCATTACTGTTATCAGTCGCTGTTAGATTTTCTAAAAGACTACTCTTGTGATTGTCTGTTATCGCTTGCTTCTGACTATCGTCAGGTAACGATAGCTCAGATGAGGTTAAATCATCTGGCGTGCCGCTCGCGGTATTCGCGGTAAAATCAGGATAGTTGGTATTAGGATAGTTATTTTCATTATTAGCATTCATGGTCATTTCCCTTATTATTGTATATAAAAAAAGACCAGAGACGAGCTCTGATCTTATTTACTGAGTAAATCACTCAGTTACTAATGGCTGTCGTATAGTATTGATTTAAATGGTGTTGACTTAAATGGTATTGATTTAAATAGTATATAACAAAACCACAAATACCATTCAGATTATAAAACCATACGAATGCCTAGCATATTACATACCACGAGCGCGGCGTACATCATCAGCAGTGATATCATCACGGCTAAATAAATTACCATCACGATCAATCACGTTGCCATCATTATCGATATCTAACTCTTCACGTTGAATGGTTTCTACGATCGTTTCAGTTCGATGCTCTGTCGTTTTACCAACGTTTACTTCTTCCGTAACGTAAGTTTCTTTGCTGACGCGAGCACGTTCAGCTTCTAGCTCAACTTCGATAGTTTCATTACCATTGACATCACCAATACGGCGGTCAGTTGGACGATTGACATTGGTGCGTTCAATATTGGCATGCTCTTCTTCTAAGTCAATATTGACGTCACGCTCTTCAGTAACGACGTGCTTACCGACTTTTACCAAACCTGCCACAATGCGATCTTTATTGACGCTCAAACGCTCTTCTAACAGCTCCAGCGTATCTGGCGCATTGTAATTATGGTCGGCAATCTCCATACGCTCAGCTTCTGGAATGCTGTCAGCGACAAATGCCTGACGGTCTCTTTCATACTGTTCTTTGTAGCTATATTGGTAGTCATGGTCATAAACTTCCATCGCTTCGACTTGCGATTTAGTCAAGCTATCGAAGAATACGTCATCACCGACGATACGTGCCAAGCCCGCTGGTACCAATACTTCTTTTGAGCTAAACCAGCCGCCTGCATCGACGATTAAGTAGCGGATACGACCAGTGGTGTCTTCTACCAATGCACCTTCGATTTTACCGATTTTTTCTTCATTGACGCCAAAAGCAGTCTTGCCAGTTGGGTCATAATAGTCATCACCGATCAGGTCACGGTGCGTTGCTTGAATGTCTCTTAAACGAATAAGTTGGCTCATTATTATCTTCCTTTTGTATGAGTAAATTTCTTTTTATAAAATGGTTTGTTAATGTTATTAGATGAACGGTTATTAGATAGACTGTTGTTCGATGAACGCTTTAAGCAATAGCATTTATTATAGCCAGTCGCTATCTCGACTTGTTATTATCCTAACAGGACAATTTTGCACGAGATATATGAGCAAGGTAGCAAAGTGTTCGCTTGGCGTAATCCTGTGTAATAGGCTGTAAACGGCACAATCACTATATAATCTTAAGTTAAAGCATTCTTACGCAAATACACCTATAGTCAATGAAAAGTAATATCAACACATTATGTACTGCTGATATCAATTTTTCTTGCTTGCTGTAGCTAGCCGACAGAGGCTGCAAAAAACTTGTACCAGCAGTACCGTAGACCATAGACCGTAGACCGTAGCGTTTCTAGAGTATCTTGACTATAAATAGATTGTTGGTAATATTTGGACATAAAAAAACCGCATTGCTCACAGCGATGCGGTTTTCAATTCTAAAGATAAGCCAAAAATTTATGTTATACAACTCATTTTAAAATAGCTTAAGCAAGCTCAATCGCCACTGCTACCGCTTCACCGCCACCGATACATAGGGTAGCAACGCCTTTTTTGCCACCGGTACGCTTTAGAGAGTTGATAAGCGTAACCAAGATACGAGCACCTGAACAGCCAACTGGATGACCAAGCGCACAGGCACCGCCTTCAATGTTCACTTTAACATGTTCGATATTTAACTCATCCATCGCTGCCATAGTGACCATGGCGAATGCTTCATTGATTTCCCATAAATCGACATCAGCCACTGACCAGCCGGCATTTGCCAATACTTTCTTAATCGCACCAACAGGGGCGATGGTAAATTCGCTTGGGTGACGAGAGTTAGAGGCAGTCGCAATGATACGCGCTTGATACGCTAGCCCTTCTTCCTTGGCTTGCGACTCTTTCATCAACACAACCGCTGCCGCGCCGTCTGAGATAGAGCTAGCGTTTGCCGCTGTGATAGTACCGTCTTTGGCAAAGGCAGGACGCAAAGTAGGAATACGCTCAGCATTGGCTAGGGCAGGCTGCTCATCGGTATCAACCGTTTCCTCACCTTTACGGGTCTTAAACGTGACTGGCGTAATCTCATCTTCGAAATGACCATCTTTGATAGCGGTAAGCGCACGGTTTAATGACTCAATAGCAAAATCATCCATTTGCTCACGGGTATAGCCTTTTTCATTTGCCATTTCTTGCGCAAATTGACCCATCAGCTTGCCGGTATCGGCATCTTCTAGACCATCTAAGAACATATGATCTTTGATTTCTTTATGTCCCATACGGTAGCCACCACGCGAACCTGGCATGATGTAAGGCGCATTGGTCATCGACTCCATACCGCCCGCAACGGCGACATTAAAGCTGCCCGCTTTGATACCGTCGTGAGCTTGCATAACTGCTTTTAGACCTGAGCCACACAGCTTATTGATGGTAACTGCGCCCGTTGCATCAGTCAAGCCGGCTTTGCGCATGGCTTGACGCGCAGGACCTTGACCCAAACCTGCGGTTAAGATACAGCCCATAATGACTTCATCAATCTTATCGACAGTAACACCCGAACGCTCAACAGCCGCTTTGATAGCCGCTGCGCCTAAGTCTGTGGCACTTATGTCGGTCAGTGCGCCCTGAAAGCCGCCCATTGGGGTACGAGCGCCGTTTAAAATTACAATTGCATCATGTGACATCGTTGTTTCCTTTTTTAGGTATTTTGATCCAAAATATTTGACTGATTAAAGCATATATTTACGTCAGCTCATCTAAGCGTATGCGTACCACTTTATCAGTAATGGTGTCTAGCTTCTCAATTTTTTCGATGGCAAGATTCATCTGAGCCTCAACCACTGGCAGCGTCAGGATAATCACCGGAACTTGCCCAAGTTTATGCGCAGGTTTTTGCAAAATAGCATCGATATTGATACCGGCATCACTCAAGATACGGGTGATATCTGCCAACACCCCAGGACTGTCATAGGCATGTACCCGTAGGTAATATCCGCTAATCATCTGTTCAGCGCGCAATATCGGCGTATCTGATAACTTTTCAGGGATAAAAGCTAAGTGCGGCACATGATGACCATTGCTGTTTTGTTGGTCAGCATCTTTACATCCCAACACACGCACCAAATCCATCACATCTGCCATCACCGCAGAAGCCGTCGCACCGGCACCAGCGCCGTCACCGCAATATAGCGTTTGCCCTAGAGGGTGAGAGTTTACCAATACGGCATTTTTGACGCCATTAACATTGGCAAGCAAAGCGTTTTGTGGAATCAGCGTTGGGTGTACACGCAGCTCAATACCAGCGCTGTCGTCTCCGCTGCCATTGCCTGCACGGCGAACCGCAAAACCTAAGTGTTTGATACGATAACCAAGCTCTTCAGCGTAATTGACGTCCTGCAAAGTAATACCGGTGATGCCTTCACAGTAGACTTTATCAAACTGTAATGGAATACCAAAAGCGATAGAGGCAAGTAGTGCCAGCTTGTGCGCGGCATCAATGCCTTCAACATCAAAGGTAGGGTCAGCTTCAGCATAACCAAGTGCTTGTGCCTCGTTCAGTACATCAGCAAACGGGCGACCTTTATCACGCATTTCTGTCATGATAAAGTTGCCTGTACCATTAATGATGCCCGCTAGCCAATCGATTTTATTGGCAGCCAAGCCTTCGCGCATGACTTTAATAATCGGAATACCGCCTGCTACGGCTGCTTCATAGGCGACATGGACATTATGCTGTTCAGCAAAGGCAAAAATCTCATTACCATGCTCAGCCAGTAGTGCTTTATTGGCCGTCACGACATGTTTGCCATTTTTGATGGCGTGCATAATGACATCTCTGGCAAGGGTCGTACCGCCAATCAACTCGATGACAATATCGACATTGTCACTGGCAGCGGTTGCCATCAAATCACTGGTTTGCATAATGTTAGGATCGATATCATCACGCTGACGACGAACACCAACTTCGGTAATCACAATGTCGCGTCCGCTACGACGTTTTAGTTCATCTAAATTGTCATTGATTAGATTGACCACACCCGTTCCGACGGTGCCTAAACCAAGTATCGCTAGTTTGATGGATTTGCTCACAGGATCCTCAAGAGATTAAATAGTGGGATAAAAAACGCTGCTACGAAAGGATTTAAAACCACAAGAATCACTAACATAAAGAAGCGCTTATACGGCGCTATTGCCTAGCGCTTTATCGTATCATACCGACAAGCGCTTGTGGCGTCTACACAATGTCGCCACCGTCACGGATATCACAGATATCACAGATACTTAAAATATCTGGCCATTTTTAGTTAACGCCAACTGCTTCTGCCAATTGAGCCGCAGGTAAATAGCCGCCTACTTGCTGTCCTGCTTCAGTAAAGATAGCGGGCGTGCCTCGCACACCAAGTCTTGCACCTAATGCCATTTGTTCTTGTACAGGATTGGCACAGCTAGGCGCTTGCACGTTGGCACCTGTTTTCCCCTGATCCATAGCCGCCTTACGATCTTCACTACACCAAATGGCTTCCATTTTTGGCACCGATTCTTGGCTGCGTGGCCATGCCAAATAACGCACCTCGATGCCACGTGCATTAATATCATTCATCTCTCCATGCAATTTACGGCAATAACCGCAATCTGCATCAGTAAAGACGTAAATTACTGCTTTAGTCGCGCCTTTTGCTGGATAGATAACCATGTCTTTTTTGTCGACTGCTTTTAGCGCTTCTTGGGCGGTACTGGCTACCAACGCGGCGCTAATATCTACAGGGGCTTTTGCACCAACAGCAATGATTTGCCCTTGAATAATATGCTTGCCTGCCTTATCCGTAAAAAAAGAAGGCAATCCTTCAGCCGTCACCCAATAAATACCAGCCATATCCGTTGGTACCGCTGAGAGGATAGTATCTTCAATACCAGAGGCCTTTAAATTGGCTTGCAGCGACTTCACTACCTTAGCATCACTTTCCTTAGAGACCGCAGCAGTACCGGTCTTGGCTTTGGTGCTATTAATAAGATCTGTATTGCTGGTCGCGTCTGCGGCATTATTAGAGCAGCCAGCTGCTACGATGACCAGCAAAGCAGCACTCATTACGCGCGCGAGATGACTGCGAGAGAATCTATCACGGTTGAGTATGGTTTTAGAAAAAGGCGCTAAGAACATAGGGTTTTTCCTTTAGGCGGTCATGCCTAATCAAGATTTTGGTAGCAAAAAGGTAATAAGTAACTTGTGGAAGTTTGATCTAAAATGATAACTAGCTAGAGTGATAAGCGGTGATAGATTTGAATCGTTTTTTACAGTTTATTGATAATAAAAGATAAGTAATAATCAGCCCTATATTAGCATATTTTTATAAATAACCGCGAGAGCCTATATAACCGTCTTATTAAATACACAATTTGTAGCTATTCGTTAAAAAAATATAAATAAAATACATTTGTGCTATTTCATATCATTTTAAGTCTAGGTAGGCTACTGCTTATCATTGTATAGTCAGTGAAAAGTAATATCGACACATTATGTACTGCTGGTATCAACTTTTCTTGCTTGCTGTGCCCATGCAGACAGAGGCTGCAAAAAATTTGTACCAGCAGTACCGTAGCGGTTTTAGAGTATTTTGACTATATGTTGTACTATATTTTTGACTGAGCATAGTTTATGACAGAGCCATATTTTATGAAGAGCCATCTGTTATTTGAAAATTACTTATTGAACAATGTTAGCTTAAGGAGCAACTATGGCAGGTGCCAGTTTATTAACCTTACTCGATGATATCAGTGTGATATTGGATGACGTCTCAGTCATGACCAAAATTGCCGCCAAAAAAACCGCCGGGGTGTTGGGTGATGATTTAGCGCTTAACGCTGAGCAAGTCTCAGGCGTCAAAGCAAATCGTGAGCTTCCCGTCGTTTGGGCGGTTGCCAAAGGCTCATTAATTAATAAGCTTATTTTGGTGCCAGCAGCGATACTCATTAGTGCTATTTACCCGCCATTAATTACATTTTTATTGATGTGTGGTGGGTTGTTTTTGGTGTATGAAGGTGCTGAAAAAGTCATTCATCGCTTTTGGCCGCATGCTTTGCCGCATGATGAAGAGCAAGAAGCCCGTCGAAAAGCCAATGCTGATGAAACGATAGACTTGGTCGCTTTTGAAAAAGAAAAAATCAAAGGGGCAGTACGTACCGATTTTATTTTATCAGCAGAAATTATTGTGATTGCGCTGGGGGCAACTGCTAGCGCAACTTTGCTAGAGCGCAGTTTGGTGCTGTCTATTTTAGCGATAAGTATTACCGTCGGCATTTATGGCTTGGTCGCAGGTATCGTCAAGATCGATGATGTTGGTTTGCATATGATGGAAAAAGAAGGCGCATTTACCCAAAAGGTCGGTAAGGTCTTATTTACCGCAGCCCCTAAATTGATGAAGTTTTTGTCTCTCGCTGGTACCTTAGCGATGTTCTTAGTCGGTGGTGGTATCTTAGTGCATGGCGTTAAATTTTTATACCAGGGCGTTGAAGATATTGCCCATCTGACCGGTATCTTTGAAAGCTTTACCACTGCGCTGCTAAATGGCGTTATTGGTTTTATCATTGGAGCGATTATCGTTGCACTTTTGACCGTAGTGAATAAAATACGCCACAAGGATAAATCTGCTGCTCATTAATGGCTTTAGTTATTCATCACAATATTAATGAAGATAGAAGACATAAAAAAGCCCCAACGTTGGGGCTTTTGCTTTTTAGATAAAATAACTCATGATTAGCTTTCGCTATCTAAGTTATCCGAATTATCTGACTCTGCTTTTTCAGCTTGCGTCGGCTTTTTATGCTCAGCTTTTGGCTTACGCGTGCGAGCCTTTGGTACTTTAGGCGTCGTTAAGTTAAACATACCTTTTTGTGGTAGTAATTGCTCAGCCACATTTTCGATCATGTTCTTATAACTGGCTATTGTCGTTTTTGATTTGGCTGCTTGACTGTCGTCTTTGAGAGAGGGCGCTACCATTGATTCAGCATCTTGCGCAGTATCGCTTTGCTCGACAGTAACATTTGTCACCTCAGCATCGACTTCAGTCGCTTTGATTTCAGCTGCAGCATTCTCAGTACTTTCGATATCTGGACTTTCGATATCTGGACTTTCAACATCAGTGCTTTCGATATCAGTGCTTTCGATATCAGTGCTTTCAATATCAGATTGCCCGTCATCTACTTCTGCTAATGTTTGCTCAGCATCTAAAAGCTGCTTGCTTTGGTCACTAACAGCGTCCGATTGAGCTTGATTTACCAGAGCATCGGCTTCTATTTCATGCGCGTCAATATCGATATCCGTTTGAACGGACTCGTTATTTGCCGCGTCAACAACAGTGGATGAAGCTGATTCTTTATAATCAGGATGCTGACCACGTGGATCGTTGCTGGCACGTTTGCTGATAGCACGGGCTTCTACTGCAGTTTTACCTTGGGCAGCTGCAAATTGACTGACGGCTTGCGTCATTGACTCAAAGCGTATCAGGTAATCCGCTGCTAAAGGCTGATAACCGTAGTTGCTAAAGTCAAAGTCGTTATGAGTATTTTCTTTGGCAACCACTTGATGCTCATTACTGCTTACCGCGTTATTGTCAGTTGCAGCTTTAACTTTTGCCTGCTCTAGATGCATAGCGATAGCAGCATTAAAGCAGCTGATGACACCGTCTGTCGCTAAGCGATTTTCTGCTTCTGCTAAGGTTGCACGGATAAACTCGCCAACCGTACCACGAATGGTTGGGGCGCTTACAACGACTTGCGCATCCTGCTCATGTGTTTGCGACGCTTTAGTAACTGATGATTGCACTTGCTGACGACGTACTAAGCGTGGATCGTTAGTGGCTTGACCAAACTTATTTGCCGTAATGTAGCGTTTGGCAAACAAAACGTCGCGGGTAAGCTCAAGAGTTGCTTCACTACTGCTATTCTCAGTAGCAACTTCGTTAGAATCCGCGGCAACGTTTTCTTCGGTAGTTATAGCAGTAATATCAGCCTGCTGAGTGGTTTCGGTTGGTGCGATATCTTCTGCTTGTACCGCTACTGCTTCTTGAGTTGGCACAGTATTCTCGGCTTCACTGTCCGTACGGCTTTTTGTATTAGCTTGCTCAGCTACAGCAGACTTCTTATCATCGCCTTTATCACCCTCTATAGAGGCAGCTTTTTGCGCGTTGTCATCAGTAGTGTTTTTTGCTACCTCATCGACTTGGGCAGTGCTTTTTTCAGCAGTCTCAGCCTGTATGCTGATTTCTGGTGTTTCATCAACTGTGCCGCTGCTGAGATTCGTAGGCTTAGCCGTTTGCTCTACTGACTTTTGCTTATCCGCACGCTGTTGAGTGTTAGTCGCTGGATGCTCTTTTTCGGCATCAGAATGACTTTCAATGGTTGCTTGCTTGTGGGTCGCTTGGCGTGCTGCAGACTTACTGTCATCTAACGACAAATGTACCACTTCTGGTGATTTGAGCTCACTGGCAGCTTCATTCACCTGTAATACCACTTCATTAGGGTCCTGATTGCGGCGTGCATTAGATTGGCTTTTGCTAGCGTTAGCTTCTTTAGGTGCTTGCTGATTATTTTGCTTAGGGTCAGCTGCTGTTAATGTTTCACCGCGCTCAAGCTTGCCACGTGATCCACGTTGGCTGTTTGATTTGCGCTTAGTGCGAGTTTGCTCTTCTGCTACGTTATCAGAGCTGTCAGAACGACTGCTATCGCTGGTATTGGTTGCATTAGCACTGGTCGTATTAGCGTTGTCTTCAGTGGTATTGCGATTGTTGTCTTGACGGTTGTTGCGATTGCGATCGCTATGACGTCTATTATCCTGCTGACGTTTATCTTGATTGTCGGTTTTGTCATCAGTGCCAGTTGCGCTGCTGTCAGTCGTATTGCTAGCGGTGCTGTTGCCAGTTTCATCTGCCTGCTCTTTTCTTTGGCGCGGCTTAGATGGTCTTGACTTGCGCGGCTTACGTCTTCTTCTCTCTTCAGCGTCGCTGCTATCGTCAGTACTACTCTCAGCAGAGCGAGTTTGTTGACTATCCTGCTCATTCGCACTTTGCTGGTTGGTTGATGGCTGTGCTGCTGCGGCTTTTTGGCTGTTATCAGTATTCAATAAAGCCGCGTTATCCACTTGTCCAAACGAGCCTAGGCTTTGTGCACCGGTATTTACCAGCGCTTCAATAGCTTCTGCAGCGTCTCGACTACTGACACTTGATGTGATTTGAGCTTGTGGTGCTTGCGCAAATAAATTAGACAACCAAGCGACTGCTTGCGGCTGGGCAGCAGTAATGGTATTGGTTTGAGGTGTTGCTGAGGCTGATGGGGTTACAACATTCTGAGCGCTTTGAGTCTCTTGAGCCTGCGGCGCACGCGCTGATGTCACATTGTTGCTGTTACTATTATTGCTGCGATGTTCATTGCTATGGCTGGTGCTATTTTGTTGCTGCTGCGTAGGCGCATTTTGCGGCGCATTAGGACGAGACGGCGCTTGACTGCTACTATTGTTATCCACAACTTGACGAGGTTGGCGGGTTGGCTGCTGCTCAGGTCGCTCTTTTTCAGCCGTTTGCCAATCAACGTTATAACCAAGCTCGCTATGTTCTTGCAGCTGAGTATCTGTAATACGCTCATAGCTTGATGGTGCAAAGCCATCGCGGTTGAAGTGAAGTTTGAAGTTGGGCGATTCTAAATGCGCATGAGGTAAAATGGTGATACGCGTACCACTGTCTTGCTCAAGATAAACTAAGGCGTCGCGTTTTTCATTTAGCAAGAACGCTGCGATATCAGTTGGTACTTCAGCTTGTACTTCGCCTTGACGCTCTTTTAGCGCGATTTGCTCAATCTGACGCATAATAGATAACGACAATGAGCGCAAGTCACGAATCATGCCGTTACCATGACAGCGTGGGCAGATATAGCCAGTTGACTCTTCTAGCGATGGACGCAAACGCTGACGGCTCATCTCCATCAAACCAAATTTCGAGATATCACCAAACTGGACACGTGCGCGGTCATATTTGGTCGCATCAATCAGACGTTTCTCGACCTCTTTTTGATGCTTGTTGTCATTCATGTCAATAAAATCAATGACAATCAAACCGCCCATATCACGTAGGCGTAACTGACGGGCAATCTCATCGGCTGCTTCTAGATTGGTATGATAAGCAGTTTCAGCAACGTCTGAGCCTTTGGTTGATTTTGCTGAGTTGATATCGATAGACACCAATGCTTCAGTCTGGTCGATAACAATTGAGCCACCTGATGGCAGACGCACTTCACGCTGATAGGCCGTTTCAATCTGCTTTTCGATATTAAAGCGCGAAAACATGGGCTCATAATCGGTATACTTGCGCAGTTTTTCAGCCTGTTTTGGCATGACCGCATCGATAAAGCCCGCCGCTTCAATATAAGCGTTTTCGTTATCAATCCAAATCTCTGCAATATCATCACGTAGGTAGTCACGCACAGCACGCGTAACCACGCCGGCTTCTTGATGAACCAAGCGCGGTGATGGATATTTTTGGTTTTGTTCTTGGATGGCTTGCCAGATATTCAGCAAATGATTTAAATCGTGTTGCAAATCTTCTTGTGTCTTACCAATACCGGCAGTACGAATGATGACGCTCATGCCTTTTGGCAAAGCAAGACTGCCTAGCATACGTTTCATATCTTCGCGCAATTTACCTGAAATTTGACGAGAGATACCACCACCGCGAGGGTTGTTTGGCATCAATACCAGATACCGTCCTGCTAATGACACATAAGTCGATAGGGCAGCGCCTTTATTACCGCGCTCTTCCTTTTCAACTTGGACGATGAGCTCATCGCCTTCTTTGATCAGTTTTTTGATGTTTTCGTCACGCGGATTGCCACTCAAGTATTCGGCAGAGATTTCACGAATCGGCAAAAAACCTTGGCGCTGTGAGCCATACTCGACAAACACCGCTTCAAGCGATGGCTCGACACGGGTTACATGACCTTTATAAATATTGGATTTTTTTTGTTCGCGGGTACGGTTTTCAAGATCGAAATCATACAGATGATTGCCTGTGCAAAGGGCAACACGAATTTCTTCGTTTTGGGTAGCGTTAATTAAAATGCGTTTCATAATAGTATCCTATGAGTACGCACAACAACGACGAGACAGGCTTTAGGGCTAAGTGGCAAGCGCTGCTAATGGCAACATTAGCGTGAGCAGATGCTAGTTAACGAGAGAACGTAAAGCAGAGTAATAAAGCATAGTAATGCTTTTCAAAAGCTTAACTCTGAACCAGTGGTATTAACATCAATATAGAGGGTATAGGGTGTAAGACTATGTCTATATCTTAATATAAGCAGGCTTGTCATAAAGATTAATGTATAAGCAGGTCAGTGATTGTTTATCATCAGTATTTTGAACCAGGTGGGTGGTCAGCGCACTTTGTCATTTCGTCATAGCGGCGGCTGGTTACTGATATATAAAGGCATTACTGATACCAAAAAAGCATCGTGCTGTCACATAATCAATCAAGGTCTAGCAATCATATCGCTGTCGATTATATATAAAATGAAATCATATAAAATAGTAACGTTCAGCGGTTATCCATCCAGATTAAGCAATTGGTCATTCTTTATTTATCGTTCTTTTGTATATCACGTTAATAATATCTTGGGCGTTTAAAAGCGAGTTCTTGCTGCGTTCGTCATCAGCGGGGCGTACTTGGCAAACAGAATAAATGACCGGCTTATCGGCACGGTGTCTCATGTTTATCCTACTTATCGTCCTCTGTTTGACCGCCAATACTCAGGCAGTTATCGAGATACATGGTGTTGATTCTCGATTGCGCTCTTAACGACCCATACTTGCTCAACTGCACGCGGCTAAAAAACTGTTAGATAATAAATCATCAAATCAAGTCGTTATCATGCGGGTAGTGAGTAAAGGGTGTATGGTTGATCATCGCTTAATAAAGGGCTAATGCCATTTCTATCAAGTCGATGCTATCTATCTGTTTTGCTATCTATTTTATTGTCACAATATTCTGTAAGACATACTTTGTGAGAATAAATAGTTTTTACTAAAAAATAATTTTTTACTGATAAATATCAGCTAGGTTCTTTCAATTCATTAGGTATTATAAAGTATATCTGTTGTTATAATATCCTTAAAATCAGATGAAACACAGAGTCTGCGCAGGATATGTAGCTTAATCAGTCTTGCTTAAACGTCATTAGCAAGCCGTAAAATCGCGATATGCTACCCAAAACAACAATCAATTAGCAATGAATTATTGTTTCAGTCTCTGCTTAATTGGTGCTCAACATGCTAAACTATAGCAAATCTTTGTGTAAATACCTAACTAAAAATGACGAACTCAAAAATGACAAAAGACGAACCTATCCACGAAGCGCCAGCTATCTTTAATAGCAAAACGCGTCCACAAAGTGCTGACGACGAGATTAGTGATTTCGGCAAGGTCAATTACCTTGAAGTCACGCGTCATCAGCACGACCAGCGCTTGGATAATTTTTTACTTAATCGCTTAAAAGGTTTGCCAAAACCGCATATCTATAAAATGATTCGCTCAGATGAGATTCGAGTCAATAATAAGCGCTGCAAGGCTCATGATAGAGTGCAGCGTGAAGATGTGGTACGTATTGCGCCAGTGGTACTCGCCACTCGCGAAAAACCTATCATCAGCACCGAATTTGCCAAAAGCTTATTGGCACGTGTGGTCTACGAAGATGAAGGCTTGATTGTGCTCAACAAACCATCAGGCATCGCCGTTCATGGCGGCAGTGGTCTTGCCTTTGGGGTCATTGAAGCCATGCGTGAAGTCACAGGCAAAAAATATTTAGAGCTTGTGCATCGTATTGACAAAGATACATCAGGTTTATTGATGATCTCTAAAAAACGCTCTTCGCTGAAAGTTTTGCAGCAGCATTTGGTCGACAAAACCATTCAAAAGCATTATTTATGTATTGCAAAAGGTCAGCCAGTGCTCAACGAGCAACGTATCGATGCGCCATTACTGCGTTATACGCTTGCAAGCGGTGAGCGCCGCGTTAAAGTAGATACGCAAGACCCGCAAACCAAAGAGAGTCAGACTGATATCGTCGTTCATGGTCGTTTTACGATTGCTGAGCAGCCTGTCAGTTTGATTGAAGCCAAGCCGCTCACCGGACGTACCCATCAAATTCGTGTGCATTTGGCTCATATCGGTCATGCTATCTTAGGGGATGACAAGTACCATGTACATGACAAATCTGGCGTTCATCGCCTGTGCTTACATGCGTGGCGCTTAGATATTCCAGGTTATGAGACCATCACTGCGCCTCTACCAGATGAGATGCTCGATTGGATGCCAGAAGATATTAAAGCCAATCTGCCTAAATAAGCGGCTCGTTATAGTCAGTTCAAAATAAAAGCGATACGATTATAATAACGTGCTATTGGCTATAATTTTTCTTGCTTGCTGTTCGCAGGCGTGACAGAGGCTGCAAAAAATTTATAGCCAATAGCACTGTATCGTTTTTAAAATGAATCGACTATATATGGACTTTACAGTAGATGCTATCTATGTAGATTAAGCATTAATCCCAAACGTCACGATCGCTTATAAACAATAAGTCGCCGTGACGTTTTGCTATCTGCCATTTATTATTATTCATGAAGGTCTATTTATGAGCCAAACTATTACAAGAACTAAGACGACAATTGCTGTTGAGAGTTCTCAATTATCTAATCCGCATCATTTAGCAGATAAGACCTTAATCATATTTGATTGGGATGGTACGCTGATGGATTCGATTGGCCTAATTGTTGAGTCTATGCATATAGCTGGCGAGGCGCATGGATTTACGACGACCGATAAAGCCGTCAAAAATATTATCGGGTTAAGTTTAATGAATGGCATTGAGCTTTTATATCCACAGGCAAGCGCTGAGCAAAAGCTATTCATCCAGCAAAATTACGCGGATTATTATATTGCTAACAGTCATCGTACGCCGTTTTTTGCGCCGATAGAAAATATGCTACAAACCTTGCAGCAACAAAATCGTCAGCTTGCGGTCGCCACAGGCAAAAAACGTAAAGGTTTAGATCGTGTCTTGGATGCATCAGACAGCCATCATTATTTTGTCATGACGCGCTGTGCTGATGAAGCAGGCTCCAAACCGGATCCGCAAATGCTGACGGATATTTTGCAGTATACCGAGCAGCAAATCTCTGATGCCGTATTTATTGGTGATAGCATCTATGATATTCAAATGGCAAACAGGCTGGGGATGACCAGTATCGCGGTCAATTATGGTACAGCGAGCAGCGACGAGCTTGCCGCACAGCAGCCCACGTATCAGGTCGACACGCCACAAGTATTGGCTGAGTTACTATGTGCTTAAATACAAATCAGCGTAAATGATAATCTGCTTAAATGGTAAAGAATGACAATAAAAAGGGCGTATCGATAATAACGATACGCCCTTTTTTATGAAAAACTATAAGGTTTATTTGCTTTTTTCTTGAGAACTATCTTCTTGAGAGCTGTCTTTTGAAACATTATCTTTTTGAAGCGCATCCTTTTCGATAGCATCTTCTAGCTCATCGCCTTCTAGCAACGCAAAAGAGGATTCAATAATTTTGTCTGCATCGAGCTGATACTCATACCAGTTGCCCATAACGCCTGCCAATTCATCAAGGCCTTCTTTTCTCAAGGCTGAAAATAGCTGAATACTACAGTTTAGCCCCAGTTCTTTTAGTTTTTTACGGGTATTAAGCAACGCATTTTTAGAAGCACCATACTTCAGCTTATCTGCTTTCGTTAACAAGATATGAACCGGCAGCTCACCATCTTTTGCCCAACGTAGCATTTGCTCATCAAAGAACTTCAATGGATGACGGATATCACTCATCAGTACCAGACCTGCAAGGCTTGAGCGCGACACCAAATACTCTTCTAGCTCAACCTGCCATTCTTTTTTCATCTCAAGCGGCACGGCTGCATAGCCATAACCTGGCAAATCTACCAAACGTCTATCGGCATCACCAACATTAAAAAAGTTGATCATCTGCGTACGACCGGGCGTTTTAGATGAGCGTGCCAATTGGCGCTGATTGGTAAGCGCATTGATGGCAGAAGACTTACCAGCGTTTGAGCGACCAGCAAATGCTACCTCTAAGCCTATATCTGCAGGACAAAGGCGAAAGGTTGGTGCTGACATCATAAATTCAGTTTGCTGAATACGCTGACGGGCTTTGGTATTAAAAGCCGCATGCTTAGCGGCGACATCGTTGAACGGGGTACTCATAAATGACTCATTACGGTTAAAATTTAGATACTTAAAATTAAAATACAATAGTGAAAAATTTTTCAGTTGCCCGGCCAATAGCATAGCCTCTTTGGCTACTAATAACCAACTACGAATCTTTCATAAAATAAGGGTTTTAAATTATCGACTATTCTATACTATTAATGTGTTTAGTTATTGAAATAACGGCTATTAACCGCATATTAATTATAGTAGGGTTATAAAATAAAGTAGCCTTAAGCTATTGTTTAAGGCTCCATCAAGCAGCATTGACAAAGTTAAACTATATTCATATATATTAATTTGACATCTATTGTTACAATATCCATGAGAATAGGTTCACTCACAGACGTTAACGCACAGAAGCAATGAAGCAAACGTTTGGACGAGTGAGTTAATGGAGGTGTCTTATGTTATCGATGACGATGATTTTTGCCAGAGGCAATCGCTCTTTTGCCAGTAGTATTAGCGCGCTTATCATTAGTGCGGCTATGATAACTGGTGCAGGGGCGGCTAATATTGCAACAACTTATAATGAATCATGCGCTGCGTGTCACGACAGTGGTGCCTTGAATGCGATTAAAAAAGGCAATAGTGCCAAATGGCAGCTGCTGATAAAACAAAAAGGCATGCCTGCACTTATTGATTCGGTCAAAAACGGTATGATTCAGATGCCGGCTGGCGGCTTGTGTGAAGCGTGTAGCAATGATGACTATCGCAAGCTTATTGAGTATATGAGCAAATAATTAGTTAGGTATCTATTCAATCTTTATTTGCTAAAACACATAAATGAGGCGCAAGGGTCTATTGCCTTTTGCGCTTTTTGCTATTTATAAAGCAGGGGCTGAGTCAGTGAGTAGAAAAACTACCCAATGCTACGATTAAGTAGGCAAATAGTAAAAAGTCTTGCTATAATAATCCAAAATAAACCCTGATATTAGTAAGTGCTTTCGGGCTGCTTGTGATAAAGACGATAGAACATATGGCTTAGCGACTAAATAATGGCTTGGTGAATATGACGCGTCTAAATAATGCAACCACTCTAAACAATACTTACATCGAGTTAGTAGGATTTGTATCAATGAAAAAGTTAATCGCTGCCGCCAGCTTATGTGTTGCAAGTTTCAGTGTACAAGCTGCTATCACTGTTCCTAAATATGATCTTAATGCCGGCAAACAAATCGCAGAAACCGTCTGCGCTGCTTGTCATGGTGTTGATGGCGTGAGCCCTGTGCCAGCCCAGCCGAATCTTGGCGGTCAAAATGTCAAATATTTATATAAGCAATTGGTCAACTTTAAAGCAGGCTACCGCAAAAACGGTATCATGCAGTCGCAAGTGGCCAATTTGTCGCAGCAAGATTTAGCCAACGTCGCAGGTTATTACTCAAGCCAAAAGCCTTGGGGCGTGGCGTTTGGCAATCCTGCCACCACGCAAGAAGCCAGCAAGTTGTTTTTAGGTGGTGATAAGTCGCGCGGTGTCATTGGTTGTGCAGGCTGTCATGGTCCAGATGCAGCCGGTAATGTATGGGCAGCATTTCCACGTTTGGGTGGACAACATGCTGAATATATCGCCACTCAGCTAAAGCTTTTCCGTGCCGCGGGTCGTGTAGATGATATCGATAGCGACGATCAAAAGCGTGTCAATGATGCCGCAAAAGAAGGTGAGATGGGCATGATGCAGACCGTTGCTTCTAAACTGTCTGATCGCGATATCCGTATCTTGTCAGATTATGTGAGTGCTATTCACTAATCTCAGATAGAGTCGGTTTGCCTTATTCATATTATCGATAAAAGCGCCGCTTGTATTTTTATAACTGAGTTATTAGACCCCGATTTCGGGGTTTTTTTATAACTGTCAGTCCTTATATAATGGCATATCTTTATCTTATATAAATGGACTGTTAATAGATTAATGGCTATTTATACTTAATTAGTATGACTCAATGTTATTCACCTTAAATCGCCTGGATTTAAATTATGATGATTCGCTATGCTTCTTATTTTATTGCAGCGCTGCTACCATTATTGCTATTTCGCTGGTTTGCACCGGCTTCAATCGGTGAGATTGATTTTTGGTTGTTGTGGCTGCTTGCTATGGTAGTGGTGTCGCTACCGGTCATTTATGCTGAGATAGCCCTAGCTTATCGCAGTGCTGAGGCGCCTCTAGCGGGTATGCAGAAGCTCACTCGAGAGGCAGATGCCAGCGCCTTATGGCGTGGCTTTGGTTGGCTTGCTGCGCTCGTATCTATCATCATTGCAGCGCTTGTGATATCGGGTGCGAGCACGGGCATATTGACGGCACTCACAGAATTAAATAGCGCGCCTGAAGTACCAGGCTTTGCGATTGCCGCAGGTTTGATGGTCATTGCTGCATTGTTAAGCTTACTGGGTGTGACACCTTTGCCGATTGGTTTGGGCTTAATGCTAATTGGTTTGTTCTTTGGGCTAGCAAACGGTTTGCCAAATATTACTTTTGCGATGACCAATATCAGCCTAGGCGAATGGGCAAGAGCAGTTGCACTGGCGCTTGTCAGTGTTGGCGCAGGTACAGGTTTATATTGGTTTGGTCAAAACCGTATCACTAAGCAAGCAGTAACGGCAGTAGGTATAGACAATCACTATGCGCAAAATCCCTCTCGTGCTCAGGCATCAAGCGAATATCGAGCAACCAAGCTTGTGCTACCGATTTGGATATTACAGTTATTGGTCGGGGTAGTGGCTTTGTTTATTAGTGGTATGACGCTACCGCCAATCGGACAGCTACTGTATTGGGCAGGGGTAATTTTTGTCGCCAGTTACTTACTACATTATAGTACGCAGCAGCTCGCGCATAAATTTGGTCTGCTGGTCAGTTTGGTCATAACGGCTGTCATAGCGATAGTATTGGTCGTTGCCATACCGACTATTTGGCTGGTAGGCATACTAGTCATTATCAGCAGCATTGCCGTGTTATTGCTGTCCGTTTTTGCAGGATGGCAGATGAAAATCAGTCATTTACGTAAGTCTTTGAATTTTGGCAATGAAGCCTTTTATAATTTATGGCGTGTGGCAATACGTTTGGTTGTGCCAGTAGCACTGTTATTAGCCTTGATAGGTTGGGTGATGCAGTGGTTAAGCTAACAGTTGATGAAGTTCAAGTTAATAGCCTAAATACTGTTCAATAAGGCACTGTTCAGCAAGGCACTATAGTTGATCCACTTTTAAAAGAGCACAACATTACAGAGCACAACATTACAGAGCACAACATTACAGAGCACAACATTACTGGGGTTAATGATTCGCAGCCTCTGTCTGCATAGGCACAGCAAGCAAGAAAAATTGACCCCAGTAGTGACTTATAACATTTGTATTTCTCTTATTTAGGACTGACTATATGATAACGGTATATTTGGCCTATGCGGAAGACGCCCAGCGTCAGCATTACTTAACTTTGCCAGTGATTGATGGTACAACCCTGTATGAAGCATTAAAGCAAGCTGGTTGGTTAACACAGTTTGAAGGACTAGCAAAATGGTGCGATGAGGTGATTGATGTGGCAGTGCCGACAGCCAAACGTTGGTATGTCGGCGTCTATGCGCAAAAGCAGCCACTCAGCTATCGGTTGCAGCCTCTTGATCGGATAGAGGTATATAGGAGCTTAAGCGCTGATCCTATGTCTCAGCGCAAAAGCAAATCTCGAGTTTGATGGTTAACGCTCGCTATTGAAGCGATTGTTCAAGAAGAGGCTACTTAGAAAAGAATTATTTAGGAAGAGACTCTAAGCCTTCAATGCGAGTCACTATACCATTATTATCAAAGTAAACCTTTAGATGCTGACTGGCGTTTTTAACGTCAGCGATACCTTTACGTTGACCTTCAGTCCCTGCTTGATAGTCATAAATATAGTCCCAACGGTTCGGCTCTAGGGTATCTCTAATCGCTGGACTACCAAGAAGATAAAGCACCTGATTTTGATTCATACCCACTTGTATTTTTTGTGCTTGGGTTTGAGTAATAGGTGTCCCTTGTGGCAAATCGATTTTATAAACACTGAGCAACGAGCAGCCAGACATCGTAACAGCGACGCCCAATATGCTGGTAATGACCATCTTGCGTAATGCACTTGTAGAATGAAACGGACGTAAATTTAGGGTCTTTATCATGGTAAGATGACTCATAAAAAATGGGTTGGGTACGGCTAAGCACAGTAGATGCTGGTCTTACCGAAAATCTTAGATAAATGATACGTCATTTACTTGCAATTGCCTACCACTTACGACATTATTTACCAAACGATCTCTTGCGTCATTTATTATTTATATTTTAAATTCATAGACTTATGGTTATATTTTTTGGAAAAAATGTACTGGAAATGCATTTGATAGTGACTGATTTGTTATGAGTATGATTTTTTACAATCACCTATTCATCAGCACTGATGATTATTCACCTTATATTTTTTGAACTTATTTGCTAAGACTTTCATAGTCAGAAGGGATATTATGGCTTCTTTTACCAACCAAGATTTACGTAGAGCGGGTTTGAAAGTAACGTTACCGCGTATCAAAATTTTAGAGCTGCTTGAGAGTGCAAAGCTGCATCATATGAGCGCAGAAGAGGTTTATAAAGCCCTGATCGAGCAAGGCGAAGATGTGGGTCTGGCAACTGTCTATCGCGTGCTGACTCAGTTTGAGCAGGCAGGTATTGTCGAGCGTCATAATTTTGAAAACAATCTGTCAGTGTTTGAAATTACCCAAGAAGAGCATCATGATCATCTGGTTTGTGATAACTGCGGAAAAATTGTCGAATTTCATAATAAAGTGATTGAAGAAGAACAGCTCAAAGCAGCAGCAGAACATGGCTTTAAGTTATCGGGTCACTCACTGGTACTATATGGTATCTGTAATGACCAAGCGTGCAGAGACAGCGTAAAATAGTGATCAAAATATCGATAAGTTAAAAGTAAAAAAGCCCTCATATTATGATGAGGGCTTTTTTGTGGTTTTTTAGGCATGAAACACACTAACGGTGGTTAAAAATACCTATTTAGGTAATGTCTAACGATAAACTATCGGCGCCTTCATCCAAATTTGCCAAGCCATTTTTGCTGCTGAGCTTGATTTTTAAGCGCAAATCATTGGGAGAATCAGCATGGAGAATCGCTTCTTTATAAGTAATCTCACCGTGCTCATATAAATCAAACAGCGCTTGGTCAAAGGTTTGCATACCGCTATCACGCGAGCGTGTCATGACATCTTTGATCTCATGTACTTCACCTTTACGGATATAATCGCTAATCAGCTGTGAGTTTAACAAGATTTCAATAGCAGCGCGGCGTCCTTTGCCATCAGGCGTTGGAATTAATTGCTGGGCGATAATGGCTTGCAAGTTAAGCGACAAATCCATAAACAATTGATTATGGCGACTGGTCTCAAAAAAGTGAATAATACGGTCGATTGCTTGGTTGGCATTATTAGCGTGCAAAGTTGCAAATACCAAATGCCCCGTTTCAGCATATTGAATCGCGTAACTCATGACTTCGCGATTACGAATCTCACCAATCAAAATGACGTCAGGCGCTTGGCGCAAGGTATTTTTTAGACCAGCTTCAAAAGAGTGAGTGTCGATACCGACTTCGCGCTGGGTAATAATACAGCCACGATGTTTATGAACAAACTCGATAGGGTCTTCTATGGTAATAATATGACCGTGAGAGTTTTGATTACGATGTCCTATCATTGCTGCAAGCGTGGTTGATTTGCCAGTACCTGTTGCGCCAACCAATAGAATAATACCGCGCTTTTTCATCGCCAGCTCTTTTAGGGCTGGTGGCAAGCGCAACTCTTCAACGGTTGGGATATTATTCTCAATTTTCCGTAAAATCATTCCTGCCATGTCACGCTGTATAAAGGCACTGACTCGAAAACGTGCTTGCTGCGCTTGGTCGGTAATGGCAAACTGACACTCATTGGTCTCATCAAATTCCTTTTGCTGATTGACGGTCATGACCCCTTTGACCAGTCTCATGGTTTGCTCAGCAGTCAAAGGCGTTTTTCCAACGGGCATTATTTTCCCATTAATTTTCATGGAAGGGGCAACATCGGCGGTAATAAAAAGGTCGGAGCCGTTTTTATTAATCATCAATTGTAAAAGTTTATCAATGTCCATAGCGTCCCTGCATCTGCAATAAATAGAGTAAAATTTGTTTCGATATACTTTTAAAGATTGCCAATAACTGCTTTTATATAAATGCTTCAGGCTGCTTGGCATAAGGTCGTGCAACGTCTTTGCTAATAGTGCCTTTGGCTACCAAGTTTTTAAGGGTTTGATCGAGAGTAATCATGCCATCACCAGCACCGGTTTGGATAGAAGAATACATTTGGGCGATTTTATTTTCACGTATCAGGTTACGAATGGCTGGCGTACCGAGCATAATCTCATGCGCGGCAATTCGCCCGCCTGTTTGACGACGTAACAGCGTCTGTGAGATAACGGCTTGTAGTGACTCTGATAGCATCGCTCGAATCATGTCTTTTTCAGCGGCAGGGAAGACGTCAATGACGCGGTCAATGGTTTTGGCCGCAGAACTGGTGTGCAAGGTACCGAAGACTAAGTGTCCAGTTTCAGCGGCAGTGAGTGCCAAGCGTATGGTCTCAAGGTCACGTAGCTCACCAACTAGAATAACGTCTGGATCTTCACGTAAAGCTGAGCGTAGTGCTGGCTCGAAACCTAACGTATCGCGATGTACTTCACGCTGATTAATTAAGCTCTTTTTTGACTCATGAACAAATTCAATCGGGTCTTCGATAGTCAAGATATGCTCTTTACGGGTTTCATTGATATAATCAATCATGGCTGCCAGCGTGGTCGACTTACCTGAGCCGGTTGGACCAGTGACCAATACCACGCCACGCTTAAAGTTTGAGACACGCTTAAAAACTTCGCCCATACCTAGATCTTCCATCGTCAAAACTTTGGATGGAATGGTACGAAAGACCGCGCCAGCACCGCGATTTTGATTGAATGCGTTTACCCGAAAACGTGCTAAATTTGGAATCTCAAAAGAAAAATCCGTTTCAAAAAACTCTTCAAAATCGGCACGTTGCCTATCATTCATGATGTCATAAATGAGTTGATGCACCACTTTATGGCTCATCTCTGGCATATTAATTCGAGTCATCTCGCCATCGACTCGAATCATCGCAGGCATACCGGCTGAAATATGTAAATCTGAAGCCTTATGCTTGACGGTAAAACGTAGCAAGTCTTCAATGCTTAAATTTTGTTCAGCCATAATCGGATATTCCTATTAATAAATAAGGTATGGTAAAAGCAACACATGAAGCAGGCGATAAGCAGGATTCTATGACATTGTTTGAGCCAACCTCATCAAGATAGGGTAGGTCTCACTATAATTATTACCATTGCTATAACTTTTAGTAGCATGTGTTAAACCATGTAACAATATCATAACAAGACTGTACTGATTTAACCATCTACTAACTGGATAAAATGCAAAAATAGACTGACGGGCTTTCCAAATAGCAACAATGCATCGCTATAATCACCTCTCTTCTATTTCAAACTCATTACATCAACCAGAGTTTCTATGACTATGACTTCTCAGCAAGCACCCAATCATGTCGCGAATAACCTTATCAATAATAATGAAGCAGAAGCTCAAAACCTGACTCTGATTGAGAACTGGCAGCAGGCAAAGGCACAAGTAGTACAAGCTTGCGAACAAGTGTTGCGGGTGCCGAGTAGTATGACTTTGCTTGCAGTGTCCAAAACCAAATCTGCTGATATGGTGGCGACATTGGCGCGTCAAGGTCAATGTGATTTTGGCGAGAACTATCTACAAGAGGCGATTGAGAAAATCCAGTTGTTACGAGAGCAAGCGCAATGCGAGCATATTGTCTGGCACTATATCGGTAGTATTCAGCGCAATAAAACCCGTGATATTGCTGAGCATTTTGATTGGGTGCAAACGCTTGAGCGTGACATCATCGCTAAGCGTCTCAACGACCAACGTCCAGATGGAATGCCACCTTTAAACGTCCTAATTCAAATTAATATTGACAATGAAGACAGTAAGTCGGGGTGTTTGCCAGAGCAGCTTCCAGAATTGATAATAGCAATGAAAGCTTATGAGCGTTTGCAATTGCGCGGGCTGATGATTATTCCTGCTAAGGCAAACACAGATGCTTTTAAGCGAACCAAACAATTATTTGACGACATTAAGCGTACCCATCCTGATCTCAGTCAATGGGATACGCTGAGTATGGGTATGAGCGACGATATGGGCGATGCGATTGCTGGAGGTTCCACTATGGTACGCGTTGGTACAGCAATATTTGGTGCGCGTGCTTGATCGAATTTTAAGAAAGTATAGCGCTACTTTTATTGGTTTTTCGTAGCCTCTGTCTGCGCAGGCACAGCAAGCAAGAAAAATAATAATAGTAGCGCACTATGATATTCGCTTTTCTTTTATTTAAGACACCAGCTAATAAGCAATTATCAAAGATGAAATGCAGCATTTAATCAATGACCTCTTCAAACTTTGTCACCAGTAGCTGAGTTATTTTGAGATTATCGGTTGCGATAATCTCAAAACGATAATTGGCATACTCGACGCTGTCTGTTTTTTTAGGAATTTTACGCAGCATATACATCATAAAGCCGCTGATGGTTTCGTAATTTTGGCTATGTGGTAAATTGACCATGCCCAATGAACGAATCACATCTTCAATAGGTGTCATGCCATCAATCAGCCAAGAGTTGTCCGTGCGCTGGACAATCGGCTGCTCTTCTAAAGTGACCAGCTCGCCCATCACGATGCTCATTACATCTTTGAGCGTAATAACACCAACGACCAACGCATATTCATTCACAATCACGCCGAAATCTGCACCCGTTGACTTAAACGTTTCCAGCACTTCAAACAACGATAAGGTATCGGGAATAAACAAGGCAGGTTTTAGCAACGCTTTATCTGTCAAACAAACTTCTTGCTGTTCAAGTACTGATGCTAAAAAGCTGCGTGATTCTACATAACCGATGATATGTTCTAAGTCATCGTCATTACAGATCAAGAATTTATTGTGCGGCTGCTTAATCATGACCTCAACCACTTGTTCGGTGCTGGCTTTGGTATCAAAATAGACAATATGCTCACGTGGATTCATAACTGAGGTCACGGTACGCTCTTGCATCTCAAAGATATTTTCAATCAGATGATGCTCTTGATGCTTAATAACACCGGCTTCCGCACCGGCATCCATCACCGCATAAATATCTTCTGAGGTCATTTCATCTTGGCGGACGGTTGACACACCGATGAGTTTAAACAGTAGGTTTGCCGCCCCATCAAATACCCAAATAATGGGCTTAAAGATAAAAATCAAGAAAATCATCGGTCGAACCATTTTGATGGCGATAGGTTCAGCATTAGACATCGCCAAACGCTTGGGCATCAAGTCTGCAAACAACACAAAAACACTGGTGACCAATATAAATGACACCACAGACGCTGCCGTCTCATTACCAAACAGACGTTGTAAATAAGGACTGACAGCGGATTCACCTATGACCCCTGCCAAGATGGCGACCGCATTGAGCGCCACTTGTACCACGGTAATAAAGCTGCCGGGTTGCTCTTGCATATTGAGCACATCGAGTGCTCGTACTTCGCCTTCCTTGGCCATGACTTGTAGCTTGATTTTACGGGCGGAGGCGAGCGCCAACTCAGAACTGGAAACGACAGCGCTTAGCGCAATTAATATAAAAATAAACACACCAGCGGTTAGCAAGCTCATGACATACTCGGATAGAAATAGGTAAGGTAGATAGAGTGAATATAATGATTGAAATTAATAATTGGTAGATTTTGAGGTATAGTCAGTGAAAAGTAATATCGACACATTATGTACTGCTGATATCAATTTTTCTTGCTTGCTGTGCCCATGCAGACAGAGGCTGCAAAAAATTTATACTAGCAGCACTGTAGCGTTTTTGAGATATTTTGACTATACAAGACATTTATTATTAGCATTTATTTAGGCACAAAAACTAAAAAAGCTGGGCAAGCACCCAGCTAATTATAAAACAGTTTTATGATATTAGATAAAAACTTAAATTTATCAAACCCTTAAAAGAGTACTCTAAAAGGTTTGATAAATTCAGTGTCAAGGCTTAGCCTTTTATTGACCATTTATTAACGAGAGGATAGCGGCGCTCACGACCAAAGGCTTTATGGCTAATCTTGGTACCAATCGGTGCCTGCGAGCGCTTGTATTCACTATTATCAACCATTTGAATCACCTTAGCGACCAAATCAGCATCAAACCCTTTATCCACAATATCTTGATAGCCCATATCTTCATCGATATATGACATTAAGATACCGTCTAGCACATCATAATCAGGCAAGCTGTCTTGGTCTTTTTGATCAGGACGTAGCTCAGCAGATGGTGGACGCGTAATGACGCGCTCAGGAATAACAGGCGTATCTTCTAAACGGTTACGGTAGGTGGCCAATTTATAAACTTGTGATTTGTATACGTCTTTTAAGACGTCAAAGCCGCCCGCCATATCGCCATATAAAGTTGAGTAACCAACGGCTAGCTCTGATTTATTGCCAGTGGTGATGACCAAATGGCCAAATTTATTGGACAGAGCCATTAGTACCACACCGCGTGCCCGTGCTTGGATGTTCTCTTCGGTGGTATCGGCAGGCGACTTGTTGAATAGTGGCGCAAGCGTATGACGGATACCTTCGACCGCATCAAAGATAGGACAAACGGTATAAGAGACATTGAGACGGCGTGCTTGAGCTTGCGCGTCCTCTAGGCTGATTTGCGAGGTATATTCATAAGGCATCATGACCGCGTAAACCTTATCAGCACCTAGCGCGTCGACCGCGATACATAATGTCAATGCTGAATCAATACCGCCTGATAGACCGACGATGATGCCAGTAAATCCTGAAAGATTGACATAATCACGCAAACCAACGACCAATGCTTGATACATCTCTGATTCACGGCTTAATGACAACGGTGCTTTTGCTTGTGTATCAAATTTTGCTGTTTTTGTATCAAAGCTTGCCAGTAGCAACTGATTCATAAAGCGTGAGGCTTCATGGGCGACGCTACCATCTGCTTGAATGGCCATAGAGCCGCCGTCAAATACCAAATCATCTTGACCGCCAACGGCATTAAGATAAACGATAGGTAAGTTATTTTCGCGGCTACGCTTGGTCAGCATGGTTTTACGGGTATCTTGTTTTTCGATCTCAAATGGTGAAGCGTTTAAGCTCACAATAAGGTCAGCACCTTGCTTTTTGAGCTCAGCAATCGGACCTTTTTCCCATAAATCTTCACAAATCAGCAGACCAATGGTGATGCCTTTATAATCAAATAAGACTTGATTACGTCCTTTATCAAAGTAACGGCGTTCATCAAACACGCCGTAGTTTGGCAAGATTTGCTTATGATAAAAGCCTTTTTGATGACCGTTATGCAAGATAGCGGCTGAGTTAAAGGTGCCATGATGATCAACATGCGGATAGCCAACAATCATGACGATATTATCAATGTCGCTTAGCGTCGATAATGCACTTTTGATACGTCCTGAAAGACTAGGACGTAGCAATAAATCTTGCGGCGGATAGCCTAATAAAGCCAGCTCCGGAAAAACAATCACATCAGCACCTTGCTCGCGTGCTTGCAGTGCTAGGGTACGCATTTTTTCAGCATTGGCTTTGATATCGCCAACTAAGAAGTGTGATTGGGCTAGGGCAAACGTAACACTATCTTGCGATTTTGAAGCTTGATTGCCTTTATTAGAAGCCGTAAGGTTGGGGTTGTCAGTGTCTTTTGCAGTGTCTTTTGACATTGTTATTGTTCCTATCAATAGGTTATGTAAATCTGTTAGATGTTTCTTAGTTTCAAATAAAACCAAATGAAACTATGTTTCCGAAATCCACTCAAAATATGTATTTTCAATCACTCACTCAAAATAAGATGCTTAAATAGGGCATCAGTATCAAACATGTATAGGCATGAATGTCAGGCAGAGGTACCATCTCAATTTATGCAGCGCTACTCTAAACACAATGCTAAATATCGTCTAGAGCAGGATAACAGGCAAGAAGTTGTTTTAAAAACGCTAGGGGCTCATCTTGATAAAACCAAACCAACAGAGCGCCATTTAAAAGCGTAAATGAATACCTTTAGTATAACATCAATTGATGCTACTAATAGAACCAGCCAGTGATTTAGCCCTCTAGATGACAGATATAAAAATACATAGAAAGCGCATATTCCCTATGTTTTTGTTAAGATAATTCTGTTCTATAGGTTTTGGCAATCAACATCAGTGACGATACAGGCACTATCAAAACAGGCACTATCAAATTTGCTCCTAAGAAAGTTGTAAGTAAAGGTTACAACATAGCCTTATTTATTTGAGTGGTTTTGCTGCATAATACGCTTTTGCTGTTGGTTTGCTTAAGCCTATAAAAGCAGATATTTTATCCAAATCCGTACTGCCCAAAACCTTCGCTAATGGTTGAAAATTACAAACATAAACTGTGATTTGACAACCCATTTATAAATTTTATAGTAGAGCCTTATTAGGTTTCTGCTGGTCACCCTTGGTTTGTACGCTATGATTGAAAACTGGACAAAAGAATTTATTATTCAGCGCTTGCTGGCAATTACCTTATTGGTCGTGCTGTTTGTACTGTGTTTTCAAGTGGTACAGTTTTTTATTGTGCCGGCACTGTGGGCTGCAATTTTGGCGTATGTCACCTTTCCTGTTTATAACTTTTTTCATCAAAGGGTCAGGTTTAGCTCAAACTTTAGCGCGGCGATTATGACCCTCAGTATTACTTTGATGATAGGCGTGCCCTTGGTGGCTGGTATTTTTATCTTACAGCAAGAAGCGTTAAGCCTGATCAGTAATTTGGTCTATCGTATTAAAGTAGGTTATCTGGATGTACCTGACTCTGTCAAAGATTTGCCAATAATAGGGCAACAGGTCAAAGATGTGCTTTGGCGCATTAATAAGAACCCTGAAGGGACGCTAGAGGCTTTTCGTCTTTGGGTACAGTCTCATCTGTATTATGGCAAAATCGCCTTTGACGTTGTGTTCAGTAGTCTTGCCAAACTTGGTATGGCGCTTATGACCTTGTTCTTCTTTTATCGTGATGGCACAAGCTTGGTTCGCCAAATCCGCCAAGCGCTGCGTAATATCATCGGCAATCGTATCGATGGTTATATTGATTCTGTCGGTACTACCACGCGTGCGGTGGTTTACGGTATTGGGCTGACAGCTTTGGCGCAGGCGATATTAGCAGGTATCGGCTATTATTTTGCCAGTGCACCAAGTCCTATTTTGATGACGATATTAACGTTTATCATTGCCTTGATCCCGTTTGGTACCCCATTCGTTTGGGGCAGCGTATCACTTTTTCTGCTCAGTCAAGGGCATACCGTTGAAGGTATCGGCTTGGCACTGTGGGGCATCTTAGTGATTAGCTGGGTTGATAATCTTATCCGTCCTATCGTCATTAGTGGTGCGACCAAAATCCCTTTTATTATCATCTTTATTGGGGTTTTAGGCGGCCTGACTGCTTTTGGTTTTGTTGGTTTGTTTATCGGTCCTGTGGTACTGGCAATCGGACTTGCGGTATGGCGTGAATGGATATCGCAGCATAAAAATGATCTGTTTGCCCAACAAGAAGAGCTGGATCAAGGTAAAAACCTGATTAAAGTGAATCGGTCAAACCAAGACACACTTTTATAAGCGCGTTTATAGTAAAGCAATCATCTAAAACGCTTAAAGTCATATATCAGATTATCCATATTCAATGAGACGGTAGCGAGTACTATGAAAAACAAGGTAGATACGATGAAAAATCTCACTATTGTGGCTGATAGTAATATCGCAAGCCTTGATGAGTTCTTTAATCCTGTAGCACTGGGTCAAAATACTGAGCAACAGGTGCAGGTTATACGTGTTGCTGGTCGTGATATCAATGCACAATTACTGGCAGATGTGCAGCCTGACGTATTGTTGATACGCTCTGTCACTTCAATAAATGAATCATTATTAAGCGATAATAATAGCGTCAAATTTGTTGGTTCTGCGACCATTGGTACTGACCATGTCGATCAAAAATATTTGGCAGAACGCAATATTACCTTTGCCAATGCCGCTGGCTGTAGCAAGCATTCAGTCGCACAATACGTAGTGACCGCTATTTTGACCTTGCGTCCGCAGTATGGGGCAAAATCTATGACGCCATTAACAGTGGGCATCATTGGGCTTGGTAATATCGGTAGTACGCTCGCTCAGTATGCTAGTGATTTGGGCTGGAAAATATTGGGTTATGATCCATTGTTAACCACATCCGATATCAATAACGCCAGTCTTGAGCAAGTATTGAGCCAAAGCGACATAG
This sequence comes from Psychrobacter glacincola, assembly GCF_904846215.1. Taxonomy (GTDB): domain Bacteria; phylum Pseudomonadota; class Gammaproteobacteria; order Pseudomonadales; family Moraxellaceae; genus Psychrobacter; species Psychrobacter glacincola. The sequence goes on along the minus strand of NZ_CAJGZK010000015.1, from coordinate 12,782 downwards.
TAAGTTTACATCTCCCTTTGACGGATAAAAAAGATACCGATACGCAAGGCGCAGTTAGCATTAGCAATAATGTCAGCGACTATCCAACGCGTCATTTAATTAATGCAGAAACGTTGGCACTGATGTCGCCGCATACCATGCTGATCAATAGTGCGCGCGGACCTGTGATTGACGCCGCCGCTCTCGAAGCCGATATCGATGCGACTGAACGCCAAGTGGTATTGGATGTGTTTGAACATGAGCCACAGATTTCTGAGAGTTTGCTATCAAAGCTTGCTATTGCCACGCCGCATATTGCTGGTTATACCTTAGAAGGTAAGCTGCGCGGCACGCAAATTATCTATGATGCCTTATGTGAAAAATTGGCAGTACTGCCTGTATTATCGATGCAGCAGCTGCTACCACTCAATACCTATCTATGGTCTGAGCTAAAAGAAAATCCAGACATACTACCAAAGTTTTATGATATTAAAAAAGACGATGCGGCATTAAGAAGTAAAATAAAGAGTGGTAAAGTGAAAGGGCCTGATTTTGATCAGCTACGCCGTGATTACCATTTGCGCCGTGAATGGCAAACATCAATGGTCAATGTGACTGTTTGAGTATCTGTTTTTATGATTTATGAGGCACTGTAATCCGCTATGAGTGACGCCAATAATCAGCCTTTGTCTAAGCCGAGCTATGCCCCAACGATGACCCTTGTGATGGCGCAGCAGCGAGCGCAATTGATGAGTGCCATTCGTCAGTTCTTTGCCATGCGTCAAGTATTAGAAGTGCAGACGCCATTATTATCGCAAGCGGGCAATACCGATACCTTTTTGCAATCCGTAGCCGCACATGTAACTTATCAAGACAAACCTTGTACTTATTATCTGCATACGTCACCTGAGTTTGCCATGAAGCGTTTGCTTGCCAGCTGGCAGGTGCCTATGTATCAAATTTGCCCCGTATTTCGAGATAATGAGATAGGCGCGCGCCATAATATTGAATTCACGATGCTTGAATGGTATCAGCCGAATTATAGTCTGGATGATATGGCGGCTGAGCTTGGCGAGCTATTAGAGCTGCTCTATGGTCATCCGATAATCATGAGTCATTATCGCTACGTTGATGCTTTTATGGATTTTGTTGGTATTCATCCGCTGACAGCCAGTCTAGCGGCGCTACAGGCGGTGGCAGAAGATAAAGGGCTAATAGGTTTTGATTTTAATAGCGTAGAGAGCTGCGATAGCGAAAAAGACCGTCGTCAAAGCTGGTTGGATTTATTATTTAGCCATGCTGTTGAGCCAAATTTGGGTCACGATTTGCCGACGTTGGTGATTGAATATCCGCCTGCAACTGCCGCTTTGGCAAAGACCGCTGTTGATAAAGAGGGGAATATAGTTGCCAAACGCTTTGAGCTTTATATAAAAGGCATTGAGATTGCCAATGCTTATGATGAGCTAGCAGACGGGCAAGCGTTAAGGGAACGATTTGAACAGGATAATGCATTGCGAGGGCGTCATAACTTGCCACAAATGCCTATTGATATGCATCTATTAGCCGCATCTAATGACTTAATACCTTGTAGTGGTATCGCCGTTGGTATCGACAGATTATTCATGGTAATCACAGGGGCAAGTAGCTTAGAGGAAGTAATCCCTTTCCCTAGTGGTTTGGCTTAGGCACTCTTTGATAGACTTACTATATAGTGAAAATGTCTCAAAAACGCTACAGTGCTGCTGGTATAAATTTTTTGCAGCCTCTGTCTGCATAGGCACAGCAAGCAAGAAAAATTAATATCAGCAGCACTTGATGTATCGATATTACTTTTCTCTGACTATATTTACTACTTATTTGACCAGCCTATTATAAAAAAGCGAGTAACCCATTAGGCTTACTCGCTTTTTTCTTTTTTACCGAAGTTGCTTATTATAGTTTTGTGATAGCTTGCTCAATCGCTGTCTCACCATTATGCATACTAAAGATTTTCTTAGTTGTATTACTTGCACCAAGTACAGCAACGAGCGTAGTTGCAACATCTTCGATTGAGTTTTCACCGGAATGATCATCATTGATCATAATTTTTCCAGTAGCAGCTCGCTCTTTTAACGCCCCTGCTTGTACGATGGTATAATTAAGACTGCTATTATTGATTAACCACTGATCCGCATAATGCTTGCAGATATAGTATTCTTTTAAATCTGCAATATTTGGATTGTCCCATTTGCTGGTATCTAAGGAAAAGACCGTGCTTAGCATGATATAGCGTTTGATACCTTTATCTTGTACTGCTTGCATGGTTTTGACCGCCCCATGTAAATCTACCTCTAATACATCTTTACCACCAGAACCGGCGACGAAATACACGGCGTCGATATCTTGATCAATTTGCTTTTGGATTGTATCTTTATTGGCAGTGATATCTAAATCTAGTTGGCTGTAATTATCGTCATTGAATAACTTTTTTTCTTGACGGGTAGTGCTGATTACTTGATGGTCATCTGCTAATAGCTGTTTAACCAAATCAGTCCCCACTCGACCACTCGCGCCTATCACTAAAATTTTCATTATTATTCCTGTTGTTATCTGCTTTATCGTAATTTTAAAAACGGCTTGTCTTAAACGTTGAATATAGCGTAACAAGAAAAATCGGCACGCTTCGTTATGAAACGTGCCGATTGAATAGTGTTTGGTTATGGAGTGTATACGGTTTGCAAGGTGATAAAAAAACCAAACTAAACATAAAGCGTTTGAAATTAGCGTACTAACTTGTTTAGCCCATCGGCAAAGGCTTTTTTATCACGATCGCCATAAGGTTTCTGTCCGCTCATTTCTTGCAGCTCAAGCACGCCAGTACCACGCATGGTATCCATAAAATCGCGCATATTGAGCTTCTGCTTGATATTATTTTTGTCATAGACCACACCGCGTGTGGTCAATACCATACCGCCTTTGTCCAATATATCATTGGCCAAAGGGATATCGCTGGTAATCGCCAAATCACCCGGCTGAATCTGCTCAACGATATAGTCATCGGCTTTGTCAAAGCCTGAGGGCACGACAGTCATCACCAGTAGAGGCGATTTCCGCAGCTTGATGGGCTGATTGGCGACAAAGATTGCCTTCGTTTGTGTGCGCTCAGCGGTTTTGATAATCAAGTCTTTGGCAATCAAAGGCACTGAATCGGCATCTACCCAAATCTGCATTATTTCTTATCCTTCTCTGCTTTAGAGTTGGCTGACTCAAAATTTTGTTGCTCATTATCATCATTTACTGAGCTTTTTTTATGTTTAACGTCAGCCTTTACTTTAGCAGTTATTAGGTCATCTTCTGCCGTTGCCGGATTATTGAGGGGCGTTACCTTTTTATCAAGACCGACTTTATTAGGCAGGACGGCGATAAGCTTTGCCAATGCAGGCTCTAAGTCTGCGACATCATTTGGCATCAAGGTAATATGGGCAATTTTACGGTCATCGCGCTCTGCTTTATGGTAGCTGTGATAATGGACGCCATCGATATTGAGTACTTCGCTGATATCAGGATATTGTCCTAAGATATTAATCATAATTGCTGGATAGACGTTGTCAGTGTCGCCTAGTGGCAGATTGACTACGGCACGAATATGATTTTCAAATTGGCTGGTGACAGCACCTTCAATACTCCAGTGACCAGAATTATGCACGCGCGGCGCTATTTCGTTGGCAAGTAGAGTGTCATTGCCGCGCGCATTTTTGGTCACAAATAGCTCAAGCGCCATCACGCCAACATAGCCCAAATGATTCATGACGTTGGTAATGGCATCAGTTGCTTGCTTGAATAAATGACTGGTACCAATAGCTGGTGCTTGGGTTTTGGCCAAGATACCCTGATGATGATGGTTTTCGACCAAATCATAACAGCGTACCTGACCGTTTTGACCTCGTGCGGCGATAATAGAAAGCTCACGACTAAAGTGAATAAAACCTTCTGCAATCAGTGGTGCTGGCGTTTGCGTCAGTGAGCCTTTACCTGTAACGGCATCTTTGAGCTCTTGCCAAGCAGCTTTGATATCACGGTCGGTTCTAATCACAAACTGACCTTTGCCATCATAACCGCCTCGGCTGGTTTTTAGGACAATAGGCAATCCAAGCTCATGACAAGCTTGCTGTAACTCTGCCTCTGAGCTAACGGATATAAAAGGCACTGTTGCGATATCAAGCGAATTAAACATCTGCTTTTCTTTTAAGCGATCTTGCGCGATATCTAGGGCAATCGTTGGTGGAAACATGCCTTGTTTGCTACCCGATTTTGATAAGTTTGCTAGTTGTTCGACGGTCGCAGTTGGGGTATTTTCAAACTCCAAAGTGAAGACGTCAGCTGCTTCAATAAAGGCATCTAATTGCTCGCTGCTAAAAACGCGTCCATATAGACTTGCCGGACAGTCAGCGCTGTCTTCCAAAAACACACACTGATAGCCCAATGGCATCGCCGCTTGTGCCAGCATCATGCCAAGCTGACCACCGCCTAAAATCCCAATGGTACGGATAGTTTGAGTAACAGGGTAAGCGTTCGCTATGGTCATGGCAGGCTCTTTGATTTAAATAAACAAGGGGTTAAATGCTTCAATGTAAAAAATATAAAGGCATATCGATATAAAGGGTATAAAAGTCTAACGAATTAAAATAGGAAAAGGTGCATTGTATGCACCTTGTATTTAGTAAAACCTATCTAAATTTAAATATCAAGTAAACCCGCTTATATTTAAAATGAACGATAAAAAATGCTAAATATGATAATTATTTTCCAGTCGCTTAAGTTAAATACTAAGGATTGATAATACCGGGCGTTGGACTGGCAAGAATGGTGTCAGTTTGCGCTTGACGCATATTATCAAGCTTAGTCGCAATCGATTCATCATGTAACGCCAACACTTGAATGGCAAGCAGCGCGGCATTATAAGCACCAGCTGAGCCAATCGCTAATGTGCCAACTGCCACGCCTTTAGGCATCTGAACGATCGACAGTAAGCTATCCCAACCACTCAGCATAGAGGATTTTACGGGAACACCAAAGACAGGTAGCGGCGTTTGACTCGCACACATACCGGGCAAATGGGCTGCTCCGCCAGCGCCAGCGATAATCACTTGTAAGCCATTACCTTTTGCGCTTTTGGCATAGTCAAATAACCTATCCGGCGTACGATGCGCTGACACTACTTCACATTCAAAAGCGATATCAAAGTCTGCAAGCAATTGTGCCGCCGCGCTCATGGTCGCCCAATCAGATTGTGAGCCCATGATAATGCCAACTTTTGGTTGACCAACAGGGGAGGTGATAGGTGCGTTCTGATCAATAGCGTTAACCGTCGCTGAGATGATGCTCATGCTTTGATATCCTCAAAAAGACCATCATACAAAAATTTTGCTGCATTCGTAAAGCCAAGTTTGCGCTTTCATAGCAAACTAACAGTAAAATCACTTATATATCTTAAAGAGAACCCAGTATGTGGCTATCCTGATCGTGACAATATTGGATAAAGTTACTGGCTTTTAGTGGTAGTGGTTGCTCAGTATCAAGCTGATAGCAAGTCAGATAACCGCTGTCTACCGCCGCTGAATAATCAGTACAGGCAACTTGTGAACTCAGTGGCTCAGGCGTGCCAGTTAGCCAATAATGACCGACAAATACAGGCTTTTGGGTCTTTAATGCAAAGTCGATGTTTTCAGCCAATGCATCTTCAGGGATTTGCGCCAACGCCGATAAAGGTGCGCGCGCTACTTCATGAATGCTGCGTGTATTCAGGGCATCAAGCCACCAGCATACTCGCACGCGCGTGCGCTTGGTTCCTTCTTTATCGACCATCACTAAGCCATTAGGTAAAGGAGTTTCGACACCCTTTAATACGCGCTCTAATGCATCAAACGCTACAGTACCTTCTTTAGACGTTGCGAGCAACCCTTGTACTGTCAGGCAATTATTATCTGTCAATAATGGCTGTAACATTGCCATGCTATCGACATCCCAGCAAGCATGGACAAAACAAGCATAGTCGGTTTCAAGCCACAATGGGATCTCATACAAGCGCTGCAGCCAGTACTGATGTGTCTCTGATCCAAATGGCACTTCTGTCAAAAACGCCTCATGCTGGCGGGTATGTGCCTCATTATGTGAGCGCAGATATTGGCGGGCAGCATCGGGATCAGGCGTGGCAAAGGCGAGGGCATTATATTCATGATTGCCCATTACGGCACCAGCGACATCGGCATCTAGCATAGCAAAGACCAGCTCTAACGTTGTGACCTGCTGTGAGCCGCGGTCAATCAAATCACCGATAAACAGCGCGCGATGACCAGATGGCGGCACAAAGTACTGACCGTTATGCACATAACCCAGTTGTTTTAACAATCCGATCAGCTTATCTGCATAGCCGTGGATATCACCAATAATATCTATAATCATAATAAAGCATCAACGTTAACTATAAAGCTATTTAAAAATATCCAAGATATAAAGTAAATCCATAATAGCATTGCCTAAAAACCTGGCGACAATAACGCATTTAGAAAATGCGGCAGGACTTGTGGCTCTAAAATAATCGTGGCTATGACACCGAATGCGCCGCCCCACATATGTGCCATATGATTGATGTTTGAGCCGCCGCGTTTATCAGCATAGATACTGTAAGCGACATAGGCCACTGCAAATAAGATAGCTGGGATAGGGATAATCGCAAACAGATAGATTTTTTCCCAAGGAGCAAGCAATATAAACGCAAACAATACAGCAGAGACACCGCCTGATGCGCCAAGACTTAAATAACTGGCACTTTGCTTGTGCTTAATATAACTTGGAATCATCGCAACAATAATAGCCAGTACATAAAAAAGCAGAAAGCCATAGCCGAACAAAAATTTCTGGTATAAACCCTCAATGGCACGACCAAAAAAGTATAAAGTGAACATATTAAAAAGCAGATGCATGCTATCAGCATGGATAAATCCATGAGTAACAAAGCGATCCCATTGACCATTGTTCACGGCTGGCGGATAAAAAATCAGTCGATTAAACAGTGCTTTGTTTTGCCACGCCAATAGACTGACAATAACCGTAATAATAATGATAAGCGTCGTCTGGTTAAACAAAGGAGCGTCCTTAGGTTAAGTCTGATAGATAGCAGTAATAAGTACGACAATGTTTATAGCTTGGCTTTTATTGGTCATTGTCATCCAGATATGATCGATAGATAGTCACGTACCCATGCTAATAATATTAGCGGCAATCAGGGTGCAAAAACCAATATGCGACAAAATTGTGCTTTAATGCTTGTTTATATCGAATAATATAACATCGTGCGAGCGACAATGAGTAATGCTTCGTATAGTGACAGTAACGACTGTATTACCAATCAAAATATATCGACTATATGTATAACATTAACGCTGACAGAGGCAGTAACTTATGAGTATCATCGACCAACTAGAGCAAACGGTGACCCCAGCTATATTGGGTAACAATGGTAGCGTCTCCCATGTCAGCTTATTAGAGCAATTTTATGCGATTTTGGCGTCGCGTTTGGCATTGCCACATATATACTCACAGTTAGTGCGTATTGATGCCACCGTTATCAGTGAAAATGTCGCACAACCACCATTATTTGAGCAACTTTGGCAAACCGCCAGCTTACGTCGGTTGATGATTCAAGAGCTGGCATCGACCCATCATATTGATGAATTTACGACGATGCAGCTGCTGATAAATGCCGCGCCACTGGCCTATCAAGAGTTAAAAATACTGGCAAATGGACAGTTTTTGCCAGCGTTTTTACAAGGTGAACAAGCCTCATTGCGCCCTTATTTGCCAATATGGTCTGCACCTATCATTGGTGCGCCGCAGCATACTGATGATGAGCTGTTTCAGAGCCAGAGAGTATTGGCAGGGACTGTGATACCAGCTGTTGCTTTAAATAACTACGAGCCCGCCGCTGTCGATATTATTGCTTCACCGAGTTTCACAGCAGAATCGCCGATACCAACTTTAGATGAGCGTCTCAGCACTGATTCGATTCATGTCAGTCCAGCAGAGCATCATTTGGCAGAAAATAGCAGCCTACGCCGAGAAAAAACCCGTACCCGAAATCAACGTAATGACATGTTGCTATGGACGTTTGTATTACTAGGGGCAGTGACCGCTATTGGACTTGTGTGGGCATTATTAATCAAGCCCAATGACACGCCGCCCGTTCAAGCAGTAGTGACAACGCCAATTGTCGTGCCGCCTGTGATTGAACCGCCAGTACAAGTATCAACGCCGATTGAGCTGATAGTTGCGGTAGATAATAATGGCAGTCTTTATACCTGTAGTGGGTCTGTGGGCGATGTCGCGCTACAGAGTCTTTTGCAACAAGCGCTGAATACCAGCTTTGGTGAGCAAGCGGGGATGTGTCAGCTGACCGTCAATGGAGGCGTTGCCAGCAGCGTTGCCAATATGCCAATAGAGGCATTACCCAATGTGCTGACATTATTGAGATCAGTGCCGTTTGCGCGCTTACAATTACAAAATGATCGCATTACGGTAGAAGCGCCAGACACCATGCAGCTGCAGCGTTTAATGACGGATATGCGTACATTGCTACCAGCGATGATGATTGAGAGTACTGCGCCACTACCATTACCTAGCAACCCTAACAATATGAATAATGGCGTCTTGGAACAACAAGGCATGGCGACCAATAATTTTGATAATCAATTTGCAAACGCCCCTACAAATAACAGCGCTAATAATGTGGAATATCAAGCGCCAGACGATGATACCAACGATAGTGTGATGCCAGCACCTGTCAGAAATAATAATACTAATGATTTTAATAACTCGCCTTCAGGCTCAAATGGATCTATCTCTTTATCTGAAGTTGATGACATGGCAAACAATGTCATTGTGGTTGAACCCGCTCAAGTGAGAAGATAGACCGCTATCGCTTTTGAAGACTATAAGAGTTTCAAAAGTGTCTTATATTTTATAGGGCACTTTTTTGTTTATACTAATAAGCAACTTTTTAGGCAATATTTGATTGGCACTGTTCTCATATTGAAAGTGAATAGTGAGCTGATTATATGTTAGCAATTTTTACTTTATAGGCGTTATAGTTACGAGTGACAACTGAAAGATTACTTATTGTAGCATTTGCACAACATCCTGTTGATTGTGAACATCTTCTTAATAGTTTTATAATAACAAAAGCTGAATTTGGTCATCGCCTATTTTATAGCGTGGCTAGGTGTTATTTCAGACGATTAGATTTTAGATTACTACTGATATAGATGACCGGTGTTATATAGTTAAAATATCTCAAAAACGCTACAGTGCTGCTGGTATAAATTTTTTGCAGCCTCTGTCGGCTAGGCACAGCAAGCAAGAAAAATTAATATCAGCAGTACTTGATGTATCGATATTACTTTTCCCTGACTATAGATTAGCACTGTTATATATAACGCTCTGTGTTTTGAGCGCATAAACGATATAAAACAAACCATATAAAATAATGATAAATTGAGGAAGGATGTTATGGATATTATCAGTCATTTGACACGGACAGTCAGTCCAGCAGTACTTGGAGACGATCACAGTCCTGCCAAGAAAAACTTGCTTGAACAGTTTTATGCTATTTTCGCGGCGCGTTTAGCAGACCATCAGACCCATGACCGTTTTGCCAATGAAAATATTGCTCGCGATGACCAAGGTTTTTATGACCGTGTGTGGACAGAAGACGCCCATCGCGACCAAATTGCCCGTGAGCTTGCGGGTAAGCATAACATCGATGTCACGGCTGTTCGTGGCTTAATTGCTATGGCAGCACCGCTTGCTTATCATGAAATCAAAAGTTTGGCAGGCACGACGCCTGTATCACAATTTTTAAATGATAATAGTGACAGTTATCAGCGTCATATCCCTGTATGGGCAACGGCTGTATTGCCTGTTGGCGCGATTGCTGCTGCTCCTGTTTCTACGGGTACGCGTATATCAGATACCGTGAGCACCGCGCCGCTACAGCGTGAAGAAGAAAAAGACGGCAGCTTTATGAAGGCGCTATTACCTATTATTGGTTTGATTATTTTAGGTGCTTTGGCATGGGCGTTATTAAGAGGCTGCCAAGACAAGCCTGAGCCGGTCGGCAAGCCTGTTGTAACAGAGCAACAAGCAGCAGATAGTGATGGGCAGGCAGTTGCAGCCGATATTGCACCAGCATCCTTGCGTATTGCTACTGATGAGAATAGTGAGCTATATGCTTGCCGTATGGATGTGGGTAATGACACGCTACAGAGCAATGTCATGACTGCACTGACTGGCGTGTTTGGTGATGCCGCCAATAGTTGCCGTACAGATATCGATAATAACTTCTCAATCGATATGCCAGCGACTGCGCAGCTTGCCACTATTTTGCCTATTTTCAAAAATGTTCCAAATGCTAGTATGCTGGTTAAAGGCGATACGATTACGGTCAATGCTGCTGATACTGCCGCTTTAACCAAATTGGTATCTGATTTACAAGCTGCTGCGCCAGCGATGACGGTCATTGCTGAAGGTCCACTCGATGAGCAAACTGAGATTGCTGATAGTCTAGCAGCGTCTGAGGCAGCCATGGATAATTTGGGGCAAAACCCAGATCCTCGTGATGTCGCTCGCGCCTTAAGTCTACAAGTGGTCAATTTTGAAGTAGATAAAGCGGTGATTCCTGATGCCAATAAAGCGATATTGGACCGCGCTGTGAAGCTAATGGAGCAAGTGCCTGATATGACGCTGATGATTATCGGTCATACCGATAAAACAGCGGATGCTGCTTATAATCTGAAGCTGTCAGAAGAGCGTGCTCAGGCAATGAAGGCGTATTTGGTCGCCCAAGGTGCGGATCCTAGTAAGCTTATGACCAAAGGTATGGGCGAGACCGATCCTATAGCGGACAATACGACAGACCAAGGTCGTTTCCGTAACCGCCGTATTGAGTTTGTGGTCTATGATGAAACGACTCCGGCAAACGATGGCTTAGCGCTTAATAGTGATGCACTTGATCCAGACCTAAATCCATTAGACAGCGATAATGACGATTTAATGCCAGACGCTGATGATGCTAGCCGTGGTACAGCATTGGATCCAGCCGCAACCAATTAAGCGAAGTGTTAAAATATATTGAATTTATCTATAAGTCAGAAAACGCAAAAACCGCATCTTAATCAAGGTGCGGTTTTTATTTTGTCTAGCTTGTCATATCAAATTAACTTGATTGCCACTTATTAGATGTATAGTCAAAATACTTTAAAAACGCGACGCTACTGCTGGTATAAAGTTTTTGCAGCCTCTGTCTGCATGGGTACAGCAAGCAAGAAAAATTGATACCAGCAGTACATAATGTGTCGATATTACTTTTCACTGACTATAGCTAGTCGGGTCTTTTAGCTCAAGGTTAGCGGGTGCTTGAGAGTCTAATGCAGTAGGAAAGAACGTCTGCGAGATATTTTCTTTTGCTTGTTGCCAATAGTCAAACTGCTGACAAGTCGCTTCAAGGTCGCCTTGCCAAGCGGGTATCTGTCCACACATAGTCTTGATACGTTTTTGATTGGGATAGGGCAGCTCTTGCGCCGCTTTTGCTGCTTCATGAGCCGCGACACGGTCATTACAGACCAAAGCAATATCACAGCCAGCGTTAATCGCTGCTTTGACACGTGCACTGACATCACCCGCAGCTTTTGCCCCTGCCATAGACAAATCATCAGAAAACAATACCCCGTCAAAATTCAGCTGCTCACGAATAATGTCTTTGAGCCAAATCTTAGAAAAACCTGCCGGTTTATTATCTACTTGCGAAAAAATCACATGTGCTGGCATCAAAGCATCAAGCCAAGGCAACGTTTGCGCAAATGGCTGCATATCACTGTTCATAATCTCATCTAAGCTACGATCATCGATGGCTTCCGCAACATGCGAGTCGGGGGCTATTGCACCGTGACCAGGGAAATGCTTGCCTGTCGTTGCCATGCCAGCGGCTTTCATACCACGCATAAACTGTGCTGCCAAAGCAATAATAGCTTGCGTCTCATGATGAAAGCTACGATCGCCAATAACTTGGCTGATACCATCTCTATCGAGCACTGGTGCAAAGCTCAAATCAATCCCGACAGCCAATACCTCCGCTGCCATAAGATAACCACAATCATAAGCGCACTCTAGAGCGCGATTAGGGTCTTGATTAAATAATTCACCAAGTCTTCCCATCGCTGGCAGTGGCGTAAAACCGTTACGCAATCTAGCAACGCGTCCGCCTTCTTGATCGACCCCGATGAGGATATCAGCATTGTGACAACGTATATCGTCACACAGCGCGCGCACTTGCGCGGCATCGGTCACGTTTCTGGCAAATAATATGACCCCACCTACTTGTGCTTGTCTAATTAAGCTGACATCTTCAGCCGTCAGCGCGGTACTATCGATATCAATCATTAAAACGCCGTACATTGCGTGATCCTTATGAGGTTATATATTGTTATATGCTACGCTAAACTAAAAAATCATGAGAAATGACAGCTATTATTCATCGCTATTAGGGTCTTATTATGACAGTAATTGCGAGTCGAGCCTAATGTATCACGGGAAGGCATTTTAATACATCCTAGATTAACACATGAAGTGCAATATCAAATGCGAGGGGGAAAAAAAGACCTAGATGCGCTAGCATCAAAGTCTTTATCCACCGACCAAAGTGAGATTGCAACCATGAACTATACACATCTAAGCCTAGGGGAACGATACCAGATTTATGCCCTTATAGGGGC
>NZ_CAJGZK010000014.1 GCF_904846215.1 Psychrobacter glacincola | reverse complement strand
ATGTCATCAAAGCTGTTCATGCTGCCAGCCATTTGCTCGGCTAGTTTTTTAATGTCAGATTGAGTAGTCATTGCTTATTCTCCAGTTAGTGGATTATAAGCAGTTACACAGTTTTTAGGAAAGGCTCTCAAGCACAGCCTATATTATACAATCGCCACCTAGAAACTACCTCCCAAAACTTCCTATCCATGCTACGCTAAACTCTATCAACGATAGTCGTACCTATCACTCACGCCATAAAAAAAGGATTTTATAATAGCATTTTTAAAAGCACTGTTTAATTGGATCGTTTTGACTATTTTAGCGCTACTCATTAACGATGAAAATCGCCAAAGATATGTCAGTAGATAAGAAGATTCTGGTTAATCTATCGGGTTGCAGTGATAAGGATGTTGACTTTATTTTGGATAAAGTGGATTTATATAAAAATCTGTCATCATTATAGAAAATACAACACCTATTGAGCCACGAAGCAGTTATCATCGAGTTTTTTTTACTGTCTAATGCTTGATAGGATCATCTCATGTCTAACCGCGACCTCATTATTTTTATTACCTTGTCCTTTATGTGGTCGCTGTCTTTTATTTTTTATCGTATTGGCGTGCCTGAGTTTGGCTCGTTGGTTTTTGCCAGCCTACGTGTGGTATTGGCTGGACTCACGATGCTGGTGTTTGTAATACTAAACAAGAAGAACAGAGTAGGCATTCGTGAAAATTGGAAAGTACTGACGTTGGTTGGACTGTTCTCTGCTGCAGTGCCATTTATCCTGTTTGCTTTTTCAGCACGCTCAGTCAACGCCGGCGTATTGGCGGTGCTCAATGCGTCTGTACCGATGATAAGCGGTTTTATCGCCAGTACCTTCTTTAAAGACAGGCTGTCAAAAAAGCAAATTCTCGGTTTGGTCATCGGCGTGATCGGTGTGATGATTTTGATGAGCGAGAACTTATTTGGCGGGCAGAGCGCTGAGTCGGGTTCTGGATTATTATCGATGGGCTACGCGTTACTGGCCTGTGTTGGCTACGCGCTAGGGGCAAATATCACTAGGAATTACTTGGATAATGTCTCACCGGTTGCGATTACCGCAGGCTCGCTTCTCATTGCCAGTGTGATTATGCTACCGATTGCGCTTTATGAGTTTCCTTATGGCAAGAGCATCAGCATAACGGCTTGGGTTTCTGTTGTTTGTATTGGTGTATTTTCGACTGCCATTGCGCTGATTTTTATGAATCAGCTGATCAAAAGTATCGGTCCTGTGCGGGCGACCAGCATCACCTTGGTGATTCCGATTTTTGCGATTATTTTAGGCTATTTATTGCTGGATGAGGCGTTGGATACGCCAGCCATTATTGGTTCAATGGTGATATTATTCGGTACTTACTTGTCTTTAGATTTGTCTTTTAAGAAGATGCTTAATTCTTAAAATCTTTACTACTTTCATGTCAGCCATAAAAAAACACCTGTGCAAAATCAGGTGTTTTTTTATGGCTGATGCATTCGATTGGCTGTTAAATAAAAGTAAGTGATGTTTTAAATGTTTTAAATTTAGCCTTCGATACGTTTAAGTTGGCAAAATAGCCCTTCTAGGCACTCTCTATTGTCGCCATCGGCATGCCAAATAGAAGGAATCTGCATCGCTTTTTTAACTGATAATGTACCATGGCGCGCTCGTCTAGCTTATAGCCCTTTTCATCGGTGCTGGGTGCTGGATATGTCTGCTGACGTTCGCTATCAGATAGCACCAAAAATTCGAGATACGTCTGGGCATCTTTTGCCAGAGCGCTATTCGGGCGCTTAGCCAGTTGCATCATCAACTGCTGATATTGCGGCTGAGTAAACGTTTGAACATTATTATCGACCCAGCGGGTATTGTTTGAGCCAAAGAAAAGCGCGTTGCGATATACATCCAATAAAAATTTGGCGTCTTTTATCGCATAGCCATTGGGGTAACGTTGCCCATAATCTTCCCAAAATACCGCCCGTTTGACCAGCTCTTTAAAAGTAGTGGTAATGGCAACATCGCTCCAAAAGATATCTTGATTGTCTGTTGCCATCCGCTCGATAAATGCTTTTTGGTCAGGAAGTAGATACGGCGTAAATATATCTGCCATGGCTTTTAAATCATGATCGAAAGTGTAAAAACCTTCTCCAAGGTGGCGCACGCTAACATCAGCATCACTCTGTATAAGGCTGATAAGATAACGTAGTCGCGGACTGATCTGCTCTAAATCCTCTTTCGGTATTTTCTTATCTTGTTCTAATGCGGATAGGATATTAAAAAAAGCCAGCTCAGACTCTACGGTATTCATGTCAGTTTCATGCGATAAAAAGCGTTTATACATCGTTTGATAGTCTTTGAGTAAACTCAATACTTCATCGTTACTTGCCGTTGGTAAACAGCTTTTTAGCTGTTTTTGGATAGCATAAATGGCGTCGATTTTACTGGTGTTATCCACTTTTTTTATAGTGTTACTCAGTGATAAACAGGTTTTTGCGTCTATGGCTGAGTCTGTTGGCGTACTAGGTTTGGATATTGTTGTCTCTATGGGCATGGGGGTTGGCGTATTCACCTGCTCTGCATTTTTTGGATCATTTGATTCAAGTGACGTATTTGATGTGGGTTGGCATGCGCTCAAACCTAAGAAGAGGCTGAGCCCTATCGTCAGTGATAATATGGTTTTTTGCATATGCTTCATCCTTTCAATAAATGCTAAAAAATAATTGCTAATAACAGTGACCATTATTTAAGAAGTTAATAAAATACAAGCTGTCATTGTCTTCAAATATCAATCAAAGCTTATTGATTTAATTAGCTTAATAACCTTATAAGACCACGTAAATAGTAGCCTTTAAAAGGTTGGAAATATACGGGTGTTGGTGTTTTTGTTTGTAAGTTTTACTTGGAATTTTCGTATCTACGCCCTATAAAGAACACGGCTTATGAATAAAGTGCTTAAGTAAGTCTGAGACGTCAGATTAAGTGCTATCTATTTATGACTAACAAATTCTATAACCGTATTTTTATAACAACGAACAAGGCTTTTTTATGGCACACGACAACTTATTTGAATCCGTAAAAATGGGCACTCAAACCCTAAAAAATCGCATTGTTATGGCACCTTTGACCCGCTTACGTGCGGTCGAGCCAAGCGATGTACCGACAGCTTTGGCAGGAGAATATTACTCGCAGCGTACTGGCGCAGGCTTGATTATCACTGAGGCGACGCAAGTTTCATTTCAAGCAAAAGGCTATGCAGGCGCGCCTGGTATCCACACTCAAGACCAAACGATTGCGTGGAAAACTATCGTCGATAATGTCCATGCAAAAGGCGGCAAGATAGTGGTACAGCTATGGCACACGGGTTTGGTCGCACACGAAAGCGTCCAACCTGATGGCAAAGCGCCGATTTCGGCTTCTGATATCGACGTTGGTGTGCGTACGTCATTGCGTGACAGTCAGAACCAAGCGATTCGCGTTGATGCGACACCGCCACGACCAGCCACACTTGATGAAATTAAGCAAGTCATTGCAGACTTCGCTCATGCGACCAAATGCGCACAAGAAGCAGGCTTCGATGGGGTAGAGGTGCATGGCGCACATGGTTATCTGTTGCATCAGTTTTGGGTTGAGCAAACCAACAAGCGCGATGACGAATATGGCGGTAGCCGCGAGAATCGTGCGCGTCTAACTTTAGATGTTTTGGATGCCTGTATCGCTGCTTGGGATGCCGATCATGTCGGTATTCGTATCTCACCGCTTGGTACTTTTAATAATGTCGAAGCGGGCTACGAAGAAGACAAAAATATCTGGATGATTGAGCAAATTAACAAGCGTCAACCGATGTACTTGCACTTATCTGAGCCAGATTGGGCAGGTGGCACGCCATATAACGATGGCTTCCGTGAAAAAATTCGTGCAGCCTTTGATAATACTATCATTGCCGCTGGTGGCTATACCGCCGAAAAAGCTGAGAAAAATGTCAAAGCTGGGTTTATTGATGCGGTTGCCTTTGGACGTGATTATATTGCCAACCCTGATTTGGCTGAACGCATACACCAAGGTGCGCCACTCAATGAGCAGCATCCAGCAACCTTTTATGGTGGCGGTACAGAAGGTTATACCGATTATCCTTTTTTAAAGGAAGCATAAGCGTTTATCGAATTACTGACTTTATTCATATAATGGAATAGAGTGCTCGTGAATAAAAAGCCACCTTGCGATAATTTGCAAGGTGGCTTTTTTATGTGGTTGATCGATATACTCTAAACAACCTCACCGCAAACAAAACCGCTGGCCCACGCCCATTGAAAATTATAGCCGCCAAGCCAGCCTGTGACATCCAGCACTTCACCGATAAAATATAGCCCTTCTTGATAATTACTCTGCATGGTCTTTGACGACACTTCATCGGTCTTAACGCCGCCGCGCGTGACCTCAGCAGTGCGATAGCCTTCGGTGCCTGATGGCTTTAGCAGCCAGCCATTAAGCGTTGTGCCAAGCTCAATTAAACGCTCATCTTTAATATTGGCAAGCTCTTTGTCTTTAATGTCATCCCAAAGCGTCGTTTGTAGAGCCACAAGCAATTTTTTGGGTAATGCACTGTCCGTATAATCAGCCAATACCGTACGGATGAGCTGTCTTGAATGCGAGTTTTTATGGTCGAGCAGTAGCTGAGTCATATCTGTATCTGGTAGCAGATTAATACTGATAGTTTCACCCGTTTGCCAATAGTTAGACAACTGCAACATCGCCGGGCCAGACAGTCCGCGATGGGTAAATAACAGTGGTAGCCGGAATGAAATACGCTCATTACTAGCAATGACTGGCAAGCTGATACCTGCCAACGCGCGAATGAGCTCACCTGTTTTATCGGTAAAAGTAAAGGGCACCAAACTGGCATCGATAGGGTTTAGCTGATGACCAAATTGTTGTGCCAACTCATAGCCTAAACCGCTCGCACCCATTGTCGGGATGGACAATCCGCCCGTTGCTACTACTAGTGACTCACAGCGAAAGCCAGATTGCACAGGCTTAGTTTGTTTTGGTGCGTCTTTTTGTTCTTGCTTATCTTTTTTACTGAGCACTCGACTGGTCAATAATTGAAAACGGGATTTTTTGTCGTTTTCGAGAGCTTGTACGCTGTCGATTTGAGTATTGAGTCTGACTTGTACGCCCACCGCTGCACATTCATTAAGTAGCATAGTCAAGATATCTTGCGCAGAGTCATCACAAAATAGCTGCCCGTGTTCGCGCTCATGGTAGGGTATTTTATGCCGCTCAACCATACCGATAAATTCCCAACTGGGATAACGGCTCAGTGCTGATTTACAGAAATGTTGATTGGCACCGATAAAGTGCTCCGGCTCCACGAAATAATTGGTAAAGTTACAGCGACCGCCGCCTGATATTAGAATTTTTTTACCTGCTTTATTGGCATGATCGAGTACCAGTACGCGACGACCACGGCGACCAGCAGTGAGGGCGCAGTATAGCCCTGATGCACCAGCGCCGATGATAATGACGTCAAAGTGACTACTGATGGAATGTCTGGTGATGCCCTGTCTGGCTATTGACTGATTATCTACTGACTGACCATCTGGCTTAACTGGTGCAGCTTGATTTAGCGTTTGACTCATGATGATGGCTTATAGAGTAGGTTTGGATAAGTGCTATAGTCCGTTCAAAATAAAAGCGATACGATTGTAATAACGTGCTATTGGCTATAATTTTTTCTTGCTTGCTGTGTCTACGCTGACAGAGGCTGCAAAAAATTTATAGCCAATAGCACTGTATCGTTTTTAAAACGAATCGGCTATATAAAGTGTCTCAATTATATCATGGTAATAATAGACGTGTTTTGAAGTGATTAATATGGGTAGCTGTAGTTCGCTTACTGTGAGGCAATGCCCTGTCTATGTTGACGGTATTATTCTTAGCTCATTCTACATATTGCACTCGGTTTTTCTTTATTGATACGACATCAAATTAACCAGATTATAAAAGATTAGTGAATGACTGTACATTTTATATAGACAAGGATTTTTTATTGCTATAAAGTAAATGCATCAAGATTGTTAGTTAATGTTAATATTTCGTGTTTTTATCTTACTATTTTTTAACAATATAACAACTTGGGCTTAAAGAAAATGATGTTCTTTAAGAGCGGTTGAATTAAGAAGCCAGTCAATTGGACGGCTTATTTAAACAGAGTCACGGATGACAATGTTAAGACAAAAGGGAATTTATGGATATCCTACAACTGCTCATTAGCGGTATTGCTAATGGTTGTATATATGGGCTGTTGGCGTTGGGCTTTGTACTGATTTACAAAGCCTCTGAGGCAGTGAATTTTGCCCAAGGCGACATGCTTATGCTCGGTGCCTTTTTAGGCATAGCTTTTATTAACACCGATGAAGCAAACCTTCCTTTCCTATTAGGTATTACCTTAGCCTCCATTATTATGGGGGCGTTCGGCTATCTGCTTGATCGTTTCGTGCTACGCGGCATTTTTGGTCAGCCGCAATTCGCTATGGTCATTCTTACCATCTCGCTCGGCTTTTTGATACGCTTTGGTGCTGGTGTGGTTTGGGGGCATAACCCGGTCTCATTACAGACACCATTTTCAGGCAAGATGTTGGCGTTAGGGTCGCTTAGTATTAATTATGTTGACCTGATCATCATCGTATCTACCATTGCACTCACTTCTATTTTGTACTTCTTTTTTGCCCATACTCGGCTTGGTATCGCTATGCAAGCGAGTAGCCAAAACCAAATGGCCGCTTATTATATGGGCATTCCAGTCAAGCGAATCAACGGTATTGTTTGGGCGTTATCCGGTGTCGTCGCTGCACTTGCTGGTATATTGTTTGCAGCCAAAGGTGCTATTTCACCCTCCATCGGCTTATTATTCGGTATCAAAGCTTTTGCCGCTGCTGTGATTGGTGGTCTAGGCTCTCTACCTGGTGCCCTCGTAGGGGGACTATTAATAGGTGTGATAGAACCATTTGCCGGTCGTTATCTACCGTTAGGTCTTAGTCAGATTGCACCCTATGCGGTTATGTTGATTGTGTTGATCATACGTCCAGGCGGTATTTTTTCTCAAGTCAAACAGAAAAAAGTATAGTTGGTACTTGTGTTAGCACTGCTACTAGCACTATAGCTAGCAGCTAAATCGTAGGACAGGTTGAAAATAGGTCACAAGCTTTGATTTTAGAGTAACTAAGTGAACTCCATACATTCTCAAGGATGAGTACTGTCAATGAAAGCCCAGTTTAAACACAGCTACGATCAAGATATCAATGTCTTCGATGATAAACGCCAACTCATAAAATATGGCGTGCTTCTCTTGCTACTCCTAATGGCACCTTGGTTGTTAAGTAGCTATTATATTAGTGAGCTTAGCGCCATATTAATTTGGTCTATAGCAGGACTTGGTCTTATGCTCTTGACGGGTCATACCGGACAAGTCAGTTTAGGTCATGCCGCCTTTATGGCCATAGGGGCCTTTAGCCATCTGGCACTCATGAGCCGAGGCTGG
Source organism: Psychrobacter glacincola (assembly GCF_904846215.1). GTDB lineage: Bacteria > Pseudomonadota > Gammaproteobacteria > Pseudomonadales > Moraxellaceae > Psychrobacter > Psychrobacter glacincola. The sequence continues at coordinate 75,264 of NZ_CAJGZK010000014.1, read as the reverse complement.
AATTTTTTTCCGGCTTTAATTGCCTGTGCGCTGATTACAGGTGTCATCGGTGCAATGATTGCCAGACCAATCTTAAGAACTAGTGGTATCTATTTGGCCATTGCCACTTTGGCGCTTAGCATTATCATCGAAGATATAGCTATCGTTGCTGAGCCCATTACCGGCGGCATCTCTGGCAGCTTTGCGTCCCCCATTAATTTCTTTGGTTATACTATCGATCGATACGTCACGCCAAAGGCCTTTTATTACTTATGCTTGGCGCTAGTGGTGCTGATTACCTTTGGCTATATTAATCTGCTCAGAAGCAGTACTGGCCGCTCTTTTTTGGCCATTAGAGACAGTGAAGTCTCTGCCCGCGCCCTTGGCGTCAATGTCCCACAAGCAAAAACTTTGGCCTTTAGCTTATCCTGTGCAATTACTGCTATTGGCGGTGCTATGTATGGGCATTTTGTGCAAGCGGTCAACTATGAGAGCTTTACCGTTATTATCTCCATAACCATACTACTGCAGATTGTCATTGGTGGTTTAGGCTCTATACATGGTGCGTTTTTTGGCGCAATCGTCGTCGTCTTATTACCACAAGTTATTGCTGTCTTAGGCGACGTCATTGGTCAAAGTACTGGCGCTAGTATCACCAGTATTCCTGGTGTTGATACGGCGTTATTTGCTTTGGTCATCGTCGTGATGATTATCTATGAGCCACGTGGTATCTACGGTATATGGGTAAAAATACGTACTTGGTTCAGACTGTTTCCGTTATATCGAAAAGGTCTGTTCCGCCGCTCCAAAACTTATCTTAAAACGGAGCGTATGCGATGAGCCTATTACAAGTGGAGTCATTATCTATCGCGTTTGGTGGCGTTAAAGCGGTTGATAATATTAGCTTTGAGGTGCAAGAGGGCGAAGTATTTACTATCGTAGGGCCTAATGGCGCTGGTAAATCGACTATTTTTAACTTAATCAGTCGCTTGTACGAGCCGCTTAGTGGTCGTATTACCTTTGACGGTACTGATATTACGCGATTGCCGGCTCATGATATTGCCAAACTTGGCATTGCGCGTACTTTTCAGAATATCGAGCTGTTTGATCACTCTAGTGTATTACAAAACCTACTTATCGGTCGTCATTCGCAGCGCAATACGACATGGATACAGGACTTGCTATTCTCACCAAAGGTGCGCCGTAGTGAGCGCGAGCATCGTCTGCAAGTTGAGAAGATTATAGATTTTTTAGAGTTAGCCCCTTATCGAGATCTGCTGATTGCAGGCTTGCCTTATGGTATTAGAAAAGTAGTCGAAATTGCCAGAGCGTTGGCGGCTAACCCAAAGCTTATTTTGCTCGATGAGCCGGCCTCAGGTCTCAGTGTAGAAGAAACTTCTGAGATGGCATGGTGGATCGAAGATATGCAAAAAGACTTAGGTCTGACTATCTTGATGGTAGAGCATGACATGAGCTTAGTGAATCGGGTGTCAGATCGAGTGTTGGCAGTGGCTGAAGGTAAGTTTTTGGCGCAAGGGTCTGCAGCTGAGGTACAAGCCAACCCACAGGTGATTGAAGCTTATCTTGGACAGGAGAGTATTTGATGCAATCTATTAAGAAACCACTGTCATCTGCAGCGCCTGACATTGAGCTAAATTTGGTCGATTCAGAAGTTACGAATAACGTGCTTGAAGTGCGCAATTTAGAATCTTTTTATGGCCCTGTTATGGCGCTAAGGGGTGTGAGCCTTGAGGTACCAAAAGGCAAAGTAGTGACTATTTTGGGCGCTAATGGCGCGGGTAAAACCACCTTGATGAAAACCATCTCTGGTGTTATCAACCCTCGCAAAGGCGCAGTATGGTTCCACGGTGAGCGTATCGATGGCACTGAGCCTGATCGGCTAGTGAAGAAAGGCTTGTCGCATGTACCAGAAGGTAGAGAGGTATTTCCATTTTTGAGCGTTGCCGAAAACTTGGCGATGGGCGCTTATACGCGACGTGACAAGTCTGAGACACAGCGTGATGTTGAGATGATATATGAGTACTTTCCAATACTAAAAGATCGCCGCACTCAAGCAGCTGGTACGATGTCCGGTGGTCAGCAGCAGATGTTAGCTATCGGTCGCGGTCTGATGTCACGCCCCTCACTCATGCTACTCGATGAGCCTTCTCTTGGGCTGTCACCACTGTTGGTACAAGAAATATTTGCCATCGTTCGTCGATTGAATAAAGAGCAAGGCGTGACGATCTTGTTGGTTGAGCAAAACGCAAGAGTCGCTCTTGCAGCAGCGGATTACGGTTATGTGTTAGAGACCGGACGTATTGTCATGGCAGGCTCAGCAGACAAGCTGATGCACTCTGACGATATCAAAGAGTTCTACCTCGGACAAACCAAAGACAACACAGCGGAAGCCACTCGGTGGAAACGCAAAAAGACTTGGCGATAATAATCATGACTAATCTTATTGATAACTTGATTGATGCAACTCACAACTCTACTTCTGATACCCCTGTCACTAGGGTAGCCCCTGTAGTGCACGCATCGTCTTATACAGAAGCATCCTCTCATAACAATGATTACAGTCACAAGATACGCAATGCGCCTTTTGATCATGCGCCCCAAGTCTTAGAAGGGTGTGACACCTTGACCAAGCTTTGGCGACAGGTTTGCTTGAGTCGAGGTAATAAAACCGCCCATCGCGAAAAGGCTTTGGGTATTTGGCAAAGTCACAGTTGGCTAGATTATTATCATCGCGGCTGCGACATTGGGATGGCTCTTGTTGAGCTTGGTCTGACCAAAGGAGATACAGTCTCTATTTTGAGTGAAGACAATAAAGAATGGCTCTACTGTGATATGGGTATCTGCGGCGTTGGCGGTATACCTAATGGCGTTTATACCACAGACAGTGCCGAGCAGCTCGCCTATATACTTAACGACAGTCAATCTAAGTTCTTGATCGTTGAAAATGATGAGCAATTACACAAATTTTTTGAGATTCGTGAGCAAGCGACTAGTATCAAAAAAGTAATTGTCTTTGAGCGTAAAGGTCTACGCAGTCTAGAGGATGATCAGGTTATATTCTTAGATGAGCTGTATCTGCTTGGTCAAAATGCTGACAACGCTTTAGAGCGTTTTAGCAGTTATATTGATCAAAGCACAGCGAACGACATACGCACGCTTATTTATACTTCGGGTACTACTGGCGATCCAAAAGGTGCCATTCTAACGCATGCCAACACGCTTTTTGAGATGAAGACTAGCATCGAGGTCATCGAAATCCTACCCACTGATGAGCAGCTATGTTTTCTACCTTTGTGCCATGTGTTAGAGCGTTTAATTTCAGTAGATCTGCCTATTCATAGGGGCTGTATTGTCAACTTTGCTGAGAGTACCGAAACCGTATTTGAGAATATGAAAGAAGTATCGCCCGATACCTTTACCGCCGTTCCTAGATTATGGGAAAAAATGTATGCCTCTATTAGCAACATGCGCAGCGATGCCAGTGCCGTTAATGTCTGGGCATTTGATCAGGCATTAAAAGCAGGTCATGACTACGCTGATATGACGATGGCAGGCAAGAAGCCCACGACTGGCCAACGGCTTCGTTACCAGTTTTGGGACAAACTCGTATTACGCAAGATTCGTGACCTCATTGGGATGACTAATGTTCGCCGTGCTACCACTGGTGCGGCGCCAATATCATTAGATATTATCCGCTGGTTTCATGCAATAGGAGTGCCTATCTATGAAGGCTACGGCATGACTGAAAGTACGGGCGTCATTTCAATAAACACGTCTGAGGAACAAATGATCGGTAGCGTAGGCAAAGCCCTACCAAATTCTGAAGTCCGTATCGCTGACAATGGTGAAATACTGGTAAAAGGCGGTCATGTGTTTGCAGGGTATTGGAACAAGCCTGAAAAAACAGCTGAGGACTTGCGCGATGGCTGGCTCCATACAGGCGATGTTGGTGAAATAAGAGAAGGCTATATATTCATTACAGGCCGTATCAAGGATATTATCATCACAGCAGGCGGTAAGAACGTCACGCCAGCAGTTATAGAGAGTAAACTTAAATTTTCGCCTTATATATCAGATGCGGTCGTCATCGGCGATAAGCGTAAGTACCTGACTTGCCTTATCATGATAGATCAAGAAAATGTCGAAAAATATGCGCAAGACAATCAAGTGATGTTCTCTGATTTTCGCTCATTGTGTCATGCCCCAGAAGTCATCGCTTTGATAGATGAAGTTGTACAGTCTGCTAATGAGACATTAGCTCAAGTAGAAACGATAAAACGCTTTCGACTCATCGATGTGCTCCTCAGCCCCGAAGATGATGAGTTGACCGCTACTATGAAATTAAAAAGAAATCTGGTTGAGAAGAAGCATCATGCTTTAATTGACTCTATGTACTGAGTAAGTGCGACTATTTAGTGCAGATCAGCTTAGTACAGATCAGCTTAGTACAGATCAGCGCTATTAAATTTACCATCACATCCAACTGATAGCGACCCAGTCGCAAGGAGAAAGGCAATGAAATGGACATTCAAAACGACGTTAATGGCACTAACGGTCGGTACGATGGGTTTAGTCGGATGTAGCGATCCAGAAACCACAGCAGCGACTGGCACTGACACTAAGGCCGCAGCTTCTGCTAGTGAGATACCAGTACAAGGCGTGACCGATACTGAAATTATCCTTGGTGGTGCGCTTGATTTATCTGGTCCGTTTGCTGGATTTGGTAATCCTGCGGTTGCAGCGGCCAATATGTACTTCGATGAAGTGAACGCTAAAGGCGGTGTTAATGGTCGAAAGATTCGCTACATCGTCGAAGACCATTCTTATCAAGTACCAAATGCCGTACAGGCCGCTAACAAGCTGGTTAGCCGCGATAAAGTATTTGCGATGTTAATGTCGTTAGGTACACCGCATAACTTAGCCAGCTTCCCAATTATGGATCGCGCCAATGTACCTAGTGTCATGCCGATCACTTTTGCAAGGCCTATGCAAGAAGAAGGTGCTCTGAATCGTCGTTATACTATTGGTAGTACTTATTACGACTCAATGAAGTTAGGTATAGAATATCTGATTGCCCAAAATGATATTAGCAATTTATGTGTCATGTATATCCCTTCAGATTATGGTGAAGAGACAAATGAAGCAGTTAAGGAAATCAGCGATAGTAACCCCAATGTTACTTTAGTTCAGGCCAGCTCACATCGTCCGGATGAAACAGACTTTTCAGGTGCGATCGCCAAACTTAGAGACTCTAAGTGTGATCTAGTCGCGCTGTCTCTGACCATACGAGGCGCGATCACTGCAGTAGGTACGGCAAACGCCATGGGCTGGGATGATGTGAAATTCATCTCTCCTGCAACCGGTTTTCATCCGGCAGTTGCTGCGGCACCAGGCGGCGCCAGTGAAGGTCTATATGCGGTTTCGTACTATAATGATTTGGCACTAAGAGCGAATGAGCCTGAGACCAAAGCTTGGGTTGAGAAGTTCAAAAAAGCCACCGGTGAAGACGCATCAGCAGGCGCTATTATTGGTTATCTTTCTGCAAGAATTACCGTTGATGGACTTAAAGCTGCAGGCCCTGACTTAAATGCCGACACATTTAATACCGGTCTAGAGACAGTCAGTTTCGTTGATGGAGTCACAGGATCTACTGTCGCTATTACTCCTAAGAGCCATGTCGCAATTAACGACGTCTACTTGTCACAAGTACAAAATGGGGCATGGAAAACCGTCACCCAGCTTAAGTAAGTACTGTCTATTTAGTGACATTTTGATAGCAGCAAGCCAATTGCAGGCCATACAATAGTATGGCCTGCAAGCGTTATAACTTCTAAGTGTGCGTATGTACTTCGAGATTATTACTATTAACGGTTGATGTCTTGCATCACCCGCCCTTATTTGTCAAACTAGAACTCAGACGTCATTCATTATGGAAGATGACACCTTATAGCCTGTCGTTGTCGCAGTTGCGCTTATTGATAGCCTTTCATTTATAAATAATTATTGATACTTTGTTGAGTACAATAAACCGCTTATGAACTCAAAATTGCTATATTAGTGGCACTGTCGTCAGTAATAACTATTAAAAAGGATAAAGACAATGACTCAAAAATCATTTCCAATTGCGCCTGAATTCCTTGCCGCCGCCAATGTTACTGCCGAGCAGTATGCTGAACAATATAAGCAATCCATTGCATCACCTGAAGCGACAGATGCTTTTTGGGCGAAGCGTGCCGAGCTGATTGATTGGATAAAAAAGCCCACCAAAATCAGTGACGTCAGCTACGACTTAGACGATTTTCGCATTAAGTGGTTTGAAGATGGCGAGCTGAATATTTCGGTCAACTGTCTGGATCGCCATGTCAAAAACAACCCCTACAAGCCTGCCATCATTTGGGAAGGGGATCATCCTTCTCTACATAAAATCATCTCATTTAAAGAGCTGCATGAAGCGGTTTGTCGCTTAGGTAATGCCATGCGCAAGCTTGGGGTCAAAAAGGGCGATCGCGTGACCCTTTATATGCCGATGATACCGGAAGCCATGGTCGCCATGCTGTCATGTACCCGTATCGGCGCGGTACATTCGGTGGTCTTTGGCGGTTTTTCTGCTGAGAGCTTGGGCAACCGCATCATTGATAGCCAGTCTAAGCTTGTTATCACTGCTGATGAAGGTATCCGTGGTAATAAACGTACGCCACTCAAAGCCAATGTCGATCGCGCGCTGGATATGGATGGCACAGGCAGCGTCAGTAATGTTATCGTCGTCCATCGTACAGGCAACTCTGTGCCGATGAGTGGTCGCCGCGATATCTGGTATCACAGCTTGGTCGATGGTGAGTCGCAGCACTGTGAACCTGAAGTGATGAATGCAGAAGACCCGCTGTTTTTATTATATACATCAGGATCAACGGGTAAGCCAAAAGGCGTGTTGCATACTACAGGTGGCTATATTACTTATGCGCTGTCCACGTTTCGTGATGTTTTCGATATCAAAGAGGATGATGTATACTGGTGTACCGCAGACGTCGGTTGGGTAACAGGTCATACCTACGCCACTTACGCACCGCTAGCCAATGGCACCACGACGGTGATGTTTGAGGGCGTGCCAGAGTATCCGACATGGGCGCGCATTGGGCATATTATCGATAAGCACCAAATCACTGTCTTATATACCGCGCCGACCGCTATCCGCGCCATGATGAAAGAGGGCGATACCTTTGTTCGTGAGTCTGCGCGCTCAAGTCTGCGCTTACTTGGGACAGTTGGTGAGCCTATCAATCCTGAAGCGTGGGACTGGTACTATCATATCGTCGGTGGCGGTAAGTGTCCGGTTGTTGATACATGGTGGCAGACAGAAACGGGCGGTATCATGCTCGCGCCAATACCGGGGACGGTGGCAATGAAGCCGGGCGCAGCGATGAATCCGCTATACGGAATCATACCAGAAGTTATTGATACCGATGGCGTCGCACTAGATGGTGCTGCTGAGGGTAATTTGGCAATTAATAGTAGCTGGCCGGGTCAAATGCGTACTATTTATAAAGACCATGCGCGGTTTTTAGCGACATACTTTACCGAATATCCCGGCTATTATTTTACGGGTGATGGGGTGCAGCGTGATGAAGATGGCCACTATTGGATTACTGGTCGTGTCGACGATGTGCTTAATGTGTCAGGACATCGACTGGGTACTGCAGAGATTGAAAGCGCGATAGTTGCCCACCCAGCGACGGCAGAGGCAGCAGTGGTAGGAATGCCGCACGATATACGTGGTATGGGAATTTGCGCTTTTGTTATTTTAAAGTCGAGTGAAAAAGCAACTGAGTCACTAAAAGCAGAATTAAACCGTCATGTACGCTCTGAGATTGGTCCGATTGCCAATCTAGATGCCATCTATATGGTCAATGTGTTACCCAAAACGCGCTCTGGTAAAATCATGCGCCGCATATTGCGTAGTCTTGCCGCAGGACAATATGTTGGACTCGGTGATTTATCCACTCTTGCTGACAGCTCAGTTATCAACGAGCTCGTCGAAGTGGTCAAGATAGAACGGGCAAAATCACATTGATTGTTCAATAACAATAAAATTTTAATAGGATCAATGCTTAAAAATGATTGGAAGCCAAGGTAAAAAGCCATGCTATAAAAGTAGCATGGCTTTTTACCGAGATATCATGGATATAGTTGCTCCTAAATAAAAGAAATACAAACATTATAAAGTACTACTGGGGTTAATTTTCTTGCTTGCTGTGCTTACGCAGACAGAGGCTGCAAATAATTAACCCTAGTAGTGTTGCAGTCTTTTAAAAGTGGATTAACTATATTAGCAGGCTTTAGAGGTTCAATATTTTTTAGAATAACCCCCTTATTTTCATCTGACTACTTATTATTTTACCAAATATTCTATAAGGTCTATTGTCATTATGACTGATTCTACTTTGCATGCGACTCAACAATCCATACCGAAAATTGCCATTATCGGTGGTGGTTTGACCGGTTTATTTACGGCCACTTTATTGGAGCGCGCGTTTACTAACGACAATGCCAACGTTGCTGTCAAAAGCAAGTCGGTCGTGCCAAACATTGTTATTTTTGAGAAGTCCCGTAGCGTCGGTCGTTTAGCAACACGTTATTGCACAGACAGTGCGACACATCAAAATTGGCAATGGGCATTTGGTGCGCAGTTTTTTACTGCTAAGAGTAACGATTTTCAACATTTTATCAAACCTTGGTTAAAAACAGGTTTACTACAGCCGTGGCGCGCCAATGTAGTGGATTTAATACCTTCTGACGATGCCGCTCAGAATGCTGACATACAAGCCAAGGAAAAGTGGAGTAGTACCCAAGCGCGTTATATTAGCACGCCCAAAATGACCAGTTGGGGTCGCGTATTGGCTGATGAACTAGCGCATACCACTATAAAGTTTAAAACCCGTGTGGCGCCATTATGTAACGAGCATTTTATAGAACAGAATGAGACTAATAGCAAAACTGAGCTGTTTGATGAAAATGGCAACAGCCTTGGAAATTTTGATTGGGTTATTTGTACAGCGCCCAGCGGTCAAGCGGTAGATATGATGGCAAATAGTAATTTTAGTGAGCAAGCGAAAATTACCGAAGCACAGATGCAAGCCTGCTATACCTTGATGCTAGGTTGGGATGATGGGCAGCCACTACCTGATACCTTAAGTAGCCTGACACCTTTATGGGATGTGGCTTATGTGCATGATGCGGCACTGGCGCGAATATTTATCGAGCATGAGAAGCTCGCTCATGACCAGTTGCTGCCCAGTGTCACGATCCATGCGCGCAATGATTGGTCAGAGCAGCACGTTGATGACGATATTGATATTGTAAAAGCGCAGTTACTACAGGCAGCACAGCAAGCTTTGAGCTGGAATGATGAAAGTACGCCGAGCCAAGTTGACTGTCATCGTTGGCGTTATGCAGCAACTCTTAAACAGCCTGATCACGAAGAGTTAGGTATCTTAGTTGATGAGCCGCGTCAATGGATTGTCAGCGGTGATTGGTGCGGCCAAGGTAACATCGAAAGCTGCTATCAGATGGCAAGACAAACCGTAGCAAAAATCTGCGCTGACTAAATCAGTTGACAGCTAGCAGTGACTTAAATCGTATTTTGTAAAACAATAAACAAGCTCATAACCAATACTAAAAATTAAAACGTGTATCGCTATAAGAGGAGTTAGTACGCTATGTTTGTATTTGATATCGATATGGAGCTGATGCAATTTCATTTTTTTCAATTGGGAATTGCTTTTATTCTCTCTTTGCCGATTGCACTCAACCGCGAGATGAAAGACAACGGCGCAGGGCTTAGAACCTTTCCTTTAGTGACCATTGCTTCCTGTGCTTTTATGCTCGTTGGTATGGATATTTATGATGCGACTGGTGAGGCGAGAATCATGTACGCTATTATCACTGGCATGGGTTTTATCGGTGGTGGCGCGATATTCAAAAATGAACAGGGCTCAAAAGGCACGGCAACGGCAGCAAGTCTCTGGAATACCGGTGCTATTGGTATTTCGGTCGCTTATGGGCGGTATGAGATTGCGATTATCTTGTCTGTGGTTGGCTTTTTGATTTTGCAATTCTCTGAGCCGTTTAAGTCAAAAAACAAGCTGTAGAAACCAAGAAAAGTACTGCGAGATGAAATATAAAGAACACCCAGCGAATAACTTTACTAAATATAGTTGATCCACTTTTAAAAGACCACAACACTACTGGGGTTAATTATTCGTCGCCTTTGTCTGTATGGGCACAGCAAGCCAGAAAAATTAACCTCAGTAGTGAGTGATAACATTTGTATTTCTTTTATTTGGGACTGACTATAGCAGGCAAAAAAAGAGCCCACGGAGGAGATACCGTGGACTGAGGAAAACTTATCATGCGATCAAATGAAAAATCATCAGCCACAAATAAGTTGATACAAATTTATTATTACTAGCCGTTGTTCTTACTATTGATATTTGGTTAAAAAGAGACAGTTCAAGATACTCTTACATCTATTTACAATTTTTAGTGTACAAGTGTATCGATATTTCCGGCTCATAATAACCGACATTCAGCTTAAAAATCGCTCGATTATCAAAATATATGCTTGGTATAAACGATAGCTACACAGATGGCATGACGACTTGCCTGAAAAATGCTAAGCTATCTGCCATTATTAGGTCAATATTAAACTGGGTTTGCCATGACTGAGAGCACGCATTTGCATCCGCAGGAGCCGTCAAGTACGCAGAGTAACAAGAGTATTTTTAATTTGCCCAATAACCTGACGATTGCGCGTATCTTAATGATTCCGCTATTCGTCGCCATTGCTTATTGGCCGCCTGCTATGGGGATTGGCATGCCAGCAATCTCAGATAACGTGATTGCAAAGGTTGGCATGAGTGACTTTAGCGACAGTCTATTGCGTCACTTATTATTAACAGGCGTTTTTATCCTAGCGGCAATTACCGATTGGCTTGATGGCTATTTTGCCCGTAAGCTCAATGTGGTATCAGCCTTTGGTCGATTTTTAGACCCCGTCGCTGACAAGCTAATGGTGGCAGCTGCGCTCATTATCTTAGTGCAATGGCATCCCAATATCATCATGGCGATAGCTGCGATTGTGATTATCTCGCGTGAAATCGCGGTATCGGCATTGCGTGAATGGATGGCAGAACTGGGTAAAAGTACCAGTGTGGCGGTGTCTTATGTTGGTAAATTGAAAACTACCTTTCAGATGATAGCGATTACAGTGCTTTTGTTAAATTGGCAATCGCTTGAAACCATCGGCTATGTGTTGATGGTAGCGGCAGTGATTCTAACGTTATGGTCGATGATGATTTATCTTAAAGCTGCTTGGCCGTATTTAAAGCAAAGTGGTTAAGAGGGGGCTAAATATAGTCAGTGAAAAGTAATATCGACACATGATGTACTGCTGGTATTAATTTTTCTTGCTTACTGTGCCCATGCAGACAGAGGCTGCAAAAAATTTGTACCAGTAGTACCGTAGCGTTTTTTAGAGTATTTTGGCTTTAGATAGCGGCTAAATCTCTCGATTTGCTGTTAAACCCATAAAATCCAGTCAGTAAAAAACGCCAGTTGCATCAGCTACTGGCGTTTTTTATGATAGAATTTTTGTTTTTATAGATTCAATAGTTTACTGATAAATTATAAAGAAACGGAAAAGGTCTCGCCCATATCTTCAGCAGTTTTGCCTTCTTGTACGGCTGCCGCTGCCATCTTAAACATATTTACTACGGTACTGCCACTAAGCCAGCATTCTGCACCATGAGGCACAACCTTAATCAATTGTACGTTTTCATCTTCCTTACCATGCTCAAAAAAGGCATTGTAAACCGGCGACCAAAGCTCATCCAATTTAGCTTTGTCTGTCGGTAATTCAGCGTTAGCACTGATAGAAACAAAGTTCTTTTCATCTTGAGTGGCATAAGTCAGCCCGATTCTGGCATCATCCTGAATATCTTTGACGACATCTGATTTTTTATCGCCGATAAACCAGATCTCTTTATTTTCAAGATTGACTTCGCTTGTGGTCATCGGCCACGCATGGATATCGCCTTTTTTATTGTTGGTACTCATCATGGCAAATTTCACGTCTTTGATGACGGCTTGGATTTTATCGAGATGCTCTTGGTTACTCATGGTGGATATCCTTTTTCATTATCGTAAATAAATTATGAATTTATAGTTGTTAAGGAAATAGTCTTAAGGGGTTAGTGTAGAAAAACCGTTTATTTCATAAAAACTGGCTTTATAAAAACCAGCTCATCAAGAACTGCTACCTAGAATAGCGATTACAGGTGGGCTATTTATATAGGTTGCCAGTAAGGCGATGTGAGGGTTTGTAAGGACTATAAGCTTTAGGTAAAAATTGTAACGCTGTGCCGTCAGGCTTGCTGCTGTGAGAGCAAATCGGCACTATTTGCCCAATGCTTCCTCATAATATTACCGAAGCAATTGGCAATTTATCTTGGTTTTGTCCTGCTTATTACAGGGCTTCTTGTTATAATACGCGAACCATTTACTTAGCATGGCAGAGATGCCTGTTATTGCCTATATCCTGTGGAATATGCCTTTATGATGACCATCGCCGGACAACCGTTTCTTACCGATTTTCAGACGCAGCAACTCATCAGTCAGTTTCAGCAAAAAACCGAGCTAAATGTCAGCCAAATTCATACCCAGCAAGTGTATGTGTTATCACGAGAACTCGAAGGTGATGAGCATAAAAAAGCGCTAGACTTACTTGCTGTCGATAGTAGTACTGTCCTTGCAGCCCCAAAGAACAACCAGTTACAAGTCATCGTTAGTCCACGTTTTGGCACCATTTCGCCATGGGCAAGTAAAGCGACCGATATTTTTAATAACTGTGAAATTGCGATCAATCGCGTTGAGCGTGTGATTGTTTATACGCTAACTGTCGATGGAAAAATAGACGGTGACGTCAGTGAGACACTGCCTAAAACCGCTGAAGAGTTATTGTTTGACCGTATGACCCAAAGCTTGGTTTATGATTTAAATGACGTGAATAATCTATTTGATGATGAGCAACCAGCGTCGTTGAATCATATTGATGTCATCGGCGAAGGTCAGGTAGCGTTAGAGTCAGCAAACACAGAATTTGGCTTTGCACTATCAAGCGAAGATATTGACTATCTGATGAATGCTTACGTCAATGAGCTTAAGCGTAATCCAACCGACGTTGAGCTAATGATGTTTGCGCAAGCAAACTCAGAGCATTGCCGTCATAAGATTTTCAACGCTGAATGGACAGTAGATGGCGCAGTACAGCCAAAATCACTATTTCAAATGATTAAAAATACTTATAAAGCCAATCCACAAGGTATCTTGTCGGCTTATAAAGACAACGCTGCGGTGATGGCAGGTTCTGAGGGTATGCGTTTTTACCCAATTCCTACTGATGCGATGGATGCCAATTCTGCGCATCCTTACAGTTTCCATCATGAAGAAATCGACATTTTAATGAAAGTCGAGACTCATAACCATCCAACGGCGATTGCCCCTTATGCGGGTGCAGCGACGGGTGCAGGCGGTGAGATTCGTGATGAAGGCGCAACGGGTCGCGGCGGTAAGCCAAAAGCCGGTTTAACTGGTTTTCATGTGTCACATTTGCATATCCCAGAGCTTGCCGAGAAATGGGAGCAGTCAGGTCAATTGAGTACGCAAGATTATGGTACGCCGGATCGTATGGCAACCAGTCTTGAAATTATGCTTGAGGCACCATTAGGTAGCGCCAACTTCTCAAACGAGTTTGGTCGTCCAAATCTATGTGGTTATTTCCGTAGTTTCCAATTGGATATGTCAGCGGCAAAAGACGGCAGCCAAATGCGTGGCTATCATAAGCCAATCATGCTTGCAGGTGGTTATGGCAATATCAAACGCAATCTCATTGAAAAAAACACCATTCAACAAGGTGATCTGCTTATCGTCCTTGGTGGTCCAGCCATGCAAATCGGTTTGGGTGGCGGCGCGGCATCTTCTGTTGATAGTGGTTCACTTGATGAAGGCTTGGATTTTGCTTCTGTGCAGCGTGATAACGCTGAGATGGAACGTCGCTGTCAAGAAGTGATGGATCGCTGCTGGGCATTAGCGGGTAATGATATTGACGCGAGCAACAATGGTAAAGACGGTAACCCAATCGTCTCTCTTCATGACGTCGGGGCAGGTGGTCTATCGAATGCGATGCCAGAATTGGTCAATGACCACGAAATGGGCGCGCATTTGAATTTGCGTAAAATTCCGTCGCTAGAAGCTGGCATGTCGCCAATGGCAATTTGGTCAAATGAGGCGCAAGAGCGTTATGTTTTAGCAATTCGTCCAGAAAGCCAAGCGCAGTTCGATGCGATTTGTGCTCGTGAGCGCTGCCCGTATGCCATCTTAGGAACGGCGACTGATATTCGTCAGCTCGTCGTGAATGACGAATTGCTCGATGAGCAGCCTGTCGATATGCCGATGCAAGTCTTGCTTGGTGGTACACCGCAGATGCAGCGCAGCTTTAAACGTCAAGAGAATGAGTTACCTCCGCTAGAGCTCAATGATTTTAATCTAGCTGAATCCATCAAAGATGTGCTACGTCATCCAACGGTTGCTAGCAAATCATTCTTAATTAGTATCGGTGACCGCTCTATCACTGGTATGGTCGTACGCGATCAGTATGTTGGTCGCTATCAAGTGCCCGTCGCTGATTGCGCGGTTACCGCTTCAGGGCTGATTGCGCTAGATGGTCAGCCAATGAGCGGTGAGGCGATGAGTGTTGGCGAACGTACGCCAGTTGCACTTATTAGCCCAAAAGCTTCTGCACGATTGGCCGTTGGTGAAGCGATTACCAATATCACTGGCGCGCGTATTACCCAGTTATCTGATATCACCATGTCAGCAAACTGGATGGCAGCGTGTGGCGATGATAATGAGGACGCAGCCTTGTTTGATGCGGTCTATACCGTTGGTGAAGAGTTGTGTCCAGCATTGGGCATTGCGATTCCAGTGGGTAAAGACTCGCTATCGATGCGTGCCAATTGGACGGATGAAGACGATAATGGCAGCACAGATAAATCTGTCGTCTCGCCAATGAGTTTGGTCATTACGGCTTTTGCTCCTGTTATTGACGTGGCAAAAACGCTAACGCCTGAACTCATTAACGGTGACAGCGCCTTCTATCGTATTGACTTATCCAAAGGCAAACTGCGCCTCGGTGGCTCAATCCTTGCGCAAACGGCAAGCCAACTGGGTAACGAGTGCCCAGACCTAGATAAACCAAGCGATTTAATCGATTTCTTTAACTTTATCCAAGCGGGCAACGCCCAAAACGTCATCAGCGCTTATCACGATATCGGTGATGGTGGTCTGCTAGCCACTATCGCTGAGATGCAATTCACCAGCCGTCAAGGTATCAAGCTGTCATTGAACGATGAAAATTTACTCGGTCAATTATTCAGTGAAGAATTGGGCGCGGTCATCCAAGTATTACCAGAAAACGTCGCCGCTTTAATGCAAATGGCAGTAGAATTTAACGTTAGCGATATGCTTAGCCTTGTCGGTCAAAGTACTGAGGAAGACAGCTTAATTATCCAAACACCGTTACATATGGGCATCGATGGTATTAAGGATACCTTACGCTTTAGCCGTACTGAGTTGCAGCAAGAGTGGAGTCAGGTCAGCTATCAAATCGCGCGTCGCCGTGACAACCCCGCTTGCGTACAGCAAGAGTATGACTTGATTGCCGATGCTAGTCATAAAGGTCTTATCGCTGCACCAAACTTTGATCTCAATCAAAAAGTTGAAGAACCGTACCTAAACAGTCGTGAGAACAAACCAAGAGTTGCAATCCTCCGTGAGCAAGGCGTCAACGGCCAGACGGAAATGGCAGCAGGATTTACCCAAGCTGGCTTTGAAGCGGTCGACGTCCATATGAGTGACTTGCTCAGCGGTCGTATTAATCTACGTGACTTCGACGGTCTGGTCGCTTGTGGTGGCTTTAGCTACGGTGACGTACTGGGCGCAGGCTCTGGCTGGGCGAACTCTATCTTGTTCCACGACGAATTACGCATGCAGTTTGTACGCTTCTTTGCCCGTCCTGATACCTTTTCACTTGGCGTTTGTAACGGTTGTCAGATGATGGCGCAGTTAAAAGACCTCATCCCAGGCGCGGAAAACTTCCCACGCTTTATCGCTAATAAATCGGCGCGTTTTGAAGCGCGTACGGTCAACGTAAAAGTTGAGCGTACCAAATCCATCCTGTTCAAAGGCATGCAAGACAGTATCTTACCGATTGCCGTTGCTCATGGTGAAGGCTATGCGACGCTCAATGAGATAGAAATTGACGGTATGGCAAAGCACGGTCAACTTGCCATGCGTTATGTCGATAGCCAAGGTCATCCAACCGAGACTTATCCGCTCAATCCAAACGGTTCGCTCGGTGGTGTCACGGGTCTGTGTAGCACTGATGGTCGCGTCACCATCATGATGCCGCACCCTGAGCGTACGCTACGTGCATACAATCACAGCTGGAAACCAGAAGCGTGGGATGAGGACGGCGC
This sequence comes from Psychrobacter glacincola, assembly GCF_904846215.1. Taxonomy (GTDB): domain Bacteria; phylum Pseudomonadota; class Gammaproteobacteria; order Pseudomonadales; family Moraxellaceae; genus Psychrobacter; species Psychrobacter glacincola. The sequence goes on along the minus strand of NZ_CAJGZK010000014.1, from coordinate 58,675 downwards.
GTGGATGCGTATGTTCCGTAATGCGCGGGCTTGGTTGCGTTAAGATATAGGCTAAGTTCGTTTAGAGTATTATTGTAGACAGCTGTTTTTTAAAATGAGAAGGTGGGCGCAAAGCTCACCTTTTTTGTGTTTTGTGTTTAAGATATCTATTTTATTATTTCCAATACTAAGTTAAAACAATAGTGGCACTATACGTCAATGACGTATATACTTGAGAAGTAACGATAAAGGATTATAGATGCTACATTTTATAGAAACCCCGTTATTTACCAAACAAGTGCTTAAATTGTTGGATGATGATAATTATAAAGAGCTACAGGTAGATTTGATCAATAACCCAGACCAAGGAAGTTTAATTCAAGGTACGGGCGGTGTTAGAAAAACCAGATGGGCGCTGGATCAAGGTAAAAGCGGTGGCGTGCGTATCATCTATTATTTTGTTGACAGTCATGGCGTATTTTTTATGTTGCTTGCCTATCCAAAAAATAAAAAGGTCAGTTTATCGAGTCAAGAGAAGTCTAGTTTGTATAAACTAACTCAACAAATCAAAGAGGTATATAACCATGAGCAATGAATTTTATGATGATCTATCAACGTCATTGAATCAAGCATTGGCAATTGCCAAAGGGGACGCCCAACCTAGCCGACAATTTAGTCATGAAATGCCTGATATTAAATTAATTCGTACTAAGACAGGGCTATCGCAACAGCAGTTTGCCGATAAGCTAAATATTAGCCCACGTACTTTACAGAACTGGGAACAAGGGACTAGAAATCCAACAGGCGCAGCGATTACGCTGATGCGCTTGTTGGATAAGCAGCCCGAATTGATTGCTGAAGCTTAGTACGTAGTGTAAGTTGAGCTTGCGACAACTAACAATTCTGAGTTGATAATTTTAATTACTAATGTGTTGGGTTTCGACACCAACCTAGAAATTTTTATCATCTACATTTGGAATCAACATCAATAGGTCTGTTTCTCCTATATCAATATCTATCTGAGAAAGTAACGTAGTTACTTGCCCGCGATGATGAGTTTGATGATTAAAAAGATGTTGTAGCAACATAGAAAAAGACTTATTGAAGGTATCGTTATTAGTATTTTGATAACCCAAGCTTTTTGAATAATCGCTTTCGTCTGATTCCTCAATGAATCGAATCATTATCTGATCTAGAGCCTGCCTATTTCTACTAAAACCATGTTTGTCATCATATAAAATCTGAGTAAGCTTAGTAGGTAACGGGAAATCTTTTAACGGCTCTAAAGCTTTAAATCCTGTTGGATAACTGGGGTGTTGGTTTAAACGATTGAGCCAAATTAAATCGCCAACCATTAAATGATTTAGCGTACCTAATATGGAACCAAAAAATGCCTTTTTGTTCTCCCATAAAATATTGTCAGAAGTGGTCAAAATACTGTCACATATTTTTTTATTTATTAGCGCATTGTATGATGCCATGATTTTAAAGTTGGGTTTTATCATTGTATTTGCGCCATAGGCTTTTTTCAGGTTTCAGGTTTCAGGTTTCAGGTTTTTTATATTGCGATAGTATTCCGAACTTTATGTCGCTAATACTCAAATCATTTTTTAACTTCTTTCTGAGCTTCAGCAATCAACTCATGAAGCTTAGCACTCTCTTTTAGTACACAAGCTTCATACGCAGAAAGTGGCTCAGGTTCTTGTTCAACTTCTCGCTCTTGTTTAGCTTTTTCTTCTAGGTATTTTTGAAGTTCGTTTTGTTCATTTTGCTCATTGCATTGTGAGTTACTCATGACTTATGTCTCCTACTATTTTTTATCACTTAATAAAAGTCATCACGACCAGCATACTTCTTATTGAGTGCGCGTAGTATCGCATAAGTTTCTAAATCCAGCTCGCCCGTTGGCTGCTGCGGTCTGAAATGCAATTGAAACGCATAAATAACATCACGACTGGCTTTATCCCACTCATCACTGTCATTGATTTGATACCCATAATCGCGGAACGCTTGCTTAATATCGGGTATCGTTGCCGCGTCAAAATTCTTTTGATTCATAAAAAATTGCTTATCAAATGCATCATACCAAGCGCCAATACCATATTGCTCGTACAGTCGTTGCCAAGGAAACTTCGCACCCGGATCAATCTTGCGAGAAGGTGCCATATCCGCGTGACCGATGATATTCTTTGGTGAGATATCATATCTGGCTGCCAAATCTTGCACCAGCTGCGCAACTTTCTTAATCTGCAACTCATTAAATTCTACATAGTGCTCATAAGGATGATAGTCGAGCGCGCCGTTTTTTAAAGCGTTTCGATATTCAGGCTTAATCCCTGCATTGACGATTTCGATGCCGATAGAGGTATCATTGAGTATCGTTCTACTTGCAAAGCCGCCCGCGCCAGCATGCCAAGCGCGTTCGCTTTCGGGCACTAGGTTATAAATTTTATTATCGTCATGGTCTAAAATCAGATAGTGGGCGCTCACATTTCCAGTGGTCAACAGTTTGATAGCGCGGGCATTATTGCTCACCGTATAATGCAGAATAATGGTTTTAATACGCTCACTTTTGCCAGTGGCTTGGTAAGTTTCGCTATCAATAACAAAGGGTTCAGTATTCGCTATTTGGGTGTTATTAGTGGTCACGCAACCAATTAGAGGTAGCGTTAAGGCACATGCTAATGCTAAAAAGATATTTTTTGCCATGAAATGCTAACCCTTTTTAATCTTCTTTGCCAAAACGGTTTTCCAGCTCTCTTCCAAACACTCAATCGCAAGCCAAGGCTCAATAACTTCTGCTGCAAACTTCTCTTTTGAATTAGCCAGTTGCCACAGTTTCTCAAGTGTCGCAAAAGGATAGGGACGTTCGATGAGATAAACCGGTAAATCAGCGCCGATCATGCCGTCACGAACGACTTCAAAGTACCAGCCAGCGATACCTTGTTTGGTTACCCAAGACGCAATATTTGGCACTTTAGTAAATTGTCCTATTTGGTCATTGATTTTGTAGCATGGTCGTCGTGGTTGGACGATGCGTAATCGCACACTGTCGCTGTCATTACTATCGACTCGTTGCTTTTCAAAATCCCCACCGTATTGAAAAACGTCGCCAATACAAACCGTTGACTCGTCCATATCAGGCAAACCATTGACTGCTTCCGTGGTGAGATTTTCTCCCAATGTGCCAACGCGTACCTTTAAACCAAACTCAGCGTTAATCTTCTCATAAGTCGCCGTTGCTAGTTGATGTACCGCTTTTAATGGTCCACCATGATGGCGTCGGTCGGCTTGCTCATCGGTGGTGAGACCCATAAAGTTGACCGCGACGGGCGCTTTGATAGGCGCTTTATCAATCGCGCTCATCTCTTCACGGGCGAACGGCATGGCTTTACCAGCACGGACGCAGACTAGATTGGCGATATGCAGTGGCAAGGTTTGGTTAAAGTCCGCGGTATTTTTCTGGCTAAGAGTTTCTATGCTCATTGTCTTTCCTAGTGGCTAATCATTTTTTAAAAAACACAATTTAATGGTTGCCATCATCTTATCGCAATCACAGGCAGCTTTCAGCTTATTTATATCGCGCCTATGGATGGCGTTATTTACCAAAATTCAGGCATAAAAAAAGACCAGAATAATCATCTGGTCTTTTTGGTTTTCACGGCGTTATAGCAATAAATAAAATTATTTATTTTTATTGCGACGACCGGCTGTTTTCTTTTCACGCGGCACGGCAACCAGCTCAGCCAATTGCTCAGGTGATGACCATAGACCTTCTAGGTCATAGAACTCGCGGGCTTGTGGCGTCATCATATGCACGACGACCGCACCCAAATCTATCAACGTCCAGTCAGAATCGATACCGCCTTCACGACCAAGCGGCATAAAGCCACCTAGTTTGGCTTCAGCGCCGACGCTGTCAGCCATCGCACGTACATGGCGCTTTGAGGTACCGTCAGCGATAACGATGCGCTCCATTACGTCTGTCAATGCTGCTACATCCATTACGGTGATATTCTTAGCTTTCATATCGTCTAGCGCGGTTTCAACAAGGGTCAAGCATTCTTGCAAACGTTCGTCAGTCATGGTATTGGTCATAAATTTTAATCTCTTGAATCGTAAATATTAAAAATAAAATGATAAATCGTCACAGTGCGTTCTCTAACGTGCCCCTTAACATATAAGTAGGTAGGCAGACGTTTTTTGAGGCAACATGATCAAAGTGGGCAAAGTTAAAAGTATAAGGCGATTTTAACGGAATTGAGCAGCAGAATATAGCTGATGGGCGATAATATATTGATAAACAGCAGGATTTAGCCATTTAGCTAATGAATTGGGTGCAGTATTGGCTATGATATCATTTATTGGTGCGATAGAGGCAATTTGCATGTCAGCGCTGTGCGTTATATTTAATGATTGAGGTGCTTGCGGCAGTTGTTGGTACAGTTGCTGCCGGACTCGCGTACTTGATACGGCTGCCACAGGGCTCGGGTCGATAAAAATATAACCTTGATAGCTATTTTTTACGCCAAAGCTGTTTGTTAAAGATTGAGGGTTAGCTGTTAATAACTGAAGCACTGAATCGACGATAAAAGGTTGTAGCAGTTTTGGAAGTTGGGATGTTAGAGAGTGCTGCAACTCAGTCTTAAAGAAGTTTTTATCAGTATAGATATCAGTATCTATATCGCTATCAAAATTTTCTTCACGGTCAAACACCCATAGGTTGACATAATCCGTAAGTTGCAGCCCATTTTTCCAGTGTTCTAAACTACGCGCGCTGTCCATACCCATGATAAATATCAGGCTGTCATTTGGATAGCGGGCGCGTAATATCTGTACACTATCGATAGTATAGACGGGCGGTGCCTGCCACAGCTCAAGCTCGTTAATGTACAAGGGCGACTCTTGCGTTGCCAGCTTTAGCATCGCCAGACGATGTTTAGGATCGGTGCTATCTTCTTTAAAAGGCGAGCGCGCATTGGGCAGCAACGATACATACAGCGGGCGCTTTTGTTGCTTTGCTATCGGCAATAAATGCTCATAAACATACATCGCCATTTGCAAATGACCGTTATGTACAGGATCAAATGAGCCGCCCAAATAAGCACGGATGGCAGACTTAGGACTTCGGCTGTGATGATTGTTGGCAGTATTTGGCATAAATGAGTGAGTAAAAACTAATGCAGATGGGCGTTGTAGTTGATGTATTTTAAATCGACTATAGCACGTGATTATTCACTTATCCTACTTATCGATTTTATTATGCCTAACTATGTATAGTCAAAATACTCTAAAAACGCTAGGGTACTGCTGGTATCAATTTTTTGCAGCCTCTGTCTGCATGGGCACAGCAAGCAAGAAAAATTGATATCAGCGGCACGTGATGTATCGATATTACTTTTCTATGACTATAGTACCTAATGTGTCGATATTACTTTTCACTGACTATGCTGTTTAAACGCGCTATAAAAAGCCGACTATCATTATAATAATCGGCTCAATAATACGTGTTTTGAACGAAGCTTTAAATGCTTAAATGACGTCGCTATGCGCTTGGATGGCAGTGAGGGCGATGGTATAGATAATATCATCGATCAAGGCACCACGTGACAAGTCATTGACCGGTTTATTTAAGCCTTGCAACATCGGTCCAACACTGACCACATTGGCGCTACGTTGTACCGCTTTATAAGTCGTGTTACCTGTATTCAGGTCTGGAAAAATAAAGACATTGGCTTGTCCAGCTACGGGTGAGTCAGGGGCCTTTTGCTTACCGACGCTCATAACAGAGGCGGCATCATATTGTAGCGGTCCGTCGACTTTTAAATTAGGCGCACGCTCACGGACGATTTGAGTCGCACGGGTAACTTTTTCGACATCAGCGCCAGTGCCTGACGAGCCCGTAGAGTAGCTAATCATTGCCACTTTTGGATCGATGCCAAAGGCAGCAGCAGACTGCGCAGACTGAATAGCAATCTCAGCCAATTCTTCCGCATTTGGATCAGGATTAATGGCACAGTCGCCGTATACCACCACTTGCTCAGGCAGCAGCATAAAGAATACTGACGACACGAGTGAGTATTCCGGTGCCGTTTTAATCAACTGAAACGCTGGGCGGACGGTATTCGCCGTGGTATGTATCGCACCAGAGACCAAGCCGTCAACTTCGTCCATTTGTAGCATGGTCGTACCTAAATAAACCGTATCTTGCAGATATTCAGCAGCCACTTCGGCGCTGGTTTTACCTTTACGACGTTCGACGACAGCAGCGATATATTTGCTCATATCTAAGCTGTCAGGATCAATAATCTCAAGCCCTTCAGGTAATACCAAATCGCGGTTTTTGGCGACTTGTTCGACATCAGCACGCTTAGCGAGTAGCACACAATTGGCAATACCGCGGCTTTGGCAAATACAGGCGGCTTCGACCGTACGTGGCTCAGAGCCTTCTGGCAGCACGATGCGTTTTTTGGCGTTTTGGGCTTTTTTGACCACTTGATGACGAAAGGCAGAAGGCGACAAACGCGGCTCATGATTTTGGCTAAAATATGCTTTAATCCAGCTCAAATCTAAATGCGCCGCGACGTAACGAGCCACTTCCTCGGCGCGTTCGGTGTCATCACTTGGAATCTCAGCACTCATGTTTAATAGACTTTGTACCGTCTCAAAGCTGTCATCTTCGACACTCATCACAGGGATACCCGTTTTGAGTGCAGATTGCCAAAGCTCAGCGACCGTTGGACTAGGGACAACGCCGCCAGTCAATACCAATCCTGCTAGCGGAATACCATTGATACAGGCAAGACCCGCCGCCAATAGTAAATCGTCGCGGTCACCGGGCACCACGATAAGCGTGCCACGTTTGAACACTTCATCGACACGTGCAACTGAACGTGCGGTCAAGCTGATGCGATTGATGCGGCGCGATTTTGCCTCACCAACGTTGAGCCAAGTGGCGTCAAGTTCAGCTGCGATATCCCACGTACGCGGCACGGACAATGAGTCACTAAATGGTACGACACCGATTAAGCGGAATTGTTCGGTATTAAAGTGCGGCGATAGGCGCTTCACTTCTTGGATAAAGCCGCTGTCTAAGCTTACAATCGCTTCACCAGGGGCAACGATTTGATTTTCTAAGGTACTTTGCGTATTTGGTAAGTCATGCATCCGCATCAAGATACAGCCAAGCGTACGATCACTTGCCATACCACCAAATTCACGGGCATGGACATCAAGCTTATCGGCCAAATAGGCCGGCTTACTGGTATCAGCGGTGCTAACAAAGATAATTCTGGCATCGAGTGCATGAGCAATCGCACGGTTGATTTGTGAGGCATAAGATGTTTCAGTCGTCGGTACTAAGCCTTCGCAAATCACCACATCGTAATCATCACCAAGAGTATGGTAGTTAACAATCACCTCTTCCATCAAGTCATCAAGATTGTCATCGCCAATCATACGCTCTACATGTTGACGGCTTATCGATTTAGGGGGCTTTAGACCAAAGGCATGCATGGCTAATGCGCTTGAGCTGTCCAAGCTGTTTTGCTTATCCAGCGTATCGTCTTGTAAAAACGGCTTCATAAAACCCGCTTTGATACCGTTATAATCAAAAGCACGAATCAGCCCCAAAGCCGCTGATGTCACACCGATACCGCGACTGGTTGGCACAAGTAAAATAGTTTGCATAATGTATCCTACTGTTTATTATATTTTTAGAGAAATTGTTATTCTGGAGTGTATCAGAATCAGCTTGTGATTCTTATCGCAGGCATACTAGTCTTATTGTAGACCTGGTTTTATTTTAGACCCAAGGCTGCACGAGTTTCTTGTGCGATACGGCATTCTTCATCAGTTGGGACAACCCACAGCTCAATACTGCTATCGTCAGTATGGAAACTGCCTTCATTGCCACCGACCAAGCCAGCGTTTTTATCGTCATCTACTTTGATACCAAAATGACGCATGACTTCTAAAATACGCGTCCGCGTGGTTACAGAGTTTTCGCCGATACCACCGGTAAAGACAATACCAGTTAAGTCAGGGAGCGCGCAGCTTAAGCTGGCAAGATATTTACCAACACGATAGCAGAACATCTCAATAGCCAGTTTGGCGTCTTCATGATCTTCATTGGCAGCTTGCTCAATAGTACGCAAGTCATTTGATAAGCCTGAGATGCCAAGTAAACCACTTTCGTTATTGAGCATTTTATCAATTTCTTCTAAGCTCATGCCAAGTTGGCGCTTGAGATGAATGTGTAGGCTTGGGTCAACATCACCGCTACGCGTACCCATCATGAGACCCTCAAGCGGGGTCAGACCCATACTGGTATCAAGACTTTTGCCATCGTAGACGGCAGTCGCTGAACAGCCATTGCCCAAATGCGCCGTCAACCAACCATGGGGTCCTGTTGCGCTAGTAATGTGGCTGGCGCGTTCTGATACATAAGCATGAGAGGTCCCATGGAAGCCATAACGACGGATTTTATGTTCTGAATAGAGTGTTTTTGGCAGTGGATAGCGGAAAGCGACAGGTGGCATGGTCTGATGGAAAGCAGTATCAAATACCACCACTTGCGGAATATCCGGATAGATCGCTTGTACGGCTTCGATACCCAGTGCATTTGCCGGATTGTGCAGCGGGGCGAGGACTTTTAGACGTTTGACTTCTGCTAACACATGCGCATCGACACGCACCGCTTCTGAGTATTCACGACCGCCGTGTACCACACGATGACCGACCGCGATAAAATCATACTGCTCAAGTAGCTCAAGGATTTTTTGTAAGGCAAGTTCATGGCGACCACCAGCGATTGCAATTTCTAACTTTTCACCATTTAATGTGGTGTGTTTGATACGGGCAGTATCGAGACCTAAGTTTTCGGCCAGACCTGTGATACGAGTGCCTTCATCCTCACTAATTAAGGCGTATTTGATGGAAGAGGAGCCGCAGTTCAATACTAAAGTAGGATTGGTCAGGGTCGATATTTTAGAGTGTTTGTCATCAAAAGTGGTGCTTACGCCAGCGCTCATACTCTATCCTTAGATTGTCTTTTATAAAAGGTGCCGCATCTTGACGGTCACCTGTTGAATAAACGAAAACCAGCGATAGGGGTGCTGGTATAGAGCAGACGATTCGGAAACATAAACCATCATCGCGCTGATTTCCGTTATGCTTGGCCATCACTATATCTAACAGGGATTAAGTGTAACGCAAACGCCTGCTAGCGCTGCCTCATAGCTACAAGGGTTGACTATAATGTATCATATTTTGGCAGTGACACCACGATAACTCTAAGGCTTTAATCAGTCAGCCCTTGATTGGTGGTTGCAGGTGTACCCCGAAGGCCGTACAGGCTTGTCAGATAAAATCAGCAAAAATTTGCTTTTATAAAAATTGTAAGGAAGTTTGTCCAACTTTATATCGATAGCATATTTGATACTTATAGTTGATCCACTTTTAAAAGAGCACAACACTACTGCGGTTAATTATTCGCAGCCTCTGTCCGCGTAGGCACAGCAAGCAAGAAAAATTAATATCAGCAGTACTTGATGTATCGATATTACTTTTCTCTGACTATACTTGTATTTTTTTATTTAGGACTGACTATAGATTGGATTCACTATGGCTATATTTTAGCAACTTTACTAAGCAATCTTATTCTATAAGCGCACAGCTTTATAGAATAATGCTATGATTAAAAACGGTCATCTTCTACTTGTTTTATGTGAGCTTTTTATAAGAGCGTCTACCGGCAGTGTCATCAGCAAGATGTTGACACTCTCAAACCATTGCAGCATTAAAGGCTATCCACTCTATGTTTACTACACAACGCACCTCAAACAAACAACGTTTTAATAGCCGTTTAATAGCCAGCCGCCACGGTGTCTATACCTTTCTATTTGGTACAAGCATCGCGATAGGTTCCGTTGTCTTGACAGGCTGCGGACAAAAAGGCGATTTATATCTTGTAGATGCTAGTAGTAAAGCGGTGCAAGGTAGCTCGGCAATATTAGATAGCGGCAGTAATCCACAAGATACCGCCTTTGCTAAGATTGACAGCGACCAGCAAAATACAGAGAATTTTCAGCTGCCTGAACCGAGTAACGATCCTAACGATTACTAATAATTCATCGTGGATTATTAAAATGTCAATGCTCACATGATTGTTGAGTAAGCCAATACTTTATTGTTACCTTGATAACTTGATTATATTAGAGATATTTATATGAGTCAGTCAGTCACGACCCAAACTGAGCAAGGACTGTACATCAATCCTGAAGCCTTAACCGCCCATTTGCCTGAGCTACATTATCAAAATGATGCACTACATATGGAGCAAGTCAGCATTAGCGAAGTGGTTAAACACTACGGTACGCCCTGTTATGTCTATTCAAAACAGGCGATTTTAGACGTATATCAAGCATACGCTGACAGTTTTGCTAGTTTAAATCACCAGATTTGTTATGCGGTAAAAGCAAACTCTAACCTTGCGGTACTTGGTGTATTGGCGCAAGCAGGGGCAGGGTTTGATATCGTCTCACGTGGCGAGCTGATGCGGGTATTGGCAGCAGGCGGCGAAGCTGCACGTGTGGTATTCTCAGGCGTGGGCAAAACCTATAGCGATATCGAATATGCGCTCACCCAAGGTATTGGTTGTTTTAACGTCGAGTCAATCAGCGAGCTGACTTTAATCAATAAGGTTGCCGCGCAGCTGGATAAATCAGCGCCGATATCACTACGCGTCAATCCCAATGTCGACGCCAAGACCCATCCGTATATTTCAACAGGTCTCAAAGACAATAAATTCGGTGTCGCTCATGAAGATGCGCTGGTCGTGTATCAGCAAGCTGCCAAATTGTCTCATATCGATATCGTCGGTATTGACTGTCATATCGGCTCGCAGCTGACTGAGGTTGAGCCATTCGTTGCGGCATTAGACAAAGTGATTGAGCTGGTACATAGCTTACGTAAAGCAGGTATTGAGCTGCGTCATATCGATTTGGGCGGTGGTCTGGGTGTGCGTTATATCGATGAGACGCCAGTGTCTATCGATGAATTTGCCAATGCTTTATTGCCAAAACTTAGCGAGCTTGGCTTGACGGTATTCTTTGAGCCGGGTCGTAGTATCGTGGCAAATGCAGGTATTTTATTGACGCAAGTTGACGTACTAAAACCGACCGAGCATAAGAACTTTGCCATTGTCGATGCGGCGATGAACGATTTGATTCGTCCTGCTTTATATCAAGCTGAAATGGCAGTGATTCCAAGTTTCTTGCCTAATAATGGTATTGACACGGAAGGTACACAGCCGTGGGATATCGTTGGCGCTATCTGTGAAACGGGTGATTTTTTGGCGAAAGACCGTTTATTGTCGCTCACTACCGGTGACATCTTGGCAATCACAGGCGCTGGTGCTTATGGCTTTACCATGAGTAGCAACTATAATTCACGCCCGCGAGCTAGTGAAGTCATGATAGCTGACGATCGCCATCAGCTGATTCGCAAACGTGAAACCGTTGAGGCGCTATATGCAGACGAAATATTGTGGCAAGGCTAACTGCTAAACCATATCAAGTATCTCAAAAAGCTAACCCATTATCATGATGATAGTGGGTTTTTTTATGGCAAATTTTGATCGAATACATGAATATGCAAAGATGAATATAACTTGGCATTTGATAACGGTGATAGTTATGATTGTAACTGACAGCGTGCTAATATAAGACATACATAAAAATAGGATAGGGTATCAGGGATATGCTAATAGAATTTACTAAGATGCACGGGCTGGGCAATGACTTTATGGTCATCGATTTGGTGACTCAGCGTTTGGACTTGACCAAGGATTTGGTGCAATTATTGGGTGATCGTCATTTAGGTATTGGTTTTGATCAGTTGCTCGTCGTTGAGCCGCCGATGCGCCCCGACGTCGATTTTAGTTATCGTATTTTTAATACGGATGGCACAGAGGTTGAGCAATGCGGCAATGGAGCTCGCTGTTTTGCCCGTTTTGTGCAAGCCCGCAAATTATCCTTTAAACAGCGCCTGCGTGTTGAGACGGCAAGCGGCATTATTTCTCTGACGACCGATCGTTATGGCTGGGTCGAAGTTGACATGGGTAAGCCCAAGTTTGAGCCAAGCGAGATTCCATTTACCCCAAGAGCCACCACCAAAATTCAAAATGCCTATCATCTGGACGTGAATGGTACGCCTGTGCAGCTTTATGTTGCCAATATGGGCAACCCGCATGCGGTGATAAAAGTTGCCGATGTGCTTGATGCCGACGTTGAAACCTTAGGTAAAGCCATCGAATCGCATCCGGCGTTTCCAGAACGCGTCAATGTCGGTTTTATGCAAATAATGAACCAGCGTCATATTCGTCTGCGAGTGTATGAGCGCGGTGTCGGTGAGACGCAAGCCTGTGGTACGGGCGCTTGTGCAGCCGTTGCCATCGGTATACGCGAAGGCTGGCTTGACGAAGGCGAAGATGTGCGTGCTCAGCTCTATGGCGGCAGCATGGTGATCAAATGGCAGCCGGGCTATTCGGTTATGATGACCGGACCAACTGCGTTTGTGTATGAAGGTGTCTTTAGTCCAGATGGCTTGATGGCACAAGCCGGTATCAAGCCCAATCCAGAAAGTTAATAGTAAAACATAAATAACAGTTATTTTTACTAGCTAGATATAGGTAACGGGGTTGCTTCCAATATGGTGATGTCTTATAAAAACGCTCGAGCGACAGACGCACAATCTGATAAAAAATCCGCTTCACCGTCATGGCTATCAGCAGGATTGGCAATCACCATAGAAGCTGATAGCGCGTTATGTGAATTATTAGCCCCTGTGCATCGTTGGCTAAATGTCTTGTCTGCGCGCAATCACTCGCCGCATACATTGACGGCCTATTTTGCAGGACTGAATCAACTGGCGCTGTTTCTGCGCGGTAAACGCTTGACGTGGACGCGCTGTGATAAACGCCAACTAGCACAGCATATCAGCCAACGCCTTGATGAAGACAAGCTAGCCCTTGCCAGCGTTCAGCAAGAGCTATCAGCCATTCGTCATTTTTATGGCTGGCTGATAGAAGAGGATTTGGCACGTATTAATCCAACCACAGGCTATCAGCTTAAGCGCAGCCCTAGACCATTACCCTCTATCGCAGATGTGGATTTATTGACACAATTGCTCGATCAAGAAATCCCCGATACACCCGAACAAGCGCGATTATGGCTACGTGATAAGGCGATGTTTGAATTGCTTTATAGCAGTGGTTTACGTGTCGGCGAGCTAGTCGCGCTGGATATAGTAGATGTAGACTTGGCTGATTTGCGGGTACGCGTGACCGGTAAAGGGAATAAGACACGTCTAGTACCTTTAGGGATAAAAGCGGCTGACGCCATTCGCTGTTATTTACCGCATCGCAATCTGTGGGTAGAGCAGATGGATAGCGCGTTATTTATTAGTGAAAAACTGGGTACGCGTTTATCAACACGGGCCGTGCAACAGCGTCTTAAAGTTGCTGCTACTCGTGCTGGTATTGCTCAAAACATGTATCCGCATCTGCTGCGCCATTGCTTTGCGTCACATATGTTATCTGGCAGTGGCGACTTGCGTGCTGTACAAGAGATGCTTGGGCATAGCGATATCAGTACCACGCAAATTTATACCCATGTCGATTTTGTGAAATTGACCCAAGTTTATGACCGCGCCCATCCTCGAGCCATTCACGCACCCAAAAACAGCGATTCAACTATTTAATTTTAAAAGTGTCTTTTATCATAAATAGCTTTTATCAAGAACGCTTGTATAAAAATAACTTTACGCCAAACGATGACAATCAAAGATAGGCATCTTTTGTCGTCCCTGATTTTGCGCTTGTCTCTCTAATGTCGCCATCACGATGGCATAATTTTTATGGTCTTTATTCAAAGGGTGGTTTAATTCGCTATCATCGTAGCTGCTGATTACGGTTCCATCATAAGCTGTAATCGTCGTATGCCCCCATGTCTGGCGTGTCTGACCGTCTTTATAGGCATGCTCGCCGCCTTGTGCCGCACCAATCACCATACATTGGCTGTCCAAAGCGCGCGCTTGCAGTAAGAGCGACCAGTGGGCTTGTCCGGTCAGATACGTAAAAGCAGACGGCGCACTTAATAGTTCTGCGCCTGCTTGACGCAGGCGCTGCGCCAATGCAGGAAAACGCAGATCAAAGCATACCATCATACCGAGCTGATAAACGGCACCCTCTATATCGAGCGCTGTCACGACCGTCTGCGTACCCGGCTCAAACGTCGCCGCTTCGTTATAACTGCCTTGTTTGTCCGCGACCGTCGCGGTGAATAAGTGAATCTTGTCATAGCGCGCCACTTGTGTACCATCCGGCGCAAACAATAGGCTTACTTGGCGCAATCTACCGTCAGGCACAATCATACCGTCAGGGCGATATGGGCAGGGCAGAGAGCCCGCTAGCACATATATACCATATGTACGTGCATACTCCGCTATCGTCGCTGACAGCGCATCAAAGCGTTCTGCTGTCGCAAACTGTCTACCCATGCTACAGCAGTTCTCTGGTAGTACGACAAGCTGCGCGCCTTGTGTACGGGCATCGATAATAGCGGCTTTTATATCCGCTAGATTGTCTTCAATGCTTTGCTGGCTATTCATTTGGATAGCAGCAACGGTCAGCTGTGTGTTATTGATAGGTTCATTCATAGCGGGCTTCTCAGTATTGTTAGTGTTGATCCACTTTTAAAAGGGTACAGCAGTGCTTTATAATATTTGTATTTCTTTTATTTAGGACTGACTATAGTATTGTATATTTCTTATAAAGCATTTTTAGGTTTGTGGTTATTAGTGGTTTATTTGCAGCTTACTCCGCAAATCATTTTATGCAACTATAGTCAGGGAAAAGTAATATCGATACATCAAGTACTGCTGATATTCATTTTTCTTGCTTGCTGTGCCTACGCAGACAGAGGCTGCAAAAAATTTATATCAGCAGCACTGTAGCGTTTTTGAGATATTTTAACTATATGATCAGGTATGAATTTTTATTAAAAGATGCTTTAAAAGCGATTAGACAGCTATGGACAGCGGTTTGTAAATCACTTATCTGACCAGGGCATAAATTATCATAGCAAAATTGCCGTAAAAAATGCTATCGTCATGTCCTGTTAAGGGTAAACCGCTCCTTAATCAGCATCACATATACAATATCACTAAGACTGGAGTGTAATAAGCTGCCCATGAGTATGTCGTTCGGATTGGCGACCACGCTAAGCATCTCACAAAAACTGACCCCGCAAATGCAGCAAGCCATTAAATTGCTGCAGCTCTCTAGTCTTGAGCTTGCGCAGGAGGTTCAAGCGAAGCTGGACAGTAATCCGCTACTAGAGCGCATTGAAGACGATGAAGATGAGTATGAAAGTACAGGTAAAGAAGCATTAGATGAGTTTGGCGAGCCATTAACACTAGACAGCTGGAACCAAAATACAGCTTCTGATGCATCATCTTCTGATAATAATGAAGAGGGCTTTGACTATGACGACAGTATCAGCGACAGCCTTATTAGTGATAGTTTAGATAAATTGCAGCAAGACAGTTTTGATACGGATGCCATTGACAGTTATACGCTGGAGGACTTTGACGGTTTTAACACAGCCAGTACTGGTTTAGGCAGCACATCAGCACGTCCAGATGTTGATGATTTTGATAGCTATCAAGGCAGTACCAATGCGACGATTCAAGACCATGTGCGCTGGCAGCTGAATTTTAAGCATCTCTCAGAGACAGACACACTTATCGCTGAGTATCTGATGGATTCTATGGACGATATGGGTTTTGTACGGCTCGATATTGAGGAGTTGCTACAAAGCTTTGATACCATTGCAAGTTTTTATCAGTGGGATGAGCGTGTTGAACAGGATGAGGTGATGGCAGTACTGCGTATGATTCAATCTTGTGACCCGCTAGGCGTTGGTGCGCGAAACCTAAGTGAATGCCTAGCGATTCAGCTATCTAAGCTCGACATTGACACACCATATTTAAAACAAGCCCAAGCGCTCTTGTCTGCCAGTGAGTATTTGGTCAGCAATAATATCAAAGCCTTAACTGAGCGAACAGGACTTGCCGCACAGGAGATTACCCCTGCACTTACGCTGTTGCGTACTTTAAATCCTTCACCAGGATTGCTGTTTCAAAGTCGCCAACCTGATTATGTTCAGTCGCCCGATAGCTATGATATCCCTGATGTACTGGTAACGCCTATCCGTCGCCATGATGCTCATCAAAACACCAACACATCTACCCAAGAAGATGGTTGGCAGGTACGTCTAAACCCTGAAACCTTGTCAAAACTACGGGTCAATCAAGACTATGCCAACCTTGTTAAGCGCGGTGATAATAGCCCTGATAATCAATATCTGCGTGAAAATCTCACCGATGCGCGCTTGTTTATTCGCAGTATCGAAGAGCGTAATCAGAATCTTTTAAAGGTGGCGACAAGCATCGTGCGCTATCAGCAAGCGTTTTTGCAGTACGGTGCCACTGCCATGCAACCGCTTATTTTAAAGGTGATTGCAGACGAGGTCGATTTACATGAATCAACGGTCTCGCGCCTGACCACTAGCAAGACCATTTTGACACCGCAAGGACTGTTTTCGCTCAAGCATTTCTTTTCATCACATGTTAGTAGCAGCGATGGTGATATCTCATCAACTGCTATCAGCGCGATGATTAAGCAGCTTATCGCTGATGAAGAGCCCCAAAAGCCATTGTCTGATAGTAAGATAAAAGAGTGTTTGTTAGCAGAAGGTATCGATATTGCCAGAAGAACGGTTGCCAAATATCGTGAAGCAATGAATATTGGCTCATCTACTCAGCGCAAACAAAAATATTAATGCTCTGAATTCAATAAGTTATCTATAGAGGTAACTAACAATCAAAATTTTTTATAGCAAACATAAAAAATAAAATTTTTTGATTATATAGAAACAATGAGGAAACAACCGATTTTATTACATTTGCTTACAATATATAGCCTTGCTACTAGCAGGTTTTCATGACAAATTAGAGTCATACCAACAACAAAATCTAAGTGTCGATTTAGCGAATTTATGTAGACAGTTATTAAGGATAAGATAAAAAAGACAATAAAAGAATATGTCGATATTTTATTAAAAGCACTGCTATCAAAGGCGTTGAGGATTAAGACACAGGATTTTTTTGTGGTAAGGCAGGGTGATAAGAGCAGCAATGCGACCTCATCTGTTGATTGCAAGTACTAATAAGAGGGCAATAATATGAATGTTTCTATCAGTGGTCACCATATCAGTATTACCGATGCCATGGACACCGCAGTTCGCGAAAAACTTGAAAAAGTAGAGCGTCACTTTGATCAGATTCAAAGCATTCAAGTGATTCTATCGCTAGATAACAGTGGTGCTAAAAAGAGCCATAAGGCTGAAGCTATCATGCGAGTCTCGGGTAAAGAGATGTTCGTCCAAGCTCTTGATGATGATATGTATAAAGCCATAAATGAGATGGCAGACAAACTTGATAGACAAGTACGCAAGTATAAAACAAAAATGGAGAGTAAGAAGACTCAGGGTGCTGGGCGTGATGGACGCTATGAAGATTTGATGCCGGCTGAAGCAGAGCCTGCAGTTTAGTGACAGTTTGCTGTGTCATAAAAGTTTAATATGCTTAGCTTAAGAATAAACATACAAATAGCAGGGTTATTAAATCGAACTGTATTCATAAGTAACTTGAATACATGACATACTTAAAAACGAGCAAATCAGCAAATCTAAAGTAAGCCTAAGGCACTAACTAAAAAAGACCTCAACGATCATTCGTTTGAGGTCTTTTTTATAATAAATTTAAAAAGGAAGTGTTGTAAACGTTAGGTTTTAAAGTGTGATTTTCTAAAGTGCTATGTCTCAAAACTGACTTTCTATTTTAATTGCTAGAAAATCTTAGCCACCGCCTACCGCCTGTACTACTTCAATAGTCATGCCTTCGACAATATGTAGCTTATCAAGCTCACTTTTAGGAATCAGCTCACCGTCGACTTCCACCGCATAACGACCGTTACTAAGCCCAAGCTCATTAACGACCAATTGTACCGTTTGATGAGTCGTCTGTAACTTCTTACCATTGACACTGATATTACTCATAAACTGTGCTCCCTAATAATCCAAAATTCCTATGTAACTATAGTTAAAATATCTCAAAAACGCTACAGTGCTGCTGGTATAAATTTTTTGCAGCCTCTGTCTGCGTAGACACAGCAAGCAAGAAAAATTAATATCAGCAGTACTTGATGTATCGATATTACTTTTCCCTGACTATATTTTATTTTTACTATTAACCGTGCCTGAATGACTGATTAAATCAAAGATTTTTATTTAAATGCATGTATCAGCTATTTGTTAAGCGTGCTGAGGATACTGCAAGCCATAACCAACCCACAATCATCAGTACGCCGCCAACAGGGGTAATCGCGCCGAACCAACGTGGCGCGCCAAGTGTCATGGCATATAAGCTACCCGCAAAAATAATGACCCCAATTTGTAATAACCATGCAACGGTTTGGGTTGCATAATTCAGGCGAATAAGGATACCAACCAGTAGTAACCCAAGCGAATGAACAAACCAATATAGGGTTGCCGTCTGCCACCATTCTAGCTGCTGCGTGCTGACCATGCCTTTGAGACCATGCGCGCCAAACGCGCCCAAAGCAACGGCAATAGCCATATTGATCGCCGCGATACTTATCCAATTGAACATGGTTGTACTCGTATTGTGGAGTGAACTGAAGCGCTACCAGAAAAATACTTTCGTCTGATTAACAGACAGCTTATTGAATGTCATCAGGCAAAATCACGCTATTAATCGTCATCGCTTCACGGATTTTATCCATGGCATTTTTTTCAATTTGGCGTACGCGTTCTGCAGAGATAGAGTAGACCGCGGCCAACTCATGCAACGTTGACTTTTGCTCAGATAACCAGCGCTGCTCGACAATGTCACGCGAGCGATCATCCAAGGTTTCCATTGCTGCAATCAAGGCTGATGAGTTATTTTCTTCCCAGTCAGATTCTTCAACAATCTCGGCGGGGTCAATGCCATCTTCTAAAAATAACTGCGGTGCGTAGCGTCCATCATCATCATCGCTTGACTGCGCCTCAAATGACGCATCATAAGAAGTCAGACGCGACTCCATTTCAAGCACTTGCTTACGAGTGACGTTTAAGTCATTGGCAATCGCATCGGCTTCTTCAAGCGTCAATTGGTTATTGGTCTTTTTGAGACTGCGTAAGTTAAAGAACAGTTTGCGATGCGCTTTGGTCGTGGCAACTTTTACAATACGCCAGTTACGAATGACAAATTCATGAATCTCCGCTTTAATCCAATGCACCGCAAACGAAACCAAGCGTACACCTTTATTAGGATCAAAACGCTTTACCGCCTTCATCAACCCCAAATTGCCTTCTTGGATCAAATCTGCTTGCGGCAGTCCATAACCTGAATAGCTACGGGCGATATGAATCACAAAACGTAAATGCGACATGACTAAAAGACGCGCCGCTTCCACATCGCCTTCATCATAGTAGCGATGGGCAAGCTCTTGCTCTTGCGTTGGCGTCAAGATAGGGATTTGATGGACGGTATTAATATAAGCACCCAAATTCACTCCAGGCGCGGACAGATGTGTTGGCATAGCCGGTACCAAGTCGCGCGTACTAGTGTCTTCAAACGCACTGGCATCATAAGGCGGACGCTCAGCCGCCGCTTTTAGTGCCGCATCGCGCGCTTCGTTTATTTCAGGAGCAGCGCTGTCTTTTTTACGGGTATTTGCAGCGTTAGTAGTGGTATTAGCCATATTCTTGACCTTGGTTAAATAGATAAGCAAACAGTCAGATAAAAATCTTTATAGTTGTAATTGTAAAGGATAGCGACGCTTAGTTGCTATCAGTTTTGGTAATGATGAAGTGATATATTGTATCAACAGAATGTTTAGATTGCTGGTGGCTTGCCGCTTTTTTGTCTGATACGCTG
This sequence comes from Psychrobacter glacincola, assembly GCF_904846215.1. GTDB lineage: Bacteria > Pseudomonadota > Gammaproteobacteria > Pseudomonadales > Moraxellaceae > Psychrobacter > Psychrobacter glacincola. The sequence continues at coordinate 38,629 of NZ_CAJGZK010000014.1, read as the reverse complement.
GCTTGATTTATGATAAGCGATAGTGAGCTTGCGGCATCTGTTTGTATGCTTTGCTGACAAAAAGCCATGATGTCAGCTTGAGAATTTGGGTCCGTTGCCACCACATATAATGACTCACCAGCGACGACACTGCGTAAAGCCACTTTGGTTTTTAACAGTGGCATCGGGCAGGCAAGTCCACGGCCATCGACCATGTTTTTGATAATGAGTGCCGGTTTACTCAAATCCATTTCATCTTTTAAGTTGATGTTATCTGCCGGTAATAAGTCTAGGAGTTGCCTTAGTGAGTGCTGCTCGCTCTCAGACAAAGTCTTTGCCAGACATATCGGATAAGACGCTCGTATCATGATGGATGGGCTATCAGCAGACATAAAATAAACCTTTAACGTGCTTATCATTAAACCTAGCGTTTCAGTCTAATGCTTAGAATTACAATATTTATGGATAGTACTATCTGAATATGACACAGCGATTATGTTGCGACGCCGACGGTTTTATCAGCAATTATTATAGCAAATTGTCTGCATTCAATTGCAGTTGAATATAGTCATCACCGCGTTTGATCAATCAGAACAACTGAGTAGTATGGAGCTTTATATTTTTATATCAGACTTACCCTATAGGTTCATATAATCATGTTGCGCAATAGTGACGCCCTACGGAGTTATTGGTAGCGACAGGCAGACGATAATTGACCTTCAATAGACAAGCTCGTATAGTCAAAGCACGTTATGATTATGTATATAAGGTACGCACTTGGATTATTCTAAAAGACAATCAATGCTTGATAAGCCGCTGATAAATGCACAGGATAAATGTGCTATTGCTCACTATGCAGGCATACAGGCAGGGTCATTCTCTAAACGGGTCAATCGCCATCTGTCGTCAACACTTGCGCTAAAATTAGCGCTGTCAACGATACTATTAGCCTGTACAAGCGCTGCCTATAGCAAGAGCCAAGCTGTGCCCTTGAGCTATGATTCATGGCAAACCACTAACACAGAAGAGCTAAGTTTGCCCAGTTTACGCGGACAAGGGTTGAGCTTTGATGAGCAATATCAAAATAAATTGCTTGGTGAATGGTCATTAAGAAACATCAATGGTCGCGTAAAGATAGAGCATGATCCTTGGATTCAAGAAACGGTCAAAGAGCTGACGTGGCGGCTCAATGCCCAAGCGCGTCAGCAAGCACCGCTCGGTTTGGTCATTATTGATAACCCAAGTATCAATGCTTTTGCGGCACCAGGCGGCGTGTTTGGTCTTAATACTGGAACTATATTGGCAGCAAACAGTATGGATGAGCTGGCAAGCGTTGTGGCTCATGAGGTTGCACATATTAGTCAACGTCATTATGAAAGTGGCGCTGATGAGCGCAAGAAAGCCTTGCTGATACAAATAGGTGGCATGCTGGCCGCGATCGCAGCCTCTACCGTCGATGGTGATGCGGCAGCAGCAGTCATGATGGGTAGCCAAACCGCTACGATGAATAGTAGCATGGCGTTTAGTCGTAATAATGAGCGTGATGCTGATCGGGTTGGCATGCAAATCATGAACCAAGCTGGTTATGACCCACGCGCGATGCCGCGATTCTTTGCGACTATGAATCAAAAAAGTCAGATGAACCAAACGGCCAATCAGTTTTTGCCCAGCTTTATCCGCTCTCATCCACTGAGTAATGAGCGCTTGAGTGAATCTCAAAGCCGTGCGCAGCGTTATAATACACTGCCGTTAAATCAACAGCAGCGCCATCAAGCCTTGTTTGATTTGCTGTATTGGCGCGTACAAAGTACCGGAAAGCATGCTTCTGAGACCACATTAACGGCGGCGGCAAACAACAGCGTCGGCGCAAAGCTTGCCCTGATGTATTGGTATGGGGAGCAGCAGCGCTTTAAAGAAGCAGACAATGTATTTGTTGAGCTGTCTGCATTACCAATAGCAAAGCGCCAAGTACTCGAGCCTTTATTGTCCATTACCCAAAGCCAGATTTTGACGGAACAAAATAAATGGCAACAAGCTGCTGAAGTGTTGGCGAGTCAGCAGCAGCTCTATCCTGAGCGCCGTGATTTACGTCTATATTTAGCGGAAGCCTTGACCAATAGCAATCAGCCAACCCAAGCGCAAGCCTTACTCAAGCCATTAACTGAGCAGCAGCCAAGCGACCGTTATGCGTGGCAAAGTTTGCAATTGGCCAATGAAAAACTGGCAAAGACCACCGATTCTGCAGCGCTGAAAAGTATCGCTACTATTAATGCGCTGCGTTATCGCAGTCATGACCAACTATGGAGTGGAAGTTACGAGCGTGCGTTGACTTCTTTAACGCAAGCCAAAAAATTGACAGAAAATTTGCAAAACACCAATCAAGCCAATAGCGCTCGTCCACTGCTTGCCAATATTAATGCCGAAATTAAAGCGGTAAAAACCGCCAAAGACTTTAAGCCTTAGGCGGTTATTTGATAACTGACTGCTATAAAACGCGATATAAAAAATAGCGCTCATTTTATAAACATGCTGTCGCGATTAACCTTGTAGCACGTCTTTAACGAGCTTTGAGATTAGCGCAGGGTCAGCACGACCCGCGGTTTTCGTTTTCAGTATACCCATCACGCTACCCATATCACGCATTGACGTCGCACCTTGTTCGGCAATTTCTGCGTTAACCAAAGCGGTAATCTCAGCATCATCCATCTGTTTTGGCATATATTCATTGATAATATCAATCTCAAACTGCTCTTTGGTCGCCAAATCATCACGACCATTTTCGGTAAAAATAGTCAATGACTCATGACGCTGTTTGAGCTGTTTTTGTAATATCTCCAACACTTCAGCATCATCAAGCTCTGTCTGACGGTCAATCTCAATTTGTTTGATAACCGCTTGTACGTTACGCAATACTTTAACCCGTTCAATCTCCCGTGCTTTCATAGAGACGATGATAGTATCAGTCAATGTTTGTTTGATTTGGCTCATTGTTATTATTCCTTATGAGTATAGATAAAAAGGTTATGTAAAAATCTGCTAATCATCACAAGCTTTATAATAGAAAGCCTTGAATTAGGGAGTAGCAATAATAATAAAAATTGTAGCATAAAAAACGCCACTGATATCATTGGATAACAGTGGCGTTCGTGTAGCGCTGGTACTTAGCTAATCGAATGATCGATTAGTACATACGAGTGGTACGAATAGTTTCGCGTTGTAATTTCTTTTTATAACGCTTTACGGCAGCTGCTGCTTTGCGCTTGCGTACTTGCGTTGGTTTTTCATAAAATTCACGCTTACGTACATCTGACAATACGCCAGCTTTTTCACAAGCACGTTTAAAACGACGGATAGCGATATCAACTGGTTCGTTTTCTTTAACCTTAACTGCAGGCATGAAGACTCCTTGATTAGGATGAGATATAAAGGCATTAGTTTGGCTGTATGTTAGTATTTAGCCGTAATATCTCAAGATTACTGGCATCAGCTCAAACTAGGATAGTCTTGCGCAATAGCACAAGGGTGCTTATTTTAATAAAAAATATCAGTAAAGTCAAAGGCTTTAGCGTACCTATTTTACATAAAGGGCTCGCTTTAACGGCTTATAGTCAGTTTAATGACTGATTTAACCTGATATAAGTGTTATTATTTATGGACAGTCTTTTTAAATAGATAGTGTTTTTAAATAGATAGTCATTGAATGTTGGATAAAGCCATAGTTTGGTAATAACGGCTGATATGCAGTCTATGTTATGATAAGTGCAGTCTGTTATTAAATAAAATAATCAGGCGCGACAACGCTTTTATAGCAATTATATTGAGGGTTTTTGATGAAAACTGGAATAAAAAAATCAGTAGTAAGTATGGCATTATGGTCGACATTGGCGCTTACTATGGGTGTCAGTCTGAGTGCTTGTAGTAGTGAAAAAGAAGGCGAAGAGTCCGGTCACGTCGTCTTGGCTGTTGATCGTGTCGATGAGGCAGCAGTGCTTGCTCGCAAGAACGCACCTGAAGCAGAAAAGATCGATTTCCCAGAAACAGCACCAATGCCAGCAGTTGACACGGCAGCAGACGCTACGATGAGCACTGAGGAAGGTGCCGTTGCCGGAGAGGGAACAGAAGCCGATGCGACTGCAAGCGCTGATACTGCTACTGCCGCAATGCCAGCGACAGATGCGGCTGCAATGCCAGCGATGGATACGGCTGCTACTGACGCTGAACCAGCCACAAATTAATTGTGTTTAAAGGTAGCCATCAATAATAAGTGATGTCATTAACCATCTATAGACGAGGAAATAGCCATGACTGTGAAACGATCTGCAATGAAGAAAAAATTGGTTGTTAAGTTGGTATTGTCAGGATTGAGTCTTAGTGCGTTATTGACACTTAGCGCATGTAGCGGCGGTGACAATACGGCTGCTGACGAGCCTGCAGCGGTTAATGAGACTGAAGCTGTCGTTGTAGAGCCTGAAGCGCCTGCTGAAGCCGAGCCTATCGTTGAGGCAGAATCTACTGAAGAGCCAGTAGTAGAGGCTGCTGATGCGGGCGCTACACTGTATGAAAAACAGTGTAAGGTTTGTCATGAAAAAGGATTGTTAGCCGCGCCAGTATTTGGCGACAAAGAAGCGTGGGCACCGCGAATTGCCAAAGGTATCGATACGCTACACATGCACTCTGCCAAAGGCTTTAATAAAATGCCAGCGCAAGCCAGTACAGAGGTCAGTGAAGCGCAAGTTCATGCTGCTGTTGATTACATGGTTGCTGCGGCTAGCTAAATGTTATTGATTGAAATTTGTTGAACTGACCGCCATTGTAAGCTTACAGTGGCGGTCTTTTGTTTCAATGACACAGAGCGACCTTTTGAGCGTTAAGCTAACTAAGAAGTCATGTACCGTAAAAAATAAAGGCAGATAGATGAAAGTATTGGGTTTAGAAACCTCTTGTGATGAGACTGGTCTGGCGATTTTCGATAGCGAACAGATAAATAGCGAGAACAAAGGTCTGCTTGGGCAAGTGCTGTATTCACAAATAGAGCTGCATGCCCTTTATGGTGGTGTGGTGCCTGAGCTTGCCAGTCGTGATCATATTCGTAAGCTGGTGCCGCTGTTTGATGAGCTATTAGCGCAATGTAATATCAGCAAAAACGAGATTGATGCGATCGCCTATACCAAGGGTCCGGGGCTTATTGGCGCGCTGATGACGGGAGCCTTATTTGGTCGTAGCTTGGCTTATGGGTTAGATATTCCAGCGATTGGTGTTCATCATATGGAAGGGCATTTATTGGCACCACTGATGGGTCCCAATCCACCGGCGTTTCCGTTTGTATCGTTACTGGTTTCTGGTGGACATACGTTGTTGATTGCCGCACACGGTATTGGTCAATATGACATCCTCGGCGAGTCCATCGATGATGCGGCAGGTGAGTGCTTTGATAAAGCGGCAAAAATGCTCGGTCTGCCATACCCTGGTGGTCCAAATATCGCTAAATTAGCGGAAAATGGCAATCCGAATGCTTATAGTCTGCCTAGACCAATGTTACATCGCGGTTTGGACTTTTCTTTTAGCGGTATGAAAACAGCAGTACATAACCTCATCAAAGATACCGATGGCTCAGGCGGTTCAGGAAATAGTTCTGATAGCGACCCGCAAGTCCGTGCTGATATTGCCGCCAGTTTTCAGCATGCTGTGGTTGATACCTTGGTGAAAAAATGTGTCAAAGCGCTTAAGCAAGTCAATATGAGCCGCTTGGTAATAGCAGGCGGTGTCAGTGCCAATAGCCATCTACGTGACACTCTCGAACGTCAACTGGCTAAAATCAATGCGACTGTATATTATGCACCGCCTGCTTTATGTACTGATAATGGTGCAATGATTGCTTATGCCGGTTATGAGCGTTTGCAAGCAGGGCAGTCCGATGATTTGGCTGTCACCTGTGTACCGCGTTGGCCAATGACTGATCTGCCTGCAGTTTAAGCACTATTTTATGAGAGAGTATCTCTGTTAACCTCTACTTGATTAAGGATGATTTATGCAGTGGCTGGCTATTGGATTGGGGGCTGCCTTTGGCGCGTGCTTGCGAGGTTGGATGGCGCGTTTCAATCCGCTGCACCACTGGATACCTCTTGGGACACTTGGCGCCAATGTATTGGGTGGATTGTTGATAGGACTGGCACTGGTATGGTTTGAGCGGATCGGCAGTGGTCTGTCTGATAATGTCCGACTGTTTGTCATTACGGGTTTTTTGGGTGGTTTGACGACTTTTAGTACCTTTAGCGCTGAAGTATTTACCTTTATCCATCATGGGCGGCTACTGGCAGCTTTAGGGTTGGTGGGTTTGCATGTGGGATTGACGCTAGTAGCAACTGCGCTTGGGTTTTATTTCTTTAAGCTGATTTTGTAATAACCAAAATGCATTGATAAAAAAGAGCCGTATTAACTTTTAGTACGGCTCTTTTTTTTAGTAAAAATTACCTCTATACAGGTTTTACAATCCCTTCTAATAAGCTGGCAAACCCCTGCATATAAGCGGTATCTTGACTCAATGTACGCGTTGCAGCATAGAGTTGACAGTAGACACCATCCCCTAATGGGCGCGATACTACCCAGCCTTTTTTCTCATATTCGGCAACTACCCAGTCGGGGAGTGCTGCTACACCGCGTTCGCTCGCTACTAACTGTATGAGCATAGCCGTTAGTTCAGTAGTACGGATGCTTTTGAAGCTGACCTGCTCTGGCGCCATAAAATTGGCAATGATATCGAGACGTTTAGCTTCTACTGGGTAAGCAATCAAGGTTTGCTCAACCAAGTCCTCAGGACGCACAAAATGCTGCTCTGCCAAATCGTGAGTGGGCGACAGTACCAAACGACTCTCATACTCAAATAAGGGCTGATAGCTAATACCTTCTATCGGCAAATTGCTGGTGGTAATGAGTAGGTCGATATCCCCTTCTATCAATAAATGATGCGGTTCAGGCTCAAAACCCGTGGCAAAATCCAGCTCAACATCTGACCACTCGCGGCGATAATGATTGAGAATCGGCATCAACCAATCGAAGCAACTATGACATTCAGACGCCAAACGCAGTCTGCCTGCCTGACCGTGAGCGAGGCGCTTTAAGTTGGCTTTGGTGCGAGCAACTTGTGGCATGATGCTATCAGCAAGCGCCAATACCATTTTGCCAGCGGGCGTAAAGGTCAGCGGACGCGTGCGACGATTGACCAAACTGATGTCGTAATAATTCTCTAATTCTTTTAACTGATGCGAGACGGCAGAAGCAGTCACATGGAGCTCATCGGCAGCAGCGGCCAATGAGCCGTGCGCTCGTAGCGCAGTTAAGGTATTAAGATGACGAAGCTCTAACATAAAATAATCTAACCACCGAAGTTAAAAATAAAAAGTGTATAGCAGATATAAGATAAGAATCACACGAGTTCTATTGATATGCAATTCTTGTTAGAGCGATAGCGCTAAGACAATCTCAGGCGACATCATCAGCACAAATAGTAGCCCATTTAATAAACCTTTACCGCGAAAATTATAACAGTTTAAAGCCAGTGCCGTCAGTGTACCGATTATGATAGCAAGCTATTACAACAAGCCTTCGCTATAAGTCAGCGCAAGTTCGTTATTGGTTGAGCCCTATATAGTCGATTCATTTTAAAAACGATACAGTGCTATTGGCTATAAATTTTTTGCAGCCTCTGTCACGCATGCCAGCAGCAAGCAAGAAAAATTATAGCCAATAGCACGTTATCGCAATCGTATCGCTTTTATTTTGAACGGACTATAGTTATCTTGGAAGGGCGGTTAAAGATAAGTTTACGCTTTGTTAAATAGGCCAAGTATCGGGCCTTAAATTAAATAATTTTTACCATTTTTTTGACTTTATTCCTATACAATTGGTTTACGTATGATAAAGACAACGTGATTTGCAGATGTCAGGATTTAAGAGAGGTTTGCTTAAAGCGCCAAACGATAGCGAAGAATTAGACTCTATGACAGGATGGTCATAGAGCATTTACTATGTTAACCAGTTAAATGATCAAGGATTTATTATGCCTAACGACACACGCCCTAAAACAGGTCAGGAAGCACTGGAGCTTCTTAAGCAAGGCAATATACGCTATGTAGACAGCTTGACCAATACCGACCCCTGTATGCAAAAGCGTCCAGAATTAGTCAAGGATCAAGATCCTTTGGCGATTATTTTGGGTTGCTCGGATGCACGGGTGCCAGTCGAGATTGTATTTGATCAAGGACTGGGTGATTTGTTTGTCATACGAGTGGCAGGTAACGTGGTTGCCCCTTCACAAATTGGCTCGGTCGAATTTGCTGCCGAAAAGTTCGATACTAAACTGGTCGTGGTGCTAGGACATTCGCACTGCGGCGCTGTCACCGCTTGTGTTGAAGCATTAATCAATCCTGAACAAAACTATTCGCCCAATCTGCAATCTATCGTCGACCGTATCCGTCCAAGTGTCTATAACCTGCACGAACTTGCGACCGCCAATGGACAAGATGTGGATGCAGACGAACTGGTTGACCGCTCTATACGTGCCAACGTGCGTATGTCGGTCAGTCAGCTCAAGCATGGCTCGCGTGCCTTAGAGGACTTAACTAATAGTGGTCAGCTGTTAATCGTTGGTGCAGAGTACAACTTAGAAACAGGAAAAGTGCGGTTTCTAGATGCTTAGTTTTTAGATACTTAGTTTCTAGATATTTAATAGTATCCTGTAGAAACTGAGCATTATCAGTATGACGGTTTAATCTATAGTCAAAATACTCTAAAAACGCTACGGTGCTGCGGGTATAAATTTTTTGCAGCCTCTGTCTGCGTAGGCACAGCAAGCAAGAAAAATTGATACCCGTAGTACATAATGTGTCGATATTACTTTTCACTGACTATATTAGCGATTAAAAATATTTAAACATAGGAATAACCATGAGTAATAATGATACTTTTAATAATAACCATGCATTACAAGAACAACCTGAAAGCAGCGTAAAGACGGATGGTGTACAGCCTATCTCAGCGCAAACGACAGGTTATACTTTTAACCATACGATGCTACGCGTCAAAGATCCTGTGAAGTCTTTAAAGTTTTATACTGGCGTTTTAGGTATGACATTACTGGCAGTCAAAAAATTCCCAGCCATGGGTTTTGATTTGTACTTTTTAGCCAAGCTGACTGAGAGCGAGCGTGACAATCTGCCAGCTGGTGACGACTTAGAAATCTTCGCATTTCGTCAACGCGGTATTTTAGAATTAACGCATAACTATGGAACTGAGACAAAGGCTGACTTTAGCTATCACGACGGTAATGGCGAACCACAAGGCTTTGGTCATATTTGTTTTAGCGTACCGAGTTTAGAGGAAGCCGTTGCTTGGTTTGATAAAAACAACGTCGAATTTAAAAAGCGTCCAGAAGAGGGTAGTATGAAAAATATTGCCTTTATCAAAGACGTTGATGGCTATTGGATTGAAATCGTACAAGCAGATTTGATGCGCTAGATTTTAGACATTTGAAAAATATAAGTGCTAATGAAGCAAAAAATTTAATCATTTAAGGAGTGACCCCTACATGCCTAGCCCTGAGGCTGACACGACGACTGTGAATCCATCGACTATTAATTCTGCTAATTCTGCGCCAACGACTGATGTGCTGACTTATCAAAGTATCATTGATTCGGCGAATGGAATATTTATTGGTTTTGTTGAGCGTATCCCGTACTTTGTGGCGTCAATTGTCGTTATTCTGATTTTTTGGTTTCTATCGATTGTCTTCAAAAAAGTCGTCTACAAATTTCTAGGTAGTCGCAATCGACACCAGAATTTGGTCAAAGTCTTTCAGCGGGTGGGTGGGGCACTGATTATATTTATTGGCTTTATGATTGCCATGGTCGTTGCGGTGCCAGGTTTTACTCCTGCCAAGCTGATTGGTGCGCTCGGTATCGGTTCAGTCGCCATTGGTTTCGCCTTTAAAGATATTTTTCAAAACTTACTATCTGGTATTTTGCTGCTACTTTCAGAGCCGTTTCGTATTGGCGATCAGATTGTTTCAGGGGAGTATGAAGGGACGGTTGAAGACATCAAAATCCGTGCGACTACCATCAAGACTTATGATGGTCGGCAAGTGGTCATTCCAAACTCAGATCTGTATACCTCAGCCCTGACTGTCAATACTGCTTATAAACAGCGCCGCTTGCAGCTTGCAGTCGGTATCGGTTACGCCGATGATATCGCTGAAGCAAAATCTGAGATTATGCAGGCTTTAGATCGAGCTGATAGCGTATCTAAGCAAGCCTCACCTACTGTCATTGCCGTCAATTTGGGTGACTCCACCATTGATTTGGTCGTGCGCTGGTTCATTGATGATGGGACTCAAGCTAATAAAGTCAGCTCTATAGATCAAGTACTCATTGAGATAAAAACGGCTTTAGACAAGGCAGGTATTGATATGCCGTTCCCAGTACGTACTATCGACTTGAGTGATCCATCGGTCAAAGCCATTGTGAATAAACTCAATGAGCAAGAAAGTGTCACTCAATAAAAAGTTTCAATCAATAAAAAGCATCAATCAATAAGAGGTATAGTTAAAATATCTCAAAAACGCTACAGTACTGCTGGTATAAATTTTTTGCAGCCTCTGTCTGCGTAGGCACAGTAAGCAAGAAAAATTAATATCAGCAGTACTTGATGTATCGATATTACTTTTCCCTGACTATACAGTTTGAAATACTGGGTTAATCTGCTCTATTTAACAATTTATTAGTCCATTTGACAATCAATGGCAAGCTAATAACAAAAAACCCGCCTTATCATAGGGCGGGTTTTTTTGTGGTCTGTTTATAAAATCATAACCAATGGTTTGGTCGAATGTCTAACACGCCCTAGTCTTTTTTGACTTGGAAATCCGTGTGGCATGATTTACAGCTGTCACCAACAGCTTTAAAAGCTGGCATCGCATCGTCGATGCTGGTGGCTGTCTGTGCAGCAGCGTTTAGCTCAGCAGTGGCTTTTTGAAAACTCTCTGCCTCAGTTTTAAAGCCAGCAACATTTGACCAAACCGCTTCTTTGGCATTGCCAGCTGCGTCTTTATTATTAAAATGACTCCAAGGATTTTTAGACTCTTCTGCTAAAAATGCCGCCTGCTCTTTAAAAACGTCAGCATCAAAGGTATCCGGCTCTTTTGCCATGCCGCCCATGACCTTCATCGCATCACCGAAGTTTTTCATGATGTCCTGACGGGCTTTGACATCAGGGTCAACTGGCGTACTACAAGCCGTTAGCCCTAAAGTTGCTGCCATCAATGTGATACCAAAGATAGACTTCAATGATCTGTTGGGATGAATCTGTGCCATGTAAGTTACTCCTGTAAAATTGGCTAGTAGTAGGCGTGCCTATTTGTGAATGTTCAACAGCCCTAATATTATTATAAAAATTTACGTATAGTGAGTCCCAAATAAAAGATGTACAAATGTTATAAAGCACTGCTGGGATTAATTTTTCTTGCTTGCTGTAGCTAGCAGACAGAGGCTACGAATAATTAACCCCAGCAGTGCTGTACTCTTTTAAAAATGGATCAACTATATTGTTTTTTGGAAATGTATTTACTTTTAGATAATTTGTGATTGTAAGAATTATCTAAGTAGTCGTTAATATGGTTTTAGATCACAATTATATCTGAGGTGGCAATAATGATTATTTCTTATACAAATAAGGTCAGCTATCGCAGCTGACCTTATTTACGTTTTCTAAAAACAACTTAACAGATGCTTTAACCTTTATTATAGGTACACAAATTATAGAGTCAACCAATTACGGGGTTTTAAGTAAAAATCAGTCAATTCAAATTCAGCTGTGCCCTCAGTAGGCTCAAAGCGATAATGCCAGCTGGCAAGCGGCGGCATGCTGACTAGGATGGATTCGATACGTCCGTTACTTTGTAAACCAAATAGCGTTCCGCGGTCATAAACAAGATTGTATTCGACGTAGCGACCACGGCGATAGAGCTGAAATTCACGCTCTGCTTCGGTATAGGGCGCATTTTTACGAGCTTCAAAGATTGGCAAAATACCATCGAGATAGCCGTTGCCCACTGCTTGCATAAAGTTAAAGCAAGTTTCGAAATCCCAGCCTCGACTTTCCGTATTCACATCATCATAAAACAAGCCGCCAATACCGCGCTGCTCATCGCGGTGACGCAAATGAAAATACTCATCGCACCATTGCTTAAAGTCGGGATAGACGCTATCACCAAAAGGGGCGCAGAGATCATGACAAACCTGATGCCAATGGACGCAGTCAGCAAGCACCGGATAAAACGGCGTCAAATCAAACCCACCACCAAACCACCAAATAGGTTCTTTGCCTTCTGCTTCGGCAATAAATAAGCGCACATTGGCATGGCTGGTTGGGACGTTAGGGTTTTTTGGATGGACAACCAGTGACACACCCATTGCTTGCGCTTTACGACCGGCAATATCAGGGTGGCGGGCGGTTGCTGAAGCAGGTAGATTATGGACATGAATATGACTAAACATGACGCCAGCTTTTTCAATCACCTCACCATCTGCCAACACACATGAGCGACCACCGCCGCCTTCCGGTCGCTCCCAATCATCAGGAACAAAGGTAGCGGCCTTATGATCATCAGCGCAGCCATCGCGCTCTTGTGCTTCTAGTGCCTGACAGATACGCGCTTGTAAGTCGACTAGAAATTCACGCACGCGCATAATATCACCATGACTTGGTGTTGTTGCCTCGGTCGCTGACACATTGATATCGTTGTCTATATTTGGGATACTCATAAAATATCTGATTATTTGCTATTTGTTAAGGTGTAAGGCGGTATTAAAATCTGTATCTAATAGATGACCCATACGATCGCGCTTGGTTGCTAGATATTCAGCATTCATATCGTTGACCCCAACCACCAATGGCACACGCTCAACGACATCGATACCATGCTCGTTTAAGTAAGCAACTTTACTGGGATTGTTGGTGATAAGGCGCACCGCATCAACGCCAACATAAGCAAGCATCGGTCCGCACATATCATAAATGCGTGCATCAGCAGGTAGTCCTAACATAAGATTGGCATCTAAAGTGTCGTGACCTTGATCTTGTAAGGCGTAAGCACGGATTTTATTGGTTAGACCTATACCGCGCCCTTCTTGGCGTAGATATAAAATAGCCCCGCATCCGGTTTCTTGTATCGCCTGCATAGCAGTATTCAGCTGTGGACCGCAATCACATTTTAGGGAGCTAAAAGCGTCACCGGTCAAGCACTCAGAATGAATCCGTATCAAAGGAATAGGGCGTTCTGATAAAGCATTATCTTGTTGATTTGAGAGGCTGTGAGTCGAGGGTATGCTGCCTGCAATATCCGTTTGATCCACCACAGGCAGACCAACAGTCAGCATCACATGCTCTTGACCCTCATCATTTTCAAAGATATGAATATCAAACTCGCCGTGACGAGTAGGCAATTTGGCGCTAGTAATAAATTGATATGACATTAATGCCCTGCATAAGCTGATCATCGTGACGCTAACTGTCTGACATAGCTTTATTATAATAGCTAAGTTATTGTAGGGTAGCGGGTGTGCAGAGTAATAGTATGCTAATTATATTTATTATAAAGACCCACAAATTATAAAAACACACAAAGTTCACAGACGACGCACGATGATTGAAGCGACAATTAAAAATAAATGCTATTATGCCATACTATTTTAACGGATACAGTGACAAGTCTTTGCCCTTACATTACTATGTCGTCACTAACGTCCGATATTGATGCAAAATAATGAGGCATAATAGCCATGATTATGACCTTTGAGCCAGCTGTTAGAGCAGTCTTTACGGTTATTATTAAGCGTTATTGTCTCATATCAAATAGCGTATATTGGGTTACTTGCAGCGATAAAAGCTGTATCACTAATTGTATAGTCGATGCCATCCATTGCATTAGCAATGATAAAAATGATGGCGTCACTATTATTAACGCCACTTAGACTATCGCTATTGCTAGATATCGTCTAAGGTAGCATCTTGTCAGCAGATTGGTAGGTATCGTACGTTTTATGCAGCAGTCACCTCATTCCCCACAGTCTCAGTCATTATCTGCGTCAGCTGTTGATTCTGCTGTACCGCTATCAAACCTGCAACAAACGTATGCAGTAATTCCACGTGAGCGTCCATATACGCCATTGCTTGATAGAGTAGATAGCCCAGCTGATCTCAAGACTTTTAGCAGTGCTGAGCTGATTACTTTAGTCGATGAGCTAAGGCTGTTTGTATTGTATTCAGCGGGTCAAAGCGGCGGTCATTTCGGTGCCAATTTAGGCGTGATTGAATTGACCGTTGCGTTACATTATTTGCTAGATACCCCGCAAGATCAGATCGTTTGGGATGTGGGTCATCAAGCTTATGCGCACAAAGTACTGACGGGTCGCCGCGACCAGTTGGGCACTATCCGCTCTAAAACTGGCTTGACCGCTTTTCCAGAACGTGCCGAATCTGTCTATGATACCTTTGGCGTTGGTCATTCATCGACGTCCATCTCAGCAGGTCTGGGCATGAGCTTGGCGCTACGCTATCAAGGGCGTGCGCAAACGGTTGCTTGTATTATCGGCGATGGTGCGATGACAGGTGGTATGGCGTTTGAAGCGATGAATGATGCGGTGCAACAAGACGCTGATTTGATGGTGATTTTAAATGACAATGACATGTCGATTTCGTGCTCGATTGGTGGATTCTCGCGGCATTTAGCGATGCTTTGGGAGTCAGGATATCAGGTTGATATCTCTGATGCAGGCGAGCCGATATTATGTCAGCGCCCTGATATGCAAGCCTTTGATCGACGTAAACGTCATAAAGAGCAGCGTGATGTACCGCAATTAGAAGACAATCTATTCAAAGCGATTGGCTTTACCTATTTCGGTCCTTTTGATGGTCATAATATTCCTGAGCTGCTACGTGTTTTGTCGCTTGCCAAGCAGGTTAAAGGTCCGGTTTTAGTCCATATTTATACCACGAAAGGTAAAGGCTTTGCGCCTGCTGAATTAGATCCAGTAGGCTATCATGCTATTAGCAGCTTACCTTTGGAAGGCAGCCAGCTTTTGGAAAGTAGTAAGCTTAAAGCTGCAAAAGACAGTACAGTGGCCAATAAGCCTTCTTTAAAATACTCGCAAGTGTTTGGGCAATTTTTATGTGACAAAGCGGCACAGGACAATAAGCTGCTCGCCATTACCCCAGCGATGGAAGAAGGCTCAGGGATGATTGAGTTTGCTTATGAGTTTCCAGAGCGTTTCTTTGACGTGGCGATTGCTGAGCAACACGCAGTGACGTTGGCAGGCGGCATGGCAACGCAAGGCGTGAAGCCAATTGTGGCGATTTATTCGACGTTCTTACAGCGCGGGTATGATCAGCTGATACATGATATTGCTCTACAAAATCTTGATGTGATGTTTGCTATTGACCGTGCTGGTTTGGTTGGTGAAGATGGTGCCACGCATGCGGGCGTATTCGATTTTGCCTTTTTACGCTGCGTGCCCAATATGCTGATTGCAGCGCCAAAAGATGAAAACGAATGCTATCATTTGCTCAATACGTGTTATGAATACCAAGGTTGTACAGCAGTGCGCTACCCACGCGGTGTCGGCACTGGTGCAACTATTACGCAGCCAGCGCAAATTTATAACGTTGGTGAAGCGGTCGTAGAGTCGGTATTGGGTCAAGATGATGCGCCCAAAAAATTGGTATTATTGGCATTCGGTACCATGGTCGAAACCGCTCAGCAAGCCGCAGAAGTGATTGCAAAATCCCCTTTATTCGCATCAAGCTGTCAGCTGCAGGTGGTCAATGCGCGCTGGGTTAAGCCTTTAGATACTAATTTACTTGAAACTTTAGTCGAGCAAGGTATTACCCATATAGCGACTTTAGAAGAGCATATGATCATGGGCGGCGCAGGCAGCGCGGTCAATGAATACTTATTAAATGAATCGGCAGCCTTTAAACTCCATCGCCCAGCTATCTGTAATATAGGTATTCCTGATCGCTTCATCGCGCACGGCTCTCAAGCAGAACAGTTAACGGATTGCGGTTTGGATGTAGACGGTGTGGTTAAACAGCTTCAACAATTATTATCTTAACTGATGTGGTTCAAAATTTTAAAGACGATTAAAGAAATGTTTGCTAAATTATAAAAATAATAAATGAGCGTAATCTGTAAAAAATTGATAAAATAGCTGTGCAAAAAATAAAGCATGTATTTTTATGCCAAAACATCGCCTGCTTGCCGTAGGTGTGAACTATTTGACAACTTGGGCGGTGCGACTGATAGCAACCATATATGGTGGTTTGCTATGTGGCTTTATTTTTCATTGATTTTATAAGAAGTTTTTATGTTATGAGTACTTCTTGATTGATATATCTCTTTCAAGAATCAGAATCTATCGATTGGTGCTTATCAATTAATAGTTATCTAATAATATCCATTCATCAAACAAGCAGGTTATTCTATGGAACCCATGGTCGTCATCGCAGCGCGTGCTGCTGAAAAAGTCGGTAAAGAGATTTTGTACGCGCATCAAAACCGTCATAAAATCGAGCTGGATATCGAGTCAAAAGGACTAGATGGTCTGGTTACCCGTATTGATCGCTTCAGCGAAGAGCTGACGATTGAAACCTTAAAAGCCAGCTATCCAAATCACTCGTACTTGGGTGAAGAGTTTGGTATGCAAGAAGGTCGCGGCGAAGATGCTGACTGGTGCTGGATTATTGACCCATTAGATGGCACCAAAAACTTCGTCCATGGCGTACCGCAGTTTTGTGTTTCTATCGCTGTACAGCATAAAGGCGTCACTCAACATGGTGTCATCTATGATCCTGTCCGTGATGAGATGTTTTCTGCTAGCCGTGGTAAAGGTGCGCGTTTAAACCAACGCCGTATCAGCGTCAGTGAGCGTAAAACGATCGATGGTGGCTTATTTACGACCGGTCATCCTCTTGAGCGTAAACGCAATGGTGAAATCATCTCTTATGCCAAAGAGCATTATGAAAGCCTACAAAAAATCACTGAAGCGGGCGGTCAAATTCGCCGTTTAGGCTCAGCAGCCCTTGATTTATGTTATGTGGCAGCTGGTCGTTTTGATGGTTATTTTGAGATGTCAATCAAGCCTTGGGATATCGCAGCAGGCGAGCTTATTGTCACCGAGGCACGCGGCGTGGTCGTTGACCATACTGGCGCACACAATTCGATGACATCAGGTTCTATCTTTGCCTGTAATATAAAGCTGCTAAAACCTTTAATGCAAGTGGTTGTACCAGCATGGGGCGACGCGCTTTAATCGCACCCTTTTAGATAGCTAGGTATGACAAAAAGGCTGGTTCCGGTTACGGAGCCAGCTTTTTTGTTTTACTATTACTTTTGTAGCCACTTTTGTCTTCAACCGTGATGCCATTGAATTCAAGCTCTTTACTGACCTTTTCAAGCAGCTGCAACTCTTCTTCTATCAGCATCAGCATATCTTGGATATGATGTAAGGCTTTGCTACACGCGGTAAAACCAAATTCAATCTTATCCAAATAACTGGCAAGAGTAATATTCATTGCTTGCCCGTTAAAGACAATCGAGGCAGGGTACAAGGATTGTAGGCGCGCGCCATTCCAATATAATGGCTTTTCAGAGCCTGGAACATTTGAGATGATCAGGTTAAAGGCTTGTTTTTTAGGAAACAAACCTGTTGCCAGATTGATCCCTTCCCATGCATAAGACACCACACTGTAGTTAATGACTTGCGCTTGATTCATGCGTCTAAAACGACGTTTGCCATTACTCATACTGCGATGAATCAGCTTGATTCTACTCAGCGGGTCATCCAGATGGGTGCCCAAATTGGCAAGGACAAATGACAGCTGATTGCCCGCGACGCTATCGTCAGTTCGTAAAGACATGGGCACAAATGCAATCAGCGGTTTGCTCGGTAGCGCATCCATCGAAATCAAATAACGCCGTATGGCGCCTGCACAAACCGCAAGCACCACATCGTTTTTGCTAATATTGATGCGTTCAGCAATATCATTGAAGCGCTTGATATCATAAGATTGTGCTGCTACACGTCTCGATGCTGAAATGCGTCTGTTTAAAATACTCCTCGGCGCATCAAAGGTGCTGACATAGCTGTCGTCATTGTAATTTTTAAGATTATCTAGGAATTCTGTAAATACAGGCTTAATGGTAGATACTTGCTCTTTAAGAATGCCTAAAGCGGAGCGCTCTTTGGGCAAAATAGCATCGATCTGATTGCGATGGCGTGCCATTAATGACCAAATGGGCAAAGTAACCGGCTCATTGGGCGATTGTGACAAGGATTTTTTGACCAGACGCATGGCAGCGATGCCATCAACCAGCGAGTGATGAATTTTAAAATACAGCGCAAAGCGTTCTGGGCTACCTTCAGTTTCTGACTGAATGCCTTCAATCACATGGCATTCCCATAGCGGCATAGCACGGTCTAACAGGCGCCCATGCTCTCTTGAAACATACATCAAAAGTTCGCGCACACGGGCAGGCTTTGGTAGTGCGACATGATGCAAATGGTGCTCGACATCAAAATTTTTGTCTTTTTTCCAAAATACCATATGCTCAAGCACTTGGTTAAACGGAAACGTTGGCGGTACATCAGAGTCTTGCATCTGTTTTACCAGCTGGTGAACAAAGCTGATATCAGCGTCTTCTGGTAATTCAAATAAAAATAGACCTCCAACATGCATGGGCTGTTTGCGCGACTCAAGAAGTAAAAACACCTGGTCGACTGCTGTGAGAAGTCGCATAATAAATCCTTTTATAATGAAAAATACAATCAACTAATAGGTAATGCTACTGAAAAAAGTATCCCGTCTGTGGCGAGCTGGCAGTTGCCATTTTGCGCATCGGCATACGGCCCGCCAAGAAAGCCTGACGTCCTGCCCAGACTGCATGCTTCATGGCTTGAGCCATCATCACAGGGTTTTGGGCATTGGCAATCGCTGAATTCATCAGTACGCCATCACAGCCAAGTTCCATGGCAATCGCGGCATCAGAAGCGGTACCAACACCGGCATCAACCAATACGGGCACCTTGGCATTTTCAATAATCAAGCTTAGCGTATGGCGATTGAGCAGACCAAGACCAGAGCCAATCAGGCTACCAAGTGGCATAATTGCCACACAGCCCATGCTTTCAAGCTCTTGTGCGACGATAGGGTCGTCTGATGTATAGACCATGACCTCAAAACCGTCATCAATCAACACCCTTGCCGCTTTGAGCGTTTCTATCACATTAGGGTATAAGGTTTTTTCGTCCCCTAATACTTCAAGCTTAACCAGATTATGCCCACCTAATAGCTCACGAGCAAGCTTGCAAGTGCGAATCGCCGTTTCTGCATCAAAACAGCCCGCTGTATTGGGCAAAATAGTATATTTATCCGGTGAAATCACATCAAGCAAATTGGGCTCATCTCTATTTTGACCAATATTGGTACGACGAATAGCGACCGTCACTATCTCTGCTGCTGACGCCCCGATTGCAGCGCCCGTTTCGGCCATATCTTTATACTTACCCGTACCGACCAATAATCGAGAAGAAAAGGTACGACTGCCTACCGTAAAAGTATCTTGCAAAAGGGCTGTCGGTTGAGTAGCAGTGCTAGTGTTCTCTGACATAACTGAAAATCCTAATGGCGAGTAAAACAAAATGCTATTATAACAAAATCATGCAATCTTACTTGCAGTCTTTTTCGGTTTAGCCAGTTAAGCATAATACATTTGCCGTGCTTTGATACAAGTTTCTTTCTGAGTTTTTTATCTATTAGGTCGTTTTTATGATGCAACTGCCGTACAGTTTTGCGAAACGCCATCAGATTTTGGTCATTCTAGCCATTGATCCTGAGCTGCCACCGACATTACTATTGACCAAGGTCACGCCGCTTTCAGCAATCAATGAAGCCGTGCGATTCTTACAGCAGCAAGGCATACGCGGTGTGCCGATATATGAAAGCGTCAGCTCGGATGATTTTGAAAAACGCATGAACGCCGCTTATGCGGGCAACACTGGCGAGTCGCAGCATATCGCCGCTGGACTTGAAGACCATCCTGATCTTGATAGTCTGGCAGACAGTGTGCCTGAAACTGAAGATTTGATGGACCAACAAGACGATGCGCCCATTATTCGCCTGATTAATGCGTTATTGTCTGAAGCCATCCGTTTAAATGCCTCAGATATTCATATTGAAACTTTTGAGAAGCGGCTAGTCGTACGCTTTCGCGTCGATGGTGAGCTAAAAGAAATCATCACACCAAAACGCCAATTAGCCCCATTACTGGTATCGCGTATCAAGGTAATGGCTAAGCTTGATATCGCCGAAAAGCGCGTGCCGCAAGATGGGCGTATCAGCTTGCGCTTAGCGGGGCGCGAGGTTGACGTGCGGGTATCGACATTGCCGTCGAGCTTTGGTGAGCGCGTGGTCATGCGACTGTTAGATAAGCAAGCCGGTCGCCTGAATATGACCTATTTGGGTCTATCTGATAATGATTATAGCGAGCTAAAACGTCTAATTCATCGTCCGCATGGCATTATTCTAGTGACAGGACCGACGGGCTCGGGTAAAACCACTACGCTGTATTCAGCATTGACTGATTTGAACGACCAAACCCGTAATATCTTAACCGCCGAAGATCCGATTGAGTTTCAGCTTGATGGTATTGGGCAAACGCAAGTGAATAACAAAGTCGATATGACCTTTGCCAAGAGCTTACGCGCGATGTTGCGTCAAGATCCAGACGTGGTGATGGTTGGTGAAATTCGCGATTTAGAGACAGCAGAAATCGCTGTGCAAGCGTCATTGACCGGGCATTTGGTCTTATCAACTCTGCATACCAATACCGCCATTGGAGCGGTCACGCGCTTGCAAGATATGGGCGTTGAGCCGTTTTTATTGTCCTCATCATTGATAGGGGTGGTTGCGCAGCGTTTGGTACGTACCTTATGCACCCATTGCCATGATTGGCAGCTGGCTGACCCTGAACAAGCCAAATTGTTTACTGAAATTGGTATTCAATCAGTGTCCGAGCATATTGCAACTAACAATACTGATGATAATCCGGTAGATAAAGCCATCAAGCTACCTAGAGCAGTCGGCTGTGATAAGTGTAACCAATCAGGCTTTAAAGGGCGGACGGCGATATATGAAGTGGTGCCCGTTGATGATGCCTTGCGACGCATGATTCATAGCAATACCGCCGAGTATGAGCTAGAAGAGTACGCCCGACAAAAGACACCCTCGATTCGTGCTGATGGTTTGCGTAAGGTAATAGCGGGGCGTACGACATTAGAAGAGGTGCTACGCGTGACCAAAGAAAGCGCCCTACTTGAGGACGCTTTGATTGTTTAAAGTAATTTTTTTACGTATTCTTCACCCATTACTTGCTTGCAACAGTCTTATCAGCTGCTACCGAAATTTCGCTGGTTTTGCCTAGACGACGCGCTTCTAACTCAGCTTTGGGTATCCAAGCCCACGTCATCTCGACCACGATTGGGTCGCGATCACTATCTGACTCACGGTCATGAATGACACATGGAATGACCATCTCACCTTTTGGGGTATTTAAAATATCTAAACGCTGCTCATCAGATAAGCTTGCGATGGCGGCCATCTGTCCTTTTTTAATCGGACGATAAAAATTCACCGAATAAGACTTAATCAATAGGACACGATCAGCAGGTAAATTTAAGCCTAAGATAAATCCCGTTGCCGTTTCAGCCAGTAAGGTAATGGCAACTGCATGGACGGATCCAATATGATTCTGCACGGCTTTGCTGTTATTTAAACTGACCACCACTTGGTTTGGATCGACTGTCTCATAATAGATGCCCGTCGTGCCGACATAAGGCACCACTTTACCAAATGCCTTTGATAAAACGCTTGAGCGCGCACCAGCAGGCAAGTATTTGGTGATAGATAACAGTTTGGTGAATTGATTGCTGATTGGCTTTAGCGTGCTGTTTGGTTTTTCGACAGTAGGTTTTGTGTTCTCAGGGACTTTGGCTGGCAGTTTATTGGTCAATTTGATCGGGAGTTTTTTTAGTAATCCTGACATACAACATTCCTCATTCAAGTGGGATTTACAATGCTAATGATACTAGGGTGAAAATGCTCATGTCATAAATGAGTCACCGAATAGGCTTTATCCTAGCAGCTATTTTAGTTATGGTACATCAACTGCTCAGTCGCTACTATTATTACCCTGTACTACCGTGCTCACAAAATAACAGTGACGTAACGGCACCTTAGGCGTTAGTAATCGAAACACTGATACCCTGTAGAGTGAGCGACTATAATGATAAAATGTTAGCGCTTTTTTTATACTTTTTTGCTGGATTTTTTATACTTTTTCGCTGGAAAATGCTATGCCTGATGTGTCTAATGATAAGGCGACCAATATTATTTATACGGGCGTCGCGGGTACCGGTAAAACTTACCGATTGCTCCAAATCGCTAAAGATTATACGGATTATCTGCCCAGAGCCAATGATGAGGATTTGCTCAAGCAATTATTGCAAGAGTTGAGCTGGCGTGACGTTGTCTGTTTAATATTTTTAGATTTTCAATCGCAAAAACAGGACTTAGTAAAAGTACCTGAAATCGTCAATCATAGATTTTTTGTCGTCAAAGCAGCGCAAAATGCACGAGAGAAAAATTTAAGTAATACGGCGTGGTCTGTACTGCAAATGCACAGTCCAACCAGCTCACAGACGGTTGGGTATAAAAATAGAGCCAGTCAAGCGTACTTTGATAAAGACCCTAGCGGCGCGTGGTATTTATTGCCTGACAGCTTGATGCTATTGAGCGAATTGTCAGAGCAATTGTCAGAATTTCAGCAGGCGCAGTGTGATAATAGTGCCAGCCAAAACCAGCGCTTTAGCCAACAGCGTTTTAGTATGGTTAGCTTCCATCAAGCATATGGCTATGAAGAGTTTGTCGAGGGCATTCGCCCGGTGATGGCAGCTGCTAGTCAGTCGAATAACAGCGCATCGCAAATGAGCTACACTATTACAGATGGTGCATTTTTAAAATTGTGTCAGCGCGCTGCTAATGATCCTCAGCAGCGCTATGCCATGCTGATTGACGAGATTAACCGTGCCAACGTCTCACGCGTTTTTGGTGAATTGCTCAGTCTTATTGAACCTGATAAACGAGCAGGTACGCCCAATGCGATGACAATAAGTTTGGCGTACTCTGGGCGAGCGTTTAGCGTGCCTGCCAATGTTGATATCTATGCGACCATGAATACCCAAGATCATTCGTTAGCGCCACTAGATATGGCACTGCGTCGTCGTTTTCGCTTTATTGACTGTCCGCCGCAGCCTGAGCTGTTACCGACTGTCCACCTGAATAAAGGGTCAGAAGTAACCGACGAAGCGGAGTCTATCGATTTAGCCAAAATATTAACAGGTTTAAATCATCGTATTAGCCAAACGTTAGGGATTGAGGCGCAAATGGGTCATGCATTTTTATTCTCAGTGCATAGTCTTGAGCAGTTACAAATGGCACTTACTGAGCAAATTATTCCACAATTAGCCCAAGCAGCGGGCGGGCAAGTAGCTGTCTTGCAATACATCTTTAAAGATGAACAGCAGCTGATGCCAGCGCAATTTATTCATGATAGCCAAACATTAATGAATAACGAGACATCCAATCAAATGGCTAGCCAGAATACTATTACTACTCAAAACTCAATGTTTGCAGGACAGCAATCCTATTTTGCTCAGTCTATGCATGCAGGTAGTTATACAATTAATACTGACCTTATTGCCAAGACCGGTGAGTTTATCAAACCTGCCATCTATCAGCGCTTATACCTGTGATGGTGTGAATCAGTGATAAATAACAATGGACTCAATCAGAGCACTGCAAAACATCAGACAAACAGTGCTCATATGCATACGCTTGATAGCCATCTTGTAGCTAATATCATGACGGTATTTGAGCATCAGCGTTTAACAACGCATGATTTTTTGCATGATTTTGATTTTCAGTGGCTGATAGCGCAAGAGCTGTCGGTATTTAGCATTAAGCGTAAACAAGGACAGTGGCAACTCAAGGTTGGATGTTATATCGGCGTTATTATAATGCCGAGCGGTATGATTGTTGAGATACTGCCAAAACCTATCGCAAAAGCAGTTAGTACTGATATTCGACAGTCATATCAGTCAAATAAGCGGCTAGCAGATACAGATATTTTTCAAATCCGTCACTGGGTGCAAAATATGCTGTCAGACTTAATAAATGGTGACGATTACAAATCACCTCATAGCAAAAACTTTGGGCAATACAGCCGCCAGTTGACAGCGCTCCCAGTCAGCGCATTGCCTTTATCTGATTGGCTCATTACGCAGTTTTTGCAGTACTTAGCGCATTATCAGCCAACCATGCAGTATCAGACGCAAATCCACAATCAAGCAGCGCTGCAAGGTCGCCTGCTGATAAAAGAACAGCTGCGTCACAACAGTATGCAGCCGCACAAATTTGTCTGTGAGCGCAGTGTGCTCAGCCAAGATATGTTAGGCAATCGCATGATTAAAAGTGCATTAAAGCTACTAACACCTTTGCTATCCCAATCAAACCTTCTCCTATATTTGCAGCCATGGCAGCAAGTGTCTGTGCTACATCAGTATGAAATACGCCAGCTAGAGTCGATATATTTTCAAGCCAAGCGTGAGCTTGAGACTCAGCCACTGCAAGCAAAGCAATTACAGGCGGCCCAGCAGCTAGTAGATTTCGCTTATTGGCTGCTATGCCAGTCACCTACTGAGACTGGTCACGGTATGGATTCACAAAATCCATTTAATAAACACCCAATGCCGCAGCGCTTATGCCTGTTGATTGACATGAATCAAGCATTTGAACAGTGGGCAAGTCAGCGCATTGCACTGTTTTTTCAGCAGTTAAGCGACGACTATAAACCACTGTTTCAAACCCAACGTGTCTGGCTGAACGATGCAGAAGGGCAGGCGTGTTTGTCTATTCGTCCTGATTTACTGATTTATAAGCAAATACATTCAAGTGCTGAAAATACGGCCATGTATGATAGTCATGTGTCGAAAGTAAAGGATACAAGAGAAAAACAGTCACGTCATTATAGCCATGTGATCGATATTAAATGGAAACCCTTAGCGCATGCCAGCGCCATTAGTGCCAGCGACGCCTATCAACTGAGCAGCTATGCACAGGCTTATCAAGCCGAGCAAGTCTGGCTGGTATATCCGGTGCAAGACAATCAGAGGCAGGCGGTTGTATTGAAACAACACGTTCAAGATATTCATAATAGTAAAAAGGCATCCTATGCCCAGTTATGGCTGATACCCTTTAATGTGCTGACAGGGACGATAAACAGCAACTTGCTTCTGACATAAGAGCTAGTACAATTAGCGCATAGGTCATTAAGCACTATGTTAAGTAACGCCAGTCAATGTTCAATTTATAAGAAATAAGCTTTTTTGCAATAACTTAGCAGTTAATTCAAATTAATTAAAAATAGGTGTTGACACCATCGGCGTTTCCCCTTAATATGTGCACCTCGATAGCGATGAACGTTAGCCAGCTAGTGGCATTGCCAATGACCAGCTAATCAACAAACTATCGTAGTAATAGAGAATTTCGGAGTGTGGCGCAGTTTGGTAGCGCATCTGGTTTGGGACCAGAGGGTCGTAGGTTCGAATCCTATCACTCCGACCATCTATTTTAAGAGCCTTACAGGCTTTTTTTTATGTATAATGGTTTGGTTTCTTGTCTATCAAGCTGACCAAAATATGTAAAAGTCCTCTAAGAGCGCCTGTAGCTCAGTTGGATAGAGCATCTCCCTTCTAAGGAGGTGGCCGCAGGTTCGAATCCTGCCAGGCGCACCATTTAGCCTGCATATCTTGCCGCATTTTGGCAACAGTTATGGCGGTTGTAGCTCAGTTGGTAGAGCCCCGGGTTGTGATCTCGGTTGTCGTGGGTTCGAGTCCCATCAGTCGCCCCATTTTATTTTTCTGTATTCCTCCTTTTTATATTCTATCTTTATATCAAAATTTGTTAAAAACAGACGCTGCCATTCTTGGCATTTTTTTGTGCCTGTCTATTTTATATCCTTTTGCCTCTGTTTATGTAGGCACAGCAAGCAAGAAAAATTAATACCAGCGGTACGTAATGTATCGATACTACTTTTCACTGACTATGTATATTATATGGTAAAGGCTTTATTAAAGTATGCTAGCTTTGCTGACTAAGAAAAATTCATCTCAGTAACACTATATTATTTTTAAATAAAATCGATCCTCGTATCAATGCAGCTTTTTTATTAAATTGGCACGTTATTGAGTGGCGATTATTGAGCATCTGTGATTGGAGAAATGGTTCATGGACGCATTAAGCGTGTTACTACAAAATGTGCATTTATTTGATACAAAATACTATCGCTTAAATGGTACGGGTAATTGGTCTTATTCTCTCACTAGACAAGATACGATTATTTTTTATTTGGTGATGTCCGGCAGTTTTTGTATTGATATGGGCGGTGGACTCAGAGAAGCGCATGCTGGCGATATTATTATGATTCCCAGTGCGCACAATCATGTCAGTTACGCGCTCAATCATCATGCTCAGAGTGCCAAGCCTTTGGATGAGTTGCTTACCAATTGCACGGAACAATCGCTTGATATTCAGGGCGATGGAGATGCCCAGTCGTCCTTAATACTGATTGAATGTAAGTACGATAAAGAGATGATTCGTCCTTTATTGTCAGTGCTACCAACGATATTGCCTGAAATTAACGATGAATCTGATGGTCGGTTTGAGGTGATTGATGTCGAGATTCGGCTGCTGACGTTGGAAGCTGAGCATGAGCGGATGGGTAAGACGGCGATTATCAATCATTGGGCAAGTATTATGATGATTGAGTGCTTAAGAGTTTTTATCGAAAGTTTGCCTGAAGCCACGGACAGTTGGTTGAAAGCCATGAAAGACCCGTTTTTAACCAAGGCGTTGGTCGCTATGCACGAAACACCAAGCCAGAACTGGACCATTCATAAGCTTGCTGAGGTTGCAGGTATGTCGCGATCGAGTTTTGCCCAACGTTTCAAAGACGTGGTTGGTATGCCGCCTTTGACCTATTTGATTGACTACCGTTTACGTCTAGCAGCACGTTACTTACGCTTGCAGCAAAACAGCATCAGCCGAATCAGTGAGCTGGTGGGTTATGCCTCAGATTCAACCTTTAGTCAAGCCTTTAAGCGCGTGTATGGCATATCGCCAAAAGCGTACCGTCAGCAATATCAAAAACAAAATCTCGCTTAGTTGGCACGTCAGACTGAAATAGGCATCCAAGCAGCGCGATATTTTCTAAACTGAATCAGTGATATATATAGTTAAAATATCTCAAAAACGCTACAGTGCTGCTGGTATAAATTTTTTGCAGCCTCTGTCTGCATAGGCACAGCAAGCAAGAAAAATTAATATCAGCAGTACTTGATGTATCGATATTACTTTTCTCTGACTATAGTTGATCCACTTTTAAAAGAGTACGATGCTACTGTGGTTAATTATTCGCAAACTCTGTCTGCGCAGGCACAGCAAGCAAGAAAAATTAATCCCAGTAGTGCTTTATAATATTTGTATTTTTTTTATTTAGGACTGACTATAACAGCATTTGTGTGATAACACTGTTTTGTCATCACAAGTATTTCGATCTTGCATAGCTGACAATGAGCGTAGGTTCAGGTACTATGGAATGGCAATGAAGTAATAAGTCGCCTAGATGCGACAATGTTTTAGCGACCTATATTTTATGCTTATATATTACGAGCTATCGGCAATATAGTATGACTTAGGCGATGTTTATTTTTGCAGCTGATGGTGTTTTATGACTGAACCGACCGCAAAACCAAGCGTAAAATCAAGTGATCTACAAGACCCTTCTGCGTCTGCTAATAGTAACGACAAGACTCCTAGCAGAGGTAAGGCCAATCTTAATCTGCACGACTCAACTATTCAGCAGGAAACTGGCGCACGGGCAGGTGTGGTTACTTTGCTTGATAAAGCGGCACTATTGGCATTGTTTGTTTTGCCAAACGCAGATGACAGCTTGCTTGAGAGGGTAGAATCCTCTACTGCTAGCGCCACCAATCAGACTCTTATGGCGCCAAGCTTATTTACTTCTGCCAGTGAAAGCAGTGTGGCGACTCAGCGCGTGGCACTTTATCGGGCGCAGCACGAACGCACGCAGCAATTATATCTGGCTTCTGCTGCTATCCGTCCGACTTACCTTGTACAAACTCTCAAAACCCAGTTTGCCGAATACCAGCAGTATTTGCTTGCACAGCAGCTTGATAAACGCGGTTTGATGGATACAGATGCCATTGAGCGCTTATGGCAGCAGCTGCATGTGGTGGACGATATCATCGAAGATATTGTACGGCATATGCCAGCTCAGCAACCAGCAGGTTGGCAGCTGACGACGCAGGATGGGCACAATCCATTATGCTTTGCCACCGTTGGCAAGCTAAAGCATAATAAACCTATCTTTGACCAAGGCAGCCTTAATAGCTACGTGCTTGGGCACTTTGGCGTCAGCAGCTTTACTTACGATCGTGGCTATTATATCGGGCATGTGGTCGGCTACTTATTCAGCTGTTATTTTTGCGCCCATTTACTCATCAGCTATGGTGTGACAGCGCTTGGTCAGGATGTGGTGAGCGATTATGATTATGCCAGCCTTGAAACCCCTCATATGGTCAGATTGTTACAAGGTTTAGATGGTTACTGTAAAAAACGTATTTATCAGTTGGCGGTCATTTGTGCGCGTCTTAGTGTGTTTGCCAGTGATAAGCGCATCGAGCGTATGCTGATCGCGGAAGTCAATGATTTTGATAAAAAGCTACAGCAGCAGCATTTAGATGTTTTATTATTGCAAGGTTTGATGCCCGATAGTAACGATTCTACGCCGCTTTTTTAAGTCGTTTATTATTTTAAGTCATTTATTGTTTTAATACGCTTATTTGTCAAATCTTTATCCCTCCTCTTTTGCCTTTGACTACCTTAGGATATTCGCTGCTATGCCCGCTTATCATTATAAAGCGCTTGACGATCGCGGCGGTATCCAAAAAGGTTTGCTTGAAGGTGATTCTGCACGGCAAGTACGCCAGCAGCTGCGCGATAAACAATGGACGCCCGTTGAAGTCAACGCCGTCAATGACAGACAAAGTCAACATAAAAGCCGCTATAAAAAGCCCTCTGCGTATGAGTTGGCACTGCTTACCCGTCAGCTATCTGTGTTACTTGCTGCCGGTATTCCTTTAGAGGAAACCTTAGCAGCTGTCGCCAAACAATCGCCAAAAACCCATATCAAATCTTTGATGCTTGCCGTGCGCTCGCATGTCCTAGAAGGCTTAAGTCTGGCGCGCGCTTTGCAGCAAGCGGCGAGCTTTCCGCCATTATATATCGCTACTATTGCCGCTGGCGAAAAGTCTGGGCATTTGGATTTGATTTTAAATCAGCTTGCCGATTACACCGAAAATCGCTTTGCTTTACAGAAAAAAATACAAGGTGCTATGGTTTATCCCATCGTGCTGATGGTGATGGCCGTTGGCGTGATTATGGGCTTAATGAGCTTTGTGGTACCCAAAATTGTCAAAGTCTTTGAGCAGTCTGAGCAAGCGCTACCTTTAATTACCCAAATTGTTCTTAGCTTATCAAACATCATTACCCAGTGGTGGTGGCTGATGCTGCTAGTGTTGGCAGGAACGGCATTTTTATTCTATCGCTTTGCTCAGACGCAAGCGGGCAAACTTACCATAGACAGTGCCGTGCTAAGATTGCCTATATTTGCACGCTTATCAAAAGGGCTGAATGCGGCGCGCTTTGCCAGTACGCTTGCGATATTGGTGCGCTCTGGCGTACCACTGATTGAGGCGCTACATATTGGCGCTGCAGTGACGACCAATTTGCATATTCAAAAAACGATTATTACCGCTGCCGATCGAGTCACGGAAGGTTCAAGTTTGTCGAGCCAATTAGACAAATCGTCCTATTTTCCACCGATGATGGTGCAAATGATTAAAAGTGGTGAAAATTCAGGCGAGCTTGAAAACATGCTCAGCCGCGCAGCTCATATGCAAGAGGCAGAAGCCACCAATTTTATCAGCACCTTATTGTCGTTACTTGAGCCCTTAATGCTGGTGCTGATGGGCGTGGTAGTAATGATTATCGTCATGGCGGTGATGCTACCGATTGTTAATATGAATGATTTGGCTGGCTAATTTTTATTAACCTTAAATATACTACCCTAGTAGTGAGGATTATTTTACTATCCATATATAGTTAAAATACTCTAAAAGCGCTACGGTACTGCGGGTATAATTTTTTTGCAGCCTCTGTCTGCCTAGGTACAGCAAGCAAGAAAAATTAATACCCGCAATACCAAGCAGTACCAAGCAATACCAAGTAGTACCACAAGGCATCGATATTGCTTTTCACTGACTTTAGTTATACGCTTTTATATTTCTAGATCAAGCCTTGCTACCTTTAATACTTTTTGATCTTCTTTAGCAACCTTCTAGTGATTTGACTTCATACTTAGCTACGTTTCTTAAGTTTTGCTTACTGTTATATATTGTTGATCGTACAGCGCTTTTACTTTCATCAAATCTAGCCCTGCGTTATAGTAAGTATCAGTTATAAGTAACAGTCAAACGCTATTTCAAAAGGTTAGCCATCATAGATTATTAATAACACATTGACTCAAATAACAATCTATCGTCAATGCTGGATAAAAATAAAACCATGGTTTATAGTGATAATCGTTTCAGTGCTCATTAAGACACTGCGAATATAGAATGTGCCTATTGTGAATGTGACGATAAAGGCGACTTAAACGCCATTTTCATTATTTATATAACCCTGACGCGAAAAGCGATGCCAGAAGCGATGACTATGATTGATAATATTCGAGTAACTATGATTTCACCGAGTGATAGGAATAATATGCCAGTGTGTTCAGAGACCGCTTGCAGTCACAAAGCAGCGGTTTTACCAAGCACTCAGCGCTTAAGCAATCGCCAATCGGGATTTACCTTGATTGAAATCATGGTAGTGATTGTGATTTTGGCCATCCTTGCCGGTCTTGTGGTGCCAAAGGTCGTCGGACAAAGTGATAAAGCACGGGTCAAAACCACTGAAACGGCACTATCGACGGTATCAAATGCATTGGATATGTATAAAGTAGATAACTCGCGCTATCCGACGACGGCTCAAGGTCTAGAAGCACTTACCACACCGCCTGCTGATGCTAAAAATTATCCTGACGGTGGTTACATCAAAGGCGGTTATCCAACGGATGGCTGGGAAAATGAGCTGCAATATGTTGCCCCTGGCAATGAAGATCGACCTTATGATTTATTTTCTCTAGGCGCTGATGGTGAACAAGGCGGAGAGGGGCAGGATGCTGATCTTTATGCTCAGCTATAAGCTCTAGCCTACTGAGTTATTTAGGTGTTGTTTGCAAGCTATACCATGATAAATACCTTGGCGCTAAAAGCATTTTTAATGAGACTAATATATCAACCAATAAGACGTTATTGGTTGATATTTTTTATGACTATCGCTAACTATAAATATCACTATAGTCAAAATACTCTAAAAACACTACGGTGCTGCGAGTATAAATTTTTTGCAGCCTCTGTCTGCGTAGGCACAGCAAGCAAGAAAAATTGATACCCGCAGTACATAATGTGTCGATATTACTTTTCACTGACTATAACTTTAAATCCAGATAAACGGAATCTTAATCCTGCTATTTATTATTAAAACGATTGACTGTTTTTTTAGCGATTGTAAAAACTAGCGGTTCTTAAAGCCATCCGAGGTAATCATATGTCTATCAAAATCTCAAAGTCGAAATCAATTATCATGAATAAACAATCAACTAAAAAGCCTTATTTGCTTGCTATAACAGCCACTGCTTTGATGACTACTTTGTCAATGACGTCTGTGGCAACTCAAGCTGCAGGTCTGGGGGAATTGTTTAGCAATAATAGCGCTCAGCAATCAAAATTCTTGCCCGTTGATAAGGCATTTCAAGTAACCAACAGTACCAAAGCGACCGCTAAAGGCACGCAGCTATCAATCGCCTTTGATATCACACCGGGTCATTACGTTTATAAAGATAAGCTGACCTTGAGCTTTCCAAAAGGTATCAGTGCCGCGCCATTTACCTTTAGCCAATCGCCGGTTTCTATTGATGATCCAACCTTTGGCAAGGTACCGGTATTTACGCAAAAAACTGTGGTAGCAACGACTATACTGACGACCAAAAATGGCAAAGCGGCAAAGAATGTGCCGGTTATGATTGGCTGGCAAGGCTGTGCTAAAG
Organism: Psychrobacter glacincola; assembly: GCF_904846215.1. Classification (GTDB taxonomy): domain Bacteria; phylum Pseudomonadota; class Gammaproteobacteria; order Pseudomonadales; family Moraxellaceae; genus Psychrobacter; species Psychrobacter glacincola. The sequence goes on along the minus strand of NZ_CAJGZK010000014.1, from coordinate 6,195 downwards.
CTGGACTATGCTATCCGCCAGAAAAGATCAAAACCACGCTAAACATTGCAGTCAAACGTTAGTCACCAATAGATAGCGCAAGCAGATTGATTTATATAGTCGTTATAACAGGTAGTCCCTTATGTCCATTAAGACAGCAAAAAATATTTCGTCACTTACATTGGTATCTACAAAAAGTCAGTCATCAAAAAATCTGCCATCAGTTGTAAATAAAGTGCCAAAGAAGTCCTATTTACTGGCATTGACTATTGCGAGTAGCTCGTTATTTGCAGGACTGGCTGCGCTGCCCATGACGACGCAGGCAGCGGGATTGGGCGATTTATTTAGTAATGATAAAAGCGCGGTGCAAACAAAGTTCTTACCCGTAGAGGAAGCTTTTCAAGTCAGTAGCAGCGGTAAGCCAGTTACTGCGAGCACGCGTTTATCAATTAACTTCGATATTACTCCTGGGCACTATATTTACAAAAATCAGCTTAAGCTAACGTTACCTGCTGGCGTGACTGCGGGGCCTTTTCGCTTTAATCAATCGCATAAATTAATTGATGATCCAACGTATGGAAAGGTAGCCGTCTTTGATCAGGCCAATGTAGTGGCAACTACCATGCTGACCAATAGTAGCGGCAAAAGCGTAGACAATGCGGCAATGGTTATTGGTTGGCAAGGTTGTGCGTATGCAGGCCTGTGCTATCCACCTGAAAAGATTAAAACCACCATCAGTGTTGCGGCGGCACCGCAACAGTCTACGGGAAGTAGCACCAGTTCTGCTGCCAAAGTCTCTGCTAACAAAGCGTTGGCAACTCAAGACAATCTTGCGACTAATGCCCAAGAGAATGTCGATACTGTGAATGTAGCTGGCGCTGCGAGCGCCACAAAGCCATCAGAAAATTTAAAGGCAACTGATGCTAATAGCCTCACGGCTGAAGCAGGAGAGGCGTTGATAGATGACGAGGTGATTGATTATGCCTTGATAGATGATGGCGCTTTAGATAGTGAAACAACAGCTACCAATATGATTTCTGGGGCAGATGGCAGGGTAGTAGGTAGCGACGCTACTAACAGTTCCAGTGCTATTTCCAGTTCCAGTGCCAATACCAGTACTATTGCTAATAACTTAGTAGAAGGCGACCCATTTGGCTTGGCCTCTCATCCTTGGTTGGCTTTCGGCTTATTATTTTTAGCCGGTTTGGGCTTGGCGCTGACCCCATGCGTACTACCGATGTTGCCTATTGTCGCTAATATTGTCGCCCGTCAGAAAAATCCAACGGTCAAAAAAGGCATCATCTTAACCACGAGCTATGCGATAGGTGTTGCCACTGCTTACGGTCTCCTCGGCGCAGTGATTGCTGTGTTTGGAGAGTCGTTAGGTATTATCGGCTGGCTACAAAATCCGATCATTTTGATCAGCTTCGCCATCGTATTTATTCTGTTGGCACTATATATGCTCGGCGTCTTTACGATTCGTTTACCGCGTGCCATTAGTAGTAAGATTCAAGGCTTAAGCCAAGCTGGTGATAGCAAGTTGGGTAGTACGGGCGGTAGCTTGGTCGCTGGTTTCTTATCAGCTTTAGTGGTATCACCTTGTGTTTCTGCGCCACTATTTGGCGCACTGCTTGCGGTCTCAACGATTGGTAGTCCGCTATTGGGCTTTGCCGCCTTATTTATGCTCGGCTTTGGCTTGTCCGCGCCGCTGATTTTAATTGGGGCCACCCAAGGTAAGATTATTCCGAAAGCGGGCGAGTGGATGAACTGGGTCAAAGTAGGTTTTGCTTTATTACTACTTGCCGTGGCACTACTATTAATTGAGCGGGTATTTATATCGCCAGTGATACTATTGGTATGGGCGCTATGGTTTATGGTCGTCGCTACTTGGGCTTGGAGCTGGCTGGGTCGTGGCCGTATGCTGACGCAAGCACTGGGCTTGGTAGCTGGTATCTGGGCGGCCTGTTTGATTATTGGTGCAGCCTTGGGTAATGATGACAGTTTACATCCATTAGTGTCATTAAGCGCCGCCCCAACGATGGTGCAATCTTCTAGCGGTCAATCTATTGAGGGTCAGCTGGCAGGTAATAATAGTGCGACAGATAAGACCGTCACGACGCTTGCGCAGTTAGATGCGATTATTGCCGCCAACCCTAAAGTCGTCGTCGATGTCACCGCTGAGTGGTGTATCGAGTGCCGTATTATGGATAAAAACTTATTCTATAGTCGTCCAGCGCAAATGCAAGGCTGGCAGTTGGTCAAGCTGGATATTACTGAGACCAGCGCAGACTCTAAGGCTATCTTAGCGCGTTATAAATTATTTGGTCCACCTGCGCTGTTGTACTATCAAGACGCTCAGCTGGTGACTCAACAAGTCGGTGAAATCGGTCGACAAGAGTTTGAGCAGACATTAACGGCATTGAACAAATAATATAGTCAAAATACTCTAAAAATGCCACGCCACGCCACGCAACGGTACTGCTGGTACAAATTTTTTGCAGCCTCTGTCTGCATGGGCACAGCAAGCAAGAAAAATTGATACCAGCAGTACATCATGTGTCGATATTACTTTTTACTGACTATAGTCATATCAGAAATCTTTGTTTTATCCTCTTAAACGCCTTCATACGATTCCTATAAGTAAGCCAACGTACTGTCACGGTACGTTGGCTTTTTTGAGCTTATTTTAGCAGTAAGCTGATATCACATTATCCGTTGTATTTGGTGTTAAATAGATCAAAATTACTTTGAGCGTGTTATTAGCCAGACACTTACGCAACGATTGCATTTTTATGTTGTAGGCAGTATAAGCATTTGGTTTTATGCTACTTATCTTCATTTAGCACTACATTATGCAGCAATAAAGCTAGTATAGTGTGTACGTTTTCATTACAATAAAGCAACATTGCTAAAAGCGCATTATTCAGCGTGATAGCAACCCCTTATCTCCAAGTTATATTGATTTTTTATGCCAGTTTAGCGTCGACGCTAATAGTTATATCCATCATCTCATATATTCTGTTGACAATCACGATCAGTTGAATAAAGGATACTTATGTTTTTCAATATTACTTTGCAGCGCCCCTCTATAAATAAACCTGAAGCACCAAAAAAAATGATGATTAAAACGACTAAGCGCTCTCTACATATCGCCGTTGGCGTAGCGCTCACTTTTTTCACAATACAAGCGCAGGCTGCTGATACAACTCAGACTAAGAGCTTGCAGCCTATGAATACCAATATCGCTGTGCAAAACGGCAGTGCGGTGAGCGAAGATTTTGTTGCTCAGCAGGCGGCATTGTTTTTTGAATGTACTCAAGTACAGACCAGTTCTGCCCGTTTGGCATGCTTTGATAAGGTTGCAGAACAAGGTAAGACGCCAAGTTATGTTACAAGTAAACAGCCAGTAGATTTGGCAAAAACGGTTATCAGTACGCTGTCAGGTAATCCGCAGGTGGTATTAGCACAAGAAACCAACGCTGTTGAAACTGCTAACGGCAATGCTAACGACAATGTTATCGCTCAAAAAGTGTCTGGTAACGCTTCACAAGATATTGAAACAAACCCGTCTGCTGAGACTGAAAGTTTAGATACGGCTGGACTGACGCAAAGAGAAGCGGAAGTATTAGAAAATGTCGGCGTGACGCAAGCGGATATCGAAAAATATACGCCACTAAGCTTAGCGTATGACCTTGATAAAAACAGTGAACGCGGTACATGGACAGTCAGAGCCTATCGTCCAACCTATGTTATGCCACTGTTTTATACTTTTGATCCCAATTTAAGCCCAAGTACATCCACTCGACCTCAACCAGAGAAGCCCTTTACGTCTAACGACACTCGTAATACGGATTTGAAGTTTCAACTATCATTAAAGACCAAAGTGGCAGAAGATTTGTTTAATACCAATGCTGATTTGTGGTTTGGTTATACTCAAGAGTCGCATTGGCAGGTTTATAATGAAGACAACTCACGACCATTTCGTGCAACCGATTATCAGCCAGAGGTATTTTTGACCCAGCCTGTGACAGCAAATCTGCCTTTTGGTGGACGACTGCGCATGCTCGGAGCAGGTGCTATTCATCACTCAAATGGTCAAGATGATCCATTATCACGCTCATGGAACCGTGCTTATGTGATGGCAGGGGCAGAGTGGGGCAAGTTATCTGTCATACCGCGATTGTGGTTACGAGTGAACAATGAAAATGATAGCAGTGAAGACAATCCGGATATCGAAGATTTCATGGGTTATGGCGATATCAAGTTCTTATATGATTTACCGAGTCAACAAAGTCTAAGCGGTACGTTGCGCTACAATCCGGGCACCAGTAAGGGCGCTGCGCAAATCGATTATACTTATCCGTTATCCAAAAACGTCAATGGTTTTGTGCAGGTATTCCAAGGTTATGGCGAATCTATCGTAGATTATAACTATGAGAATACCTCTATCGGCTTTGGTATCGTACTCAATGATTGGAAAGGGCTGTAACATCAGCACCTATAATATCAGTGTCTGTAACATCACTGTCTATAGTGACAGCCAATCATGCGTCACTTAGCGCCTTATCAGACCGGAATATGGCTGGCAGAGTATATAAATTTACGTTGCCAGTTATGTGCCGTTTATCGTAGTATCCCGCAAGCACAGCTCTCACAAAGTCACTCCTCATCAAACCCTTCATTATTCAGTCAAAACAGCTTATTGGCTGAAAACGCATCGCACTCTTTATCAAGTAACTACTCTTTATCAAGTAATCACCCTTTATTAAGTAACCATTCTTTTTCCACTAGTATACGCAAGCGATTCAATAGCCGTTTTAGTAGCGGACTGTTATGTCCCAGTTGCCATAGCAGTCTTACGTGGTTGCCCCAGCCGTTTGAAGTCGATATTGCTGCTGGTAGGACGCTGACCATTCAAGCAGCAACCTATTATGACTATCCCATGCGCCAAGCTATCAAAGCCTTTAAGCATCATGAAGATATGACAAAGCTGCCGTTATTGCTACATGCGATACGCCAGCTACCACGACCTCATGGTTGTCATCATGATAATAGCATGATTGTCGCTATGCCAACGACCGATGAGCGTCTCATCAAACGTGGCTTTGATCCTGTCAGTATCTTGGCCGCGTATCTATCTAAGCACTGGGATATCCCTTTATGGCAAGGTATAAGACGTGTTGATGATACGGTCAGTCAGCAAGGTTTGAGCCGTGCCGAACGCCTAACCAACTTAGACAATGCCTTTGCGCTTATTGAGCCACCACCTGTCAAGCGGCTGTTATTGTTTGATGATGTGGCGACCACAGGTGCAAGCCTACAAGCCTTAGCCCACACACTGTGCATTTACCCTGTGCCAGCCCCTAACGCCAATAATAAATATCATCTGTGTGCCTATGCATTGGCACATGGTAGCCAGTTGTAATAGCTAAAAATATTAATTGACAACTACTATTGTGTTACATTATTGATATATTGTTCATAACGGTTGATTGTCTTTGACTTTTTATTTACTTGGAGCAAATTTTATCTACTTATAGATACAAGTAGATTAATAGTTAAAATTAGTGGTATAAATATTGCATATACTATTAAAGAATGTTGAGAATTAATCTTACTAAAGATTTTATTTGTTGTCACAAATAACTCGTAATTACCATAAATAGGATAATAACATGCCTAATTCTATAAATAGCTTTTCACGTTACCACTCAGACTCTAACTCAGGTTTTACCCTGATTGAGCTGATGGTTACTATTGTAGTATTGGCTGTCATTGTATCTATTGCTGCGCCTAGTATTAGTACCCAACTTGCTAATCAGCGAGTGAAGTCAACAACTGCAACCTTAATCAATGCCTTAAGAGAAGCCAAAGCTGAAAGTGTTATTCGTCGGCAGCCAGTAACAGTAAGTTATATTAATGGAAATAGATCAAATAATATAATTAATATTGAGATTCCATACTCAGGTCCAATTACACTTTTATCTTTAACTACACCTAAAGATTGGACAAGTATCTTTTTAAAATCAGCGGTAGCTGGAGGTTCTGTTCCAAAAGAAGACCCAAACGGTCAAAGTGGGAACAGTGGAAACAGTGGGAACAGTGGGAACAGTGGGAACAGTGGGAACAGTGGGAACAGTGGGAACAGTGGGAACAGTGGGAACAGTGGGAACAGTGGGAACAGTGGGAACAGTGGGAACAGTGGGAACAGTGGGA